>JAKSOF010000016.1 GCA_024405735.1 Victivallaceae bacterium | reverse complement strand
CCGCCTTGACCGCGTTTTCAATGATCGCGAAGTACCATTTCTGCACTTCGGGGTTATTCATATCCAGCACCGGGTGGACGCCGCCGTAGGCGTAAATCGAACCGTCGGGATTGCGGAGGAAGAAATCCTTGCGGGCGTGGACTTTTTCACCGTCGCCGTGCGTATAATCCGCCGCCGTCCAGGGACGCGGACGCATCCCGTTTTCGCGGATCATGTCGAACCTCTCGTTTTTAGTGCGGTCGAGGCTTTCGATCGGGCTGGGGCAAAGTTGCAGATGGAACTGCTGGAAGCCGAGTTTTTTCGCCGCTTCGATCGCCTTGCGCGGCTCGTCGCCCGACAGCGTGTTGGTGTGGCTCGCCGTCGGCACCGAGGGGATCTCGCGCAAGTTGGCGGCTTTGCGCAAGTTATGCCGCTGGAACTGGTACATCGCCATCCAGTCGTTGTGCGGATTTTCCTTTCCGGCGGAAAATCCGTGCCACATATATTTCGTCGTGATCGGCGCTTTGCGGCGTCCGACGGTGACGGACAAGTTTTCCTTGATCGCTTTTGCCCCCTGACTGACGGATGGATTCACCTCGACCACCTGCGGCGCTTCGGTGAAACTTGAGTAGATCCCCTGCGGCGCAACGATCCAGCTGAAAGGCTGTCCCGCCGAGAAAAATCCGTAACTGCCGCAAGTCTGCGCTTTTTTGCCGGAATAGTCGAATTCCGCGTAACCGCGCGGTCCCGCGTAGCAGGCAAGCCGCTTCACCTGATGTCCGGCGAGCGTTTCGCCGAGGCGGATCTCCGCCGGAAAGTCGATCGTCTGCAAGTTGCCCTTGTATTCGATGACGTGGATGCGGTCGGCGACGCAGTCGTAGTGGCGGCCGTCAAGGTCAAGCGTCCCCGCTTTGAACTGCCAGTCGTATTTGCCGCTCTCATTGCTGAAGTGAAGCAAAACCGTGTCGCCGGAAACTTCAACGCCGTCGAAATGCCAGGAAACGATTTTGGATTTGACCGCTTTGCGCATATTTTCGACGGCTTCCGCGCCGACGAGATTCTGCTCCATTGCGCCGAAAAATTTCATTTTGGGCGAGTCGGTGAAATTCAGTTGCGCGATTTGCTGACCGGGGTAGGTGACGGAAACCGCACCCTTGTCGCTGATGACAAGTTTCGTGCCGTTGGCAAAAGTGGCGGCATTTCCCTCGAGCGTAACGCCTCGGACATCGGCAATATCCCATTTCACATCGTCGATTTTGACGCTGGCTTCGGCGACTTCCTGCTGCGGAATGATCGCGCTGTGCTCCATGAGTTTCGCCGGATCGACTTTGAGATCGGCGGAATATCCCACCATCGCCGCCATCAGCGGCTGACCGTAAGCCCAGCTCCAGAGCTGACGCAATCCCCGAGTGCGATTCCAGTCAAAGGCGAAGTAGACGACTTTGCCCTTGCCGATCTCTTTTTCCGCAATATAAGCGCCGAGTTTGTCGCCGCCGGGGGAAAGAACATAGGAAAGCACCTTGGCGCCGGGAAGCGGCTGCGCAAGATGCGTACCGTAAAAGACGGGAAGTTTTTCCGGCAGGAAAGAATAGACTTCGCCCTCCGGACGGCTTGCCGCAAATTGTTCGACATCGTCGTTGAGGAGGTCGCCATCCCAGGTTACGGGGAGAAGTTCCTGCAGCGAATCCGGTACGTTGCAGTTGAAAAAGACCACGCCGCCGTTTTCGACGTATTCCTTCAGTTTGGCGATGCGCTCCGGAGTGAAAAGTTTTTTCTGATTATCCGCCGGGATCGCGGTGAAAAGCACCGCCTTGTATTTTTTCAGCGCGGCGAAACTGGGGGTGATGCCGTCTTTCGGTTTGGGTTCGACTTTGTCGCTCAAAAATTGTTTGATCGACGCGCCGCCGAGGCCATTCAAATAAACGCTGTTGACGCAAGTCGTGCGCAATCCCGCCTTGGCGTAAAGCGCGGCGCAGTCGTTGGCGACCCAGGGACGGTTGCCGTGGAAAAGGAGAAATTCCGGTTTGCCTTTGGCGCCTTGAATTGGCAGATTGATGCGGATGACTTCTTCGCCGATGCGTTCGGCGTTGGCGACTTCGCCGAAGCCGTTGTCGGGATTGAAGGCGGCATCATCGGTAAAGAGGATCGTGTCGATGCGCGAATAACCGGATTCCGCTTTGAGGGTGATCTTGTTTTCACCTTCCTTGAGTTTGACGGGGAGTTTGCGCTTTTCCCAGATGTAGCCGCTCGTGCCCGGCTTGTCGCCGAAACTGCCCGCGCCGACACCGTTGATCGAGATCTTGGTTTTACGGTAGCCGCCGCCCTGGGAATTGGAACGCACATACATCGTGTACGCTCCTGCTTTTTCCACTTTGAACGAGCCTTTGGCGACGATTCCCGACTGCAAATTGGAGTAGAGCATTTTGAGTTCCGAGGCTTTCCCGTCGGGGGCGATCATCCATTTGCCGGTGTCGTTGAGCTTTTCCGCTTCGACTTTGAAAGTCGCGGCGGAAAGCACTCCGCAAAGCGCGATGCCGAGCAACGTCAAAAATTTTTTCATCCTTGGTTTCTCCTGTCGTTTTATGGGTGAAAAAAACACGATACCTAATAAAATAGCACAAAAGTCGGAAAATAAAAATCAAAGAGGGATGAAACGACTGTTTTTTTGCATAAAAAAAAGACTGCCGCAAAACGCTTTTGCGGCAGTCTTGACAAATTGACCGCTTAGTCAAGCGCTTCCATTTCTTCGATGCTGTCGGTCACTTCCGCGGCATCATCGGAGGGCTTGAAATTTTCATCCTGCGTGAAAATGATCGAGTCGAGGCGGCTGACGCCGGCGAACGGGATCGCTTCCAACGCGATTTTGTCCGTGAGTTCGACGGGGAGCATCGCACGCTTCCACTTGTATTCGGGTTTGCCCTTGACGGCGACTTTGCCGTCGCCGAATTTGCCGATGCTCTGACCGTTGATCTTGATCTGCGTCTTGCGGTAGCCTTCGCCGAAATCGAGCGTGCGGACCCAGACGAAATATTTCCCGGGAGCGGGAACTCCGTAAGTGCCGGTGCCCTTGTTGGCATCGTCGTTGCCCTTTTGGAAGTTCTTGTTGGAGGTCGCGACGCGTGTGCCGACTGCGGAATTCTGTCCGCCGTCCGCCCACGCGCCCTTATGGGGAAGATGTTCCCCCTCAATGCGGAATTCAATGGCTCCGGCGAGTGCGCCCGCCGCGACCAACGAAGCGATCAGCAGTTTTTTCATCGTTAAAATCCTTTCTTTTCATGTGTGATGGAATCGCTCTTTTTTTAAGAGACTTTCTTTATTATACCCTCTGAACCGGGATTTGTCAAGTCTTGAGTGGCGGAAATCCGCAGACTTGATTTTTTTCAAAGCCGTTATATATTGTAAAAGATAATGGCGCAGGAGGTTTTTGACATGAATCGCTTTTTACTTGCCTTGATTTCACTTTGCGGCATTTGCGGATGCAAAAAAGCCGATGTCCCGCTGCCGATGCCGCCGGAAGCGAAATTGATCGACGTCCGTTCCCGGGAAGAATATACGGCGGGGCATCTTGCCGGAGCCGTATGGATCCCGCACGGGGAAATTTCCCGGGAAATCGCCGGAGTCGCGCCCGATTTGTCGATCCCCGTCTATCTTTATTGCCGCAGTGGACGCCGCTCCGGCATCGCCAAAGAAGCATTGACGCAAAAAGGCTACGTCAATGTTTACAATCTGGGCGGGGTCGGCGATGCCGCAAGGATCCTGCAACTGCCGATAGAAAAATAAGCAGTAACAGATAACCCTCTTTTCCTTTTTTTTGCTTTTCCCTCCGCCCGGAGGGATTTTTTTTGCAAAAAAATAAAAAATCAGAAAAAAGCACTTGTATTTTGGAAAAAATTGGATTATATTGACAATAAATGGAGAATATTGGAATAAAATGAAAGGCACGACGGCTGCGATGTTGAGTTTTTGCGGAATGGATTCCTGCCGTGTCGACGGCGCGGGCAGGGTGCGGCTGACGGCGGCGACGGTCGAGGATTTTCTGCGCCGTTGCGACGGGGAAGTCGTGCTTTTCGGCTTGCCGGAGGGGGCGGTTGCGGTCTATCCGGAGGAAGTCTACCAGGAAATGCGCCGCCGGGAACTCGGCGATCTGGACGCGGTCGGAGCAAGTTTTGCCGCCCGCCGTTCGTTGCGCCGTTTCGGCTCGATGGCAAGTGCCGCTAAAATCAGCCGTCAGGGCAGGGTGACTTTGCCGGAAGTCCTGCAGCGTTTTGCCGGATTGTTCCCGGGAGAAGCGGCAAAGGTCGTCGGCGTCGAGATCGGCGTCGAAATTTGGGCAGCCGACCGCTTTGAAGCGGAAATGGATGATATTTTACGCGCAGAAAAAAACAAACGTCAAATGGAATTGAATCAGAAGGAGGCCGTTTCTCATGAATCGTAATGCTTCACCGTTGGTCAAAATTCTGCTTGTCGCGGTCTTTTTTTCCATTACGATGCTCTTGTCTGGCGTACGGCTTCATCACGATGCGCCGCAGTCGGTGACGACTGCGCAGAAAATGGCAAAGAACGTTTCGATGCGCTTCCCGAAAAACGGTCAGAACTGGAATCATCTCGCGGAAAAAAATCCGCTTTTGATATTGCGTCTGGCTTCCCGTCATTGATTTTTTGCATTCGATTTGCAGAAAAGGGAACGGCGTGCTATTTTTTATATGAAATAGGAGCGCTGTTTTATGCTGAAACTTTTTGGACAACTCAATTCTCTGCTCTCCCCGGGCGATCGCTGGAAGCGTTTCGGCATTGAGATCGCGATGTTCGTTTCCGCCGTGCTGGAAATGGCGGGGATCGGTGTTTTCGTCGTCGCCGTCAAATTTTTTCTGCAGGGAAAGACTTCTCTGGTCAGCGCCGGATTGCTCTTGCTTGTGCTCGTTTTGCTGATCGGCAAAAATCTTTTCGCCTATTGGATCGTCTCTCTGCAATCGGATTTCGTCTATCAAAAACAGCAAAAATGGTGCGCAACGCTGTATGACCGCTATCTCCACGGCGATTTTGCCGGGATCCGGCGGCGCGGCGGCGCGGATTGCGCTTTGTCGCTGTCGCGGGTGAATCTGCTTTGCGAACGGGCGTTTTTGCCGGCGATGCAGTTGGTCGCGGACGTGATGCTCTGCGCTGTATTGCTCGCGGCGCTTGCGGTTTATTTGCCTTATATTGCACTTTCCGGTGTGCTTTTTTTCGGCGCGGCGACAATTGGCGTAGTGTGGTTTTTTTACCGCCGGAACCGCCGGCTCGGCGCGGCGGCGGGGACGCTTGATCTTGAAGCGGGCAAACTTGCGGCGCAATCGCTTGACGCATTGGAAACATTGCGCGCATTCGGCGGAGAAAACTTTTTTTCGCAACGCTATGCCGCATATCAGGAGAAACTTTTTCCGATGCGGAAAAAACTCTATGATTTCGGACAGGCGCCCCGGCTGATACTGGAAAGTTCCGCCTTGCTATATCTTTTCGGACTGTTGTGCGTAATGTTGCTGTTGAAAGTGCCGCATCCGACGATCTTGCTGGATTTTGCCGCGTTGATCGCCGTTTTTTCGCGTTTGCTTCCGGCATTCAGCCGGATGCATTACGCAACGGCTTTGTTGCGGCAATATGAACCGCTGTGGAACGATTTTTACCGTGATTTTACCGCGATCCCGGAGGAGAGGATTTCCAATGAAGCGGACGGATTTGAATTTTCCGGAAGCGTGGAAATTCGCGATCTTGTTTTCGGTTATCCCGGCGGACAAAAAATTTTCGATCGTTTTTCCCTTACCGTGAAACCGGGGGAATGCGTCGGCGTCACGGGGCGCACGGGAAGCGGCAAATCGACGTTGTTTTCGCTGTTGCTCGGCTTTTATGCGCCGGAGTCGGGAGAGATCCGCGTCGACGGGAAAGCGTTGAACGAAGTGTTGACGTCTTTCCGGCGGCAGACTGGTTTTGTACCACAACATATTCCGCTTTTTGAAGATACCTTGCGGTATAATCTCACTTTTGGCGAGGCGGTCTCCGATGAGGATGTTTACCGCGCCTTGAAACTTGCCCGTATCGACGATTTCGTGCGGAGTCTGCCGGGCGCGCTGGATCACCGGATCGACCCCGACGGCAACAATTTGTCCGGCGGTCAGCGGCAACGGCTCGCCATCGCGCGCGCTCTCTGCCGGCGCGGCGTGAAACTTCTGCTGCTCGATGAGGCGACAAGCGCGCTTGACGCGATGACCGAGTCGGAATTTGCGGAAACGCTCGCCTCGCTTCACGGCAAAGTGACGATCCTCGTCATTTCCCACCGCAAAGCCGCATTGCAAAGCTGTGACCGGATCATCGCGATAAACGGGTGAAACTCTCGCTTTTTTTTACGAAAAAGAGTTGCATTTTTCAAAGAAGCGTGTTATTTTAAATAAATGCAATTATCAGTTGATTCAAAATAAACCGATATAACGGAAGGAATTGTCATTATGGCTCACATGAAATCGGCGATCAAGCGCATCCGCACCAGCGCACAGGCGAATCTGCGCAACCGTTCGCGCATCAGCAAACTCCACACGTTGGAAAAGAAACTCCGTGCGGCGGTCGCCGCCAACGATGCCGCCGCGGTGGAATTTGCCAAGGATTTCGTCAGCGCGCTCGACAAAGCGGCAAAAGTCGGTACGATCCACGCGAACCGCGCCGCCAACAAGAAATCGCAGGCGGACAAACTCGTCAATTCGATGGCGAAGTAATTTTTTATCGCATTGCGAAAAAAAGAACCGGGAGCTCCGGTTCTTTTTTTTATTTCCTTCGCGTGATTCCTGTCCTTTGTAGGTCCCGTTTTGTTTTTTTGAAACCGCTAATGCACACTAATACACACTAATAATTTTTCCTTTTTCTATTCGTGTGTATTCGCGTTCATTCGCGGTTAAAAAATCCGTTGTTTTCGGCAGCGTACAGATCCCGCCTGTGGCGGGCGCTTGGGGAGTTAAGAGGGCGCGGCGTGAGCGCCCTCTTGTTCCCATTGCGTCAAAAATTGGCAACCGCTTTTAGACCATCAGAAAAAGCTGAACCGCCAATCCGGCAAAGACGGGGATCCCGAAATTGTCGTCGATACGGATGACTTTTTCAAAAAATTCCGCAAGCGCGCCGATGACCGCCGCGATCAGCGATGCGGCGGCGAGCCGGGAAAAGGCGATCTCTCCGAATGAAAAGAAGATCCCGAAAGCCAATGCTCCGATCAAAATAAAAGCGATCACACCCTCCAGCGATTTGCCGTTGGCGAAGCGGATGTGCCCGAAGCGTCTGCCGATCAGCGCCGCCGCCGTGTCGCCGCCGAGCATCAGCGCCATACAGCCTGCCGCCAGTACCGGAGGGAAGAAAATCAATACGGCGCAACTTGCCGCCAGTACCGGAGGCCCGCCGCTGATGACCCAGTCCGTCGGGTTCGGAACTTGACGCAACATGTTGTTGAAAAAGATGTTGTAGACTTTTTGCACGGCTTGGTTCCCCCGGGCGTAGGCGTGTTCGACAAGGACGCTGCCGAGAGCGAGAAATCCGAAAAAAACGGCAAGTTGCCAGCGGTACGAACGGAAAAAAATCATCGCGACCGGCATCCAGAAGGAACTCAAATGGACCAGTTTGCGGCGTAATTCATCTCGGAAAGGGATCTCGCTCATTTTTCTTTCTCCAGAAAACGGTGGATTTTGTCAAGCATACCGGAACCGGCGGCGCGGCCGATCCCGTAAGTCGTTTGCATTCTTTCGGGATTGTGCTCCACTTTTCCGCTCGGAAGCGGGGCAGGGGGGCGGATGACGAGGATCTCTCCCTTTTTTTCTTTTTCCTCAATGCGTTCCAAGGTTTCGTTGTACCGTTGCGGACGGCTTTGGAGCGCGCGGTAGATTTCCGGCATTTTGCGGAAAAACGGAGAAAAAAGCGGCAGCAGCGCCGACGGCTTTTTACGGTATCCCGCCGGACGCGTCAGAATGACGACGTTGCGGTCGAAACCGAGCGATTCAAAGTAGTCGAGCGGAATGGAGTCGGAAATCCCGCCGTCAAGATATTTTCTGCCGTTTCTTTCGACGGGGTTGCTGACGCACGGCATCGACGCGGATGCGCGGATCCACTCCATCGTATCGTAATTTGCCGAATCACAACGCCGGTAAAAGGGGCGTCCCGTTTCGACGTCGGTCGCGACGAGGTGAAATTCCATCGGATTGCGGGAAAATTCCTCCGCGTCAAAAGGGTCGAGCGTTTCCGGGAGCGTATGGTAGCAGAAATTCCCGTTGTAGAGATCGCCCGTTTTCAAAAGCGATGCGATACTGCAGTACCGTTTGTCGCGGGCGAAACGCTTGTTGTAGCGGATCGGGCGTCCGTTTTGGCGCGATTTGAAATTACAGCCGAAGGCGGCTCCGGCGGAAACTCCGATCATGCCGTCGAAGTCAAGATGATTTTCCAAAAAAACATCGAGAACGCCGCAACTGAAAAGTCCGCGCATCGCGCCGCCCTCGAGAATCAATCCCGTTTTCATTTCTTTTGCCCTTTCCGGCTTATAGTATACACGATGCCGCCGGCGGAATCAATCCGCTTTTTGGAGAAAAAGATGGATTTTTTTCAGTTTTGCGGTATATTTTATGAAAAACGGGAAATTTCAGTATTGAAAGGCGTTTTATGTACGAGATGACCAATGTGATCCCCTTTGTGGATGCCGGAGCGGACGGGAAATTGAAACTTCACAACGCGGTGGCGATGATGATGAATTGCTGTCAGTTTCAGGAGTATCAGGAGGAAAAATTCTGCGCCTATTTGCGGCGGAATCATCTGGCGGTCTTTCTCTTTTCGATCCAGTTGGACATCCTGCGGATGCCGGAATTCCGGGAAAAGGTGAAAACGGCGGTCAAGATCTACGGTTGCCGCTCGATCTACGGTTTGCGGCAGATCACGATGCACGATGAAAAAAATGATTTGTGTCTGATCGCCGACGCGACCGGCGCTTTTTTCGACATCGAGGCGCGCAAAGCGGTGAAACTTGAGCCGGACGCTCTCGGCGTCGTCTACGACGAACCGTTGCCGATGGAGTGCCTCGGCCGCAAGATCCCGATCCCCGCGACCGAGCCGGAAACAGCTCCCGCTTTGACGGTGACGCGCTCTTTGCTCGACCCCAACGGGCATTTGACCAGCCACGGTTACTTCGCGTTGGCGGGGGACGTATTGCCGCCGGATTTCTCCTTTGACCGCGTCCGCATGGAATTCAAACAGCAGGCGTCGCCGGATGAAAAAGTCACGCCGTTTCTGTACCGCGACGGGGAAAAACGGATCGTCGTCGATATGCGGGGTGAATCCCACTTGAGTTGCGCCGTCGCCGAATTTACGACGCGACCGCGCTAATTGCGGTAAGGCGTGCGTAAAAAGTTTCCGGTGCGGCGGCGGATGGTGAGAAAATAAGGCACTCCGAGCAGGAAACAGGTGATGACCCAACTGAGCACGTCGCCGAGGCAGACGCCGCGGTAGCCCCAGATGCGTCCGAGTGCCACACACAGCACCGAGCGGAAAACAAGGTCGCTGAATCCGGAAAGCAACGGCAGCAGACTGTATCCCATGCTCTGCAAGGCGTTGCGGTAAATGAACATCAATCCCAGAAAAATGTAAAACGGCGAGCGGTAATACATGAAGTCGCGCACATAAGGCAACAGGATCTCCACTTGATCCTTGCCGACGAAAATCCTCGTGAAAGCGGGATAAAATGTCGTCGTGCCGACATATCCGATGACGGCGAGCGCAAGGATGAAGTAGCTTGCATCAGTACAGCCGTTGCAGATGCGGTCAAAGCGTCTGGAGCCGAAATTCTGGGCGGCAAACGCGCCGACTGTCGTCGTGACCGCGTAGATGAAAATCGTAAAGAGCCGATCGACCTGACACGCGGTCGCGAATCCGGCGACGGCGACGTCGCCCAGAGTGTTGAGCGAGCCCTGCATCACGACGCAACTGAATGCGATGCAACTGGACTGGATGCCGAGCGGGATCCCGAGCCGGAGATGCTCTTTGACCTGATAAGGCTTCCAGTCGGCGCGCGAAAGCCGCAGTTCCGGGAAGTGATGCAACGTGTAAAATGCGCACAAAATGCCGGAAACAAGCTGACTGACGACCGTCGCATACGCAACTCCTTGGATCCCCCAATGGAATTTCAAAAGAAAAAGCAGGTCGAGCGCGATGTTGAGCAACGTCGAAACAATGAGGAAATAAAGCGGCGTTTTACTGTCGCCGAGCGCGCGCAGCGTGGAAGAAAAAACATTGTAAACGGCGATCGCCAGATGCCCCGCGATGATAATGACAAGATATTCGCGGCACCAGCCGTAGAGTTCCGCCGGAGTTTGGAGCCACGTCAGGATGTTGTCCAATCCCAGCAACGCCGCCGAGATGACGATGATCGCGGTGACGGTGCTCAAAAGGAGCGACGTCGTCATCGAACGGCGGACGCCCGCCATATCCTGCGCGCCGAATTTCTGTCCGGTCAGAATGGCGAAACCGCCCGTGAGCGAAAAAATGAAACTGAAAAGCAGAAAGACCGTGACCCCGGAGGCTCCGACCGCACCCAATGCGCGCCAGCCGAGAATATGCCCGACGATGATGGTGTCGGTCATCCCGTAAAAGAGTTGCAATACCATTCCGATGATGAGCGGCAGTGAAAAACCGACGATCAACCGCAACGGACTGCCCTGGGTCATATTTTTAAGCATAAAAAAGACGCCTCCTTTTGTGGCGTTGATAAAAAATACTCCGCTTTCCGGCTTTTTCAAGAGGCGGATTTTGGATAAAAGGTTGCTTTTCGGTGAAAAAACGGTATATTAATAGAAAAAGGAGGAGAAAAAATGAAAGTCATCAGCAAACAGCGCAACAGCCGGATGTGTGTGATCTGCGGTCTGGATAACCCGAGCGGCGTGCGTGCGCCCTTTTACAATATGGCGGATGAAAGCGTGATGAGCCGCTTCCGTTTCCGGGCGGAGCAGCAGAGTTATCCCGGCAGGGTCCACGGCGGGATCATCACGGCGATGCTCGACGAAATGGGATTGCGCGCGCTCTGGGCGAAAACGCTCGACGAATCGCAGTTCGGCGTGACGATCTCCCTTGAAAGCCACTTCCGCAAGCCGGTCCCCTACGAGTGCGATCTTCTCGCCCGGGGCGCCGTCGTCAGCAATACCAGCCGTTTTTTCTCCGTCGAAGCGACGGTGATGGATCTTTACGGACACATCCTCGCCGACGGCATCGTCAAGTACATCAAACTGGATGCCGCCAAGATTTCCGCCGGAGTCGATGTGCACGAGCAGATGCCTTACCTGATCGACGATGACGTGAAAGAAATTCTCTACAAGGTGTGATTTCCCGTTGTCCCGTTGAAAAAAGTCCGCGTTGATGATATATTATTGTGATGATATATCAACGATTTTGAGGGGATTTTTATGACGCTTCGCGAGTTGCCCGTCGGCAGCAGCGCCGAAATTCTCGCCGTCGGCGGGGAAGGGGCGTTGCGCCAGCACTTTCTGGATATGGGAATGATCCCCGGTACCCGGGTGAAACTCCTTAAGTACGCTCCGATGGGCGATCCGATGGAGTTGCTGATCTACGATTACAATCTGACGCTCCGGCTCGCCGATGCGGCGCGTATCGAGATCCGGCAGGTCGCGGAAAAAGCGCAGGAATCCGCCGTCGCGGACACGCTTCCCGCCAATCAGGCGATCCACCCCGGTTTCGGTGAGGAAGGCAAATATCACGAGGAGCAAACGGGGGAGAAAAAAGCCGCTTTTCCGGAGGGGACGTTGCTCCGTTTCGCTCTCGTCGGCAATCAGAATTGCGGCAAAACCACGCTTTTCAACGAATTGACCGGCGCCAATCAGCACGTCGGCAATTTCCCCGGCGTTACCGTCAGCCGGAAAGACGGGCGCATCAAAAAGCATCTCTTTACCCAAGTGACCGATTTGCCCGGCATCTATTCGATGTCGCCGTACAGCGCCGAAGAACTGGTGACGCGCAAATTCATCCTCGGCGAAAAGCCGCATGCGATCATCAATATCGTCGATGCGACCAATATCACCCGCAACTTGTATCTGACGATGCAATTGCTGGAGTTGGGCGTACCGATGGTGCTCGCGCTCAATATGATGGATGAAGTGCGCAACAACGGCGGGGCGATCCTCGTCAACAAACTGGAGGCGGCGCTGGGGATCCCGGTGATCCCGCTCGCCGCCTGCCGCGGCGAGGGCATTGACGAACTGGTCAGTCACGCCCTGCATATCGCGCGCTATCAGGAAGCGCCCAAAAGACAGGATTTCTGCGATGTGGGAGAGCACGGCGGCGCCGTGCACCGGGCGATCCACTCGATCATCCATCTGATCGAGGATCACGCCGACGAAGCGGGGATACCGCGTCACTTTGCGGCGTGCAAAGTCATCGAGGGGGATTTGCTGATTTTGCAGAAACTCCGCCTTGACGAAAACGAGCGCGATATGCTTGAGCATATCATCATCCAGATGGAAAAGGAGCGCGGTTTGGACCGCGCCGCCGCTATTGCGGATATGCGCTTTTCCTTTATCCGCAAAGTCTGCCGCGAAACCGTGCGCAAACCCGTCGAGAGCAAGGAGCATCGGCGCAGTCGCGCGATCGACGCCGTGCTGACGGGGAAATATACGGCGATCCCCGCGTTTTTCGCCATTATGGCGCTCGTCTTTTATCTGACGTTTGGCGTGATCGGCGCGTTTTTGCAGGGGATCCTGGAGTCCGGCATCGGTTTCTGCGACGAGAAAATGAGATCCTTTTTGATCGGGACGGGGGTGAATCCCACCTGGCAAAGTCTGGTGCTTGACGGCGTTTTCACCGGAGTCGGCAGCGTTTTGAGTTTTTTACCGATCATCGTGACGCTTTTCTTTTTTCTCTCGATGCTGGAAGACAGCGGCTATATCGCCCGCGTCGCATTTGTGATGGATAAACTTTTCCGCCGGATCGGTCTTTCCGGACGGAGCATCGTGCCGATGCTGATCGGCTTCGGATGCACCGTCCCCGCCGTGATGGCGACGCGGACACTGCCGTCGGCGCGCGACCGCAAAATGACGATCCTTTTGACGCCCTTTATGAGCTGTTCGGCGAAACTGCCGATCTACGCTTTCTTTGTCGCGGCGTTTTTTCCGGGGCACGGCGCACTGGTGATGACGCTTTTGTATCTTGTCGGCGTCTGCTTCGCGCTGCTCGTGGCGCTGATTTTGAAAAAGACGCTTTTCCGGGGAGAAGCGGTTCCCTTTGTGATGGAATTGCCCAACTACCGGATGCCGGGGATCAAAAACGTCTGCCAGTTGCTCTGGGAAAAGATCAAGGACTTTTTGCAACGCGCCTTTACCGTGATCTTTTTTGCATCGATGGTGATCTGGTTGCTCAGCACGTTTGATCTGCATTTGAATATGGTTGCCGATCAGGGTGAAAGCATATTGGCGAAGATCGCCGGATTTCTGTCGCCTTTGATGGCTCCTCTCGGATTGGGCGACTGGCGCATTTGCGTTTCGCTGATCACCGGAGTCAGCGCCAAGGAAAGCGTCGTTTCTTCGCTCAACGTCCTGCTGGACAACGGCGTCGATTTGCACACTTACCTCTCCACGGCGGCGGCGGCGGCGCTGTTGATTTTCACTTTGCTCTACACCCCGTGCGTCGCCGCGATCGCCGCGATCCGGCGCGAACTCGGCACGCTCTGGGCGGTGATCGTCGCCGTATGGCAATGTCTTCTTGCCTGGGGCGCGGCGTTTCTCGTCAAAATCATCGTGCAGATGTTTTAACGCGGAAAAACCGGATTTTTCCTTCGCGCGCGGTTGCAATTTTTACTTTGAAAGAGTATATTCTCTCCATTATGGAATATCTGCAAAAAATCGTATTCATGCGCCGTCAGCGGTTATTGCTGATCGGCTTGATCGTCCTGCTGCTCGCGATCTTTCTGCCGGTGACGATCCTCTTTCTGACGATGGAGCGGAATGCTCCTCCCGAAGTGAAGCCCGATCCGGTCGTTGTGGAGCAACACCCCGGAAAAATGGTCAAAGGCTTCGGATATGTCCGCGGCAGTTCGATGATCACTTTAAAAAACAAATATGCCGGGTACGTCAAAAAAGTCAATTTCTACACCGGGCAGAAAATCATGTGCGGCGACGTCATCATCGAATACGACGATCTGGATTGGCGTCTGCGTCTCACCCAGGCGGCGAATGCCGTGCGTGAGCAGCAAAAAGTCGTTGAATCCAAAGAACTTGCGCTTCAGCTGAAAAAACTCAATCCGCTCCCGTCGGAGTACCGCAACGCCAGTTGGAAACAAATGGCGGCAAAGGAAAAACTCTCCCGCTTGAAACAGGAGTTGGACGCCTACGAAAAACTGCACGGCAACCGGATCGTTTCCGATTTTTCATTGCGCGAAAAAACGCAGGATTACAAGGACGCCGAAGCGGATGTGGAGAGCCTTTCCCACGACATCAGCATCATCAATAAAGGATTGGGCGCGCTTTACATCGCCATTGCCGAAAAGGATCTGGAGGACGCGCGCACCAAGTTGGAAGATTTGAAAAAAGTGCAGAGCCTCATCGAGGAGGACGGCAATCACTACCGCATCGTTTCTCCGCGCAACGGCATTGTCGTCAACAATTCCGATACGGTCAACGCTTACGACGGCGCCGCGTCCAACGTCGCGGAGATCCACTCCTTCAACAACGGCAGTTACGTCTATTGCTATTTCGATGAACGCGAGGTCGGCTACGTGACCGAGGGCAAAGTCTACCGTTTCCGCACCACGCAGTTCGACTGCACGAAAAACGGCTATCCGCTGATCCGGCCGTTTGAAGTCAAAAAGAACCGTTCCTCTTCGGGCGACCGCTCGCTTTATCTTGTGAAGTGCCAGCTGGTTTCCTCGCCGATCCCGTTGCGCATCAATTCGACGGGGCAAATGGAGATCGACATCAAGTAGCACTTACTTGAGCCGGAAAAACGTCATCGCGTTGTCCGTCGTGAGCCGGGCGATCTCCTCCACGTCTTTTTGCAGGACTTCCGCCGTCTTTGCGGCGACAAGCGGCAGATTGCCCGGATGATTTTCGCTTCCGCGCAACGGTACGGGGGCGAGATAAGGGGAATCGGTTTCCAGAAGCAGTTTGTCCGGAGGGATGAGGGGAAGTTGCTTTCTGATGTTTTCCGAATTTTTAAAAGTTACCATCCCCGTTACGCCGAAATACGCGCCCAATGCGGCAAACTGCGGCAATAACGCATTCCCTCCTGTATAGCAATGGATCTCAAAGCGCCCGCCGCGCGCCGCAAAAGGATGCAACAACTCCAGCGCGTCAAGATAAGCGTTTTCACAATTTTCCCTGTCGCGCAAATGGACGATGGCGGGCTTGTCCCAGTCGAGGGCGAGCGCGAGATATTCGGCAAAGACCTCCTTTTGAAGTTCCCGGCAGGAAAAGTCGTAGAAATAATCCAGTCCGAGTTCTCCGATCGCGACGACTTTTTTTTCGTTGCGGAAAATGGAAAGGTCGTCGCCGCTTTGCCGGTATTTCTGCGCTTCGTGCGGATGGATCCCGACGGCGCACCACGAATCGGCAAAACTCCGGGCGTATTCCAAAGCGCGGGAACTTTCCGCCGGACTGCCGCCGACGGCAAGCGTGAAAAGCGTATTTTCTTTTATCGCCGCATCGATTTTGGCGCGGTATTCCGTGACGGGAAGTTCCCCGGAGTAATGAAAATGCGTGTCAAAAAGCGTCATTTTTCTGAAAAGAAATACGGGGGCGTTGCCGCCCCCGTCGTATTGCTTTTTACAGCGTTGCGGCGATGACCGCCTGTCCGTGCCGCTTGAAGGTTTCATCCGGCACATGGATGGCGACATTCAATTCGGGGAATTGCTCACGAAGGAGTTTCTGCGCCGTTTCCACGATGACCGTGCCGCCGTTGCCGGAAGAAACACGACCGAGGAGCAGCAGGTTTTCCAATGCGTAGAAATCCGCATAATGCGCGATCGCGTAGCCGAGGTAAACGCCGATCGTGCGGTAGATCGCCGCGGCGCGCGGATCGTTTTCCGCCATCGCTTTCTGCACCATTTTAAGTTGCTCCGGCAACGGCATTTTGCCGAAGTCGAATCCGGCGGCGGGGGCAAGTCTGCCGACCGCCTGCTGTGAGAGGAAAAGCGCACCGACTCCGGCGTCGCCCGACCATTCGTCGCGGGGGGCGTCGGTTTCGCGGTAGTCGATCGGCGCGAAAGCGAGTTCGTTGAGATAATCGGTCAGACTCCCGTCGGGCGTGACATAGCCGACCGCTTCGCTCGTACCCATCGCCAGACCGATGAGGGAGTTGCGTTTAAGGCTGATCGCACCCGCGAGCGCGGTGACTTCGCCGTCGTTGAGCACGACGAAAGGCACTCCGGGAAATTCCTTGGCGATCTCAAGAAAGATCGGACGCACTTTGGTCGCGAAATCCTTTTCGGGGATGCCGCGGAAAAGCGACGCGATGCGCGGCTGATTGTCGACGTATACGCCGGCGGCGCTCCCGCCGATGGCGTCCACGCGCGGCAACTTGGCGGCGGCGCGGCGCAGTGAATCGAGAATGCCGTCGTAATGATACTGGATGTCGCTCTGGAAATAGGGGTCCCAGACGACTTCCTCGCTGTGGACGGTTTTTCCGTCCTGGACGGCGGCGCATTTGCGGTCGGAACCGCCGAGGTCGAAACCGATGCGGCATCCGTCGAAGTGTCCGCCGAGTTTCACGGTGATCGCTTTGCCTGCGGGAGCATCGGCGAAACTTCCGGTGACGATCTCGAACTTTTTATCGTAAATGCGTTCGCCCATTACCTGATAGTCAAAGGCGCGCGCCCCGTCGGGACTGTAGATTTTGGCGATTTCCGCCGCCGTCGCGGGGGCGCCGTAGATACCGACGCGGTAGCCGCCGAAACTCCAGAGCATCATTTTGACGATGCGCTCGATGTAACGCACGTTGAGCGCGGTGTTTTCCGCCTTTTCCGCGAGGATCGCGGTATCGAAACGCGAGATGGCGCCGTTGACGCGCTCCAGTGTCAACGCGACGCGTTGACTCTCTTTGTCTGCGGCAACTGTTTTGCGGTATTCGCGATTCCAGAGCACGGCGGGGACGAAGCCCTTGTCCAACTCGGGCGCAACGTAATCTTTTAACTGGATGACAGCCATTTTTTCAGCCTTTAACGGTAGTTTTCCCATTTGCGGTCGTGGGCGAAAACCCAGTCGTAGTACTCCCGCATCGTCAACTCGGCGGCGGCTTCCTCATCGAGGATGACGATCGCGTGCTGATGCAACTGCAACGCGCTCGCCGTCACCATCGACGAAACGGGACCTTCGATCGCCTTGGCGGCGATGGCGGCTTTGCTTTTGCCGGTGATCAGCAACAGCGCCTGTTTCGCGTCGAGAATGGTGCCGACGCCCATCGTGAATGCGCTCATCGGCATCGATTCGGGAGGATTGAAGTAGATCGAATTCTGCCGCCAGGTTTCCGGGGTCAACGCCTTGTCGCGGGTGCGCGAGGCAAAGGAGGAAAGCGGCTCGTTGAAACCGATGTGTCCGTCGCGGCCGATGCCGAGCAACTGCAGATCGACGCCGCCCGCCGCCTTGATCGCCTTTTCATAACGCTCGCCCTCGGCGGCGTAATCCTTGGCAAGACCGTCGGGCAGATTAGTTTTCGCCTTGTCGATGTTGATGTGATCGAAAAGGTGATGATTCATATAATAACGGTAACTGTTGGGATCATCGGGCGCGAGACCGATGTATTCGTCGAGGTTGAAACTGGTGACTTGCGAAAAATCGACTTCCCCCGCCTGGTACATTTTGACGAGATCGGCGTAGACCGCCTCCATCGTGGCGCCGGTGGCAAGACCGAGGTTGCACGCAGGTTTCGCCTTGACGAGATCGGCGATCAGTTGCGCGGTGAGTTTGACCGCTTCCGCGGTCGTCGGACGAACGATGACTTCCATAATAAGATCCTCCTGATAAGGGTTGCAACGTGCTTCTTTTTAAAAATAATTCACTTCGGTCGAGTTGTCAAATGAATTTGTCAAAATCAGCAAAATGTTTGTTGATTTGTCCATAACTACAGGATCATTTTGACGCCGGGGACGGCGGCGAGTTCCCGGCTGATCGCATCAAGCGTCGACCGGTCGGGCATCGTCATTTTGGCGCAGAGCGCCTGATATTTTCCCTGTTTGGACGTTTCCCGGCGCTCGATCGCGGGATCTTCGCCGAAACGGCGGAAAACATCCTGCAGACCGGAAACGGTTTTTTCCGACTGGTCGCCCATTACGATGATGCGGAATTCCCATTCCGCCGGGAATTTGATCTCCGGTTTCGGAGAAGAGGAGGGGATGTTCATTTTTTCTTCCAGTAAGGTGAAATTTCGCGCAAACGCGCAATGACCGGTACGAGTTTCTGCGCGGTGAAGTCGAGTTCCGCAGGCGTGTTGTACTTGGAAAGACTGAAACGGATCGTGCCGTGCGCGGCGTTGTAGGGGATATTCATCGCCCGCATGACGTGCGACGGCTCAAGACTTCCCGTCGTACAGGCGGAACCGCTCGAAGCGCAGATGCCGAATTGATCGAGCAACATCAGGATCGATTCGCCCTCGATGTCTTCGAAACTGACCGATGACGTGTTGGGGAGACGATGCTCCAAGTCGCCGTTGATGCGGATATCGGGGATCGACGCCTTGAGTTTGGCTTCAAACGCGTCGCGGAGCGACGCAAGGTAGCCGATCTCCTCCGGCAATGCGGATTTTGCCATACGGCACGCTTCGCCGAGACCGATGATCGAAGCGACGTTTTCGGTGCCGCCGCGCCGCATTTTTTCCTGATGCCCGCCGAGAATGAGCGGCGTGAAAGGGATCCCCCGCCGTGCGAAAAGCACGCCGACGCCTTTGGGCGCATGCAGTTTGTGTCCCGAGATCGAGAGGAAGTCAAATCCATCGCGGTCGACGTCGATTTCGACCTTGCCCGCCGCCTGGACGGCGTCGGTGTGGAAATAAGCTCCGGCTTCGTGTGCGAGGCGGCAGAGTTCGGCGACCGGAAAGATCGTTCCCGTCTCGTTGTTGGCGTACATCATCGAAACAACGGCGGTGTTACCGTCGAGCGCGGCGCGGAAATCATCCATTTTGAGGCGGCCTTGACCGTCGACGCCGATTTTGACGATTTCATAATTTTGCCGTGCAAGTTCGTCGAGATAGTGGTTGATGCCGGGATGCTCCACCGCCGAAGTGATGATCTTTTTTTTGCCTTGCGCGGCGCGGACGGCGCATTGCAGTGCGGTATTGTCGCTTTCGGTACCGCAGCTGGTGAAAATGATCTCGGTGGCGTTGCCGTCTTTGTTGCGGTATTTCGCCCCGATGAGGTCGGCGACGGCGCAACGGGCTTTTTCGATTTCCGCGGCGACGTTTCCGCCGAAGCGGTGAATGCTCGAGGGATTGCCGTAACGCTCGCAGAAATAAGGACGCATCGCGTCAAAAACTTCCGGCGCGACGCGCGTGGTCGCGTTGTTGTCCAGATAAATCGTATCGGGTTGCATTTTTCGTTGAATCTCCATTTCGACACTTGTCATCTTTAAAATAAATCATCTTTTTTGCAAAAGTCAACCCTTTTCCGGTTGATAAATCGCGGGAAAACGGTTATTTTACGCAAGATGACACCAAAGTTGTCTTTTTATTAAGGAAAAAGAATGATTTATTTTGACCACGCCGCCGGAATGATGCCGACGCAAGGGCTTTATCAGCGCTACTTCGATCTGGTGCGGGAATTCGGCACCAACAGCGAAGCGGGGCATCTGCTCGGCAGACGCGCGCGTCAGGCGTTGACTCACAGCGGCGAGCGCATCGTGCAAATGCTCGGCTTGAACGCCCGCTTCGGCGTGCTCTGGTTCGGCGGCGCGGCGGAGGCTTTCCGGTTTGCCGCATCGACGCAACTGGTCGCCAAACGCCGCGTGGTTTCCTCTTATCTGGAGCATCCCGCTTTGCGCGCCGCGCTCGCGGATTCGGCGGAGCGCGTTTCTTGGCTGAAATGCGACGCGCAAGGAGCATTGATGTTGCCGGAAAATCCGCCGGACGCGTCGCTGGTCGCCATTCACCAGTTGCAAAGCGAACTGGGTACGATGCCCGATTTTTCCGCGCTTCGCGCCGCGTTTCCCGATGCCGTGATCGCCGCCGACGCCATCCAGGCGATCGGCAAAATGGAGTTGCCGCAGGAGGCGTCGGTCTATTTTTGCAGTGCCGCCAAACTCGGCTCTCCCGCCGGCGGCGCGGCGCTGATTTACGACCGGGAGCATCCCGCATTGCGCGATTGGGAGGCGTTGCGCTCGGCGTGGCGCAGGGAGCGTTATATGGTCGACAAACTTTACGCTCCCGAACTTTTTATGATCGAAACGGCGTTGGAATTGAAATTGAAACAGCGGAAACTGGAGAAATTCCAGTTGGAGCCGCTGAACCGCTTTTTGCGCGAAAATTGCGCCGCGCTCGGCGCGGTGGCGACGATCCCGGAGGAAAAAGCGCATTTTTCCATTTTGCATTTGCACTTCCCCGGCAAACAGGGTGCGATCCTGGTGCGGATGCTTTCCGGTGCCGATATTATGACTTCGGCGGGGAGCGCGTGCGCTTCCGAAAGCGATCAGCCCAGTCCGGCGATGCTTGCGCTCGGATTTTCCCGCGAAGAAGCTTACAGCGGACTGCGCTTGAGTTTTTCGCTTGCCAATAAAATGAATGAAGCGGAGCGTTTCGTCACGGTATTGGGCGACGTGCTCCGGCGGTATTAAAACAGAAGGTTTTTTCACTACGATGTCCTCTTTTTACGATTTTCTGCTCTGTGTCGGCTCCGTTTTGTTTGTGGTCTTTGCGCTCGGTTTCTGCATTTTTATTCATGAGTTCGGGCACTTCCTTGCGGCGAAATGGCGCGGATTGCACGTCGATGCCTTTGCCCTCGGATTCCGTCCTTTCTGGCGGAAAACTTACCGCGGTGTCGAATACCGCCTCGGCTATCTGCCCTTTGGCGGCTACTGCGAGATCCCGCAAATCGACGCGACGGGCGATGTGCCGAAATCGGCGGACGGTCGTGAATTGCCGCGCGCCAAGGCGCTGGACCGCATCGTCACGGCGGTGGCGGGCCCCGGATTCAATCTTCTTTCCGGTTTGCTGATTTCCATCGTCGTCTGGGCGGTCGGGATCCCGCAGGTTTCGCCCAAAATGCGCGAGATGACCGTGCGCGCGATCGACCCGACCGGGCCCGAATACGCCGCCGGATTGCGGGTCAACGACCGCATCGTCGAGGTGAATGGCAAATCCTTTCAGTATACGTGGAAGGAATTTCTGGAAGAAAATTTCTATGCCGTCGATCAAATGGAATTGACTTTTCTGCGCAATGGCGAAAAGCATAAGATCGTTTACCGTCCGCGTCCCAATTCTCAGATGGAAAACATCGCGGCGCCGAGTTTCGCCGTCGTCATTCCGATCGAACTCGTGCCGGAGTGTGGAGGCATCGCCGAAAAGGCGGGCATCCGCGCCGGAGACATCGTGATTGCCGTCAACGGCAAAGAGATCCGCGATTTCTCCGATTTTCAACTCGCGTTGAACCGGGCGGACGGCAAAGCGGCGGAAATTCTCGTACGGCGGGGAGATGCCGAGAAAAAAATCACCGTCTGTCCGAAACGGCTTTCGCAAGAGGGCGGGGCGATGCTGATGATCCTGATGACGGACAAGGGAAATCGTGTTGAAGTCCAGTCCGCCGATCCCGACGGTCCCGCCGCCCGTGCCGGGATCACCCCGGGATCGACGCTGACGCGAATCGGCGGTAAAACGATTTCAACTTTTGCCGACGTTTACGCGGCATTGGAAAACAATCACGGGACTCCCGTTGAAATCGTCTGGGAAAACAACGGCAGGACTTTTTCCGCCGAGGTGACGCCGGAGTATCTTTATCCGTGCGGGATCGACATTCAGATGATGTCGGTCGACCATCCGACGCCCTGGGCGCAACTGGTCGGATGCTGTCAGATGAGTTGGCGCAGTTTGCGCGGCATCGCCATCGGCATCGGGCATAAATTCGGCTGGACGGAAAAGCAAAGTTCGCTCAAGGTCGGTCATATGTCGGGACCGCTCGGTATCGGAATGGTGCTGTACGATTCGGTGCGTCACGGCTCGATCGTGTTTGCGCTTTATTTCGTTGTGATGATCTCGTTCGCCTTGGCGCTTTTCAATTTACTGCCGTTGCCGGTTCTTGACGGGGGGCACATCCTTTTCGGCGCGATCGAAGCGGTTTTCCGCCGTCCGCTGCCGACGTGTGTCATCCGCTATATTTCCTATTTGTTTATGATTTTGTTGCTTGCGCTGATGGTTTTTGTGACGTTTGCCGACGGCAAGCGTTTCTATCATAAATATATTCCCGTGGAGAGCAAGAAATGAAACGGCGTATCACCAGGCAGATCCATTTGGGAAAAATCGGCATCGGCTCCGATTATCCCGTTTCGGTCCAGTCGATGGCGACCGTCCCGGTCGCGAAAACCGATCAACTGATTTCCCAGGTCGATTCCCTTGCCGCGCGCGGTTGCGACATTGTGAGGATCGCGCTCGATTCGGTTGAAGAGGAGCCGCTTTTTGCGGAAGTCTGCCGCGCGTCGCGTCTTCCCGTCGTCGCCGATATTCAATTCTGCGCCGGAGCGGCTTCCGCCGCGATCCGCGCCGGAGCGGCGGGCGTGCGCGTCAACCCCGGACTGTTTCACGATGACGCCGAGTTGGAAGCGATGGCGCGTCTTGCCGTCGAAAAGGGCGTCGCCGTCCGCGTCGGCGCCAATTCCGGCAGTATCGGCAAAGCCGCGATCGAAAAGAAAATGGCAAACGGCGTATCTTTTGTCGATGCGCTCGGTTCCGCTTTGGTCGAGGGCGCGTTGCGCCAGTGCGAAAAACTCGAATCTTTCGGACTTTCCGCGATCAAAGTCGCCGTCAAGGCGAGCGATGTCGGCGTGACGTTGGCGGCATACCGCGAATTTGCCGCGCGCACCGATTATCCGCTCCACGTCGGCTTGACGGAAGCCGGAACTCCTGCGATGGGGATCGTCAAATCCGCCGTCGGCATCGGAACTTTGCTCAACGAGGGGATCGGCGATACGATCCGCGTCAGTTTGACCGCGCCTCCCGGGGAGGAAGTGATCGCCGCGATCCGCATCCTTGAAGCGTGCGGTCTGCGGAAAGCCGCCCCCGAACTTGTCAGTTGTCCCACTTGCGGACGCACCGAGATCGATCTTTTTGCCCTCGCGCAAAAAGTCGAAGCGATGCTCGAAGAAATCAAAGCCTCCGGCAAAACGGTCGCCGCAAAAAAAATCGCCGTGATGGGGTGTCCCGTCAACGGTCCCGGCGAAGCCCGCGAAGCCGATTTCGGCATCGCCGGCAGCCGCAACGGCAGCGTCCTCTTTTTTTCGCACGGCAAAACGCTCGGCGTTTTCAGCGAGGAAGAAGCCTTGCGCCAATTACGCGACGCGATCGAAACGAAATAACGCAATGGGGGCACGAGAGGCTGATTTCGCCTCTCGCGGCTCTCTCAACCAGCCACAGGCTGGACTTTGTACCTGCCGCAGATATTTGCGGATAAATCGTTTTGTCCGCGCTTTTGACATTTGGCACCGCAAATCTCCGCGGGCTCGTCTGTTTTGTTATTGCAAATCGACCTGCGTCCCACGCGGGCTAATGCTCCGCTCTGCCGCTCCGCCCGCCCGACTGCCTGATCTGCGATACTCCCACGCCAAGGATCATCTCGCGGACGCTGCCGCGAAACTGACATCGGTGCGAGTCTCTCTCATTTCTCATTTCTCATAACTGACGTAAAGGGGGGCGGTGAAATAAAAAAAGGGCGTTGCCAATTGGCAACCGCCCTTTGGGGGTATTTTTCTTATTTTTTATTCGTCGATCCGTTTCCCAGTGTCGCGCTGGGTGATGATTTCACCGAGGTGGATCAGCACGAAGCAGATGATGCCGGAAACAAATCCGTAGACGGCGCCGCAGGTCTGGGCGCGTTCGCTCATCTCGCTGTTGAGCAGTTCCTCAAGCGGCATATTGCTGCCGCAGGTGTTGACAAAGGTGTAAAACAGCCATACCACCGTCGAGGTGATCATCACGGTCCAGACGCAGGTCTTGCTGGTCTTGGGGGCGTAAAGCGCGATCATGACCGGCAGGAAAACGACGACCAGCTGACTTGTCCAGCAGTTGATCATCAAAGCGTAAATACTCTTGCAGGTAAAGGCGAGCAAGGTTGAAATAATCAGCAGAATAACGGTGAAAATACGGGTGCGGAGCAACATGCTTTTGTCGTCGGCGGCGGGGAACCACGCTTCGATGATGTTGCGCACGAGCAGCGAGGACCCCGCGAGCAGGGAACTGTCGGCGCTGCTCATGATCGCCGAGATCAGCGCGGCGAGGAAAAGCGTCATCAAAACGGGATGCAGATTGCCGAGGATCGTGATCGCCATGCGCGGCATCACCTGATTGCTGTCGGCGATGCCGGTGCCGAGGATGAAACGGGCGGTGAAGCCGATCGTGATCGGAATGATGCCGATCATCAGATAGAGGAAGCCCGAAAGCACCGAACTTGAGATCGCGACCTGTTCGTCGCGGCTGGCAAGCGAGCGCTGGATCAAGTCCTGCCCGACCATACAGCCGAGCCCCATGATGATCCAGGTGCCGATATAATAGGTGACGTCGTTGATCGACTTGGGATTTCCCCAGCCGATGGAAAGATCCCCCGGGTTGAGCCGTTCGATGACCGCATTCATCCCGCCCGACTGCGAAATGGCAAACGGCATGATGATGACCAGTCCGATAATCAGCAATCCGACCTGCAAAACGTCGGTGAGCGTGACCGCCCACATCCCGCCGCCGACCGTGTAGATCAGTACGACGACGGCGCCGATCATCGTGCCCCAGAAAACGGAGATCCCGGTCAGGATATGGAGGATCGTCCCCATGCCGAGCACCTGCGCGGCGATCCAGCCGATGTAGACGGGGAGCATCCAGATCGAAGCGTAGACTCCGGCTCCCTGACCGAAACGGTTGGCGATGATGTCGGTGACCGTCATGCAGTTGTGCTTGCGGAGCAATCCGACGATGAAAACGCCGGCGAGCAAAAGACTGATCGCGCCGCCGAAAGGATCGGCGATGACGCCGCCGATGCCGCCTTCGTAAACGGTCGCCGCGACGCCCATACTGGAACCGGCGCCGAACCAAGTCGCCAACAGCGTTGCCGTCGCCATCCAGAGCGGCAGACGTCTGCCCGCCACGAGGAAATCTTTCATCCCGTTGATTTTTTTACTCGACCAGAAGCCGATCCCAAGCAACACGACCATGTAGACGGCGATGCCGATCCACAACATCATTTTTGCCTTGGAATCGAGTTCCATCGATCCCGCCGCCGCGAGCAGAAAGAAATTGTTCACTTCTTCTTCTTGTCCCTATTTTTTTATGGATTGATTTTTAAGGGTGTAAAAAACCGGCATCGCGCCCGAATGGCGGAAGCCGGTTGAACAATTAACGTATGATTTGAAACAGCGGGACTCCTCCCGGCGTGCGAAGCCGATAGTATTTCTGCGCAGTTTTGGCGAACTGTGCCATACTGAAACGGGATGCCGCAAACATCATCAAAACGCTTTCCTGATTGAACTGATTTTTTGAAAACATCATAATATAGGACTTTTTTCGGGAATTTCAATCCGGATTGCCGTTTTTATGGCGAAAAAAAAAGAAAATTTTATTCCACGCACAAATCGTCGTCGACTGCGGTATAGTTCGTCACCGTGCCGTCCGTGCCGAGATAGAGCAAGTCTTCCTGCCGGACGCCGCCCCATTCGGGATAGTAGACGCCGGGCTCCACGGTGACGACTTCGCCGCCCGCGAGTTTTTTCGCATTGCGGGACGAAAGACGCGGCATTTCGTGGATGTCCAAGCCGACGCCGTGACCGAGGCTGTGGAAAAATCCGAAGTTCCCGGCATCGTTGCATCCCGTGAAAAAGCCGTGTTTTTCCAGAACCGCGTTGGCGGCGAGATGGATCTCGGCGGGGATCGCTCCGACGTTAAGCAGCGAAATGCCGCGCTTTTTCGCTTCGCAGACGGCAAAATGCGCTTTGCGGACGATTTCGGGAGCCTTGCCCTTGACGAGCGTGCGGGTCATATCGCCCCAGTACCCCGTCGTCTGACTTCTGGGAAAAATATCGAGGACGATCGGCGTATGGGCAAAAAGCGGTCCCGTGCCCGCATTGTGGGGCTGTGCGCTTTGCAGACTTCCGGCGCAGATCGTCCCGGTGGGGAGCATTCCGGCGCGGAGCATCGCAGCATCGATCTCGGCGCGCAGGATTTCGCTCGTTAAAACACGCTTTTGCCAGATCAGTTTCCCGTCGTCGGCGACGGAGGCTTCGCCGAGCACTTCACGGCCGCGCAGAAATCCTTTGATCGCGCCGTGCTCGCTTGCTTCGATCATCGCCGCTTCGTCGGGCGTCTTGAATTCCCGTTGAGGAAAAAACGCCCCTTCCTTGACGGTGACGGGGATCCCCGATTGCCGCAGTTTATCCGCCCAGAGCAACGGGAAGTTTCCGGGCACGAGAAAACCGTCGATGCCGAAACGCTCTTTGATGTTTTGAAATACTTTCATCCGGTCGGGACCGCCGAAGTCGCTTTCCGCGAGGACGCGGCAGTTTTTGCCCGCAGATGATTTCGCCCGGTCGTATTCGAGCTCGGACATCACGGCGTAGTTGACGTTTTCCGTCTGGAACAAAATGAAATCATCCGGCGTCGAAAATCCGGCGGCGTAACGCATGTCGGGTGAATTTTCTCCCGATGCGAGCAAAAGAAGCGCAAGGTTTTTCATCATTCAAGTTGCAATTTTTTTCTGTGAAATGTACATTACAATAATGTAACCTTTGCTTCGGGATGATACAAATCGGAATCGGCAAAAATTTTCAGGATCGGCGATGATGAAAAAATGGTTTGAATGCGGTCCCTTTACCGTTTTTGATTTGGAAACGACCGGAATGAGTCCCGTCACCGACCGGATCGTCGAGATCGGCGCGGTGCGGGTGGAGCCGGACGGTTCCCGCCGGGAGTTCAAGACCCTGGTCAATCCGCGCCGCTTGATCCCGCGTTGCGCCACGCAGATCCACCACATCGACGACGCGATGGTGGCGGATGCGCCCTCTTTTGCCGAGATCGGGCAGGATTTCCTCGATTTCGCCGCCGGTTCGGTACTGGTCGGACACAATGTCCGTTTCGACCTCGGCTTTTTGCAGGAAAGTCTGAATCGCGACCATCTGCCGCTTTGGGGCGGCAAAACGATGGATACGATCAAACTGCTCCAAAAGACGCACCCGGGGCTGATCTCCTACCGCTTGCAGTATCTGCGCGGGATCTTTCAACTCGACGACGTTTCGGAGCTCGGCGCGCACCGCGCGGGCGCGGATGTCGAGTGGACGGTGCAACTGCTTGCCATTGCGCTGGACAGACTGCTGAAAAGCCGGAATGATTTTTTTTAGTTAACGGTTTTCGCATCTTTTGCCGGAAAATGCAACGATCTGCCGGATAGTGGATTTTTTTATACTGATTTTATGGTATAGTATATATGACAGCAAAAGAAAAATTTCCGAAAGAGAGGACAGTTCAATGAAAATCGCCTGCTTCAAGGAAAACATTTCACCGGAAGTCGGAGTGTATCTTGCCGGATACAACACCGTCGATCAGTCGGTGATGAAACTGGATGATCTTTACGCCGTTGGATTGTGCATCGACGACGGGGAGAACCGGGTTTTGCTGGTAAGTTTCGACTTGCTCGGTCTGGACGGATGGTTCGTCCGGGAGACCCGGAAAAAATGCGCCGGCATCCTCGGCATCCCGGAATCCGCTGTGCTTTTCAGTTGCACGCACACGCATTGCGGACCTCATACGCGAAGCCTCGCCGCCCGTCCGGATATGCTTGCCCGCGACTATATGAAAAACTTGAGCGATATTCTCTGCCGCGCCGTGAAAAATCTCGGTGATTTCCGCGAAGCCGTACCTTATTTCCACTCCGTTTTGTGCGACGAAAATCAGAACCGCCGCTACACCTCGGGCGACAACCGCACGACCTATACGCCTTTCCGCCGCGAATTTGTGCCGATGCGCACGAATTTCGCCGATAAGGAACTCGGTTCGCTGATGTTTCTGGAGCCGGGGAGCGACCGCCCGCTTTTCGTCATCGCCAACTATGCCGCACATCCGCTTGCCGGACATGTCCCGGGATTGGGGTCGCTCCGCATTTCCGCCGATTATCCCGGCGCGTTGCGCGATTACGTCACCGCCAACACGGGGGCGGAATGTATGTTCATTTCCGGTGCGGCGGGCGATCTTGTACCCCGGGAGGATGAATTCGGGGACGACGCTTTCCGGTCGCTCGGCATCCGGCTCGGGAAACAAGTCATCGGCGGCATCGTCGATGCGTCGCGCAGTCCGCACCGTTACGGTCTGGAAAACGCCAAAGTTTCTTCCAGCATTGCGACGTTTACCGCACCTTTGCGTAAAAAATACCGCAACGATCCCGCGAGGCTTCCCGCCGAATACCTCGGAAGCGATGACGTTACGCTGGAGATCCAATGCGTCGCCGTCGGCGACGTCGCCTTTGTCGGAGTCCCCGGTGAAGTCTGCTGTGAATTGGGACAGGAGATCAAATGGCACAGCCCCTTCCGCCGTACTTTTATCGCCTACAACTCGACCGCTTACTTTTCCTATATCGGGCCCGCCAATTTTCTGGTTTCCGGCGGTTATGAGGCGTTCAGTCAGCGCATCACTTCCCGCGGCGGTTTGAAAATGGTCAACACCGCCGTCGACGCCCTGTGCGATCTGCGTGAAAAACTTTATCCGTCATCCGATGAAGTCTATCCCGACAACTGCGGCGACTCTCTGGTCAATATCGAAAGGAATTAGAGCAAGTTACGCTTGCGCGGCAAAGGCTTTCAACTGCGCGATCTCGTTCGCCCAGTTTTCGGGGAGGGGCGTTTCCAGGATCAGCGGGATCCCGTCGATGCGCGGATCCTGCGCGATGCGGCGAAATGTTTCCCAACCGAGGTTTCCGGCGCCCAATGGTTCGTGGCGGTCGAGTTTGCCGCCTCTTTCACAGCGCGCGTCGTTGAGATGCATTCCCTTTAAATACCGGAAGCCGATGATCCGGTCAAAGTCCGCCATCGTTTGCGCATATCCGTCATCCGTCGCCAGATCGTATCCGGCGGCGTAGGCGTGACAGGTGTCGATGCAGACGCCGACGCGGTCATCCCGATCGGTTTTTGCAAGCATTTCGGCGATTTGTTCAAACGTGAAACCGAGATTGCTTCCCTGTCCCGCCGTATTTTCAAAAACCGCGGTCACGCCGGGGACGGCATCGAGCGACTCCCGGACGCTGCGGGCGATGCGCCCGATACATTCGGAATCGCTGATGGCTTTCAGCGAACTGCCGGGGTGAAAGTTGAGCATTGTCAGCCCCAGTTGACGGCAACGCTCCAATTCGAGGGTAAAGGCTTTGACCGCATTGTCGCGTTTCGCGTCGTCGGGTTGTCCCAGGTTGATGAGATAACTGTCGTGCGGCAATATCTGTTTCGCCTGATAGCCGTTGGCTTCGCAACTTTTCTTAAAAGAGCCGATGTCGTCCTGCGTCAGGGCAGGGGCGACCCACTGCCGCTGATTTTTGGTAAAAAGCGCAAAGGCGGTCGCCCCGATTGCGCGGGCGTTCGCGGGCGCGTTGAAAAGTCCACCCTGCGTGCTGACGTGAGCGCCGAAGTATTTCATAAGACGTTATTTTTTGAAAATGAAATAAACGGCGCCGACCATGCAAAGCCCCGCCCACAGGAAATTCCAGCGCAGTTTGTCGCCCATAAAGTAAACGGAAAAGGGCACGAAAACGGCGAGCGTGATCACTTCCTGCATGATTTTCAGTTGCGCCAATGAAAGATTCCCGGCGTGACCGATGCGGTTGGCGGGCACTTGCGCGCAGTATTCAAAAAAGGCGACCGCCCAGCTGGCGAGGATCACGATGATGAGCGGCTTGCTGCCGAGCGTCCGCAGGTGTCCGTACCAGGCGAAGGTCATGAAGCAGTTGGAAACAAGCAAAAGCCCGACGGTTTTCCACAACGCGGGATTGGCGAAAAATTCCATTTTACAGCAACTCCCGGCGCAGACGCTGCAATTCCGCCGTCGCGATGGCGGTGATCTCAAGAAGCTGTTTTTCCTCCTCTTCCGCCGGAAGCGCGGTAAAGTAGCCCATCAGTTGATTTTCCTCCGCCGACAAACTGGTGTATTGGGTCGCTTCCGCATTTTGCGACGCAGTTGCAAGCTGTTTCAAAACCTGCTTGCGTAACGCATCCGAAAGCATCGAAAATTCGTCGAGCAACACCTTCTGATTGCTGGTCATCGCGACGAGTTCGTTGTGGCGGCGGTAGGCGGGCCCGAGGCGCGGCGGCGGCTCGTTGGCGGTCTCCGCTTCGGCTCCGGAGAGAAAAGGTTTCAGCGTCGTGTAGATTTTGTCCCAAGTTTCCGCTTTTGCGTCGCGGGCGGAGCGGTTGATGAAACGGCGCAACATTTCGATGCGCGCATTGGTGACCCGGGAAAAATGATCGTCCGCCGGTTTCCTGAAAGATTCGTTTTTTTCTTTTTCCATAGTGATCGTTACTCCAGATTGAGAAGTTGATCGATGAATGCGGCGCGCCGCATCAATTCGATGAAACGCGCTTCGTCATAACGGTTTACGGTATGCAAAACACTTGCCGCCTTGCGGACGGAAGTGATGTTTTCCTGCTCCAATGTCGCCACGGAGCCGTCGCTGTAAAGCACGTTGAAAGAATCCGTGTGATTGCCGGGCAGATCCATGACGAGCGGCAAGGTGTCGTCGGCAAAATCCCCCCAGTTCCCGAAGTAGATGTAACTTGTCTTTTCCGGCGCGCCGGAAGCATCATCGGTGTTTTGTTTGCGGTCGGGGCAAATCAGCGATGCCGCAAGTTCGGAATCGTCTTTGAGTAAAAATTCCCAATTCTGCATTTCCGTCGGGAAAGCACCGTTTTTTTTGCGGTATTGATCGAGCGCGGCATAAATGGTCTGCAGATTTTTCTGACAGACATCGTGCTGATTTTCGGCATCTTCGGCGATTGCTTCCTGCGCCGTGCCGAAAGCCGACAGCGCGCGGCAGATGAGATTGAAAACCGTCATCAGATTTTCGCAGGGGATCGTCATATCCGAGACCGATTGCATTTCAACGCCGTTGCTTTCTTTGCGGAGGATGCCGAGCTGATTGCTTTCCATTGCGGAAAGATTGACGGGGATCCCGAAAATTTCGATGATCTCCTGTTCCCGGGACACCGCGCTGAAATAGGCGGCGACTCCGTCAGATCGGAGATGATCGGCGGCGGTTTTGAAAAATTCTGTATCCCTGATTTTGGCAAAACCGTCATCGAATCCGGAAAAGTTTTTGTTGATGAGCAGGAAGTTATCGTCGTGTGCGATCGTGATGTCGTCCCTGGTCAACGTGCCGTTTTCATTGGATTCGTATTCATCGCTTAAAAATCCCTGCAAAAAGGAAAAGGCTTTCTTTTGCGTATCGGGGATGATGCAGAGAAAACTGTTTCCGGGGAAAAGGAGAAAACGCCAGCGTCCGCTGAGGGAAGTCGCGAGCTCCCGCGCCCCGATGCCGGATTCTTTCAGCATGGCGGCGATTTGCGGCGTGAGGAATTTTTCCAGTTGCTTTTGAAATGTTTCCTGCGTGAAATCAAAATCGGCGACGAACGCCGCCATGGTTTCCGCCGGCATTTCGCCGATGGCGTCCAGAATAGGAGTGTTTTCCTTTGAAGACAGATTCCATATCATTCCGGAGGACGGCTGTTTTACCAGATAAAAGGAGCGGTTGCAGAAATATCCGTTGCCGACGGACTTTGAACTTTTTCCGGTCGCAATGATCTCCTTGATGCCGGAAAATTCGATCAGCGATTCGGCAAAATCGAATCCGCCGCAGAGCGCCGTCCGCTGCTCCGCCGGCAGATCCAGCGCGGCGATGCCGGATTTGATCTCGTGAAAGCAATCGGTGAGCCGTTTGTTGATTTCCGCCGTGCAGTGGATCTCGAAGTAGTCTCCGCCGTGGTCAAGATGGCGGCTGACTTCCTCGAAGTCATTGGCGATGACGATACCGGAAAACGCGCAAGTCGCGGCGATCCCGGCAAAAATTTTTACCGCACGGCGGAACATTTTTCAGAGCAACTCCGCGATTTGAACGGCGTTGAGTGCCGCGCCTTTCAGCAACTGGTCGCCGGAAACGAAAAGATCCAGACCGCGCTTGTCGCGCCGCGAAATATCCTGACGGATGCGGCCGACGAGCACGTCGTATTTTTCGGTCGCGTCGACCGGCATCGGGTAGAGGTTGCTTGCCGGATCGTCGCAGAGCGTCACCCCGGGCGCTTTGGCGAGGATCGCGCGCGCCTCTTCCGGCGTGATCTCCTCGGCGAATTCAAGGTTCAACGCTTCGGAGTGGGCGCGGAGCGCGGGGATGCGGACACTGGTACAGCTCAACAGCAATTCGGGCAGATGGAGCATCTTGCGCGATTCGTTGAGCATTTTCAACTCTTCCTTGGTGTAGCCGTTGTCGGTAAAGGCGTCGATGTGCGGGATCAGACTGAATGCGATCCGGTGGGCGAAAGCCTTGGGCGAGATCGGTTCGTTGTTGAGCACCTGCCGGGTCTGGTCGATCAGCTCCTGCATCCCTTTGGCTCCGGCGCCGGAAGCCGCCTGATAGGTGGAAACGACTGCGCGTTTAAGTCCTTTCGCCCGGTGCAGCGGCGCGACCGCGACCAGCATGATCGCCGTCGTGCAGTTGGGGTTGGCGATGACGCCGTGATGAAGTTTGACGTCTTCGGGGTTGACTTCGGGGACGATCAGCGGCACGTCCGCATCCATGCGGAACGCACTCGAATTATCGATCATCACGGCACCGGAGGAAACCACCGCCTGCCGGTAGGCGCGGGAAATGTCGCCGCCCGCGCTGAAAAGCGCGATGTCAACGCCCTTGAAGGAATTTTCCGTCATTTCCTCGATCACCACGTCTTCGCCGTGGAATTTCACCGTTTTGCCCGCGGAACGCGCCGAGGCGAGCAACTTCAGCTTGCCGACGGGAAAATTGCGTTTTTCCAGGGTCTTGACCATTTCAACGCCGACGGCGCCGGTCGCTCCGGCGACTGCAACACAAAAACTTTTGCTCATCGTATTTTTTTCCTTAAAATTATAGAAAGAAGGGTATTTCTCTCAAGTATAAAGAATAATATACCTTTTTTTCTTGAAAAATTCAACCTGCCGGATTATATTTTCTCTCATTATGGATTATTTGAACTTCGATTTGGCAACGCTCGGCGCCGCGGAACTCGCCGCGTTGCTGGAGTATCACAACCGCGCTTACTGGGAAAAGGGCACGCCGGAGATTTCCGACGCCCGTTACGACGAGATCGTCGAAGCGCTCCGCAAAGCCGACCCCGGAAATCCGCTGTTGGAAAAAGTTTATGCTCCAAGCGTTGCTTCCGGCGGCAAAGTCCGTCACGCCGAGCCGATGCTTTCGCTCGACAAGGCGTACACGCTTGACGCGGTGCTCGACTGGGCGCGCAAATTCGCCCGCAGTGAAGAGGAGGAAATGCTCGTTCAGCCCAAATACGACGGCATTTCCGCGAAATACGACGGCAAGGTGCTCGTGACGCGCGGCGACGGCGTTTTCGGCGAAGACGTTACCGACAAACTCCCGTTGATCGAACTGGAAGCCCCCGGCTATACCGGAAAACTTGACCGTCCGGCGCGCGGCGAACTGGTCATCCGCGACGATGATTTCGCCACGCTTTACCGGAATATCCGTAAAAAGGACGGTCAGCTTTACAAAAACAGCCGCAACGCCGTCGCCGGGATCATGGGATTGAAAGACATTTCCGAAATGCAGTTGCAAAAGGCGAAACTGACATTGGCGGATTATACGCTGATCTCATACCGCGTCCGCCTTGCGGATCTGCCGTCGCGCTGGGAGGAGTTGAAACTCGCCCTCGCGCAACTGCCTTACCCGCAGGACGGTATCGTCGTCAAATTCGCCGATGCCGCCTTTGCCGCGAGCCTCGGACGCACGGTGCATCATCCGCGCGGCGAGATCGCCTACAAATTCACCAATATCCGCCGCGAAACCGTCTTGCGCGACGTCGAGTGGAGTTTCGGCAAAAACTGCCTGACTCCGGTCGCCTGTCTTGATCCCGTCGAGATTTCCGGCACGACGATCCGGCGCGCGACGCTGCACAACGTCCAGAATATCCTCGATCTCGGCGTGATGATCGGCGACACCGTCGTCGTCGAGCGGGCAGGGGACGTCATCCCCTATATCGTCGAATCGCGTCCCGGCATTCTCCGGCGTACCGCGCTGATCGAAAACTGCCCGGCGTGCCGCACGGCGCTTGTCCGGCGCGGTCCCGAACTTTGCTGTCCCAATGCGGAATGCTCCGAGACCCGGCTTCAGCGGCTTCTCGGCGCGGTACGCAACCTCGGCATCGAGCGGCTCGGAGAACCGACTTTGCGTAAAATGATGGCGAAATTCGACATCCGCCACATCGGCGATCTTTTTGAAATTTCCGCAAAAGATCTGCTGCAGATCGAGGGCTTCGCCGAAAAATCGGCGTCGTCGCTCGTTGCCGAGATCCAAAAGGCGCGCCGCATTGAGGATTACCGGCTTCTCGCCGCACTCAACATTCCCAATATCGGACCCAATATCGCCAAACTTCTGCTGGCGAAATATTCTTTTGCCGAGTTGCGCAAGGCGACGGCGGAGGAACTCGCGGCGATCGACGGTATCGGTCCGGAACGCGCCAACGCCGTCGTCGCGGAACTTGCCGCGCAAAGCGATTTTCTCGATGAATTGCTGACCGCCGTCACTTTGATCGCTTCCGTGGCTTCCGGTGATGTGCCCACGATCTGCTTTACGGGCAAAATGCCGGAAAAGCGTTCCTATTATGAAAAAATCGCCGAAAAGATCGGTTACCGCTGTGTCGATGACGCCACTTCAACGCTCCGTTTGCTCGTCGCCGACGACCCATCCGGCAACAGCACGAAACTGCGCAACGCCCGCAAATACGGTACAAAAATCCTTTCCCTCGCGGATTTCCTCGCGGAAGCCGGAGTCAAGGCGACTGCCGATGAACCCGTGCAAGATGAACTTTTTTAAGTTTTAAGTTATAAGTTTAAAGTTTACAGTGCTATGCAGGGAGCTTTTCGGCTCCCTGACCCTCCGACAGCGCCGATGCATCCCCCTTCGCCGAGGCTACGGCGGGACAAGTCGCTTGGGCTTAAAAAAGCAAACGGCAAAATGCCATTCTCGCGGCGCTGCCGCGAAATTTACGGGGCGATGGGAATATTGAGATTTGTGGGAATTGTGGGATTTTTGAGATATGGCAAGTCTGCGATGATCACAATTCTGCGGTAATGAGCGCGATAGAGAGCGTATTGTCCCACAATTCCCACTCCTCTCACAACTCCCATATAACCACGTTTCTTTCGCCCCCGCGGCGCGATGCTTTAAAAACAAACGGCAGTACGCATTGACCAAACCAATCGCGTACTGCCGTTTTGTGTCGCTCTGTAAGCCGATGCGATGCATCGGCGCATTCAGGGGTACGGGGGCAGAGCCCCCGACCAAGTACTGTAAACTTTAAACTTACAACTTAAAACTTAAAAAAAAAAGCGGTCATCGAAAAAATTCGATGACCGCAAAAAGGAGCTTTTTTTTAGATTTCGACCGGCTTGGTCTTGGGCAGACCGAGCACTTTGTCCTCGGCGATGCGACCATCGGCGCGGAGCACGTTGATGCGCTCGTAACGCTTCATGACATTGCGGATTTTGCGGATCTTGCCGCCGACGCGGAGACTGGGATGCTGAGACATAATTTAAATTCCTTATACTGAAAATGAATTTCAAAACACTTCAATTGTCTTATAATATAGCACAAGATCAACGCTTTTCAAGCCGAAAATCAGAGTTTGCGCAAAATTTGCCGCATTTGTTTCAAACGCAGTTGCGGCGGATCGCGGTAGTCCAATTGCGGCGCTTTGCCGGATGCGTCGCGGTAGATGGCGCCGCCCGGATTGCGGAGCATCACGCGCCCTTCGATGACGGAAAAAAGCGTGTATCCGGCGCGGGCGGCGAGCAGTTTGAGCCGCGTCACTTCGATCAGATTGCGTGCGATTTCCGGCAACGCCCCGAAGCGGTCGGCAAGTTCGGCGGCGAAATCGTCGAGTTCGTTTTCATTGCGGAGCGAGGCGAGCCGGCGGTAGGCGTCGATCCGGAGCCTTTCGCCGCCGATGTATTCGACGGGGATCGCGGCGGCGATCTGGTGCGGCGCGGCGCAGAGCGAAAAACTGACGAAATCAATGGAAACTTCCACTTCCGGCAGAAATTCCGGATTTTTTCCCTGCAATGATGCCACTTCCTGTTTCAGCAAGCGGCAGTAAAGATCGAATCCGATCGCGTTGATGTGCCCGGATTGCTCCGCACCGAGGATGTTTCCGGCGCCGCGTATCTCCAGATCGTGGAGCGCCAGCTGGATCCCCGCACCGAGTTTGGTACAACGGCGGATCGCGGCGAGCCGCCGCTTGGCGTCACTGCCGATCAGCTGATTTTTCGGCAGTAATAAATACGCATACGCCTGATGTTTCCATCTGCCGACCCTGCCGCGCAACTGATAAAGTTCGGCGAGCCCGAAACGCTCGGCGTGCTCGATGATGATCGTGTTGGCGTGCGGCACATCCAACCCCGATTCGATGATGGTCGAGGCGACAAGGCAGTCGATTTTTCCGGCGAGGAAATTCTGCATCGTTTCCTCCAGCTGATTTTCCGGCATCTGTCCGTGGGCGACGGCAAACTTGACTTCGGGGAGCAAAGCGCGCAAACGCGCGGCGCAATCTTCGATCGTCTTGACGCGGTTGTGCAGATAAAAGACCTGGCCGCCGCGGGCGAGTTCCGCCTTGATCGCCGTGACGATCAACTCGTCGTCGGCGGGCGCCACCACGGTTTTGACGGGAAGCCGCTGTTTCGGCGCGGTGAGCAGCGTGCTCAAGTCGCGCGCGCCTGCCATAGCAAGGTAAAGTGTGCGCGGGATCGGCGTCGCCGACATCGTCAAAACGTCCGCTTCGGCGCGGAAGCGGCGAAGCCTTTCCTTGTGTTCGACCCCGAAACGCTGTTCTTCGTCGATGACGACCAGCCCGAGGTTGCGGAAATTGATCCTTCCCGAAGCGAGCCGATGGGTGCCGATCACGATGTCGACCGCGCCTGATGCGAGATCGGCGATGATTTTCCGCTGCTCCTCCGCCGATGTGAAGCGGCTCAGTTCGGCGACGATGAAAGGATATTCGGAAAAACGCTGACTGAAACTTTGCAGATGCTGATGCGCCAGAACCGTCGTCGGCGCCAAGATCGCCACCTGATAACCTGCGGCAACGGCACGGAATGCCGCGCGCATCGCGATTTCCGTTTTGCCGTAGCCGACGTCGCCGCAGAGCAACCGGTCCATCGGGCGGAGCGATTGCATATCGCGTTTCACCTCAAGCGTCGCGCGCGACTGGTCGGATGTATCGGTAAAGGGAAAACTTCGCAAAAAGGATTCCATCATCGCGTCGTCGGGCGGGAAGGCGATGCCGGGGATCGACTGGCGCAACGCCTGCATCCGGAGCATGTCGGCGGCGTAGGAATGCACCCCCGCACGGGCGTTTTCGCGGTCGCGTTTCCATTTGGAAGCGTTGAGTGCGTGAAGTTTTACTTTGGTGGGCGAGCCGAGATAGCGGCTCACTTTGTCCGCCTGCAAAACGGGGACGTAAAGCATCTGGTTGTCCTGATACTCCAAAAGGAGCATTTCGCGGCGGATGCCGCCGCTGGAAACGGTTTTCAAGCCGCGGAAAAGACCGATGCCGTGATCGACGTGGACGGCGAGATCGCCGACGTCAAGATCGGCAAGTTGAAGATCGGGAAGCGTCGTTGCGGTGTCTTCCGCGACCGCGTCCGATGCGGAACTCTCCGCCGTTTCTCCGGCGGTGAAGCGGAATCCTGCGGCGACGACTTCATGGAAACTCACCGCTTCCAGTTTTCCCGGCAGCCGGAATCCCGACTGCAGATCCAACCGGGCGTATTCCGCTTCTTCGGGAAAGAGTTGTTGCTGACGGCACCACGACCGAAGTTGGGCGACGTCTTCATCGTGACGGGTGAAAACGACGCATTTTTCATCCCCGGCGCGGAATTCGTCGCGCAAACTGTGCCGGAAAAGGATCTCCTCGCTGGCGCGCACGTTGCTGTCGGCGGAAACTTCCGGCGCGGTGCGGGGCAGGATGTCCGTTTCCGCGACATCGGCAAGCGCGATGTTTTCCGCCGAGTCGAAAAAAAGCGTCGCGCTGTCATCGGCAAGTTTCTGTGCCAGAAGCGTTTCCAGTTTTTTTGCCGCGCCGTCGACAGAATACTTCTCAAGGTATTGCCGGGACGCTTCGATATGGACGGCGAGCAGATGCCACTTGCGTTTTGCCAGATAATCGGTCGCGTCGGATTTCGCCGCGCCGCCGGCGGTGATGCCGCCGCGTCCGATGATCTCATAGGAATCGACTTTTCCCGTCGAACGCTGATCGGCAACGGAAAAAAGCCGCATGTCGTCGATGACGTCCCCGAAAAATTCGATCCGGCAGGGGGCGTCGGAAGCGGGGCTGAAAACATCGATCAGTCCGCCGCGCCGGGCGAATTCTCCGGGGACGGTCGCCTCGAATTCATCGTCGTAGTCGAGGGAAACGAGTTTTTCGATGAGCGTCTGCGGTTTGATCTCCATCCCGGGCTTCAAGCAGATGCGGGATGAACGCGTTTCTTCCGGCGGCGGCGCCGCGCCGAAAATCGCGTGCGCGCTGCCGAGTGCGAGGTCGAAATCGCCGTTGAGCAAACGGTCGAGCGCGCGGGCGCGGCGGCTTTCACCGCCCGGGAAAAGCATTTTGCCCCTGCCGCTTTCAGGGATGAGGAGAATTTTTTTGGTGATGTGATATTGCACCGTGAGCGAAAAAAGATCCGAAAAAAGCGCTTCGGCGCAGTTGGCTTCGGGCAACATCACAACGAGCTTGCTTTCGCTTGCCAATGCGGCGCGCAAAACGGGAAGCGCAAGGACGTTTCTCTCTACGCCGCGGCGTGAAACAAGTGCCGATGCACGGTCAAAAAGATAGTTTTTTAAAGCCCTTTGCCAAAACATCAAAAAAAGACTTGATTTTATTTGAAAACATTTTATATTGAATGTATAAAACCAGAGAAAATGCGTTTCCCGAAAGGGGACGCCGTTTTTTCCATATATATATTATAGCCGCGAAATGTGTTTTTTGAAAATCAAAAAGGGAATTCCTGCTTAAAAAAAAGCAAAAAATAAAAAAAGGGGGATCTATGGCAACCAAAAAAACGAAAACGAATGAAGCGAAATCCGATAAAGAGACGGTGACCGCCAAAAAGACGGTGAAAAAAGCCCCCGTCAAACAGGCGGCGGCGAAAAAGAGCGCGACCGAAACCGCGCCAAAAGCGGTGAAAAAGGCAAAGGCGGCTCCCGTCAAGAGCGTTCCCGAAAAGACGGTGAAAAAAGCCCCCGTCAAATCGGCGGCGGCGAAAAAGAGCGCGCCCGAAACTGCGCCCGAGGTGGAGAAATCGGTTGCTCCCGCAAAAAAGGCGGTAACGGGAAAATTGATTGATTTTTCCGAAGCGGATTTTGACGATACGGAAAACGATGCAGATGATGGAGTCGTAAGCGCCGCGCCGACGCTTCGCCGCAAACTTGTCATCAAAAAAGTTTTTGCGCCTCCCGTGAAATTCATTCCGAAAGAGGAAACGAGCGAGGATGAAGAGGAATCGCGTCATCACAAAGACGCGGTTGCCGCGGAAACCACCCGGATCCGCACCAAAAAGGAAAAAGATTCCGCGCGTAAAAATGCGTTGGAAGCGCGTACCGCGCTCGGCACGAAAAACGACACGATGAAAGTCTATATGAGCGAGATCGCCCGGATCCCGCTCGTCAACAAAAAGGAAGAAGCGGAGCTTGCCGACGCCATTCACGGCGGGGATGACGACCGTCACGAAGATGCGCGCACGACCTTGATCAAGGCGAATTTGCGTCTCGTCGTCAAGATCGCACACGATTTCAAGGGGCTCGGTTTGCCGTTGCTCGACCTCATCAGCGAAGGCAATATCGGTCTGATGCGCGCGGTGGAAAAATTCGATCCTTCCAAGGGCGCGAAATTCAGCAGTTACGCCGCCTGGTGGATCAAACAGTCGATGCGCCGCGCATTGGCGAATCAGAGCCGGACGATCCGGATCCCCGTGCAGAGCGCCGGCAAGATCAACAAAATCAAGACGGTGCGGATGCACCTCACCGAAGAACTCGGTCGCGAACCGAGCGATGCCGAGATCGCCGAACATCTTGATTTCAGCGAACGCACCGTCGCCGGATTGCGTCTGGCGGATCTGCGGACGATTTCTCTGCACGACCCGATCCAGCAGGGAGAAGAAGGTGAATTTCAGGACATCATCCCCGACCGTCACGCAATGACGCCGGATCAGATCATCGGTGATGTGGAGTCGGTTTTCCGCTTGCTCGATTTGCTTGACAAGTTGGAGGATCGCGAACGCAAGATCCTGGAAATGCGTTTCGGATTGCGCGGCAACCGTCCGCTGACGCTGGAGGAAGTCAGTCAGGAGATCGGCCGTACCCGCGAGCGCGTCCGTCAGATCCAGAATCAGGCGTTGACCAAACTCAAACGTTTGTTGCAGGATGAAGCCGGGTTCACCGGAGAAAAAGAAGATTGAAAGAAGGATTTACGGCAATGAAAGAGATCACGATTTTTTGTCCGATTTACGCCGCTCCCGGCAAGAAGGACGCTTTGCGCGAAGCCCTGAAAAGTCTGGCGGAAAAAACTCAAAAAGAAGCCGGAAATATCTGCTATCGTCCGCACGAAGCGACGACGGAGGAAAACAAATTCATGATTTACGAGCAGTGGCGCGATCAGGCGGCGCTCGATCATCATATGCAGCAGGATTATCTGGTGGAATTTCTCGCGGACAAAGCGGGCTTGCTCGCGGATGAGATCCGCGGCACGATCTGCTCGGAAATGAAATAACGGATTTCTTTCAAGCGGATCAGAGTTCCATCGGACGGTGGACGTCAACTACTTTGGCGTCAAAGAGTTCCGCCGTTTCGGCGATGTCGGTTTCCGACATCGCCTTTTTTAACGCTTCGGGGTCGGAGGAGAGGACACTCTGGCGTTGTTTGGTATGTTCTTGCGGCGCAAGACGATCCTGCGTGTCCGGTGCCGACGGAGAAACCGCAACGGCAGCGGCAGGGGATTCTTCGTCTGCGGGATCGCTTTCCGGTATGACGACGGAAATTTCCGGATCCCCGGCGGGAATGCTTTCCGGAGCATCCGGGATGTCCGGAGCCGAAGGCGTTTGGGGTTGTGCGGGGGAGGTGAGGGGGGCGGCGTGTTCTTCCGGTTCCTCGTCGACGACGATTTCCGCTTCCGGGGGGATGGCGGGAAGTTCCGGCTCTTTTACTGCGGGTTTTTCCGGCAGAGGCTCGGGAAAGGTCGCCGCCGCCGCCGGTTTCCCCGTCGGCAAGGTGTCGAGAAATTTCAATTCGCCTGCCGTGCGCAGTTGATTGAGCCGCGCCAGAACATCCTCGATGCGTACCGCGTGGGCTTCGTGCATCGCTTTGAGCAAAAGCGTTTCCAGATAGATCTGTTTGTTGACCGCCTCGTGCAATACACGGCCGACGCCGGAAAGGATCTCCAGTAAAATGCGCAAAGTTTCCGACGGAGCCGCCTTGGCGATCGCCGTGTCGCGCGCGATGATCTCGTCGCTTTCGTCGAGCACTTCGGCGGGATTGCGCAACAATTGGCAAAGCTGGATCGCGCGCAACAACTCCAACAGGTCTTCAAAGAGCGTTTCCAGATTTTTGCCGCGTTTGCTCTGCTGATTGATCAGCCGGATCATTTCCCCCGGCTGATTGAGCAACAGCGCGCGGACGAGACTTTCCAATTCGTTGCGGTCGGTCAAGCCGAAAAGCGACCGCACCTGATCCGCCGTGATCGCGCGTCCGGAACCGTCGGCAAAAAAGGCGATCACCTGATCGAGCAGAGATTGCGCATCGCGCATCCCGCCTTCGCCGGAACGGGCGATCGCCCCGATCGCTTCGGCGTCGATGGCGATTTTTTCCGTTTCGCAGATGAGTTTCAGCCGTTCGGCGATGAGCCGGGTCGGGATCGGCTGTAGATCAAATCTCTGACAGCGCGACAGAATGGTCGGCAAAACGAGATGGACTTCCGTCGTCGCAAAGATGAATTTGACGTGCGACGGGGGCTCCTCGACCGTTTTCAGCAAAACGTTCCACGCGGCATTGGAAAGCATGTGGACTTCGTCGATGATGTAGATTTTGTATTTGCCGCCGACGGGGCGCGTCAGGACTTCTTCGGCGAGGGTGCGCATCCCCGCCGCGCTGTTGCGGCTGGCGGCGTCGATCTCAATGATGTCGAGACTGCGCTCCTCGGCGATCGCCTGGCAACTGGCGCATTGGCAACACGGTTCCCCGTTGACCGGGTGTTCACAGTTGAGCGCCTTGGCGAAGATACGCGCGAGCGTCGTTTTGCCGATGCCGCGCGAACCGACAAAAAGGTAGGCGTGAGCGGTGCGCCCGGAAATGATCGCGTTGAGCAACGTGCGTACGACATGCTGTTGACCGACGACGTCGGCAAAGGTTTGCGGCCGCCATTTACGGGCGATGACTTGATATTCGCTCATTTGCTTTGCTCCAAAACTTCGCGCTGTCTGGCAAAAATCTGTTTTAATCCGTGCTCCGCAAGGTCGAGCAACTCGTTGAGACGACTGCGGTCAAAAGGATTGTGCTCCGCCGTGCCCTGGACTTCGATCAGCTTGCCGGATTCGGTCATAATGACATTCATATCGACTTCGGCGGAGGAATCCTCCTCGTAGCAGAGGTCAAGCATCGCTTCTCCGCGGACGACGCCGACGCTGACGGCGGCGACCAGTTCCCTGAAAGGCGTTTCCGACTGCGGGTAGAGCCGCTTGCAACCGAGCGCGAGCGCGAGCGCGCCCGCCGTGATGCCCGCACACCGGGTACCTCCGTCGGCGTCGAGGACATCGCAGTCGATGTAGACGGTTTTTTCGCCGAGTTTCTGCAAATCGGCGGCCATCCGGAGCGAACGGCCGATCAGCCGCTGTATCTCGACGGTGCGGCCGCCCTGTTTGCCCTGTGAAGCTTCGCGCTTCATCCTTTCTCCGGTGGAAGCGGGAAGCATCCCGTACTCGCAGGTGATCCAGCCGCCGGGAACTTTTTGCGCTTTCATCCAGCCGGGGACTTTGTCGTCAAAGGTCGCGGCGGCGACGACGTGGGTGTTGCCGCAGCAAAGCAAAGCGGAACCTGCGGGGTGACGCATAAAATCAAGAGTGAAATTCCAAGGGCGCAATTCGTCGTTGGCACGGCCGTCAATTCTGGACATCTGCGGGGTTCCTTTGCTCTAAAAACGTATAAAAAGAACCGCCGGAGCAGATTGCCCGTGGCCTGTCAAAAGGTGCGTAGGGCTGCTTGGTTCCCCACCTGACCCGGTTGGCATTTTTGACAACGCACGAGGTCCACCCCGGCGGCAGAAATTAACATATCACTGTTTTTGTAAAAAATCAAGCAAAATCGATAATTCTTTGCGCAGATTTTTGCGTTCGACGATGCGGTCGATCAGCCCTTTCTGCAAAAGGAATTCCGCCGTCTGGAAGCCTTCGGGCAAGCGCGCCTTGGTGGTTTCCTGGATCACGCGGGGCCCGGCGAAACCGATCATCGCGCCGGGCTCGGCGAGAATCACGTCGGCGACGGTCGCGAAACTTGCCGTCACGCCGCCATAGGTCGGGTCGGTCAATATCGCGATGTACGGCAGTCCCGCTGCGGCGAGCCGCTGGGCGGCGCCGCAGGTTTTCGCCATTTGCATCAGACTTAAAATGCCTTCCTGCATCCGGGCGCCGCCGGAAGCGGTCACCATGACGGCGGGAAGTTTTTTCTTAAGCGCCATTTCAAAGAGCCGCGTGATCTTTTCGCCGACGACGGAGCCCATCGAGGCGCCCATGAAGCGGAAGTCCATCACGCCGAGCATGAAGGGGCGTTGATCCAAAGTCGCTTTGCCGCAAACGACGGCGTCGTTCAAACGGGATTTGGTCTTGCTTTCGGTGATCCGGTCGGAATATTGCTTGGAGTCTTTGAAACCGAGCACGTCGACCGACGATATATTGGCGTCGATTTCCTGGAACGAGCCTTCGTCGGTCAGCATTTTGATCCGCGCCTGGGCGGTGAGCGGAAAATAAAAATTGCAGTTCCAGCAGACATTGGTGTTGTCCGCAAGACGATCCGTATAGAGCGTGTGACCGCATTTTTTGCACTTGATCCAGGAGCCTTCGGGGATCACCATCTTGTGCTCCCCCGGCTTGGGAATGTGTTGTCCGCCAAAAAGAGGCATAGTTTCAACTCCTTTGCTGCGTTTCTCTTAATATAACCGCAGTTTGCTTTTTTTGCAATCTTTTCCTTTTTGCGCTATATTGTAAAAAAGGAAAGGGGCGGATTATGATTTTCATCGATCAAACGAAATGTACCGGATGCTTTCAATGCGTCGGCGACTGCATCGTCAAAGTGTTGCAAAAAGGGAAAAAATATCCTGTCATCCCCGTTGAAAACGAAAAATTCTGCATCCATTGCCAACATTGCCTTGCCGTTTGCCCGACAGGCGCGATCTCAGTCGACGGCGTAACGCCGGAAATGATTTCTCCCGCAGGGCAGGGGGCGACTCCCGAAGCGATGCTTTCAACGCTCCGCAACCGCCGGAGCATCCGCCAGTTTAAACCGCAGGAAGTCGATGCCGCAACGCTGGAAAAATTGACCGATGCCTTGCGTTATTCCCCGACGGGATGCAACGATCACCGTCTGAAATTTGCCGTCGTGAAAAGCCGTGCGGAAATGGATGTATTCCGCGCGATCAACCGCAAACAGTTGCAGTTTCTGCTCAAAAGCGGCTTGCTGAAACTTTTTTATCCCCGGATTTGCCGCTATCTTGATGATCTTGAGCGCGATCTCGTCTTTCGCGGTGCGCCTCATATGATCGTCGCATTGACTCCCAAAAACGCGCCGTGCTCCGCCGTCGATCCCGTCATCGCGTTGGAACAATTTGAACTTTACGCGCAAACATTTGGCATCGGCTGTTGCTGGTGCGGTTTTGCCGTCTATGCGATCAACTGCAGCCGGGCGATGAAAAAACGGCTCGCCATTCCCCGCGGCTACCGCGTCGGCTATGTACTCCTTTTCGGTTACCCCGCCGTCAGTTATCCACGCTGTACGTTGCCGGAAAAAGCGGAGATCCTGTAAAAAAGGGAAAATCCGGTCAAACTCCCGCGCTGATGCGCTTTCAGCTGTTATTTCAGCTATGAGAGATGAGAGAAAAACCGTATACTCTTTGATTGCAGTCGGATGCGAGGCGGTTGCCGCCGGCAAGGATCGCGCTCAAGTCTCGCGGACGCTCCGACTGGCACTCCTCTCGCCGGAGATCGTCCACAAGGCACTGACGGGTGATCTGCCCGTCAATGCCAAAGATTTAATGTTCGGCAACATCCCCGCCGATTAGGAGGAGCAGAAACGGGTGGCGGGGACAAAAAAAGCCCCGGCTTTTCACCGGGGCAAAATCACCGATAATCAGATGGTGTCGACCGAACTCGGGCAAATGTCATCCGACGTGCAGTCGATGTAGCAACTTTCCCCTTTGGCTTCGGAAATGACGAACTCCGTCATTTCCGGCTTGACGTAATCCAATTGCTCCATTTTGATTCCTACGCGATTTGACCTTTTTTGGCAACGATGAGCGCATTGTCCTCTTTGTAGAACTTGTAATCGGCGCTTGTCCAGTAGCCGAGCGACTCGTCGAAACTCGCGTTTTGCCCGGCAATTGTCACCTGATCCGCCCAGTCCCAGTTTGCAAGCGTCGAATCCGAACCGGAAACGACCGTCCATTCGTTGCCGTCAAACGTGCCAAAAGTGAGCGTGTCGCCGCGGAAATTATTGTCCGCATTTTCAAACGTCAATATCGCGCCTCCTGAAAAATTCCAGGAGGAAACATCGCTCAACCGCGAGGATTTCGCGAGCGTTACGCTGCCGCCGGAAAGGTTCACCTGATCAAATCCGACGACTTTCGCATCAAGCGTGCCCGTGAAATCATCGAAATTCAGGAAGCGGGAAACCGTTTTTGCACTGCCGACGCAACTTACCGCCGTTGTCGCATCGTGACTGTCACCGCAAACGATGCTCTTGCTTCCGAAAAGAAGTTTGTCGGCATTGCCCGTGAAGGTCAAATTCGTCGAGCCGATGATTTGTCCCACCCCGCTTGATCCCGCAACGAGATTGCCGCTGATGGAAACAACGTTTTCACTCGTGTCGATCGTAATATTGGTCGAACCCGTGATATAACTGTTGGTCGTCGTCGCAAAACTGTTTTTCGCCGCGATGTTGCCGCCGTAAATGTCGCGCAGGAAAGTGCCTCCCGTGATGTTGACGTAGGTGTTGGACGCTTTTGCGCCGCGTCCGCCGTAAACCGTACCGCCCTCTTTCTGAATGTAATTCCCGCCCGCGACCGCGTTGGCAAAGGTGCCGCCTGAAATCGTCAATCGGGAAGCGTCGTTGACTGTCAAAACCGTATTTTCGTTGACGATGCTCCCCGCGCAGACGATGTTGGAGAAATAACCGTTTTCGACCGAAACATTCGTGTCGGTATTGATGTCAACGCGGCAATTTGTCGCGTAAACACCGCCCGCAGCCGCGACGAAACTGCCCTCCTTGATGTTCAGACGGGCCACTTCCGAAACTGCGGTATCTTCAGAGAGGATCGTGTCTCCGCCGAAAATCTTGCCGTCCGAAACATCTTTGACGATGAACTGTATGTCTAAGTTGTTCCAGTCAAGCCGGTACACTCTTTTTCCGGAAATAACTTTGGTCACAAAATCAAGCGGCGCGACAAATTCGTTGTTGATATCGAACGTGATCGGGCAGTCGATTTTTGTCGCATTCGTCGCCAACGTGTAAACGCCCGTGCTTTGCTCCTGATCGGCATTGATCGTGATGCTCAAATTGCTCTGCATTTCGCTGAACGAAGTATTGTAATCGGTGAGCATTTCCCCCATATCCGCCGTGCGCGCAGAAAAGTCGAGCACAAGTTGCGTGTCGCCTTCGACGTTGAATGCTTTCGTCGAAGTGATGTTCGCCCCGGTCGTGATTGTGCCGGAAAGCGTCATCGTGCCTTCGTTGTAAATCGCCGCCGAGGTTTCGGACATCGTGATATTGTCCCCGACGAACGTTTGCCCGGAGGAAACGGTGAAGCCCGAAAGCGTCACGTCCTGCGCCGCGACGATCTGCTTTTGGTCGAGCGCCTGACCGATATCTTCCTGCCGATAGGCCTTGCCCGTGTAAGTCGCCCCCGCGATGACGACGGTATCCGTCCCGCCGTCAAACGTTACAACGCCCACATCGCTCTGCCCCTGAATGGTAAGCGAAAGCGTCCCGTCGGCAAGCTTCAAAGAATAATAGTTGGAGCCGTACACCTTTCCGCCGCCGACCGAAACGGTGAAACTTTTTTCAGTGTCGCCGTCGAGCGTAATCGT
>JAKSOF010000015.1 GCA_024405735.1 Victivallaceae bacterium | reverse complement strand
TCTATATTTGTTACTGCAAAGAGGATGGGCGTCCCACGCGGGCTAATGCTTCGCTCTGCCGCTTCGCCCGCCCGACTGCTTGATGTGCGACACTCCCCACGCCGATGCTTGCCTCGCGGACACTGCCGCGAAAGAAACAGAGGAAATACCACATACGCTTCATTTGCCGTCGGATGCGAGTCGGTAGCCGACGAGCGCGCAGTCGAATGGGAGTGATTTTACGCATTGCTTTGCAATGCGGAAATGCGCAAACAGTTGGAAAAGGAAAATAAAAACTACCATACGCGAAGCCGCGAGTACCGGAGCGAAGCGAGGAACGGATGCGCGAGAGCGCGGGGGCTCCCCCGAAAATCACAGATTTTAAGGGGGAAATACGACCGTAGACGAGCACGGTAGCCGCGAGCGAACGAAGCGTAGCGAAGTGAAGCGCAGGCGTACAAATGCAGGGGGAATATCCGCATCCGTCTTGACTGCGGTCGCACGGGGAAAGGGGTGGTTAAGGCGGGGAAAGCCGGCACGGCTGTCCCTGCCTTGTCCACACACGTCAGGCATTTTCGCAATCTTTCCTGTTTTTCTCGTGGCCCGCCCTGGTTGAGGGAGCCGCGAGGGGCGAAACAAGCCCCTCGCGCGCCCATTGCGTCGTGGGGGCGATAAAAAAAGGGCTGTGGCAAAACCGTTGGAGGTCTGCGACAGCCCTTTTCAGGGAGAAAACTTCGCCTTTATTTGAAGACGCTGTCGAATTTCTGCCCGGAGGGGGAGAAATCGAGTTGACGGGTGAATTCGCAGGCGTCGTGCGCACCGAAAACGCGATCCATTCCGCAATCTTCCCATTCGACGGAAAGCGGTCCCGCATAACCGATCTGATTGAGGGTGCGGATGATCGCTTCGAAGTCGACTTCGCCGTGACCGGGACTGCGGAAGTCCCAGCCGCGCCGGGGATCGCCGAAGTTGAAGTGCGAAGCCAGGATGCCGCTTTCGCCGTCGAGCGTGACGGCGGCGTCCTTGATATGGCAATGGTAGATGCGGTCGGGGAAAGCGCGGAGGAATTTGACGGGATCGACGCCCTGCCAGTAGAGGTGGCTCGGGTCGAAGTTGAAACCGAATTCCTCGCGGTGGCCGATCGCTTCGAGGGCGCGTTTGGCGGTGTAGAGGTCAAAGGCGATCTCGGTCGGATGGACTTCGAGCGCGAATTTGATGCCGTACTTGCCGTAGGCGTCCATGATCGGATTGAATTGATCGGCGAAAAACTGATAGCCCTTTTCGATCTCGTCGGGGGAAACCGGCGGGAAACTGTAGAAAAGGTGCCAGATCGGCGACCCGGTGAAGCCGGTGACGACATCGACGCCGAGATTGTGCGCGGCTTTTGCGCTCGCTTTCATGCACTTGACCGCCCATTCGCGCTTGGCTTTGGCGTTTCCGGCGCACTTTGCCGGCGCGAAGCAGTCGGAGCGGCTGTCGTTGTTTGGATCGCAGACGAGCTGTCCGGCGAAATGGTTGCTGATCGCCCACAGTTTCAGGTGATAGCGGTCGAGTTTTTTGAGGAGCGCATCGCAATACTTTTTGCTTTTGGCGGCTTCCTCGATGTCGAGATAACCGCCGAAAGTCGCAAGTTCGAGACCGTCGTAGCCGCAGTCGGCGGCGAGGCGGCAGAGCTTGTCAAAGGGCATATCGCTGAATTGCGCGGTAAAGAGAGTGACCGGTCTTGCCATAATAAGTTGCTCCTGAATTAAAGTTTGATCCATTTCTGATCGCCGGACGCGCTGGCGACGATCGCGTGGATGATCTTGACGCCGCGCACACCGTCATCAACCGACGGATATTCCGGGGTGTAGGACCGTTTGGCGTTAAAGGCGTCGATCGCCTGCGCGAAATCGTTGTAGAGCGAAGCGAAGGCTTCGATGAAGCCCTCGGGGTGTCCGGCGGGGAGGCGGCTCCAGTTGGATGCCGCGCCCGCCCAGTTGCGGCGGAAAGTTTCCATCGCGCCGTCATTGCGTTTCACGATGAGGCTTTCGGGATTTTCCTGCCGCCATTCGAGCGCGGCGCGACTGCCGTAAATGCGGAGTTTGAGCGCGTTTTCCTCGCCGACGGCGATCTGACTTGCCGTGAGCGTGCCGATCGCGCCGTTGTCGAATTTGAGTAGAACGTCGCCGTCGTCATCCAATGTGCGACCCGGCACAAAAGTTTTCAAATTGGCGCACAATTCGGTGATTTTGAGTCCGGAAACGAATTCCGCGAGATTTTCCGAGTGACTGCCGATGTCGCCCATACAGCAGGTGATGCCGCTGGTCTTGGGATCGGTGCGCCAGGAACCCTGTTTGTTGTCGACGGTGACCGCATCGGCGAGCCATCCCTGCGGATATTCGACCATGATGCGGCGGATGTCGCCGAGTTTGCCTTCCCGCACGAGCTGACGCGCGAAACGCGCCATCGGGTAGGCGGTGTAGTTGTGAGTAAGACAGAAAAGGAGCCCCGTCTTTTTGACTTCAGCGGCGAGGCTTTCGGCCTCTTCGACGGTGAGCGTCATCGGCTTTTCGCAGACGACGTGAAATCCCAGCTGGAGCGCTTTCATCGCAATGGGGTAGTGCAGATGATTCGGCGTCGTGATCGAAACGAAATCCATCCGTTTGTCGGCGGGGAGCTGACTCTCCTTGGCGAACATTTCCTCGTAGCCCGCGTAACAGCGGTCGGCGGGGATGAAAAGCGATTTGCCCGTCGCGCGGCTTTTTTCGCCGTCGCGCCCGAAAGCGCCGCAGACCAGTTCAATGTTGCCGTCGAGCCGCGCCGCCATCCGGTGGACGTTGCCGATAAATGCGCCGGCGCCGCCGCCGACCATTCCCATCCTGATTTTGCGTTCCATAACGAAACTCCTTTTCTGTCAAGCGTTTCAATTAGCCGCGGAGCATCGCGTCGAGGATGTACCAGTTCAATTCCTCGTAATCGCGTTCGGCGGTCAGCTGGGCGATCTTGGCGTCGTCGAGCGAACGGGAGATTTCCAGGAGTTTGAGGAAGATCTTGCGGCTGTATTCAAGATGTTTGAAATCAACGCCTTCCTTCTGCGTGCGCAACACTTTGACGTCGAGGCCGACCCACTCGCCGTTGTTGCCGAAGCCGTGCTGATCGAGCACGCGCACCTGATTGAGGGCGCGGCGCGGATCGACGGCGCCGAAAGTGAGATCCTGGTCGAATTTGAGACCGTTCTGGTCGTTGAGGTGGACGCTCCAGAGTTTCTTGTGAGCGAGCGCGAAGCCCATTTCATCGGAGGGCGACAAATTGGCGAGGAGCGCGTGCGCCGTTTCGATCAGGCAGCCGACGCGCGAGGGATCGCTCGTCATCAGCCCCATCGCGATCGCGTGACCGATGGTCGGGATGTAGGTGTGATCCATCGGTTCGTTGGGTTTGGATTCGATCATCACGCGGATGTTTTTGTCGTAGTCGAGCATCATCTGCAACGCGGCGCCGATGCGTTCCGTCGCGACGACGGGGTCTTTGGCTTCGCGGATGTAGGTGCCTTCACGGGCGAGCCAGAGGACGATGTTCTTGGTGCCGAGCGCGTTGGCGATGTCGATCGTGCGCTTGGCGCGGTCGAGCGCATACTGGCGGCATTCGGGGCAGTTGTTGGTGTATCCGCCGTCGATGGTGCGGGGATCGAACCACATGCGGGGCGCGACGAATTCGGCGACGAGGCCGTGATCGTCGAGCGTCTTTTTGAGCGCGGTGGCTTCCTTGATGATCTCGGCGGGGGAAAGATTCGCCATATTGGGCACGGCGTCGTCATCGTGGAACTGGACGCCGTCGAAGCCGAGTTTCTTGTAGACTTCGAGCTTCTCGTTAAAGGGAATGCTGCGGCGGACTTCGGGACCAAAGGGATCAGCACCTTCGTGAATGTTCCACGGACCGAACGAAAAACGGAATGTACCCTGCATCATAACTTCCTTTCATTTTTGATTGCAGTTTCGGGCGACATTCATTAAAATACGCTCTTGCAAAATAAAAATCCTTGACTATATTATGAAAAAGTAGCATTATATTACGAAAGATGGGATGCGATGCAGACTGTAGTTGCCAACCGGCACGATTTTTTCCCTGAAAACGCCTGCCCCGTCGCGTTGCGGACGATCCACGGCGACGCGGCGATCCAGCACGAGGGCGATTTGACCGACGTGCGCCACACGCACGATTTTGCGGAACTTATCATCATTGTCAACGGCGGCGGCAGTCATTGGATCAACGGCGACGTCTACGCGGTTTCGGCGGGCGACATCTTTCTGATCCAGGGCAATACGGAGCATTATTTTACCGAACGGCACAAACTGGATATGTACAATCTTATGTTCGACGAACGCTTTTTGCGCGGACACCTGGAAAATCTGCGCAATCTGCCGGGATTCAACGCCTTTTTTCTCTTTGAACCGACCTACCGCCGCCGCCATAAGTTCCAAAGCCGTCTGCATTTGGAAAGAGAACCGCTGTTTTCGCTTGAAACGCTTCTGCGTCAAATGGAAACCGAGTGGCGGCAGTCGTTGCCGGGGGTAGACCTTCTTTTGCTGGCGCGGCTGCTTGAGATTTTTGTCATCATTTCGCGGGAGTATTCACAAAACCGCAACCCGATGGCGCGTCACCTCGTCCGGCTCGGCGACTTGATCGCCCGGCTGGAAAACGAATATGCCAAACCGTGGACGATCGCGCGCATCGCTGCGCTGACCGCGATGGCGCCAAGCACGTTGATCCCGATCTTCAAGGAGGTGACGGGGCATTCGCCGATCGATTATCTGCTCAACGTGCGTTTATCCAAGGCGGCGGAGTTGCTGCTGCAAAGCGCGTTGCCCGTTTCGGAGATCGCCGAAAACTGCGGCTTCGCCGATTCCAATTACTTTTCGCGGCAGTTTCACAAAAAGTATCTTTCTTCGCCGCGCGAATACCGGGCGAAACTTCTCCGGCAGGGGGAAAGATAACCTTTGCGGGGCTACTCCAGCGTCACGTGTAAATTGCGGATGAAATACTCGCCTTCGCCGCCGGAGTTGAATGCGAGCGTCGGAGCGATGACATCGGGCGTGAGGCAGGGGCGGTAGACGGTAAACGTCTGCCACTGTCCGGTAAGGCGGCAAAGCGGCGCGTTTTCATAATCCCATTCGAGATGACGGCGTTTCCACCAGATCCCGGTGCGGAAAGCGCCGCGCCCTTTGGCTTCAAAGGTGACTTTGACATAATGCCCCGTCGGGTCGACGGGAAAATCGTCGAGGAGCAGATAGGGGTAGACGTAATCCCCCGTATGACGGACGATGTGAAGCGCCTTGCCTTCGCCTTTGAGATCGACGATCTCGGCTCGGATGTCGCGCCATTTGGCGGCGTCGGGGCCGTTGCCTTTGTGAATGAGCGTGAAATCCCCGGCGGGGAAGCGGTTGAAGTCATATTTTTTTGCGAGATCGGTTTTCGGAGTTCCGGCGGGGAGTTTCTTCATCTCGCCGATTTTTTCGATCGAAAGCGTTTTCAGCAAAGCGATACAGCCGGGATTCATCGCGCCGTTGCGGCTGAAAAAAGTGATGCAGGGGATCGCCCGGTCGCTTCCGGGCGAAACGGCGAAATCTTTTTGAAACGTCGTGACGCCGTTGACGTTGAGAAAGAGCGTCGCGCGCAGTAAGTTGCGGTCGTAACGCAAATTTTCTTTTTCAAATTCGCTTAAAAAAGCGGCGATCTCAAGCCCCTCGCGCCCGACGGCACGCAAGGTGAAACGGTAAATGCTCCCCGGCTCCAAAGCAAGCGCGGCGAAGCCGACGGAAAGAAACTTGCGTTTTTCGGGATTCAGGATCGCAAAGAGCCCGTTTTCATTTTTGACGGTCTGCGAAAAGGGGAGAAGTTCCCCTTGCGGCATCGCGGGATGATAGGATTTTTCCTGTCCTTTCATCGCAAGCAGATCGCAACTTTGAGAAGCGGCGCATCCCGTCAACGCGAGCGCGCAAAGGAGTGCGAAAAAACGTTTCATCGGTTTTTTTCCAGATCAAGGGCTTTTTGGGCGAAAACGCGGAGTTTCTCCACGCGTTCGCGGTCGAGTCCCGGCGGATAAAAGGCGATGTCGGCAACGGGCTTTCCAAAGAGGAAACCGCACCAGACGCACGCTTGCAGGTATTGCCCGTACAAGTTGAGGTGAATCGTGTCGACGCCGGGATTTCGTTTCTTTCCCCAACCGCATTGCCCGACGACGTCGGTCGTTTCGGGCAGGGGATCGGGATAGGTGAAAGAGCGGATGAATTTTTCGTCGCAAGTGGGCAGTTGCAACGGTTTGTCCTCCCGCGACAACTGGACGGCGACGCCGACGGGGACGATGCGGAAGTTGTTGTCCTTTGCCAACTTACGGTAATTTTTGTCGAGTTCTTCAAACATCGTCGTCTGGTCGACGCTCCAATCGGGGGTCAACGCGGCGAAGCGATGATCGCCGCCGTTGTAACTCCACGTTTCCTGAATGACGATCTCGGCTTGGGGATCGGCTTCCCGGATGATGCCGATCAGCTTTTCCGCCCACGGATGATAGGAGTCGGCGCGCCAGCTCAAATGGCTTGCCTGCTGAATGGAGATGATGTCCCATTTCCTTTTGCCGAGGAGTTCCTGCAACGAGGCGGGACGGTTGTCGATCGTGCGGTAAGGACGGTGCGCGGGATCGCTTTGCGATGTTTCGTATTCCCTGACGTGACGCTCGAGCGAACAGCCGCCGATATAGGCGATCTCAAGTTCAAGGTCACACTTCGCCGAAGCGGCGACTTTGCGCAAATAGGTCGCGCAGCTCAACGAAAAACTGTTGCCGACCATCAGGACTTTGAGCGGCGCATCCTGCGCGAAAACGCCGCCTGCGATCAGGGCGAACAAGGCGGAAAAGATTTTTTTCATTTTACAGCTCCGGATCGACGCCGAGCAAGTCGGGAAACTTGACGGGGCTGGTCGCCGTAAAGGGCTTTTCCCCCCAGAGCAGACGGGGCAACGTGCGGGAAACGGCTTCTCCGGAAGAGTGGGCGTTGACCAGCGTCGGCAGGACGGGGCTTTCCATTAAAAGATAGGGCGAATTGAGCGCGACGGCGACGGGATGGTGTTTCGTCGTGTTGAGCATCGTCCAGAGACACTCCGCCTGACTGCCGCGCGGGCGGCAGGGATAAGTGATCTCAATATGCACGTCGAAAATGAAAAGGACGGCGTCGAAAACTTCGCCCTGTTTTTCAAGTTCGAGCAATTCCAGACAGTTGCCGTTGCTCCGGATGACGACTTCATCGCAACGCGCTTTGATTTCGTCGATGAGCGTCTTATACTTTTCTTCCAGTTTTTCGGGAGCGGTGAGAGCGAACCAGAGGAGGACGCGTTTTGTTTTTGCGCGGTCAAAAGGCAGAACATTTTCCTCGTTGCGAATGAGCGCGATGCCCTTTTCGGCGACTTCGTCGGCGAATGCGCTTCCCTGAACCTTGTAGACTTCGGCGTCGGGGGCGGGGCGTACCTCTTTTTCCTTCTCAAACAGCCCCTCGCGCATTTTCATCGTCAAAATGTGGCGCACCGCGTCGTCGAGGCGCGATTCCGGGATCTCGCCGCACTCGATGGCGCGGTCGATCACGTCGATGTAGTCCAACTCGGGCCAGAGCATCACGTCGATCCCGGCGTTGAAAGCCTGGATGATGCGTTTTTCATAAGGCTGAATACGGGTGAAACCGCCCATCACGAGCGCGTCGGAAACGATGACGCCCTCAAATCCGAGTTCCTTGCGGAGCAAATCGATTATGATTTTGGACGAAAGCGTCCCCGGGAGCGGGTAGGGCGTACCGGGGTCCATGAAGGGCAGACTGATATGCCCGACCATGATGGAATGCAGTCCCGACGCGATGAGTTTGCGGTAGATTTCACCGTAGGTCGCCATCCATCTTTCGCGCGACAAGCGGTTGATGGAGATCCCCGTGTGCTGATCGCGGAAATCACTGCCGTCGCCGGGGAAATGCTTGGCGGCGGCGGAAAGTTTCTCCTCCTGCATCCCGCGGATGATCTCTCCGGCGAGACGAGCGATGTTTTCAGGATCGTCGCCCATACCGCGATGATTGTTGATGGGATTCATCCAGTTGAGCGCGATGTCGCATTCGGGCGAGTAACTCCAGGTGAAGCCCGCCGAGCGTCCGGCGCGCCCGATCCATTTGCCGTACTGATAGGCGAGCGCGGGGTCGTGACTTGCGGCAAGTGTAAGAGGTTCAGGCAGTTGCAAATTTTTTGTACCACGCTCGAGATCGCCCGCGACTGCGAGGGGCGTCTTGCAGAATTTCTGGCACGTTTTGAGAATGGCGGCGGGATCGTCGCCGCTGCTCCATTTGGCGATGACGTCCAACCCGGCGAAAAGCGAACCGACCGGATACTGCGTGAAAAATTTTTCGATCGTCGCTTCACTGCTTTTGTCGATCTTGCTGAGACTGTACTGCATCGTCTGGGCGATTTTTTCGCGGCGGGGCATCGCGGCAAGCGCGGAGTCGATATTGAAATTCGGCATAAATCAAATCCTTTCGTTTCTTTTGCTTTAATATACCTTTTCAAAGAGAAAAAGCAAACGACGATCGGTCCCCGTCAAAAAAAGCACATTTTTATTATCGGCGGCACAAAAATACCTTGGCAAGCGGGATAAAATGCAAGTATAGTATAAGAAACAAGGAGATTTTACGATGAAAAAGTGGGGATCGCTCTTGGCGGCGCTGACGGCTTTTTATCTGTCGGGCGTCGAATATCTGATCGAAGCGGAGTCGTTGCCGGAGTCGCGGAAATGGCAGATGGGTACGGCGCGCGCCGCTTCCGGAAGCACTTTTTTGCTGGCGACGGAAAAAAACGCGACGGCATCGGGTGTATTCACCTTTGACGAGGGCGGCAGTTTCTATATCTGGGTGCGGAATTGGAGTTTCAGCCAGAAATGGCGGCGCGTCACGATCGCCGTCGACGGACGCAAGGCGACTTCGGTCGGCGACGAAGCGACGACGCTCGACACGCCCGCGTGGATATGGTCGAAAAGCCGCAAGATCATTCCGATCGCCAAGGGCGAGCATAAAATCGAAATTTTTGCCGACAGCGCGAGCGTGCGCGTCGATGCCGTTTTGCTGACGACCGACTCGAAATACGTGCCGCCGGAGGGCAAATTGCCCGAGTGCGGCAGTTATCGGATATTATTGCCGGAATCCGATGCGCTGAAAGGAGTTCTGGATTTCGGCGTCGGTTGCGACAAGGCGGCGATCGCGTACCGTGTCGATGAAAAAATCGTCTTCACCTTTGCGCCCCGATGCGGCGGCAAAGCGGTGACGGAGGGTGTCATCCGCTACCGTCTGCGCGGCGACGACGGGCAGGATGCGTCGGGTGAATTTTGTTTGACGCCGCAAAAGAATGTCTTTATGCTTGAAGCGAAACTTGCGAAACCGGGATTTCTCCGTCTTACCGCCGATCTCGTCGACAAAAAAGGGATTCCATTGCGCAGTATCGATGAAACGGGCAAAGTCTACTTCGCGCATTTCGACGGCGGCGCGGGGGCGGCGATCGACCGCATCCCGGAGATCCCCGAACCGGAAAATTTCGATGCTTTCTGGACGAAGCAGAAAGCGCGGCTTGACGCCGTGCCGCTTCGCGCCGAAGTGAAAAAAATCGCTTCTCACAGCGACGAAATGTTTTCGACTTACGCCGTGACGGTCGATTGCGCCGGAAACCGTCCGGCGACGGGATTTCTGATCGTTCCCGTCGGTGCCGCGCCGAAATCGCTCAAGGCGCAGTTGCATTTTGAGGGGTACGGTACGGGGATCCCCGCCGTCCCCGGCAGAGATCGCCGCCAAAGCGATGCGATGGTGTTTTTTGTCAACGCCCACGGAACTCCGTTGACGGCGACGCACGAGGAGTACGGCAGATTTTTTGCCGAACGCAAAAATTACGCTTTGTCCGGCAACGAAACGCCGGAAAAATGTTATTTCCTCAATATGGCGTTGCGCGCGTTGCGCGCGGCGCAGTATCTCGCCGGCCGTCCCGAATGGAACGGCGTCGATCTGGAAGTCGTCGGCGGCAGTCAGGGCGGTTTGCAGTCACTTTGGGTGGCGGCGCAGGAAAGCCGCGTTTCCCGTTGCCGCGTGGAGGTGCCTTGGCAGTGCAACTGCGGCGGCGGCACGTTGGGGCTGATGCCGCACGAATGGGGAATTGAGAAATATACGCCGTCTTTGGAGTATTTCGACGCCGCCAAACACGCCAGACGCATCCGTTGCCGGGTCGACGTCAGCCGCGCCGGATTGGGCGATTACATCTGCCCACCCTCCGGCGTCGCGCGGATGTATTATAATTTGCGTTGCCCGAAATCGATCGTCTGGGTACAGAATTCGAGCCATGATAAAATCCCCGCCGACGCCAAACGTTGGCAAATGGAAGGAGAAAAAATCCGATGAAAAAGTTGTTTGCCGCCTTTGTTTTGATGACTTTTGCTTCGCTTGCGGGGGCGAATTACCTCATCGAAGCGGAAAGTTTCGCCTATCCGGGCAAATGGAAATCGACGGCGCTTCGCGGCGTTTCCGGTTCCGGGATGATCCAGGGCGGCAAAGGCGATGCCGCCCGGGGCGTTTTCCTCTTTCCCGAGGGGGGAAATTATACCGTGTGGATGCGTTCTTACAGTTTCGGCGGCAACTGGCGTCGCGCCCGGCTTCAAATCGGCAAGCGCGTCATCGGCAGTGCCGGAGATGAAAAGGACGCGGCATTGCTGAAATATCCCGTTTTCACCTGGGGAAAGTTGAAACGCCCGGTGATGATCCAGCCGGGAAAAGTCGAGTTGACGCTTGTTTCCGAGAGTGCCAATACGCGCATCGACGCGCTCTTGTTTACGACGGATAAAAGTTTCGTGCCGCCCAACGGCGCGCCGCTGCCGGAAAATTTCGCCGTGACGACGCTTGCCCCCGCCGACGAGCGGGAATTCAACGCGCCGTTGAAACTTGCCGTTGCGACCGATAAACCGGCGGTCACTTACCGTTGCAACGAAACGATCACCTTTTCTGTCGATCCCCTCTGCGGCGGAAAAACGGCGGAAAAGGGCTTCCTCTCCTATCGTCTCCGCAGTGACGACGGTCTGGATGAAACGAAAGTCATTCCGCTTGCCGGGAAACGCATCGAGATCAAAACGATGATGAAACAGCCGGGATTCGTCCGGTTGACGGCGGAATTGCTCGATTCGCAAAAGCGTCAGGTTTCTTTTACGGATGACCGAAACGTGACCACCCGCGCGGAATTCGACGGTACGGCGGGGGCGGACATCGATCAGATCCGCAGTTTGCCCGAGCCGGAAGATTTCGACGCCTTCTGGGTGAAGCAAAAAGCGCGGCTTGCCGAAGTGCCGCTTGCTCCCGTTATCACCGACCGCGGCTTGAATGAAGCCGGGACGTTTCACCGTTACAGCGTCAGCGCGCCTTGCCCCGGCATTGAATTCAAGGGCGAAAAGCCCGCTCCGATGACCGGGATCTACTCGATCCCCGTCGGCGCCGCGCCGAAATCGCTCAAGGCGAAGATCGTGTTGCCCGGGTACGGCGTCGGCGAGCAGAAACCCTTTATGCAGGGCAAAACGGGCTATATCTATATGGCGATCAACGCACACGGTATGGAGATCGGCAGAGAGCCGGAGTACTACGCGAAATTCGCCGTCAGCCGCGGCAATTACGCGCTCACCGACGGCGACGATGCGGAAAATTGCTATTTCAACGGTATGGTCTTGCGGCTTTTGCGCGCGCTGGAGTTTCTGAAAAGTCTCCCCGAATGGAACGGCGTCGATCTGGAAGTTTTCGGCGGCAGTCAGGGCGGTTTGCACGCGCTTTGGGCGGCGGCGCTCGACCCCGATGTAACGCAGTGCGAAGCGCGCATCCCGTGGTGCTGCAACGTCGGCGGACAGACGCTCGGCTTGATGAAACAGGATTTTGTTTCGCTGAAATACGGCAAGGGGCGCGATTATTACGATCCGGTCAATATGGCGAAGCGCATCCATTGCCCGGTCAACGTCAGCCGGGCGGGACTGGGGGATTTCACCTGTCCGCCGTCGGGTATTGCGCGGATGTATTACAATTTGAAATGCCCCAAAGAGATCACCTGGGTGCAGAATTCGAGCCACGGCGAGGACTACCCCGCCGATTCGGAAAAATTCCATTTCGTCGGCACCGAATTACAGTAAAAAACCATTTGTGCCGGCAACGTCCTTGGAAGCTGATATTTCAACATTTCAGTCGCAGGTCGGGCAGTCGGGCGGGCGGCTTGTCACGGCGTAGCCTTGGCGAAGACGGAAGCATTAGCCCGCGTGGAACGTCGGTCATTTTGCGGTAACAAACAGACGAGACCGCGGAGATTTGCGGGGACTGTCGTTGGGAATGCGTATCAAACGATTATCCGCAAATATCTGCGGCAGTACAAAGTCCAGCCCGTGGCTGGTTGGGAGAGCCGCGAGAGGCGAAACAAGCCTCTCGTGCTCCCATGGCATTAAATTACGATGCTCCCGAAAGGAATTGTTGTTTTACTCCGCCGGAGCGAGTTCAAAGAGCGCGGTTTCGCCGAAAGAAACTTCCTTTTGAAATTTTGTGACGCTTTTGCCGATCAGTTGCCCCGTCACCATGTCGGTCACTTTTTTGGGGCAGGGCAGTTGGATCGTTTTCACCCCGTCGCTTGAGGCGTGGAGCATCAATGCGCTTTCCGATGCGGAAACGACATCGCCGTCTTCGTTGTAGAGGAAAACTCCCGCATTTTTGCAGACGTCGCGGAATTTCGCGGGCGCGATGGCGAATCCGCCGAAGTAATGACTTGTCCAGTCACCGAAATCTTGATGCGCTTCCAGCGGCGCGAAACCGGGACGCGTTTCTTTGGGTTGTTCAAAGACCTGCCACGGGATCGGTTGTTTTTCGGTCAACTGAAATTCCATACCCGTCAAGTCGCGCATTTTTGCCGTATCCCACTTTTTTGCGGCGGGATCGTATGCGCCCGAAGCGTGGAGCCAGATGAAAGCGCGGTTGCCGTTTTGCAGTTTTTTCAATTCCGCACGGCATTTTTCCGAAATCGACACGCCGTCCAGAAGGACGATCACCTTGTAGTTTTTGAGCGTTTCAAAATCGGCGTCGTCCGTCGTGTAAAAGTCAAACGGCGCGCCGATGTGGCACAAGCTTCCGAAAGTCAATTTGCGCACCGCGCATTCGGCGAAGGGGTTGAAAAACTGCTCGCGCGGCATATGGATCCTGCCGCGGTCGTCGCAGAGCACGGCGATCTCGGAAACGCGCTTTTGCGGCAACGCCAGTTGCCTGGTGTACCACTTGTAAGCGCGGTCGATCTCCGCCCAGTAGGGCGGCTTGCGGAAAATTCCGGGATCGACGTCCATATACCACAATCCGACGCAATGCGTGACGCAGTTGCCGAATTCGCGGCGGAGCATGTTGACCGATTCTTCTTCGCTTCTGCCGCGGATCCAGCCGCCGTCCCATTTGTCGCGCTTGCCCAAGTCCGTGCGGTCGTCGCCCTCGTCGACGAAAAGTTTGCCGTGTTTGGCGATCGTCGCCGGAAAGGCGCGGAAGTAGCCGTCGTCGCCTGCCGCGCGCCGCGCGTAGACATGCGGACTGGACAGAATATCGACGGAATCAAGCGCCAGAAGTTTATTCAGCGCCTTGTGGTGGCTGTACGGCGTGTAGTTGGCGAGGAAATATCCGTAAAAGACGACGGTGAGATAATCGCTTTCCTCCTTGACGATCCGGCAGAAGTGATCGATCGCGTCGACCGTCGCCGAAAAGAAGCATTCAAAGTATTCGGCGTCGCGCTCCATCGCGGGAGGGATCGGCTTGCCGTAGCGTTTTGCCATAGGCTTACTGCAGTCGGGATCTTTGCCGCCGCTCCAGATATGCCATTCTCCGAGCGTGCCGCCCGTGATGTGGATACCGATGATGCGGTTTCCCCAAGGCATCGACTTGAAATGGCAAATGAGCTGACGCACCGCTTCTCCTTGTTCTTTTTTCCACTTTTCCGAGGCGAAAGATTCGTGAAAGGTCGAACCGCCGCCGTTGCCTTTTTTGCGTTCGGGATTGTCGGTGAACCCGATCATTTCCTCCGGGTTTTTCTCCAGCCACCAGTAGGGTGCCTGGACAAAAATACGCGGGATGAGGTAGGCGTCGGGATGCGCGGCGAAGAATTTGCCGATCTCGGCGTCGTGCCAGGAGAAATCATATTTTCCTTCACCGACCCAGTAGGGATGTTCGTAGGATTGTTTCGAGTTGAAGCAGGTAAAGACTTCGATGCCGGATTTTTTCACTTCATTGACGTCGACGTCGTCGAGATTGTGCTGCCAGAAAAAGACCGGGGTCGCCGGGGCTTGGTTTTTGCACCATCTCGGCACGCCGTCGATCGTCTGAATGGAAAAGGGATTGCCTGCCATTACCGCCATACTCCACATCAAAAGAAAAAGCCCTGTTTTTTTCATTTTTCCGCTTTGTTTTACGCGCAATAATCGCGTTTGATGAAAAAGAGCCGCGCCACGGTCAGTATCGCGGCTCCGGCGAGGAAAAACCCGCCCAGCGACGCAATGCCGACGCTTTTGGAAAAGTGTTCAAACATCCACCCGATCACGGTGGAACTCGCCGCGCCGAAAACGAATGCGACCGCGAGCATCACCCCCGTCGCGGAGGCGTGGTAGCGCGGTTCGATCACGTCAAATAAACTGGCGAACAAATTGGAATCGTAGATGCCGCGGAAGAAACCGAATCCCGCCATCGCCAGAATGCAGAGCGTAAGCGTCGGAGCGTAGCCCATATAGACGATGAAAGGCACCGCGAGAAAAAGTCCGGCGATCCCTGTTTCCAGCCGGACACCGTGCCTGGTTTTCACCCTTTTGTCCGCGATGCGCGAACCGATCGTCACGCCGAAAAACGCACCGGCGTAATGCCACAAAACGGCGTGCAACGCCGCCTGCGCCATCGAACAATGAAAACTTTCCTTCAAAAAGGTCGGCATCCAGGTCTTGAAACCGACATCGACGTAAATTTGCATGACCAGTCCCAATGTGATGCAGATCGCCGACGGGTTGACGAAAAGCACTTTGAAGGCTTCCGCCGCCGTCGCTTTTTTTTGCACGGCGCCCTGCGTTGCGGCGGGCGGAGTGTCTTTGAGGAAAAAGATCAACGCCAATACCCAGAGCAACCCGACCCCGCCGAAGATCCAGAACGGCAGTTTCCAGCCGTTTGCCCCCTGATCGGCGCACCATCCGGCGATCGCGGAAACGCCGATGATCCCGGCGTACAATCCGTACTGCATCGTGGCGAATGCCGTCGCGCGCGATTCCTTGTGCAACTGTCCGATGAGCGACGTCGCGCTCGGATAATAGAAACTTTGCCCGAGCCCGTTGAGAATGCCGTAGGTCGCCAGCAATGCGCCGACCGTTGCGGCGAAACCGGAGCAGAAAATACCGCCGCAGAAAATGGCGACGCCGATCGTCACCATCCATTTGCGCTTGAAAATATCCGCCGTCACTCCGGCGAAAGGCACGCAGATGCCGTAAACGAGCGTAAAGACGGTGGCGACCACGCCGATCCCGGTCTTGGTGACGCCGAAAGAATTTTGGATCAGCGGCAGCGTCGCCCCGAAAATCTGCCGCGTGCCCTGTTGCAGAAAAAAGGCGATCCAAAGGAGGATCAGCGCCTGATATTTGTATTCGATTTTTTTCATTTTTACACCTTGTATCGGTTACTTCGTGCCGGAACTGCCGAAACCGCCCGCGCCGCGCATCGTTTCGCTTAAAATATCGGCGGAAATCAGTTCCACTTCGGCGAGGCGCGCGATCACCATCTGCGCGATGCGGTCGCCGCGATGCACAGCAAAGGCTTCCGGTCCCGGATTGAACATGATGATCCCGACTTCGCCACGGTATCCGGCGTCGATCGTCCCGGGGGAATTGGTCAGACTCAAGTTGTGTTTGAGCGCAAGTCCGCTCCGGGGGCGTATCTGCGCCTCAAATCCGACGGGGATCTCCATAAAGATCCCCGTCGGCACCAGTGTGCTTTTGCCGACTTCCAGTGTGACGTCAACGGCGGCGCGCAAGTCGTAAGCGGCATCGTCGGGGTGCGCCTTTTGGGGGAAAAGATCGGCGCAATTTTCTTTCATCTTGATTTTTATCGAAGTCATGGATCTTTCTCCTTAAAAGATATATATAATGTAACGGCATTGAAGCGTTTTTGCAAATCAGCGGGTCAGCGCCAGCAATGCGGCGCCGAGGAGGATGACGATCAGCGCCGCCATCTTGCGGACGCGGTTGACTTCGCGCCAGAAAAAACAGCCGTAGAGGAAAGGGATGAAAACATTGCATCGGCGGAGCATCGCGAGGATGGAAATGGCGGCGCCGGGCGTGCTGACGGCTTTGAAATAAAAATAATCCGACAGCACGACGAGAAGTCCCGTCGCGGGGATGCTCCAGCGCCAGACGAATTTCGGGGAATCCTTGCCCCGGAGCAAAAGCAAGGCGACAATTCCGGTAAAGAGCGCGGAATCGACGCAGAAATGAAACTGGACGGCGCCGCGCGGGATGGCGAGTACGCCGAGGAGATATTTGTCGTAGAGCGTGGAACTCGATCCGAGCAAAGTCGCAAGGAGGATCATCACCATCCCGCGGCTGGTCGGGCGGAAGCCCTCTTTTTTGCCGAAAAGGGTGAAAAAGACATATCCGATGAAAATCATCGCCATTCCCGTTGCCTGATAACGCGAGGGGCATTCCCGGTAGAGAAGCGTTGCGCCGAGAAGCGTCCACAACGGGGAACTCGCCCGGATCGGGGCGGCGATGGTGATCGGCAATTCGCGCAATGCGTAATAACTGCATATCCAGGAGGTGCCGACGAGGATCGCCTTGCCCCAGAGCAGGAGATATTCTTTTGCGGAGCAGAAAACGGCATCGGCGAGCGTCCCGTTGAGCGCGGCAATCGCCGTAAATAAAATTGCGCCGGAAAGAGTGGAAAAAAAGAGCGCCGGCATCACGGCATTGCCGTTGACGGAGCTCTTTTTGGCGATGTCGTAAAATCCGAGCGCGACCGCCGAAAGCAGGATCGGCACCACAAAGGGTGCAACGTTCAGCATAAAAAGATCACTTCTCCTTGTCGAAGCGGATGAATTTCGCGCGGATCGTCCGGCGGTAGACGGTCGTCGCCGGAACCGGGTCTTTGCGGATGTTGCCGTAATTCTGATCGACGTCGCTTTGAAGTTGATCCCAGCTCGCGGACGTCGTGCCGGTGTCGATGGCGGTGCGGTAAGCGCCGTTGGGCGAAGCGTCTTCGGCGACGGGCTCGACCTGCTGTTCGACGATCAGGAGCGCATCGGCGCCGCTATCGGCGGCTTCGCTTTTGAGTTTGTCGATCATGCGTTCGCGCGAAACATTCTGATAGTTGCCGGAAACCGTCGCCTCGCCGAGTTCGCGGTAGGGGGCTTTGATCTGCCGGGCTTCCGTGTACATTTTGAGCGCATCTTTTTCCGTGGATGGGGAGGCGGTTTCGCCTTTGTAGTCGTAGGAAACGCATCCGGCGAGCAAAGCCATCGACAAAAGGGTGCCGCAAAGGGCGGAAATTTTCTGAAACATCGGGAAATCCTTTCTTCCGGTGATGAAAATCAATGATCGTCCGCTTTATAACTTAAAGCCTCTCTTGCGTTTTTTCAAGGCGGGCGCGCGGGAAGCGGTTGATTTTTTCCGATAGATGTGGTACATTAAGGCGTATTGATGAAAAGGATCTATAAAAATTTTTCAAAACAGGAGTGTTTTATGGAACTTCGCGGAGTCTATACGGCGCTGGTAACGCCTTTCCTGAACGGCAAGGTCGATTATCCGGCATTGAAATCCCTGATTGAAAATCAGATTTCCGGCGGCATCGCCGGGCTGATCCCCGTCGGGACGACGGGCGAAAGTCCGACGCTCGACTACAAGGAGCACAGCGAAGTGATCGCCTTTACGGTCGAATGTGCCGCCAAACGCTGTCAGGTCATCGCCGGCACCGGAGCCAATTCGACGGCGGAAGCGGTCAAACTGACGCAGGAAGCCAAGGCGATCGGCGCGGACGCCACATTGCAGGTCACGCCTTATTACAATAAGCCGACGCCGGAAGGGATCTACCGCCACTTCAGTACGGTCGCCGATACGGTCGGATTACCCGTCGTGATGTACAACGTTCCCGGTCGCGCCGGAGTGCCGATCCCGGTCGATGTCGTCGCCCGCCTTGCCGATAATGCCAACGTCGTCGGCATCAAGGAAGCGGCGGGGAGCGTCGACCGCGTTTCCAGGATCCTCGACGTTTGTGAACTGGATGTTTTAAGCGGCGACGATTCGCTGACTCTGCCGATGATGTCGGTCGGCGCCAAAGGAGTGGTTTCGGTCGCTTCCAATCTGATCCCCGGGGAACTCGTCCGAATGGTCGATCTCGCGCTCTCCGGCGATTTCGGAGCGGCAAAGAAACTTCACCGGAAATACTACCGGCTCTTTTGCGACCTCTTTATCGAGAGCAATCCGATCCCGGTCAAGGCGGCGATGGCGATGAAAGGTTTGCTCGCCGAAGAATACCGGTCGCCGATGTGCGAAATGAGTGATGCTCACCGTGAGACTTTGCGTGAAACATTGATCCGTTGCGAGGTGCTTTGATGGAAACGGAAGTGACGGCGAAACAGCCGCACCGCCGGTTGATGGCGGAATTGGCCTACCACGATCTTGAAGTAGGGGTCGCCAAAAATTTTCACGTGGTTTCCCACGGCCGGATTTTCAGTTCCGCCCAACCCAACCGTCAGCAATTCATCGAGATGGAAAAGCACGGTTGCGTGAGCGTTTTGAATCTGCGCAGTCACCACAGCGATCTGCCGATCATCAGCGGATTGCAGATCAAGGAATACCGCGTCGCCACTCACCATATGACGGAGGATGACGTCAAGGCGGCATTGGAAGTCCTGCGCGATGCGCCGAAGCCGCTGCTGATCCACAGTTGCCGCGGCATCGACCGCACGGGGCTGGTCGTCGCCGCCTACCGCATCGTTTTTGAAAACATTCTGCCGTCGGAAGCGCTCTCGCGCTACCGCGACCGCGCCAACGGACTTCACCGTTACCTTTACCGCGCTTTTCCCCGGCTGATCCGCAAGATCGACTGGGAGGCGATGAAAGCGGCGATCCTTGCCGGACAACCGGAGGAAACGGCACAGAAAAATGTTGTTCCGGATGGGGAAAACGCCTGCAATGAATGAATTTGAAGTGCGCAGTCAGCTTGAGGAAATGGGGCGTCGCGCGCGTGTCGCCGCTACTGAACTCGCTGTACTTCCCGACGAAAAAAAACGTTTCTGCCTGAATGAGATGGCGCGGGCGCTCCGCCTCGCGTCTTCCGACATCATCGCGGCGAACCGCATGGATCTGCAAAGCGAAAAAGCGGCGAAACTTTCAGGCGCGATGATCGACCGGCTCACATTGGACGAAGCGCGCGTCGAAGCGATGGCAAAAGGTCTGGAAACGGTCGGCGCGCAACGCGATCCCGTCGGCCGTATCCTTATGGAAACGACGCGCCCGAACGGGTTGAAAATCCGTAAAATAAGCGTTCCTTTCGGCGTGATCGGCATCATCTACGAGGCACGTCCCAATGTGACGGCGGACGCGGCGGGGATCTGCCTCAAGGCGGGCAACGCCGTGATCTTGCGCGGCGGCAGCGAAGCGTTTCACTCCAACAGCAAAATCGCCGAAGTTCTCAATCGCGCCGCAATGGCGTGCGGTCTGCCCGACGGTATCGTCCAGATATTGCCGTGGACGGATCACGCCGCCGTGCCTTTGATGCTCAAAATGGATCGCTATATCGACCTCGTCATCCCGCGCGGCGGCGAGCGGCTCATCCGCGCCGTCGTCGAAGCGGCGACGATGCCGGTGCTGAAACATTACAAGGGGGTCTGCCATCTTTTTGTCGATGAAAAATGCGACATCGACCAGGCGATCCGGATCATCGTCAATGCCAAGTGTCAGCGTCCCGGCGTCTGCAATGCGCTGGAAACGCTTCTCATCCACCGCAACATCCTGTCTGATTTCGCGCCCCGTTTCGCCGGAGCGATGAGAGAAAACAAAGTGGAATTGCGCGGCGATGAGGCGTTCTGCCGACTCGTTTCCGATGCGAAAAAGGCGACGGAGGAAGATTATTTCGCGGAATATCTTGCGCTTGTCCTCGCCGTGAAGACCGTCGACACAGTGGAAGCTGCGGTCGAGCATATCAATCATTACGGTTCGCGTCACAGCGACGGCATTTTGAGCGCGATCCCCGGAAACATCGATTATTTTCTGGCGCGGGTCGATTCCTCCACCTGCTATGCCAATGCCTCGACCCGTTTCACCGACGGCGGCGAATTCGGCATGGGGGCGGAAATCGGCATCAGCACCGACAAACTCCACGCCCGCGGCCCGATGGGAGCCGACGAATTGACGACCTACAAGTACCTCGTTTTCGGCAACGGACAGGTACGGTAACAGGATGATGCGCTTATGATCCTCCCGATGAAAAAAATCATGTTGCTGGCGATTGCAGGAGAACGTGAAAACGCGCTTTATTCTCTGCGCGACGTCGGCGTGATGCAGATCGACGTGCAGAATGCCAAGCCGACGCCGCGCTCTCTGGAGGCGGCGGAAGCCTTTCGCGCCGCCTGCCGCGTCGAGAGCGACCTCGCGCGTTTTGCTGAAGAAAAGGAAATTGCGCCTTCACCGGATTTTTTGCCGGACCGCAGTGACGCCGAGTACCTCGCCGGATGCCGCGCGCTGCTCGAACGCCGCGCGACATTACAGACGGAAAAAGAAAAGATCGGTCTGCGTCTGCAACAGCTTGCGCCGTGGGGCAATTTCCGGCTTGCCGCGTTGAATGAACTTGCCGCGCGCGGCATCTTTGTCAAACTTTGCCGCGGCACGCGCCGGGATCTGGAAAAAGTTTCATCCCGCGACGATCTTGCCGTCGCCGTTTTGTTTCAGGACCGCAATCACGCCGATTTTATCGTCGTTTCCGATAAGGAAGTCGACGTTTCCGAACTGCCCGTCGTGAAATTGACGGAAGCCGACGACCCTGTTTTACTGCAGATACGGGATCGCGCGATCGGCAAGGAGATCCTTGCCGTCGAGGAAAAACTTGCCGTTTACGTTTCCGCGCAAAAAGAGATCGCCGCCGCGCGCGACGCGTTGCTTGCCGACGCCGAATTTTCCGCGGCGTACGATGCGGCGGAGGATCACGACGCCGTGATCGCGCTGACGGGCTACGTTCCTGCGGAATCGCTCGACACGTTGCGCGATGCCGCCAAAAAGAACGGCTGGGGGCTGGTGATCGACGATCCCGCGCCCGGTGACAACGTGCCCGTGTTGCTCCGCGAGAGCAAATGGTCGAAAACGATCAAGCCGCTCTTTGACTTCCTCGGCATTATGCCCGGTTATCACGAAATGGATATTTCCGGCGGCGTGCTGATCTTTTTCACCATCTTTTACGCGATGATCATCGGCGATGCGGGCTACGGCGCGCTTTTTGCCGCGGCGTGCGGTTTCGCGACGTGGAAATTCCGTAAAAAGAAAGCGGCGAAAACCGCGCTCAAACTCGGCTGGATCTTAAGTTGCGCCACGATCCTCTGGGGCGCGCTTTCCGGCAACTGGTTCGGCACCGGCTTCGGCGGCTTGAAGTGTCTGACCGACCCCGCGGTCAAGGATGCGAGCATCCAGTGTTTCTGTTTCGCGCTCGCCGTCATCCAGCTTTCGCTCGGACATATCTGGAAAGCGGTCCACGACGCCAACTGGAAAAGCGTCGGCGCCAATTTAGGGTGGATGCTGATCATCTGGGGCAACTTTTTCCTCGCGATCCGCATCATCGTCTGGCCGGGGGATTATCCGGCGGTGATGAACTACTGTTACCTCGCCGGACTGGTGCTGGTGTTGCTCTGCGGACTGGACTGGAAAAATCCGGCGGACGTTTTTCAGTTTCCCTTTTCGATGATCGGCAGTTTTTCCGATCTTTTGAGTTACATCCGGCTTTTCGCCGTCGGCATGGCGGGTACTTACATCGCCGGAAACTTCAACGGGATGGGGCTTGACGTGATGCGCGCTTCGGCGTGGTTCATCCCCGGCGGATTGCTCGTCATCCTCTTTGGACACGCATTGAATCTTTCGCTCGGCTTGATGAGCGTCCTGGTGCACGCCGTGCGCCTCAATACTCTGGAATTTTCCAATCACACCGGTCTTACTTGGAGCGGAAACGCTTTCCATCCTTTTGCCAATCATAAAACCTCTAACGATAAAGGAGTTGAAAAATGACGGAACAAATTGCAGGATTCATCACTTTGGGTGTCGCTTATGCGGCGGTCGGTATGGCGGCGATCGGTTCGGCGATCGGTACCGGCATCGCCGGACAGGCGGCGATCGGCGCGTGGAAAAAGTGCTATCAGCAGGGCAAAGCCGCGCCGTTTCTGTTGCTCGCGTTGGTCGGCGCGCCGCTTTCGCAGACGATTTACAGTATGATCATGATGATGATCATCAAAAGCAAGATGTACGTCAACGGTGCGATCGTGCACGCCGAATACAGCGGGCTTTTCATCGTGATCGCGTTGCTCGGCGGTCTCGCGCAGATGGTCTCGGCGATCTATCAGGGCAAGGCGGGCGCGGGAGCGAGTGTCGCTTTTGCCGAAACCGATCAGGGCTTCGCCAACTACCTGATGGTGCTCGGCATCGTGGAAACCTGCGCGATTTTCGCCTTGGTTTTCTCGCTGATGATGATGCCGTAAATTGAAAAATCCATGCGCCGCCACCTGAAAGCGACCGCGCTCTGGTTATACCGTTTCCCCGTACTGCCGGAAACGGCGGTGCTGATCGCCGTTGCCGCAGTGCCGGGGTTGATCTGGTGCGACTGTCTGCCTTACCCTTTCCGCTGGCAGGCGGAAAAGATTCTCTCAGGAAGCGTCTGGTGCTCCGCCGCGGGGATCTTGTGGTGCATCGTCTGCGGCATACTCCGCTGGCGTCAACGTGAAAGAGAGCGCGGCATCGCATTGTTGCTTTTTGCGTTTGCGGCGGCTTTGCTGACTGCGGGAAGCGTTGCGCTTTATCACCTTTATTCCTATTTCGGTCCGGCATACGATCACTTCGCCGATCGTCTGCATCTGCCGGAAAACACCGTATTGCAGACTCCCGCGATGCCGGAAAAAGCATTCGATTTCCGCAAGGCGGCGCCTGCGACGTTTCAGGCAAAAGTGCTGAATACTTTTCCCGCGATTTTTCCGGAGGAGGAGAGCGAATTTTTGCTTCCCTCGCTTGAAAAACTGCAGCAAACCGATCCCGAAAACCGCCGTCTGCTTGAATATCTTGCCATTCATCCCGGATGGCGGCTTTACCGGGAATCCATCGGGGGCAATTACATCGCCAACCGCCGCTTTTTTGATGCGTCGGGCAAATATCTTTCAACGCGCGACGGGAGTTACCGCTTTGCGGGGGAGGGGATCTTTTACCGTTACCGTTTGAATTTGCGTCTTTCCGGGCGCAGTTGGAATAACCGCTTGCTCCGCTCCGGCGGCGAATACGATGCCGACGCCGTGTATCACCGCTATGCCACCCGCGTGATGGCGGGCAAGATCTGCGCCGAGATCCTTGAGGAAAACACCGTCCCCGGGCGGATCATGACCGCCCAGACGGTGTTTGAATTGGAGTCGGAATTTTCCTCGTTGCTCGCCGGACATGCCGAATTTCCGGAAAACGCTGTTACTTCGGGAACGCCTGAACTTGCTCTTTCCGGTTGCCACGGCGATTACGCCGCCACGATTTTCTGCAATCCGGGCGAAGCCGGAGACCTTTATCTCAAAGCGTTTGAGATCACCGGAAACACGCCGCTTTCCGCCGATCATTTGCGCCGTACCGCGACGGAAAGGACGGGGTACTCCGCCGATCCGGGCGAACTTTTTTTCGCGCAGATCCCTTTTCGCATTTACGAGGGCGACTGGGGACAGTTCTACGGTGTCCGGCTTGAAGTCTGGTTTTCTCCCGAAGACAAATCCTCCCCCGATCGCAAACTTCTGGAAAAAAACTTCAAAATCGAAGGCTGGATGAGGGAAAACTGACCTTTCTCCCCTCCGGGGAATCCATTTTTCACGCTCTTACTTCGCCGATGTTGTCCGCATTGCAGAGGATCATGACGAGGCGGTCGATGCCGAGAGCGCATCCGGAGGATTCCGGCAGTCCCTTGTCGAGCGCGGCGTAAAACGCTTCCGGCTCCGGGTAGCGCGCCATCTTTTCGCGGGCGCGGAATTCCGCTGATTTCAGGAAGCGCATTTTCTGCTCGGCGGCGTCGGTCAATTCACCGAAAGCATTGGCAAGTTCGACTCCGCCGAGATAAAGTTCCCAGCGGCGGGCGACGCGCGGATCGTTTTCGGAAATTTTGGAAAGCGACGCGCGGTTGGCGGGATAGTCGATGAGAAAAGTCAACCCCTCCCTGCCGAGTTCCGGCTCGACTTTGGTGACCATCAATTCGTCAAAACTGCCGTCGGCATCCGCCTGAAACGCGGAAACTTTTGCGTAACGCTGAAATGCGTCGTCAACGCTGATAAACGTGGCGCGTCCGAGATCGTAGCGTTTGCCCTGAAATTCGACTTGCGTCGTGCCGAAAAGTTTTCGCGTCGTTTCCATCACGAGCGATGCGGTGAAATCGGCAAGCGTGAGATAATCCCATTGCGCGGCGTAAAATTCGAGCATCGTGAATTCTTCGCGGTGCTTGCGTCCGAATTCGCCGAGCCGGAAACAACTGCCGATCTGAAAGATTTTTTGCATCCCGTCGGCGAGGAGACATTTCATCTCAAGTTCGGGACTGGTACGCAGAAATTTTTCGCCGGAAGGCACCGCTTCGATATATTCCTCGGGGGCGGGGGCGGCAATGCGCACACTGGTTTCGACTTCCAGAAAGTCCGCGCTGTAAAAAAAATCGCGCACTGCGCGCAAAAAACGGGAGCGCAGTGCGAGATTGTGAAGTTTGTCCGCCATTCAAAGTTACGCTTTGCTGACGCGCTCCGCGTAGGCGCCGGTACGGGTGTCGATCTTGACGATGTCGCCCTGATTGATGAAAAGCGGCACCTGAAGTTCGTAACCGTTGTCGATTTTGGCGGGTTTCATCACGTTGGTGGCGGTGTCGCCGCGGACGCCCGGCTCGGTTTCGGTGATTTCCTTCTCGATGAAAGTCGGGAGCGCGATGTCGATCGGTTCGCCGTTGAAAAGGACGAAATTGCAGAGGCTTTCCTCAATCAGGAAGTAGGTCTTGTTGCCGAGGATCTCCGGCGCGACGCTCATTTCCTCGTAAGTGTTGGGATCGCTGAAAATGTAGCTGTTGCCGTCGAAGTAGGAGTAATACATCTCGCGCTCTTCGATATCGGGCTCGTCGATTTTGTCGGTCGGGCGGTAGGTTTTTTCCATACCGATGCCGGTGATCATGTTTTTCATACGGCAGCGGTAGAGCGCGGTGCCTTTGCCGGGTTTGCAGAATTCAAACTCGGTGATGACCCACGGCGCTCCGTCGATCTGGATTTTCAGACCTTTCTTGAGATCGGATGCACTGAACATAAGTTACTCCTTGAAAATGATTTCCGTTTATCTTAAAAGCGATATTTCATTAATATACACGCGAAACGCGATTTTTGCAAGAAGTACGCCGATATATTTTTCGACGGAGAATTGCTTCGCGCCCCCGATGATGTTTTTTATTCCGGCGGGCGCCTGGAGGAGTTTGAGGAGGCGGCGTGAGCCTCCTCAACACCGACTCCGTATAATAAAAAAAGACTGCCGCCATGGAAGCGGCAGTCTTTTGAAAAAATCGCGCAGGGACGCGGATTACTTGTCCCAGGCGTGACCGGCGGAGCCGAGCACGTTGATGATCTTGTGCGTGTACATCGCCTTCATCCGGTCGCGGGCGGGGCCGAGGTACTTGCGGGGATCGAATTCCGCCGGTTTGTCGACGAAAACTTTGCGGATGCCCGCCGTCATCGCCAGACGCGAATCGGAGTCGATGTTGATTTTGCAGACGGCGGATTTCGCCGCTTCGCGGAGTTGTTCTTCGGGGATGCCGACCGCCGCTTTGAGCGCGCCGCCGTTGGCGTTGATGATGTCGACTTCTTCCTGCGGGACGCTCGACGAGCCGTGAAGCACGATCGGGAAGCCGGGCAGTTTTTCCTCGACGGCTTTCAGCACGTCAAAGGCGAGCGGCGGGGGCACGAGGCGGCCGGTCTTGGGGTCGACGGTGCACTGCTCGGGGGTGAACTTGTACGCGCCGTGGCTGGTGCCGATCGAGATCGCGAGGCTGTCGACGCCGGTTTTGGTGACGAAATCGATCACTTCCTCGGGTTTCGTGTAGTGCGATTCCGCCGCCGAAACTTCATCTTCGACACCGGCGAGCACGCCGAGTTCGCCCTCGACGGTCACATCGTACTGGTGCGCGAAGTCGCAGACTTTTTTGGTCAGCGCGACGTTTTCCTCATAGGGGAGCGAGGAGCCGTCGATCATCACCGACGAGAAACCGAATTCGATACAGCTTTTGCAAAGCTCGAAAGAATCGCCGTGGTCGAGGTGGAGGCAGATCGGCACCGCGCCTTTGCCGCCGGAAATTTCCTTGGAGTACTCGACCGCGCCCTGCGCCATATAGCGCAACAGGGTCTGGTTGGCGTAGTTGCGGGCGCCCTTGGAAACCTGCAGGATCACCGGCGAGGCGTTTTCGGTGCAAGCCTGAATGATCGCCTGGAGTTGCTCCATGTTGTTGAAGTTGAAAGCCGGGATGGCGTATTTGCCCGCCATTGCCTTCTTGAACATTTCCCTCGTGTTGACGAGGCCGAGATCCTTAAAGTTGACCATAAGAAATTCCTTTCCTGATTCTATGGTTGTATGGTGGAAAACGTTTCATTTACTATACTGCAAAAACGCGGTAAAATCAAGCTTTTTTTGCGGAAATCCGCCGTTTTGACGGATTTTTCCTGAGCGCGGCTTATTTCCGTTTTGCCGTCGCGTAAAAAACGGATGCCGCCAGCATCAGGAGGGCGTTGAAAAGGAGAAACGCCCGTTGCCCCCAAAGCGCGCTGACTGCCGCATAAATGCCCGATGCCGCGAGGATGAAAGTAAAGGAGACCTGATTGAGATAGGCGAGGGCGGTGTTGAGCGCCGTGCCCCGGAGCCGTTTCTGGATCTCGGCTTCGAGGGGAAGTTTGAAAAATCCGATCTCAAAGGCGAAACAAGCGAGGACGACGCTGAAAGAAAGCGGCCGCAACGGCAAGGCGAAAAGGAGAAAAAGCAATCCGGCGGAAATGCATCCCGACAAAGGCAATATTTTCAAAAGGCGGATCTTGCGGTCGATCGCTCCGGCGGCGATGTTGCCCGTTGCGATGCCGACTGCCGCCAGCGAAAGGACGAGCCCCGTCTGAAAGGCGGAGATCTTCAAAACGGAAGTCCCGTAGAGCAGAAGCCCCATTTGCATCATTGCCGCCACCAGCCAGAATATGCCGGAAAAGAAGATGATTTTGTTGAGATCGCGGTACTGCCGGTTCTGGCGGTAGACCGAAATGAAAAAGCGCAGCGGATCGACGCTGTGAGGGACGAATTCGCGTTCTTCCTGCGCGGAAATTGCGTAACTTGCGATGACGCCGGATGCGGCAAAGAAAAGCAAAATCGCGCTGTAAGCGGCTTCCGGCGCCCTGCGGATCAGAAACGAGGCGGCGACGGTGCCGGCAAGCATCGCGAAAAAGGAGAGCCCGTCCATCCACCCCAAGCCGACGGAAACGCGTTCCTCGCCGCCGATGTCGCGCACGAGGGCGTATTTGGCGGGGGAAAACAGCGAGCTTTGCAGTCCCATCAGAAAGACTCCGGAAACGACCAGCGCGATGGAGTGAAGCAGAAATCCGGCGATCCCGATCCCGACGATCGGCAGTTCCGCCCACTTCGCGGCGCGGACGATGCCTGTTTTGCTGTGATACTGCATCATTCTGGCGGCGAAAGGCGAGCAGAAAATGTAGGGCAGTACGAGCGCGCCCGCCGTCAAGCCGAGACAGGTCGATTGCAGTTTCGGCCCGGTGATCCATTCGCAGACGATGAACATCGCCAGCGTTTTCAGAAAATTATCATTGAAAACCCCGGCGAAATTGGTGGCGAAAAGCGGAATGAAACTTGATTTTTTCATAAATTCCGGTTCTGAAAAAAACGTTTTCTTAACATAGCGGACAAACCGCGTTTTGTCAACCGGGGATTGACAATCGCGCCTTTTGATGATATACTATGGCGAAAACATTTTGCCGGGAGAAAAGATTGATGAAAGAAAAAGACGCTTTGATTTTTGTTTCCGGTCACCGGAATCCTGACATCGACAGCCTTGCCGCCGCCGCCGCGCTGGCGGAACTCCGCCGCCGTCAGGGTTTCAATACCGTCGCCGTCTGCCCCGGCGTGATGCCGGAGCGCGCCCGCTATCTCTTTGAAAAATTTCATTGCGCCATCCCCGAATCGCGCAACGACGTTTATGTGCGCGTCGGCGACGTGATGGATACCTCATCTCCCGTCGTTTCCGGCAAAAGTTCGCTTTACGCCGCAGTGGAATTGCTCCGCAAATCCGGCTATCCGCGGCTGCCCGTCGTCGGGGAAAAAGGGGAATTGCTCGGGATGCTCAGCCCGCTCGCCCTGCTTTCCGACTTGCTCGACGTCGACGCCGAGGGCGGACTTGCCGGACGCGCGGTGACGACGTCGCTCCGGCTGATTTCCGAATTGATCCAATCGGAATTGCCGCCGTCGTTTGATCCCGACGTCGAACGCAATTTTCTCGTCTACGTCGGCGCGATGGGCGTGGAAAGTTTCGATGCCCATTTGCCGCAGTCGGAGGATCTTGTCGTCATCGTCGGCGACCGCCCCGACATCCATTTGCGCGCATTGCGCCGCAAGATCAAAGTGCTGATCGTCACCGGCGGCAAGCCGGTCGAGCCGCTGATCCTGTCGGAAGCCGCCCGGAGCGGCGTTGCCGTTTTGCGTACCAATTTCGACTCCGCCACGGTGATCCGGCGGTTGAAATTCAGCGTCGGCGTCGGCCGCTGTGTCGGCAAAAACGAGTGCTTCACGCTCTCGGTGCAAAGCCGGCTCCGCGTCGTCGGAAGCCGCGTCCTCAATCAGCCGGAAGACGTGATCCCCGTCGTCGGCAACGGGAACCGTTACGCCGGAGTTTTGCTCAAAAGGCACATCAGCGCCGAACCGCCTTTCAAAATGATTTTAGTCGATCACAACGAGATCGCGCAAAGTCTGCCCGGCGTCGAGGAGTTGCCGCTGATCGAGATCGTCGATCATCACCGCATCGGAATGCCCGCGACCGCCGCGCCGATCAAATTCACCGGCGACGTGGTAGGCAGTACTTGCACGCTCGTCGCGTCGATGTTCAAAAGTTCGGGCGAAAGTCTGACGCCCAATCTCGCCGGACTTCTTCTCGGCGGCATCATTTCCGATACGCTGAATCTCGTTTCGCCGACGACTTCGCCGCTCGACCGCAAAATGGTCGAGTGGCTGGAGAAACTTTCCTCCGTCAAGGGCAGCGAATTGATGCTGGAATTCAACCGCATCGCATCGCCGCTTGCCGCGCGTCCCGCATCCGAAGTCATCGACGGCGACCGCAAGAGTTACGAGGACGGCCGCTTCCGCTTCGCCTTGTCGCAGGTCGAGGAAAGCAATCTGTCACTTTTAGCGCGCCGCCGCGCGGAGTTGGAGGAGCGTATGCGCGACGTGATGCGCGGCGAAAATCTCCACTTCATCGGACTGCTGGTCACCGATGCCGTGCGCGGCAATTCGCGGCTCTTCATGCTCGGAGAGGAAGCGGTACTGGAGGCGTTGCCTTACAATCAGATCGCCGACAACGTTTTCGATCTGCCCGGCGTCGTCAGCCGCAAGAAACAGCTTTTGCCGCAGATCCTCGCCGTCACCGCCGCGTTGAACCGCCTTTAGCGGTTGACAAAAAGCAGCATAAAGAGTATATTAAGTCAACGGAATATCCCGCTCCTTACGGGTTCGCCCGCAACCAGGGGGATTTTTTTTCAGTCGAAGTACCGATTCCAAGGGGGATTTTTCCCTGCGGGCAGGGCTTGGGCGCAAGGTCGACGCTGAACGCTTTCTCCCTGTTTCGGGATGGAAAGCATTTTTTTTTGCCGGAGGAGCATTTATGGAGCGTCGGATCTCATTGGTCGGCATCATCGTCGAAGAACCGGAAGCGGCGGAAAAAGTCAACCGCATTCTGCACGAATACGCCGGATCCATCATCGGGCGGATGGGGATCCCCTACCGTCAGGAAAAGTTGAGCATCATCAGCATCGTCCTCGATGCGCCCTCCGATACGGTCGGCGCGTTGAGCGGCAAGCTCGGAATGCTTCCGGGCGTCAGCGTCAAATCATTGCAGTCCAAAATTCTCAAATAAAGGAATTTTTTTATGTACGATGTCAAATCCCCCCGCGCCGTCGATTTCATCAGCGACGACGAAATTCTGTCTTCGCTGAAATACGCCGACGAGAACCGCGACAACCGCGCATTGATCGAGCGCCTCATCGAGCGTGCGCGTGACTGCAAGGGGCTGTCGCACCGCGAAGCGTTGCTGTTGCTCGACTGCTCGCTGCCCGACCTCAACGAAAAGATTTTTGCCCTTGCCCGCGAGATCAAGGAAAAATTCTACGGCCGCCGCATCGTGATGTTTGCGCCGCTGTACCTTTCCAACTACTGCGTCAACGGTTGCGTCTACTGCCCTTATCATCATAAAAACAAACACATCCGCCGCCATAAGTTGACACAGGAGGAGATCCGCCGCGAAGTCATCGCGCTGCAGGATATGGGACACAAGCGGCTGGCGATCGAACTCGGCGAAGACCCTGTCAACAACCCGATCGAATACGTCCTTGAAAGCATCAAAACGATTTACAGCATCAAGCACAAAAACGGCGCCATCCGCCGCGTCAACGTCAACATCGCCGCGACGACGGTTGAAAATTTCCGGAAGCTCAAGGACGCGGGCATCGGTACATATATCCTCTTTCAGGAAACCTACAATAAAAAGGAATATGAAAGACTTCACCCGACCGGACCCAAGAGCGATTACGCCTATCACACCGAAGCGATGGACCGCGCGATGACGGGCGGTATCGACGACGTGGGACTGGGCGTTCTTTTCGGGCTGGGGCTTTACCGCTATGATTTCACGGGGATACTGATGCACGCCGAACACCTTGAAGCCTACAAGGGGGTCGGGCCTCATACGATCAGCGTGCCGCGCATCCGCCCCGCCGACGACATCGATGCCGGTACATTCAGCAACGCCGTGCCTGATGATATTTTTCTCAAGATCGTCGCGGTGCTCCGCATTGCCGTGCCTTATACCGGATTGATCATTTCCACCCGCGAGTCGCCGCAAGTCCGTGCCGAAGTCATCAAGTGCGGCGTCTCTCAGATCAGCGGCGGCTCCCGCACCAGCGTCGGCGGTTATGCTGAAGAGGAAAAGGAGGAGGAGAACTCCGCCCAGTTTGAACTTGCCGATCACCGCACGCTCGATCAGGTGGTCAACTGGTTGCTCCGCAACGGCTATATCCCGAGTTTCTGCACCGCCTGCTACCGTGCCGGACGCACGGGCGACCGTTTTATGAAACTTGTGAAATCCGGTCAGATCGCCAACTGCTGTCAGCCCAACGCGCTGATGACGCTCAAGGAATATCTGGAGGATTACGCCTCGCCCGACACGCAGAAACTCGGCGAAGCCGCGATCAAAGAGGAATTGAAACGCGTCCCCGATGAAAAAGTCCGCGCCAAGGCTTCCGAGTATTTACAGGAACTTCACGACGGAAAAAGAGATTTCAGATTTTAATAACTTATAACTGAAAACACTTGTTTTCATTTCCCGATGCAGAAGTTCCGGAAAACCTCATCCAGAATATCGGGATCGACCGTTTTGCCTACTGCCATTCCCACCTGACGCCCGGCAAAAGCGAGTTCTTCGGCGGCAAGTTCAAAATCGCCCTCTTGGAAGCGGGCGATGGCGGCGTCGAGATTTCCTTTTGCCTCCTCAAGCAGTGCGGCGCAACGGGAGTTGAGCGCGACTTGCGGCACATCGAAGTGACGGCTGCCGAAAACTTTTTCGGCAAAAGCGTCGAGAAGCGATTCGATGCCTTCGCCCGTCGCCGCCGAGATTTTGACGGCGGGAGAAACGATTTCCGGCAATTCCCGGTCCGGGACGAGGTCGATCTTATTCCAGACGGCGATCGCATTGGGCGCGGCAATTTCATTGAAACAGGCGATTTCGTCTGCGGGATCGTCTCCGGTCGCGTCGAGAAGGAAAAAGGTCACTTGCGCCAGTTTGATGCTGTCGCGGCTGCGCCGCACGCCGAGTTGCTCGACCGGGTCGGATGTTTCGCGCAATCCCGCCGTGTCGACGAGGTGGACGGGGATTTGCCGCAAAACGGTTTCGGCGTCGACGGTATCGCGGGTCGTGCCGGGAATGTCGCTGACGATCGCGCGGTTGTAGCCGAGGAGATAATTGAGCAAACTGGATTTTCCGGCATTGGGTTTCCCCGCCAGCACGACTTCGATGCCGTTGCGCATCTTATCGGAAATATCGCGTGTGGCGAGCAACTCGGAAATTTCCTTTTCAGCAAGGTTGAAATTTTCCGGAAATTCCTCGAAATCAAGCGTTTCGTCGGGAAAATCAAGCCGCGCTTCACATTCGGAACGCAACTTTTGCAACGTGTCGTAAAGTTTCCCGAGCTTTTTCCCGAGCGCGCCGTCCAGTTGCCGCGCGGCAAGTTGAAATGCGGCGTCGCCCGAAGCGGAAATGAGGTCGGAAACCGCTTCCGCCTGCGTGAGATCAAGTTTGCCGTTGACAAAGGCGCGAAAGGTGAATTCCCCCGGTTCGGCGCACCGCGCGCCGGCGGCAAAAATTTTGCGGAGCGCGCAATCGGCGGCGGCGGCTCCGCCGTGACATTGGATCTCGACGACGTCGTCCCCCGTATAACTTGCCGGGGCTTTCATATAGACGGCAAGTGCGCTTTCCAGACCGATTTTGCCGAGTTTCATCACCCTGACGCAATCATTCCCGAGCGGTGATTTCCCCTGCCAGACCGTGTTTCCGACTTTAAGCGCGTCGGGCCCCGCGATGCGGATGACGGTAACGGCTCCGCCGACGGCGCTTGCCGGAGCGGCGATGGTATCGGTGGTATTCATGAAAAAAGCACCTTTTCCAAGGTGGCGGCGTCGGTGAAACGGTGCGTTTCCCATCCCCACTTTTGCGCGGCGGAAATGAGATCGGCGCGGTCGTCGGTGTAGAGGAAAGGCTTGCCGAAACGCGCTTCAAACGCGCGGTACATCAAAGTATGAGGCTTCATGACGCCCGTCGTGAAACTGTAAATGCCGTACGGGACGAACTTCGCCGCAGGAAACATCTCCCGCGTTTTCGCCAGATGGCGCGTCGAGATGTCGGAAAAGAAAACCGGCTGGATCCCGCGCGCGGGGAGCGAGGCGATCAATTCCGTCATCCCCGGGACGGGCGAAATGAGGATCGAGTCGAAAATTTCGCAAAGTTGCTCTTTCGTCTTGTCCTTTGCGGCATCGGTGGATAAAACGGCGCGGCAGAATTCGTCGGCGGTGATGTATCCCGTTTCAAATTTCATTTCGACGGCAAGCAAAGCGGGATCCGCTCCCTTGAAGCCCATTTTGGCAAAGGCGGCAATGGGATCGATCGCGATGCAGACGTTGCCGATGTCAAGCGCGAGATATTTCATTTACGCCTCGAAAATGAAGTCGGTGTATTCGGCGGGCAAATGGAAATCCGTCTTGGAGAGCGGGATGAAACTCAGCCAGTGCGGGTGCGAAGACGCGTCCGCGCACTTGGTGAAATTGCCCTGCCACACCTGTCCCGCGAGTTCCGGCGAAATGCCGGAGTGACGGACGAAAAAGTCGATGGGAATATAAAAACTCATTTCCCACGCGACGGGATCGGTGATTTCGGGAAAAACCCGTTTCGGCAGAGACGATTTGCGGACGATCTTGTCCAACTCGCTCTGCGGCAGTTCCTCGAAAACTCCCGCACGGCAGTCGGTGATGTGGTAGAGCAGCAGATTACCGGTACAACTCATTTCAAAATTGAAATAGCGCGGGTCGCCCGCCGGATGAATGAAAAATTCGACGCAACTGTCGCGGCAGACCGCCTGCTGATCGCCGGTCGTCTGACCGATGACGTAGCGGTCGTCGATGTGAAAAACTCCGGCGATGCCGTGGTCGTCGTAAAGCATTTTGACGCGGGTGTCGGGGCGGTGCGTCACTTCGGGGTGGGTGCATATTTCCAGTTTCGCCTCGACGGCGTTCGCCCATTGGGGATCGCTCCAAGAGGCTCCGGGCGTGAGTTTGACGGCGGATCTTTTAATACAATAAGACATAACACAAACCTTTATTTTTCAACGGGATACAAGACTTGGACCGTGGTGGAAATCCGCAAGTCGCGGACGTTTTCCCGATAGCGTTGCATATGCGGCGCTTTTTGGTGCGCGCGCAACGCTTCTTCGCTTTCCCACGCTTCGAGAATGGTGACAAAGTGATCGTTGCCGTCCTTGATCTCAAGGTCGCGGCAGACATCGTAGCGCAGACAACCCTTTTCGCCGCGGACGGTTTTCGCGTTGTCGAGCAGGATCTCAAGGAATTTGTCAAGCGAACCGCGCTTGATCTCCATACGGGCGATGACGCAGACCATCATGATCCTCCTTAATTGACCATCATCATAGAGGAGGAAATGTAGTGGGCGAACCAGCTCGTGTGGCAGTTTGCCGGAGCCGAGAGGGGGATGCGCGCGTCGAGTTCCTCGATCGACGGAATTTCCTCGTTGAGATATTCGCGGATGCGCAGCGCCGTTTCCTCCAGCCGCGCGGCGACGGTCGCATTGCGCATCTGGATATGCTCGATGCCGAAAGGTTTCGCCTTTGCCATCCACTGATTGCGGAAACTCGCGTCGAATTCCCACAGCGCGGCGACGGTCGCCGGGATCATCGTCACGGCGATGTCGCGCAATGCGAGGCGGTCGCCCCGGTCATAGGCGGCTTCGAGCGCGCCGCGCAATTCCACTTTGCGCATAATGAGGTTGATCGTGTTGACGGCGTGCTCCAAGTCGCCCGCTCCGCAGAGATCGAGGTGCGGCATCACGCGGCAGAGCAATTCATCGTAGTAATCGAGCAACTTGAGGTCGAATTCGGGGTCTTTCCGCTTGTGGTCGTCAAAGGCGATGCCGAAAAGGGGATCGTCCCAGAGCAGATTGGGAGCGATCGCATAATACTCCTTGCCCTTGTCGTCAAGAAGCGGCGGCGAAAGATGCCCCATCGCCCAGTGCGCTTCAAAATCCGACGCGCACAGCGCATTGAAACGCGCTTCGGTGATCTCCTGATCGTTCTGCCCGAAAACGAGATCTCCGGAGTAGAAGATCCCGGCGAGCGCGGAATCGAATTCGCAGTATGCGCCGTCGTCGCCCCACATCGTGAAAAGGATCTCCTTGATGCCGAGGTTGCGGCAGACTTTGACGCAGACGGGATTGGTCTGCTTGTCCGCTTCGGAATTCCACCACAGCGTCCCCCAGGTGTGGATGCCCGCCGCCATCACCGGCTCGAAGCCGATGTTGCGGTGCGCCTGAAGCATCCCGCCGTAGGTTTTTTCGTCGGCGTGATAGTAGTCCCAGTAGCAGAGCTGAACATTTTCGGGGATCGTTTTGACGACTTCATCCGGGATTTTGCAGTCAGTATGGTAGTATTCGTGATCGTCCGACGCCATCCGGAAAAACATATCCGACCAGATCATCGGAGCAAGACCGTGCTCAAGGCACATCTGATTGACGCGGTTGAGGTGGCGGTTGAAAATCACCGCCGGATTCTCGTAGCCGTGAAGATCGCGGTGTTTGCCGAAACCGAGGTCGTGCGTTTCGTCCATCCCGATGTGGATGCGGCGGCTGCGGAGCGCTTTGCTCCAGAAATCGAGCATTTTTCCGATCAGCGCATAGGTTTCTTCGCTGTCGGTCAAAAGGACGCTCTGGGTGTCGCGGTACTTGGCGGAGGGCGTCCATTTGAGGAACTGACGCAGATGACCGAGCGTCTGGATGCAGCCGACGACTTCGATGCCGAGTTTCGCAGCGTAATCGTCGATCTCTTTGATTTCGTCCATCGTGTATGCGCCGCGCAGATAGCCGAAAAAGGGCTCGTCCTCCAACTCGTAGGTCTCCTCGGTGTAGAGCATCAGTTGATTGTAGCCGGAAAGGGCGAGTTTGCGGAGCCAGAGTTTCACGTGCTCGACTTTCATCACCATATTGCGCGAGCAGTCGAGCATGATGCCGACGGTTTCAAGGGGCGTGCTTTCCTCGGTTTCGCGTTTGATGAAAGCGTTGCCGATGCCGCGCCCGGCGGCGGCAAGGGATGTGTATTCGACGGTCACTTCGCCGCGCGAACGCAAAACGCGCGAAGTCGTTTCCCTGCCTTTGATTTTTTTGAAATTGATCTTCAAGCCGCGGCCGCGGTCGGAAATCGGATATTCCTCGGCGATGGTATGGAGCATCGGCACGAGTTCGGCGGGGGTTTCCCTGGGATCCCAGATCAGTTTGGCAAGCATTTTGTTTCCTCCTTGCGGGTCAGATTGGAAATGTTCCTTTATTGTAATATACACGCTTCCGGCAAAAAAACATCCCCTTTGCCGGAAAAAATTGACTTTTGTTTTCCCGTGTGTTGACAAACGGCTTTTTCCGCCGTACAATATAGATATTGTATTGCAAACGTCAATCTTGCGAAAAGTATGCCGATCTTGCGAAACCAAACCGTTGATAAGGCTTTTTGCGGTTGACAAAACATCTTAGCGTGCTATATTGGAAATGTCAACTTTTTTACGGGGGAGTAAAAATGTCCGCTATCGATGTCGTGCTGATCGACGCATACAGTCAGATTTTTCGGTCGTTTTTCGCGATCCGGATGTTGACCGACCCGCAGGGAAATCCGGTCAACGCGCTTTATATCTTTACCAAACTGCTCCTTGAACTGGATAAAAACTATCCGTCGCGTCGCGGCGCGATGCTCTTTGACTGCGGCAAGGTGGACTTCCGTTTGAAACTCAACCCCGGCTACAAGGCGAATCGTCCGCCGATGCCGGAGGAGTTGAAATGCCAAATGCCGCGCCTCAAGGCAATGGCGGCGGCTTTCGGCTGGCCGCAGTACGCCGAAACCAACTTCGAGGCGGACGATCTCATCGGCGGTATCGTGTCGCATCTTGATGATTGCGAGATCCGCATCGTTTCCTCCGACAAGGACTTGTCGCAACTGGTCAGTGCGCACGTTAAAATGATTTCTCCCGCCAAAGGGGGCGGCTTCGAGGAGCGCGGCATCGACTTTGTCAAGGCGAAATTCGGCATCCCGCCGGAAAAGGTCGCGGATTATCTCGCGCTTGTCGGCGACACCGCCGACAATATCGCGGGGATCGCGGGGATCGGTCCCAAAAGCGCGGCGCAACTTTTGCAGAATATCACGCTTGAGGAGTACATCGCCGACCCCTCCGTGCTGACGGAAGCCAAATTCGCGGCGAAACTGGCGAATCAGGAGGAATTGCTCCGCCGCAATCTCGGATTGGTGCGTCTCAAATGCGATCTTCCGGCAAGTTTCGCCGATCTCGATCAAGTTTTGACGCGCCGCGCCGTCGACTGGGAAAAAGTGCGCGCCCTCTGCACCGAAGCGGGGTTCAAGAGCATTTTAAAGGAATTGCCCGTCGCGGAAACTTGTGCCGCCGGCGATCTGTTTGCCGTGCCGGAAAAAACGGAAAAAAAGTCCGCGCCTCCCGCGATGGAGCAGGGCGAATTGTTTTGAGTTTTCACCTCCAAAAAGGAGATTTTATGAAAAAAGTACTGGGGATTTCGTTGATCGCATTGTGCGCCGTGCTGTTGACGGCGGGCCCGCGGAAAATGCCGCCGACCGTCGGTAAAAAAGGCCCTCTCATCGCCGTTTTCAGCGGCGGCCGCCCGTGGCGCGGAGCCGATATGTGCAATATGCTGGTCAAAGCCGGATGCCGCGGCATCAACGCCAACGGCGCGTATCTTGACGGCTTCAACGGCGCGACGATCAAGGTCAATATGACCGACAAAGTCGAGCCGACGCCCTTTGACGGCATCACGCCGCTTTTGGAAAAACTCACGGGCAAGAAACTGGTGGTCTTTCACGACATCCCGGCGAATCTGATGGCAAAGATGCTGACAAGTGAACGCATCGCGCAGTTGAAGTCCTACGTCGAAAACGGCGGCAATATCCTCTTTACGCTTGATTGCCCCAATGAAGTCGGCGATCTTCTGCCGCTTCAGATGGAGGAAATGGAAGCGCCGGAAGCGCCGCTTTTCGCCAACCGTCCGGCGGGGGAAAAATATGCGGCTTTTCCGGAGAAAATTCCTGTCTACCGCGCGTTTCACCGGGGACGCGCCGTCGAGGGGGCGACCGTTTTGAGTATGATCCGCGATGAAAACGGCAACGAAGTCGCACCTTTCCTCGTTCGAAAATCGGTCGGCAAGGGAACGGTCACGTTTTTGAATGCCGAAATCGCCTACGCTTTGCAGTTGAAAGAATTTTCCAACTGGGCGTATGGGAAAGCGTTTTTCATCGCCGTCGTCGGCGACAGCGCCAACGTCAAAGTCAAAGCCGACGCGCTTATCGAGCGTATGCAGCCGATCCCCGAACGCAAAAATCTGGACGAGATCGCCGTTTCCGTGCAAATCCCGCAACTCGGCGTCACGGAGTGCGCCGAAGTTCCTGAAATCAAGGACAAAACCGTCACCTTTGCCAACGGCTGTTGTCTGACGCTTGCGGAAAACGGCAGCGTCGAAATCACCTATCCCGGTCAGACGGAAAGTCTGATCCGCAATTACCGCATTCCCGAAATCAGTTATTCGACCGACCGTTCGCTTTTTGACGAGGCGACGGCGGAAGCGACCGATGCCGCGTCGGAAACGACCCCCGCCGACATCAAATGGCAATTTGCCGGAATTTCCGTTGACGGCAAAAGTGCGGTCATCAGCTATACCGCCAAAGACTCTTTGATGCGCTGGATCTTCACCGCAGGCAAACTTTTGCTTGACGGCAGGGAATACGCCGGCGTCGCCGACCGCATCGAAGTGACAAAGTGTCCGCTTTACATCAACAAAGTTGTTTTCACTTCCGATCTGACGCCGGAAAAACCGCTCTTTTCGCGCCGCAACTCCTGTTATTCGCCGCCGCGCGGCTATGCGGAATTCGATATGACGGGCAAAACGACGGCCGACACGAGTTTCTGGAGTTACTTCGGCAGCGGTCAGCCGTTTGAGTTGGTCGCCTGTGAAAACGGCGTTTTCCTCGGCAACATCGATGAAGCGGAGTCCGTCGAAGTGCGTCTGGCGCGCCAAAAAGGCGAAAAAGCGATCACGCGCACCCGCCGTCACGGTTTCGGGCGCGTCCTCGCGCCGGTCGCGAGCAAAAATTACTGGCACTGGTACAGTGTCGGCGCCGAGCGCGGACACAACGAGTATCTGGCGATGTATCAGCTTCAGCGGCAAACACTTCGCCGTAAGGCGGGGCTGGACGAACTGCCGATCTACCCCGGTTGCCGCGTCAGCCATCAGGTTTCGGAGGATGAGCAAAAAGCCGTGCGTGACGCCGCCGCCAAGGCGGGGTTCCGCTTCCTGCGTCTGCCCGGTGCCGAAGAACCGGCGGACGTTTCCTACCGCGCCAGCCGTTTCCCGCTGATCCGCGAATTGCGCGACAAGGGAGTGCGTTCCCACATCTGGACTGCCGGAAGTTACGTTCAGGGCGACGGCGGCTGGATCTACAACCATCACCCGGAATGGTTCGTCCGCGATCCCAAAGGCAAAATTTTTGCTTACAGCGGTTCGCGTTATCCCGTGATCGACGTCAACAACGAGGAATACTACAAGTGGTTCTGCGAACTTGCCAAGCCCGCGATCGAAGCCGGAGTCGGTCTGGTCTACCGCGATATGGACGGCGCGGCGGCGAATTGTGTCAACTACGCCAAAAAACAAAGTCCCCACGGACTCGCGTCGCAGATCAGATTCTACCGCTTTTTTCATCAGAATAACTGCCACGTCGCGATCGAGGGAATGAATCCCCTCGTGCTTGACGAGTACTGGTACCGCCCGCATCTTTACACGCCTTTTGCCGGAAATGAATTCGCGCTTGTCGGCAGTGTGCCGACGGCGAATTTCTACGAGGGGCTGGAACTTGATTTCTTCCGTGCGGGGATGTTCGGCTGCTTTTTGACTTCGGAACTTTCAGGATATACTTTCCAGTTCGACCGCGTCGCCGATGAAGTCGTGCGCGCCAACCGGATGGTGAGTCTCGTGCCGAAATTCAATGAAACGCTCGATCACGTCGGAATGCCTTTCATCCGCGAAACATCTTTCGGCACGACGTGGATCAGCGACAAGGGCGGCGCGCTCCTTTTCTGGAATCCCGCCAAAAAGGTGACCGTCGATCTTCCCCAAGGCTGGAAAATCAGAGGCGTCGAGGGCAACGTCCTTGCCGACGTCAAAGGCGACAGCATCTATTTGCTGGAAAAGAAGTGATTTTGTTTCCCGCTTGTCCGGGCGTTCCGCAAATTTGCGGAACGCCCGTTGTTTTTTAGTGGAGAATGTTTTGAATTTTTCCATAATTGTGATATTGTAAAAAAGCGTCGGTGTTTGCCGTGGAAATTTGATGAGGAAAAAATGCTGGTGTCTTTTCTTTCTTTGATAGTGAAACTGCTTCTGAAACTGCGTTACCGCATTCAGGTTTACGGTTTGGAAAAAATCAAAATTGAGCAGGGCAGGGGGATTTTGTTTCTGCCCAATCATCCGGCGTTGATCGACCCGGAAATTTTAGGGTCTTTTCTGATCCGCAAATTCCGCCCGTGGATCCTCATCGACGACAAGCAGGTCGCCGAAACACCGTTGAAGCATTTCATCAGAAGTTTGCGGTTATTGCCGTTTGCGGACCTCGGAGTCGTGGGGGATGCCGGCGTCGAAAAATGCAAAGCGCAGTTTGAAACGTGCCGCCGCGCCTTGCAGAAAGGGGAAAACGTCCTGATGTATCCGAGCGGACGCGTTTACCGCAGCCGCTATGAAAATCTGCAGGGAAATACCGGAGCGTACACGTTGCTTCGCCAATGCCCCGGTGTGCGCGTCGTTTTGATCCGCACCCGGGGGCTTTGGGGGAGTTCATTCAGCCGCAGTTGCGGCAAAGCGGTTTCCTTTTCCGCCGTTTGCCGGGAAAATCTCAAAAAACTTTTTTGGAATTTTTTCTTTTTCATGCCCCGCCGCGACGTCGAGATCACGCTGGAGGAGGTTTCCGGACTGTCGCGTTTTGAGAGCAAGGAAGTCCTCAACCGTTATCTGGAAAATTTTTACAATCAGAATGCCCCCGCCAATATGTACGTCCCCTACAAATTCTGGGAAAAAGGCGGTACGCGCACCGTTGCCGAGCCGCCGTCGGAATTTTCCGAAGCCGATACCTCGGACGTTCCCGATCCCGTCCGGCAGAAAATTTACGCGAGACTGCGTGAAGTTTCCTCCGTCGCCGTGATCCGCGATCAGGATAAACTCGGCAAGGATCTCGGGATGGACAGTTTGCTGATCTACGGTATGGCGGTCTGGACGGAGCAGGAATTTGCCGTCCGCATCCCTGATCCCGGCAGTCTTCGCCTCGTCGGCGATCTGCTGCTTGCCGCCATCGGCAAAACGCCGCAGGAAAAACCGTTGCAGAAAATCCCCGTTTCCTGGTTTATCCCGCCCGACGCGACCGCGCCGGAAATTCCGGAAAACAGCACGACGATCACCGGAGCCTTTTTGCGTCTGGCGAAACAGCGTCCCGATTTTCCTTTGCTCGCCGATCAGTCGGCGGGGGTGCTGACCAACCGCAAGATCATTCTCGCGATCCTCGCGCTCAAAGACGGGATCGCGGCGATCCCCGGCGAAAAAATCGGTTTGGTGATGCCGGCGTGCGCGGCGTTTTTCCCCGTCTATATGGCGATGCTCTTTGCCGGAAAAACGCCGGTGATGCTCAATTGGACGGTCGGCGCGCGCACGCTTGCGGCGTGCGTGAGAAAATCCGGTCTGCAGTACGTTTTGACTTCTCAACTCGTCGTCCGGAAACTCACGGAGCGCGGCACGGATCTTTCCCCCGTTTCCGACCGTTTTGTCTTTTTGGAAGATCTGAAACAAAAAATCACGGTATTCAAAAAATTGCGCGCGTGGTTTTTCAGCCGCTTTTCCTGGCAAACGCTGCGTGCCGCCAAGGTGTCGCCTTACGCGGCGATCCTTTTCACCAGCGGTTCGGAAAGCGAACCCAAAGCCGTGCCGGTCACGCACGAAAATGAATTGAAGGACATCCAATACGCGATGGAGCCGATGAAACTGCGCCGCGACGACAGCATTCTCGGGATGTTGCCGCCGTTTCACGCTTTCGGTCTTCTGATCAACGGCGTTCTCCCGGCGATCAGCAATATGCGGATCGTCTATCACGGCGATCCGACCGACGGCAATATGCTGAAACGGCTGATCTGCGCCTACCGCACGACGATGATCGTCGGGACGCCGACGTTTGTCGAGGGCATATTGAAACACGCATTGCGCGAGGAAGTGGAAACGGTCCGCATCGTCATCACCGGCGCGGAAAAATGTTCCTCCGGCAGATTGGAACTTTTCCGCGAAAAGTGTCCGGACGCTTATTTTCTGGAAGGCTACGGCATCACCGAATGCGGTCCCATCATCGCCGTCAATCAGCCTGACGCCCGGAAAAACGGCACGGTCGGCCGCATTCTCAAGTGCCTCGACTGGATGATCTGCGATGAAAACGGCGATCCTCTGCCGTCCGGCAAAACCGGAATGCTTTACGTCAGCGGTCCGACCGTTTTCCCAGGTTACCTCTCGGCGGAAGATCACTCGCCTTTTGTCGAAATGAAAGGAAAAATGTGGTACCGGACGGGCGATCTCGTCGAAGCCGATGACGAAAACTTCATCACGTTCAAAGGCAGGCTCAAGCGTTTTGTCAAGATCGCGGGCGAAATGGTTTCGCTCCCCGCCGTCGAGGAGGCGTTGCTTTCCCGTTTCGGCAGTGATGCGGAAAAGACTCCGCTCGCCGTCGAGGCGCAGGGAAGTGACGACAAGCCGGAAATCATCCTCTTTGCGACACTTGAAATCACCAGGGAAGCCGCCAATCAGGCACTCCGCGAAGCCGGGTTTTCTCCGATCAGCTACGTCGGCAAAGTCGTCCGGCTCGACGAGATCCCGCTGCTCGGCACCGGAAAAACCGATTACCGGAAACTGAAAACGCTTTCCGCGTGAAAAAGTTTTCAGCGGGGGACGTTTTTTATCACAAAAGTTTGCTTTTTATGTGAAGACAAGGTATATTGAGTAAAGAAACAACGGATGGATCAGCCGTCCGCTGTAACTCCAAAAAGGAAAGATGACAATGAAAAAAAGTATTCTCGTCGCGATGTTGTTGGCGGCGGTCGGCGTTTTTTCGCTCGCCGCCGCGGAAACTTCCACCGCCCAGTCCAAGGGTGCGGAAAATTATGAAAGTTTTATGTTCACCATCTGGGAGGATACTCCGGAATATCAGATGTACACCGACACCTACGGCGTCAAACTCGGCATCCTCGGTTGCGGCGGCGCTCCGGTCTACGGTGTCGAAGGCGCGGTGGTCTGTGCCTCCAGTAAAGATGTCAAGGGTTTCAAGGGGGCGCTGGCGTTTACCAGCGGTGAAAAACTTGCCGGCGTCGCGTTGGCTCCGGTCAATCTGGTCGATGAAGTCGACGGGGTCGCTTTTGCCGTGGTCAACGTCGCCAAAAAAGGCGGCATCCAGTTCGGCATTCTGAATTTTATGGAAAACGGCTTTTTGCCCTGGTTCCCGCTGGTGAATTTCCCGGTGAAGTAATCATTGTCCAAGGAGAGAAAAATGAAAAAAGTTTTGTTGTTGCTCGCATTGTTTGCCGTCGGCGCTTCGTTTGCGGCGGAAGCCCCCGTTGCTCCGGTGTATGAAAATTATCCGACCAGTTATTTCCAGATCGGCATCTGGTACAAATTCCCGCGTTCGCAGATGGAAAGCAACGTCATCGGCATCAAGTCCGGCTGGCCGATGTGCGCCGGGCAGGGCAAGGTGATCGGTCTGGAAGCCTCCTGGCTCGGTTCGCTCACCCAGCACATTCAGGGCGCGCAGTTGGGGTGGACGGTCTGCTACAGTCATGAAGTCGAGGGCTTGCAGGCGACGCTGCTCACCTGTATCTGCCGCGATGAATTCATCGGCGCCCAGCTTGCCCCCGTTTTCACGATGAACGGCAATATGAGAGGTCTGCAGGCAAGCTGCGTCAACGTTTCCACCGGGAAATTCACCGGCTTCCAGCCTGCGGCGATCATCAACATCTCGAATGACGTCGTCGGTTTTCAGGCGGCTCCGGTGCTCAATGTCGCCAATGATGTCGACGGACTTCAGGCTTCGTTGCTGAATGTCGGAAACAAAAGCGGCTTCCAGCTCGGTTTGCTGAACTTTGCGAAAAAAGGTTTCCAGTTCGGCTTCCTGAACTTTATGGAAGACGGCTTCCTGCCCTGTTTCCCGATCGTGAACTTCAGCATCGACTGAGGTTTGTTTTCAACGGGGATCATCTGATCCCGGCTTGAATCCGATAAATAAAGTTTTCCATCGTGGAAAACTTTATTTTTTTTATTTCATGGACTTGCAAAATCGTCAAATTGGCTTAACTTATGAAAGCGTAACTTTTTTGACGGTTTCATCAGCAAACGAAAGGACAGTGCAAGATGAGTTTCCCGATTGAGTACAGTTGCCGCAGTCTGACCGAGGCGATCGGCAAGAATCCGCTTGATTTCACCAAGGCGGACATCATCCGTTACATCCGCAGCAACGACATCCGGCATATCAATTTCCAGTATCCCGCCGGAGACGGCAGATTGAAAACGCTCAATTTCGTCATCAACAGCGCCGCGTATCTGGAGGAAATTCTTTCCTGCGGCGAACGTGTGGACGGTTCGAGCCTTTTCCCCTTCATTGAAGCCAGCAGCAGCGACCTTTACGTCGTACCCCGTTTCCGCACGGCGTATATGGATCCTTTCTGCGAACTGCCGACGCTCAATATGCTTTGCTCCTTTTTCGACAAGGAGGGCAATCCGCTGGAAAGTTCCCCCGAATACACCTTGCACAAGGCGTGTGAATCCTTCCGCAAGGCGACCGGCAAGGAATTTCAGGCGATGGGCGAATTGGAATACTACGTCATCGCGCCCGACGACGAATGCTTCCCCGCCGTCGACCAGAAAGGCTATCACGAATCCGCGCCCTACGCCAAATTCGGCGAATTCCGTCAGCTTTGCATGAACTACATCGCGCAGGCGGGCGGGCAAATCAAATACGGGCATTCCGAAGTCGGCAATTTTACGCTCGACGGCAAAATCTACGAGCAGAATGAGATCGAATTTCTCCCGGTCAACGCCGAAGACGCCGCCGATCAGCTCCTGCTCGCCAAGTGGATCATCCGCAATCTCGCCTATCAGTCGGGGTACGACGTCACCTTTGCGCCCAAGATCACGACCGGCAAGGCGGGATCGGGATTGCATATCCACTTCCGGCTGATGGAGGACGATTGCAATCAGATGCTGAAAGACGGCGTATTGAGCGACGACGCCAAGCGGGCGATCGCCGGGATGATGACGCTTGCTCCGTCGATCACCGCATTCGGCAACACCAATCCGACTTCCTATTTCCGTCTGGTGCCGCATCAGGAAGCGCCGACCAACGTCTGCTGGGGCGACCGCAACCGCTCCGTGCTCGTGCGCGTGCCGCTCGGCTGGACGAATCAGAAAGACCTCTGTTCGCAGGCGAATCCGCTTGAAGTCGCGGGGAGTTTCGACACCAGTCAGAAACAGACGGTCGAAATGCGTTCGCCCGACGGCTCCGCCAATGTCCATTTGCTCATCGCCGGACTGGCAGTCGCCGCCCGCACGGGATTTGAAATGGAAAACGCGCTTGAAGTCGCCGACAAAACCTACGTCAACGTCAACATCCACAAGGCGGAAAATCAGAAACTGCTCGAAACGCTCTCGACCTTGCCCGACAGTTGCGCCGCATCCGCCGATTGCCTTGAAAAGCAACGTGCCTTTTACGAAAAGGACAATGTTTTCAGCCCGGTGATGATCGACGGTCTGATCGCGGGGTTGCGCAGTTTCAACGACCGCACGCTCCGCGCCGACATCGGCAACGATCAGTCGCAGATTTTGAAACTGGTGAAAACTTTCTTCCATTGCGGATAGAAAAAAGATCCAAAGGGACTGTTGCAAAACTTCCGATGGTTTTGCAACAGTCCCTTTTTTTGTATCATCACGCTTTGATGCGATGAAAAACAAGAGGCTACTCCCCACTCCGATATTTACCTTGCCCTGTCCTCCGGCGCGCAAAGCGCTATGGAGAGCAAGCCGGGTGAAATAAAGTCCGTTGAGAATGACAATGCACTTGCACTGCTGTGCAGAAACAAGTTGCCTAATTCATCGGAAAAAAGAAATAGTGCAAGAATGGCATATTTTTCGCAAAAATCGGTGATTGCGGATTTGGGAAACAGGTGTATTTTATAAAACGGTCACATTGCATTGCAAAAAGAAAAGAATTTATCGATGTTCCGTTTGGATAAGAAAAATCTGACGCTGTTTTTGCTTTTGGTCGCCTATTTTTTGTATCAGGGGACGCGGCAGATCCTCGGCGCCGCTTTGCCGCAGATACAGCGCAGTTTCGGCGTTTCCAAAACCGGGATCGGCGCCGTTGTCACGTTGTTTGCCTTGCTCTACGGAGTTTGCGTGCCGCTTGCCGGAGTTGCGGCGGATATGCTGAAACGCAAATGGGTGATCCTTGCCGGGGCGGGGCTTTTTTGTCTGGGGATTTTTCTTTCCGGATTTGCTTGCGGGATCGGAATGTTGCTCGTCACCTACGGGATCCTCAACGGTTGCGGGCAAAGTTTTTTCTATCCGGGGATGATCGCGTTTTTACGGCGTTTGCATAAAGATTCCTTTGCAACGGCGTTTTCGATTTTGCAAAGCGGCAGTTACGTCGGCGTCGTCGTGATCTCAAGTGTCGCCGGGATCTTTGCCGGACACTTTTCCTATGGCTGGCGGATCCCCTTCTGGATTTTCGGCGGCATCGGCATTTTATGGACGCTGTTGCTCGTTTTTAAACTGCAGGACGATGAGACGGAAATTCCGGAAAATCCCGTACCGCGCGCAAGCGTAGGGGAAGCGTTCCGCGTGCTCTTTTGCAAACCGACGGCGATTTGCGTCACGCTGGCGTTGGTGACGATGCTCTATGTCGATTTCGGCTTCAAGACGTGGATGCCGACTTTTTTGCAGGAGCATTTCCTCTCCTCGCCCGCAGAGGCGGCTTTTTCTTCCGTCTTATGGCATTATTTCGGCGCGTTTTTCGGAGTGCAACTCGGCGGTCGTCTCGCCGACCGTTTCGTCAAGCGGCATCACGGCGTACGCCTCGTGATCGGAGCGACCGGATTGGCGTGCGGAGTGCCTGCCATTTTTGCGATGGCATACGCACCGAATTTAACGCTGTGCTATGCGGCGATGACGCTTTTCGGATTTTGCCGCGGTATTTATGATTCCAGCATCTATACTGCGCTTTTCGACGTTGTTGAAGTGCGCTATCACGCTTCCGCTACCGGAGTGATGCTGGCACTCGCATTTGTCCTCGGCTCTGCCGCTCCGGTATTGGTCGGGTGGATGTTTGAGCATCTTTCGATGACATTCGGTGTGGCAAGTCTGGGGGGATTCTATTTCCTCGGCGCGTTGATCCTCGGCGTCGCCAAAATCTTTTTCCTCAAGCGCGATTATTGCGCGTAGACGATTGCCGTGCTTCGCGGTGCTTCCCCGGCGGCAGTCCCGTCGCCTTGACGATGACTTTGGAAAAATACCCGGAGGAGGAAAAGCCGCATTGCGCGGCGACGGCGGTCACGGGCAGATCGGTGTGTTTCAGCAATTCGACCGCGGCTTTGATGCGGCAATCGTTGATATAGTCCCGGATCGTCGTGTGATAGCGCGCGGAAAAGGCGCGGCTCAGCGTGACGCGGTGGATGTGAAAATTGGCGGCGAGTTGTTCGACCGTCAACTGGGTATTGCTGAAATCGTCCTCGATGACGGCTTTGACGTTTTCCAGATAGTCGTTTTTCTGGGCGGGCGCGGTGCGGTTGGCTGCGGCGAGGGTCAAAATCTGAAATGCCGTTGAGAGCATTTGCAGAAAATCCTCTTTTTTCAATCCGGTGATTTCCGTCGCCAGTTTCTGAAACAGGTGTCGCGGACAGATTCCCGCCGGGGAAATTCCGGGTTTGATCGCCAGCGTGCGGAAAAAACTGTCGGCATCGGGTCCCTGCAGCGTGAGCCAGCAGTAGTGGAAATGCTCGCTTCCCGGATAAAAATAGTGATCGGAGCCGCAGGGGTAATACCAGATATGCTGGGGCGCCACCCGGAATTTTTTACCGTGAAAATGAAAGATACCGTATCCCTCGATCGGCCAGAAAAGCTCGGCAAAGGCGGCTTCCTTGTGGATCGACGGGTAATCGAGTTCGCAAATGTCGTATTCCCCCGTCGAACGGACGAATACGGCGAGGTCGCGGTCGTGCCGCACCGAAAAAAGGCAGTTGCGGAAAGGTTTCACTTTTCTACTATCTTTTGTTACAAAATTACCATTGAAGTTTCTTGTCTTATGATATATAATATATCGTGGCTTTACAAAAAGGCAAATCGATTTCAATTTTGGGAAAGGATTTTGGAAAATGATGAATTTTTATCCGCAGTACCCCTCGCGTAAAATTCAGGATCTCGGCGGGATCTGGGATTTTTGCTTTACGGAGGGCGCCGCCGACCCCGCTGTCCTGCCGGAAAAGATCGAATACAGCGAAAAACTTTCCGTCCCCGGCTGTTTCGACGTGCTTCCCCGCTATGCGGGCAAGCGCGGTACGGCGTATTACCGCACGTTTGTACGGACGACGCCCGAAGCGAAACTGCTGATGAAAATTTTCGGTCTCGGCACTTGGGGCGCGATTTTCTGGGACAAAAAATTGATCGGCATCGATGCCCAGCCTTACGCACCCGTCGAAATGGAATTTGATGCGGGCGGCGGCAAACTTCACGAACTTGTCGTCGTCATCGACAACCGCTTCGATTTCGCGCGTCAGCCGCTGGTGCGCGAGCTCTACGATTTTTACTGCTACGGCGGCATTTACCGCACGATCGAGTTGCACGAACTGCCTGAAAATTCGCTTGACCGCGCGCAGGTGACGACGACCGATCCCGCCGCGGGAAAAGTCGCGGTGAAACTTCTCGTCAAAGGTTTTGCCGACGGTGAAACGATCCATTTGACGTATCATTTCGACGATGATGCGGAGCAATCACTTGACCTCGCCGTTTCCGGCGGAAAAGTTGAATTTGACGCGCAACTTGCCGATAAAACAATTTGGTCGTGTGAAAATCCCGCGTTGCACACCTTGGAAATTTCCTGCGGCGGCGACACGCTCGTCGAGCGTTTCGGTCTGCGCGTCGTCAAGGCGGAAAAGGGCAAGATCTTTCTCAACGGCAAAGCGGTGAAACTTTTCGGTTTCAACCGCCACGAGTCGCATCCCGAATTCGGCGCGGCGCAACCGCTGGAATTGATCCTCGAAGATCTTGACACGCTGAAAGATCTCGGCGCCAATTTCATCCGCGGCAGTCACTATCCGCAGGATCAGCGTTTCCTCGACCTCTGCGACGAACGCGGTCTGCTCGTCTGGGAGGAAACGATCGGCTGGGGCGACACGATCAAGGAGCAGAGCGACGCTCACTTTGTCGCCTTGCAGAAAGAGCAGCAGCAGTTGATGGTCAAGGCGAGTTTCAACCATCCCTGCGTCATTTTGTGGGGCTTCCTCAACGAAGCGGATTCCTGGGTTCCCGAAAGCCGTCCGCTCTTTGAGGCGATGGCGGGATTTCTGCGCGCCGCCGACCCGACGCGGCTTGTCACTTACGCCTCCAAGGGCGGCGCCGGCGACCTCAACTACGACCTCGCCGACGTGATGAGTATGAATTGCTACGCCGGGTGGTATCCTTTCAAGGAAGAGACCTACCGCCCGCTCGGTGAGTTACAGTTGCTCCTCGACGAATGGCTGAAATTCCGCCGCGACGCGGGATTTCTCGACAAGCCCTACCTCATCAGCGAGAATGGCGCCGGCGGCATCTATGGTTGGCGCGACCGTTTCCGCGGTCATTGGAGCGAAGAATATCAGGCGGATTATCTGGAGCAATCCTGCGACGTCTTTTTGAACAGCGACGATTTCTGCGGACTTTGCATCTGGGTTTACGCGGACTTCCGCAGTTATTCGACGAGCCGTGCGGTCAAGCGTCCGCGCGCTTTCAACAACAAGGGCGTCGTCGATGAATACCGCCGTCCGAAACTTGCCTACGACGTGGTGAAAAAGGCGTTTCACGACTTCCGCAAAAAATAACGCATCCCCGTATCGGGAAAAAGCGCGTTTCAGTTTTTGCGCTTGCGGCAGGCGTCGGGGGAAATCCCCGTCTGTTTGCGGAAAAAGCGGCAGAAGTAATTGCTGCCGCTGAAACCGCAGCGTTCGGCGATCTCCGCGATGGAAAGCGTGTAATCGTAAAGCATCCCCCGGATGATCTCCATCCGTTGCTGAATAAGGTACTGCGTGATCGAACAGCCGAATTGCTCCCGGAAAAGACGCGACAAATGATTGGCGGAAACGTGCATTTCGCGTGCGATCTGCGCGACGGTCAAACTGAAATCGCGGCATTTTTCGTCGACTTTGTTTTTGGCGGCAAGCGCGAGCGGATTCATCGACCGGGAACGGGCGATCCCGTTTCCCCCCTCCAGCGCCACCCCTAATATCTGCAGCAGAATTCCCTGCCGGATCAGCAGATTCGCCCGTTTTTTTTCTGCGGCAAAATAACTGCCGATAAGCGGTAAAAGCGCCGGATCCCCCCGGCGCGCAAGCGGCATCGTGATCCCTTCCGGCATCGCGGCGCAAAGTCCGGCGTCAAATTTTTTTTCGCTTCCCGTGTAGACGAAAACATCCGATACCGTCCGCGGCCCCCGGCAGTCGGAGAACCAGTCGAAATGAATGCACCATCTTTCCACTTCGCTGAGCGCAACTGAGCAATGGACCAGATCGGGCGGAATGATGAGCACGCTTCCCGCGCGACAGTCGAAAACGCCTTCGGGCGTGATGACTTCGGTCACTCCCTGCGCAAAGTAAACCAGTTCAAAATCGTAAATGCGGCGGTTGGCTTCCACATACCCCTGCGGCCATTTCCCGTGAAAAGTCGGACCGGGGGAGGGGGAGAATTTGTTTTTTTGATCAAATTGCATTATTTGTGCTATAAATATCAAAAATGGGATATTGCGTTTCCCGGTATGCTCTTGTATAATATAAATGCCGCTTCGTAAAAGTCAAATTTCGCAAAAGCATAAAAAGTGCTAAAAAGGAGAAGCAAAAATGAGCCATTCCGCCAAGATCAGAGCCGCATTCGAGGAAGGCAAAGGAATTTTCCGCCTCGCTCCCAACTGGGTGCCCCGTTCTTTCTGCATCCCCGGTCGCCGCATCAAGCTGCATCCCGATGATTATTACGCACTCGGCAGTGCGCGCGGCGGCATCGACGAACGCTGGCTCGGTTGCACGACTCCGGCGGACAACGGACCGCTGACCGGCAAAAACGAAGGCATCAGCCATCTGGTGACTTCCGACGGAGAGTTGATCCCGCTGACCGAAGCCGTCGAAGAACTGGGCGCGGAACTTCTGGGTGAGCGCATCTGGGAAGCGTATCACTGCTGGCCGGTCTACTCCAAGTTTTTCGACAATCTGGGACCTCTGCCGCATCATATCCATCATATGGACGAACACGCGAAACTTGTCGGGGAGCGCGGCAAGCCCGAATGTTACTATTTCCCGCCGCAACTCAACAATCACGGCGGTCACTTCCCCTTTACCTTTTTCGGTTTTGAACCGGGCACGACCAAAGAAGAAGTCAAAGAATGTCTGAAAAATTTTACCAGGGGCGACAACAAGATCACCAATCTCGCCAAGGCGTACCGTCTGGAGCCGGGAACCGGATGGGATGTGCCGCCGGGGGTGCTTCACGCGCCCGGCAGTCTTTGCACCTATGAACCTCAGGTCGCAAGCGATGTCTACGCGATGTGGCAAAGTCTGGTCGACGACCAGTTGATCGACGAATCGCTTTTGTGGAAAAACTGCCCGAAAGAAAAAATCGGCGATTTCGATTATCTTATTTCCAATATGAATTGGGAATTGAATGTCGATCCCGAATTCGGCAAACACCGCTTTATGCGCCCCGTCGAAAACATCCGGAAAACCGGGGGCGCGATCGACCGCTGGGTCTGTTATAAATCGGCTGCCGTTTCCGCCAAGGAATTGACCGTCCTGCCGGGTGAAACCGCCATCGTCAAAGATGCGGCGGCGTACGGTCTGATCATGATGCAGGGCCACGGCACATTGAACGGTATGCCGTTGGAAACCCCTTCGCTCATCCGCTACGGTCAACTGACCAACGACGAATATTTCGTTTCGGAAAAAGCGGCAAAACAAGGCGTCGTTATCGTCAATGGCTCCAGTTGCGACCCCATCGTGATGCTCAAGCATTTCGGACCGGAAAATCCCGACTGGTGTCGGCAATTCGGCAAGTGATAACACTTGACCGGATGGGAACAAGAGGGCGCTCACGCCGCGCCCTCTTGACTCCCCAAGCGCCC
>JAKSOF010000014.1 GCA_024405735.1 Victivallaceae bacterium | reverse complement strand
GTTTATTATACGCTATTTCTAGTCAAAAATCAACCATTTGTTGTGACAGAGCCTTAATTTTTACTAAAATCCCCCTTACCCCCCTTAAAATCTCCTGCGCACCCATGAGAGGGTGCGCCCCGCTTCGCGGCTTTGGTCGATTTTCGGGGGAGCCCCCGCGCTCTCGCGCATCCGTTCCTCGCTTCGCTCCGGTACTCGCGGCTTCGCGTATGGTAGTTTTTTAATTTTTACTAAAATCCCCCTTGCCCCCTTAAAATCTCCTGTGCAGTTCGTGAGAGAGTGCGCCACGGATGATTTTGCGACCGGTTTTTTACTCTTTTATCATCGCCAGCAATTTCGCCGCCGCCGCCGTCAGCGTGTCATTGCAATTGCGGATACAGCAGATCTCGCGTTGCGGGATACGCTCTTTCAACGGCAGTTGGACGATGAGGTTTTCCTGATTCCGCAAAAAATCCTCCGGCACGAAACCGATGCCGAGATTCTGTTTCACCAGCGGCACGATATGGTCGTAGGAAGCCGCTTCGATGTCGGGGGAAAAACTGATGCCGTGACGGGCGAAAAACTGCATGTAAAAATTACGGGTGCCCGTCTTTTCGCCCAGCGAGATCAGAGGATAGGCGGCAAGTTCGTTAAGACTGTGTTCCCTTGCGGCGAGAAAATCGAAATCTCGGCCGCCGATGGCGACTTCCTGAAACCCCTTGACTTTTTCGACCGTAAAGCGATCCGACAATTCGATCGGGGTGATGACCAGCGCAAAGTCGGCAAGCCCCGTCCGCACCGCATCGACGCATCCCGCCGAGGAATTGCTGAAAAGACGGATGCGGATGTTTTTATACTTGCGGTGAAACTGATTGAGGACGGGCAAAAGCAGCAGCCGCAACCCGATTTCGGTGACGGCGACGGAAACCATTCCCTGATGCAGTGCGTTTTCCGCCTTGAGTTCGCTCTCGGCGAAGCGGATCTTTTCGACGGCGGGCCGGATGTATTCGTAAAGTTTTTCCCCCGCCGGAGTCAACTGCATCCCGTTGGAACTGCGGACAAAAAGCGCACTGCCCCACTGCGCTTCGAGCGACTGGATGATCCGCGACACATTCGGCTGATTATTGCCCAGTTGCCGGGCGGCGAGCGTCAGACTGCCGCATTTGGCGACGAAATAAAAGGTTTTGTAATAATCGTAGCTGATTTTCATTTTTCCGCACTTGAAATGCCATATGGAAGTGATATATTTACTATACTATATATACATTTTAAGTATTATGCAACTCAAGTTATATTAATACAAGACGAAAAAGAGCCTTGACGATATAAAAAGGAGTCCTATGCAGTACCTTAATATGCGTCCCGGTCAACTGCGCGAAGCGTTGAAAAAGAATCTTCCGGCAGTCCTGCCGCTCGGCGTTGTAGAGTATCACGCGGAGCATCTGCCTTTCGGGCTGGACTGCTTCACCTGCATCGACGTCATTTCCCGGATGGAAAAACGCCGTCCGGAAACCATCGTGCTGCCGCCTTTCTACTACGGCGCCGCCTCGCGCGCCGTCGCCGCGCCGGAAAACAACGGCACGATCCACGTCGACGCCGAAGCGATCGTCCCGGTCGCCAAGGAAATTTTCCGCGGATTATTGCAAGTCGGCTTCCGCAACGTCCACTGTTTCATCGCCCACCAGACCGAGGGATTCGAGCAGGGGATGCCCACCGATCTCGCTTTCCGCTTCGCCGCCAAGCAGGTGATCTTTGAATACCTTGAGGAAAAGACGGGCAAAGGCTGGTGGGGCACGGAAAAATTCGCCAATTACTACGCGGGCGCCAACGATCCTTTCAAATGGATCCAGGTGCATCCCATCCGCACGCGGCAGTCGACACAGCAGACGTTCAAGGGCGACCACGCGGGCAAACTGGAAACGAGTGAAGCGCTGGCGATCTGTCCGCAATATGTCAAAATGGATGACCTCGACGACGATTTGTGGTACTCCCGCCCGGGGCGCGAAGCCACGGCGGAATGGGGCGAAGCCGCGCTGGAAACGACTTCGCACGACGTCGAATTGATCTGCTATCCCCAAAAGTGATATGAAATTCTTTGAATACCACTTTCACGGCTGTGCCGGACACAAGACGATCGAGTTGAACCGCGCCGCCTACGAGGAAATGTCGCGTTTCCTCTTTGAAAAAGCGGAAACCGACGGGTTTCTGGCGACCTTTTCGGCGGCACCGATCGACAATCTCGTCGAATGTCTTCATTTCTGCCGGAATTTGATGGAGGGGAAACCTCTTTGCGGCGCGTCGCTCGACGGCGTCTATCTTGAAGGCCCCTTTGTCCGCAATTCCGGCGGGATGACGGCGGATCTTCTCGCCAAGCCCGATCTCGGTGCCGCCAGAAAACTGGTCGAGGCGGGACGCGGCATCATTCGCACGATCGCGCTCGCCCCGGAACTGCCGGGAGCGATGGATCTGATCGACTATTTCGTTTCGGAAAATATTCCGGTTTCCGCCGGACATTTTTCCTGCACGGCGGAAGTGATGCACGAAGCGGTCGGTCACGGCTTGAGCGGCATCACGCATTTCTGCAACAACGGCGAGGGCGACATCGAGTGCATCCTCGGCCGCTATTCGACCAAGGGTCCGTGGCTGGAGATCCTTGCCGACGACAACTTGTCCTGTGAAGTGATCTGCGACGGTGTCCACGTCGACCGGCGTCTCGTCAAGGCGATCAGCCGCATCAAAGGCCGGGACAAATTCATTCCGATCACCGACGGTTGCGCCGCGACCGGAATGCCGGGCAAGCGGCTCGCCTTTCCCGACCCGGCGGGCAACGTCAGCGAATTCGACGTGCGCGACGGCGCGCTTTTTGTCGCGGACACCGATCTGCTGACGGGAAGTCTCGCCACCATGGATAAAATTTATCATAATCTTGTCGACTTCGGAGCGATGACGGAAGCCGATGCCCGTTACGCCTGTACCGAAGCACCGAGAAAGAAAGCGGGGTTGCTTTAAATGTACGAAAAAATTTTTGAACGGCAAGCGAAAATCGTCGATTACACGCAGCGCGCCAAATACTACAAACTCGCCGAGTTGCCGGAGTGCCGGGCGAAACTCGTTTACGGCAATCAGGCGGTCGTCGTCGTCGGCAACGAAGTGCGCGCTTATTATTTTTGGCGCGACTTGTGGCGCAAAAAAGCCCAGCGCGTGATGGAAAATCTCATTTCCGTCGAGCAAAAGAGCGACGCGATCGTCCTCACTTCCTCCGATGCGGTGACGACGCTATCCTTTGCCGAAGACGCGGAGGAAAAGGAATCCTACGTCGTCTGGGACATTGAATACAGCGATGCGGGCGAGGGCGTTTTCCGCTCCAGTTACTTCCACGAAGGCGCGATCTCCGATTTTACCTACATTTCCTTCAAGTACATCGTCCGCAAGGAAAATCCGCCGCCCTATCCCTTTGAAAAAAGTTGGAGCGATTATTTCTGCCGCGGCGCAAACAACCGGATATTCTATACCTGCAGCGGTCATCTCTACTTCGGATGCGCCTATTTGGAAACGGCGGTCGACCGCGTTTCCGCGCCGGAGCGCGACGATACCGAACTCGCGCAAACTTTCCGCCTCCGCGAAAAAGTCAAAGGCAAACTGCATTTGCACTACTTCTGGTTCTTCGGCGAAGGCGGCGAGGAGCATATGGGACATCTTTCCAACGTCCTGTGGCGGCTCGACGACTCCCCCGTCCATACGCCGCAGACCGACATGAAAGATTTCGTCGAAAAATTCACCTCGATCTGGCAACGCTCGGAATTGAAGGGCGTCGAGCAGGGCGATCATTACGCGGCGCACTTTTTTTCCGAATTTTTCGGTCAGTTCAAAGAGGGGTACCGCCCGCCGGACCAATTCGGCTGTTCGTGGCTGGAGTACGACCTTTTGAAAGCCAACGAATTCTACCGCCGCTGGCGCACAAACGGCGATCCCCTGGACCGCGAACGCGCGAAAAAGCTCATCAACTTCTATTTGTACAATCATTACGCGGGGAATTCCAAACTCACCTATCCCTTTCACACGGGCGCATTCATGCACGACATCATGCCGTTTTGCGAAAAGACCGGCTGGGGCGCCCCCTTTGAAGCGGAGGCGCTCGACAGCCTCGCCCTGCCGGAAATGATCTACGACGCGATGACGCTCTACTTGCAGGACGAAACGCTCTTTCAGACGAAATACCCCTTTGACATCCTCGACGACGTGCTGAAACTTCAGCAAAAAGACGGCCACTTCCGCCGCCTCTACTGGAGCGACCTCACCCCCAAGGAAAAACCGGGGTGGATCAGCCAGTACTCCGAAACGCAGACCTGGATCCCCGCTCTGATCAAACTCTATCAGGCGACGCACGACGAGCGCATCCGCGCGGCGTATCTCAAAACCGCCGAACGCTGTATGCTCGACATTGAGGAACTCGGACTTTTTTCGATGGGCGGTTGCGAAACCGACTATCCCGATTTGTGGGACGTCGACGGCTACCGCACGATGCTCTGGGCTTTTCTCGACCTTTACGACGAGGAAAAAGCCCCGAAATTCCTTGAGGTCGCGGAAAAAATCCAGCTTTTCGGCTCGACGATGCAAGTCGGGTACAACATTCCCAATGTACCGGGATCTTTCTACGACCAGATCAACTGGAGATCGCGCGGCATGATCTCGACGAGTTATTACACCTATCCCGATTACTCGCGCACGCAATGCACCGCGACCGGAAATCAGTCCGTCGCGTGGATGGGGTATCTTTTGCTACGGCTCTACCGGGCGACCGGCAAGGCGATCTACGCAAGCCGCGCGATCGCGACTTTCCGGCAGGTGATGGTCTTCCGCGACGAGAAAAGCCTTGAAGGCAACCCTTTCCGCGACCAGATCCTTTACAGCATCTACGAAAACAATCCGCAAATGGACGACGAATCGGGGCTTTACAAGCACAGTTACCCGGAAAACAGCTATTCGCTCTTCATCGACCTTTACCTTTATCTCGGCGAAATATTGCGTGAATTCGGCGGCATTCTGGTCGATTGCAAAAATGAACACGCTTTCGGCATCGACTGTGTTGAGGTCACAAACGTGGATTTCACGCGCCGCACCGTCACCGTCCGCAATGAATTGAACCGCAAACATACGACGACGCTCTTTGTCGACGGCAAATGCGCCGGAAACATCGAATTTCAACCTCAGGAAACCCAAACCATTTCATTTTAAGGAGAAAGCATCATGAAAATTCTGTTAATGGGCGGCACCGGATGGCTCGGACATCACATCGCCAGGCAACTTGCCGAAGCGGGGTATGAATTCACCATTCTGACCCGCGGTCAAAAAGCGCAGTTCAAAGACGTCGCCGATGAATTTCCGGCCATCATCGCCGACAAAAAAGACGAGGCGTCGATGCGGGAAGTTTTCAAGACCCGTTACACGCATATCATCGACACCGTCCCGACCGTCGAATCGATCACCTGGGTCAAAAAGTACGCGATGGGTGTTGAACACTACATCCATTGCAGTTCGACGGGCGGTTACGCCCCGCTGCCTTTCATCCCCTGCAACGAAACCGCCTTTTACAAAGGCTTCGCCCGCGGCACCGGATGGGACAAAAAGCGCATCTACGACGAAATGGTGATGGAAATGTACCAAAAAGAAGGCTTCCCCGTCACCGTCATCCGTCCCTGCTACATTACCGGACCGGGGATGCTTCCCCTCGACAACTTCGGCGGCCGCCGCGAAGATTTCATCCGCGACCTCGTCAACGAAGTGCCGCTTGACGTGCCCGTCGACGGACAGGCGTTGCTTCAGCCGATCCACGTCTACGATCTGGCGTCGAGTTTCGTCCTCGCGTTGACGCATCAGCGCAGTATCGGTCAAATCTACAACATCTGTCTCGACCACGCGTTGCCGCTCAATCAGTATCTCGAAGTCAACGCCGCCGTTTTCGGCAAAAAACCGGTCATCAACTATATGAGCGTTGAGGAGATGCAGAAAAAGCACGCCGGACATATCGACGAGATCGGTCTGCGCTTTGTCAGCACCCATATGTGCTTCTCGATCGACAAGGCGATCCGCGACCTCGATTATCATCCCCATTGCACTCCGGAAGCCGCCATCGAGGAAACGGCGCTCTGGGCGGCGGAAGTCACCGGCGTCAAATTTTAAACAGTGTTTCCGTTGCCGGAGGGGAGACGATCGCGCATTGTCTCCCCTTTTTTTTCAGAGCGGTTCGGAGGCGGGAAAGCGGTTTGATTTTTGCGTTGAACGATGCTATAGTATGACTGATATTACGATTGGCATTTTATATTCAAACATCAACGGAAGGTCAAAAAATGTATAAAAACGAAAGTCTCATGCAACTTTTGAACATTCTGCGACGCCATTGGTTTCTCTTGCTGCTTTGCTCCGTCTTTTGCGCTGTTTGCGGATATTCTCTGGCGAAATTCGTCATCCCGCCCCGCTACCGGTCAGACGTCCTGATTTACATCGGCCGTCTGGAAAACGACGGACAGCACCGGCGCGATGACGACAGCATCTCTCTGGCGCGGGAACTTTACCTCAGTTCGCAATTGGTGTTGGATTATACCGAATTGGCAAAGTCGAAGCGGGTCCTGACACGAGCCCAGCAACAGATCGAGCAGACCCGGCCGGAGTATCTGATCCCCTTTAAGATGGAGAGTAATATGCGGAAAAACACCCGGCTCTTGACGCTTTCCGTCACGGCATCCGATCCGCAGGCGGCGTGTTTCATCGCCAATACGTTGAGTCAGGTTTTCAACGACGAGATCTCGATGTTGCTCGAATTGAAAAATTTTCAGATCGTCGACCGGGCGGAAAAAGCTGTCAAAATATTTCCGACTCCATGGATTTTTACGTTGGTTTCCTTTCTGCTTTCTTTCGGATTCCTTATCGCGCTGTTCTGGATGAAGGCATTTTTCGACACCCGTTTCAACTCTCCGGAACAATTGGCGCTCGCGTTAAAACTGCCGATCATCGGCTCCGTCCCGTTCGACCGGGAAATAGCCAGGCAAAACAATACCCAGGATAATGCAAGCGACAACCGGATCGTCACGTTGAACAACGATGAAAAGCGCAAACGTTTCGGTATCCGGGAAGCCTTTTGGGGCATCCGGACCAATTTGTTTTACTCCGATTTCCGCTCGCCGCAAGGCGCCCGGGTCATCGCTATCACCAGTTCTCTCGCCGGCGAGGGAAAAACCTTTGTTTCCGCCAATTTAGCGGCGACCCTTGCCGATTTCGGACAGAAAACCCTCATCATCAACTGCGATTTGCGCAAACCCGCCTTGAGCAAGGCGCTCGGGGTTTACAGCAATGTCGGCCTCGTCAACGTGCTGGTCGAGCAATATCCGCTGGATGACGCGTTGCAGAAAAATCTCTTTCAGCGCAAACTGGATGCGTTGCTCTGCGGCCCGATCCCGCTGAATCCCTTAAAACTGCTTGATTCCGAAGAATTTAAGACGCTTCTTGAAAAGTTGCGTAAACAGTATGATTACATCATCCTGGACACGCCCCCCTGTCTGGAAGTTTCGGACGGGATCTGTATCGGCAAGATGGCGGACGGCGTTATTTTTGTTTCCCGGATCGGGAAACTCCGGGAAGGCAATGCGCTCAACGCCATCGAACTTCTCCGGCAGTCGAAAGTTTCTCTGCTCGGCGTTATCGCCAACGGCACCGTCAACAAAAAATCCAGATACTACTATCAGGCGTAGCGTCAGGCGGGATCTGCGAAAACTTCCCGAAATGATTTCCGGGAAGTTGCTTATTTGCCGCTATTCAGAAGTTTGAGGTCTTCCTGCGCCATACTCAATTCACTGCGCAGTTTCGTCAACTCCTTAAGGGCCTTTTCATACTCTGCGGCAACTTTGTTGTCTTCCCGCACCAGCTGCTTGATGACACGACGGCGGTCGCGCATCGCCCGCCGGGTACTGCGGCGGATGGCGTGACGGAAACCGTGACGGCGCCAGTAACCGTAATAACGCGCGGTGACGGGGGCGGAGGAAAGCTGGACTTCCGCCGCACGGTTCGAGTTGTGCAATTCCTCCATCTTGGAAATTTTTTCCTCGACGATGCGGATATTGTTTTCAAGCTCGGTGATCCGACTCCGCAACGATTTCTCCCTTGCGGGATCGGCGGTCTGCGCCGGACGCTGGACGTTGGACTTGACCGCCACGGCATTTTTCATCTTTTCCGGCATCGCAAAGACGTCGGCGGCAAAATCGACATTCCACCGGGCGGCGCGCAAAAGCAACTTCGTCGTCCCCGCGTCGTTGCTCTTGATGACCGTATTCGCAACGCGGACGCCGTCGACGGAAACATAGTCGTCAAAAACGACGCTGCTGGTAACGCCGCCGTCGACCGTCACGACCTTGCGGAGCAAGCCCGACGCTTTGGAAACCAAAAGTTCCGTTTTGATTTCCGGAGCATCGACCGGAGCCGTTTCATAAACGATGCAGAGCTCGTTGTCAAATGATTCCTCCCCGACCTTTTTCAAATTCCGGAAAATTTCATCCTCGCGCAACGGGATCGCGACAAAACTCAAGTCGTAGACGAATTCCGCGGCTTCATTTTCTTTCAGGATTTCGCAACCGTTTTTGTCGCAACTCCAGAATTGTTTGCCGTCGTACCCGGTGGAATCGGTCGTATCGCCCATGATGAAATCGACCCGCGCGAGCTCTTTCCCTTTCTGACGGAAAACGAGCATCCCCTTGACGCCCTCGCTGTCTTCAAAATCGTAGACGATCTCGCCGGACTGGCATTTGTCGATCGTGCGCGGATAGTACTCCATACACCGGATGGAGCGGAAAGTAGCTGCATTCTCCGCGGCAAATACGGTGATCCCCGCGACGGACAACAACAAGACGGCGAAAAATTTTTTCATCTCGAAATTCCTTGTTTTTGACGGCAAATTATTCCGAATACGGATAAACTATATCCCGTATTCCGCTTTTTTTCAATCTGAATTTCGTTTTTTCCGCAAAAGTTTTCGCGTACGCTTGCGAAACGCCGTACAACGGAGTATTTTATCTTGGGTTCATTTCACACAGGAGAAACAAAATGAAAAAAACGATTCTTTCCGGCATATTGCTGACCGCAACGCTTTCACTGGGCGCGGCGGAATTTTTCGTCGCGCCGCCTGCGGCGATCCAGAAAGATCCCAAAGTCGTCGCGACCTCGGTCGCCGATGCGTTGAAAAAGGCAAAAAGTTACCGCTCACAGCATCCCGGCGAAAAGATCACCCTCGTTTTTCACGCGGGGACTTACCCTCTGGCGGAAACGATTTACATCACGCCGGAATTGAATGATTTCACTTTCGTTGCCGTACCGGGGGAAGCCGTCGTTTTCGATGGCGGTGTCAAACTGAAGTGCAAAGCGTCGGCGCGTCTCAACAGCCGCAGTGTCCTCGTTTACGACGTCCCGCAGGAAGCGGTTGCCGACGGTTTCCTCGATCAGCTTTACGTCAACGGCATCCGCGCCGATGCCGCGCGGACGCCGAAATCCTACGATCAGCCGCAGCGTCCCGAAAAATTCCTCCCCGAAGCCGTCACCCAGCGCAAAAAGTCGGACTGTTTTTACAAGGAGGGGGATTTCGATCCCAAGTGGCACAATATCGAAGGGATCGATCTGCACTTGCTTTCGGCGTGGTACGACATCCACACGCCGATCGCAAGTTTTGACGCCAAAGAACGTAAGATCCACCTGCCGCAACTTCACATCATCTGGTCGAAACCGGAGGAAACCGGCGTTGTCTGGCGCAACGTCCGGGAAGCCCTGACGGAAAAGGGTGAATACTATTTCGACAACAAAAAAATGGAGTTGTACTACATCCCCCGCGACGGTGAAACGGCGGAAAACGCGGAGGTCGTCGTCCCCGTCAACAGTCTCCTCTTTCTCGCGGCGGGCGATGAGCAAAATCACCGGAAAGTTTCCGGCATCACGATCGACGGCATCACTTTCCGTCACGGCGGCGTCGGGCGGCCGGACTACACGGCGGCCTACCAGATACCCGGCGCGGAAAAATATCCCCCTTTGCACAATGAATTCAACCGTTTCGGCAAGATCCAGCAGGGGGCGAGTTACCACCCGGCGGTGATCTCCTTTCAATACGCCGATCGCTGCCGCGTCGTCAACTGCAAAGTCGAAAAGAGCAATTTTTACGCGATCGGCACTCTTTCCGGCGTCACCGATCTTGAGATCAGTCACAACGTCATCACCGATATGGGCACGGGCGGCATCCTCATCGGCGGCGTCGACGCCGAACACATCCCGGAAAAAGCGGAACTTGTCACCGAGCGCATCACGATCCGCAACAATCATATTTTCGACTGCGGCAAATTCACCTTTGCCGGACTCGGCATCCTCATCGGCTTCGCGCGCGGGACGCTCGTCGAGCATAACCTGATCCACGATCTCTACTACTCCGGTATTTCCGCCGGATGGAGCTGGGGATACGCTCCGGCGACGGGCGGCGAAAACCGCATCGGATTCAACCACATCTACAATATCGGCAAAAAAATGTTGAGCGATATGGGCGGCATCTACCTCCTCGGCATCCAGCCGGGAACGCGCGTCTACAACAACCTTGTCCACGACGTTTCCTGCCGCGTTTACGGCGGCTGGGCGCTTTACGCCGATGAAGGCTCCGCGCATGAAGTGTGGGAAAACAACGTCTGTTACGACTGTACGCGCAACGCCTTTCATCAGCACTACGGCAGGGAAAACACGGTCCGCAACAACGTTTTCGCCTTTTGCGACGAGGAACTTGTCCGCATCAGCGTCTGCGAACCCTATCAGCGCAGAGGATACCGTTTCCCGGGGCTGAATTACAGTCACGATCTCAATCTTTACGGAAACATTCTGCTTTCGGACGGCAAAGCGGCCTTCCGCGCGGGACAGATCCAGATGTTTTCGCCGCAGGAATTGTACTCCGACGGCAATCTGTACTTCGACGTCAAACTCCCCGCTGAGCAGGGCATTGTCGCGGCAAAAAATGATGCCTCGATCGACGGAAATGTTTTCCGCGACAATCTTGCGGCGTGGCAGAAACGCGGTTTCGACCGCCGCTCCGCGTGGGGCGATCCCGGTTTCGTCGATCCGGCGAAACGCGATTTTCACTTGAAAAAGGACGCGCTCGCGCGCAAGCTCGGCTTTGCCGATCCCGCGCCGACGCTTGATTACGCCGGATTGCTCCCCGCAAGTTGCATTCCCGCGCCTCAAATCGAAAAAGACCGCTACGACTGGAGCGCGCGTCACGCTGAAAAATACGCCGCCGCGCAACAAAAAGCGTATCCTTTGCTTTTCATCGGCGACAGCCTCACGCATTACTGGAGCAACGAAGCCGGTTTCACTTTCGGCGGCGGCACATGGGAAAAGAATTTTGCCGACCGCGCCCTTAATCTCGGTTTCGGCTTTGACCGTACTCAAAACGTCCTGTGGCGGATCGGACACGGCGAGATCGACGGTCAGAAACCCGAAGCGGTCGTGCTGGAAATCGGCACCAATCAATTCAGCGGCACGGCGAATTATCAGCCGGACACGCCGCTTGACGCCTATCGCGGCATCCGCGCCGTCATCACCGCATTGCGGGAGAAGTTTGCGCATCCGACGATGATTTATGTGATGGCGATTTTCCCGCGCCGGGGACTGCAAAAACAAATCGATGAGACCAACGCGATGACGCGGGAATTCTGCGCCACGGTACCGTATGTGAAATTCATCGACCTCAAAGCGGAATACACCAGTGCCGACGGGGAGATCAAGACGGAACTTTATCAGCCGGACGGCACGCATCTTGCCGTTGCCGGTTACGAAATATGGGCAAAGGCCTTACAGAAGGAATTGAATCAAAAATGAAAAAACGGGAAACTTTTTCCAGCCGCATCGGATTTCTCCTGATGACTGCCGGATGCGCCATCGGACTCGGCAACATCTGGCGTTTCCCTTTTATCACCGGCAAATTCGGCGGCGGTGCTTTCGTCATTCTTTATCTTGTCTGCCTCGCGCTCCTCGGTTTCCCGTTGCTCGTCACGGAACTTGCCGTCGGACGCGCCGGGAAACGGGTGTTGCCGGGGGCGTTCCGCAGTTTGAGCCTGAAAAAATCCGGTTTCCGCTGGGATATTCCCGGAGTTTTCTTCTTTTTCGGTAATCTGGTGTTATTGATGTTTTACACCGTCGTGACCGGTTGGCTGATCGCCTATGCCTATTACTACGTCACCGCTTCGATCTCCGGTGATCCCGGCGCTTTTTTCGGCAACTTCCTCGCTTCGCCCGGACGGCAGACGGTCTTTATGCTGATTTCTCTTTGCCTCACGGTCGCCGCCTGTATCGGCGGAGTGCGCGCCACCGTGGAACGCTCGGTCAAATGGATGATGGGCGGACTTTTTCTGCTGATGATTTTGCTCTGCGTCAAAGCGTTGATGCTCCCGGGGGCGGGCAAAGGATTGGCGTTCTTTTTGAAACCCGATTTCAGCGCGTGGCACGGCAGCGATTTCCTGACGACGCTTCACGCCGCGATGGCACAGGCGTTTTTCACCTTGAGCGTCGGCATCGGCGCCATCGCGATCTGCGGCAGTTACTATACTCGCAGTTGCGCGTTGCCGCGCGAAGCGATGTGGATCATTCTGCTCGACACCTGCGTCGCCATCGCCGCCGGATTGATCATTTTCCCCTGCTGTGCGACCTACGGCGTCGCACCCGACGGCGGACCGTCGCTGATTTTCGTCGCGCTGCCCAAAGTTTTTTCCGGGATGTCCTCGATCGGCAGATGGTGGGGCGCGCTCTTTTTCATCTTTCTTGCCGTTGCGGCGCTCTCCACGTTGGTGGCGGTCTTTGAATCACTCGTCGCTTTCGGGATGGAAGTGTTGCACTTCAAACGGCAAAGTTCCTGTGCGTTTTTCGGGATCGTGCTCGGAATTCTGTCGATCCCGTGCGTATTGGGCTTCAATCTGTGGAAAAACTTCCAGCCTTTCGGAAAAGGCAGTTGCGTGCTTGACCTGGAAGATTTCCTCGTCAGCGACAACTTGCTCCCGCTCGGTGCGCTCTACATTTTGATTTTCTGTTTCAACGGCTGGAATAAAGATGCGTTCTTCAACGAGATCAACACCGGGAACGGCTGGAAAATCTCTCCCCGTTTCGCCTTTTACTTCCGCTGGATCATCCCCGTTGCCATCATCGTCCTGTGGTCGATCGGGATCTATAAAAAGTTTTTCGCCTGAAACTTCCGCTTGAAAAAAAGCAACTGCGTTGTCATCCTCAACGGACTTTTACGGACAAAACCGACGTTAACGGACCAAACATTGGCGCGGGGAATGTCGCACATCGGGCAGTCGGACGGGCGGCTTGTCACGGCGTAGCCTTGGCGAAGACGGAAGCGTAAAGCGGAGCATTAGCCCTCGTGCTCCCGTTGCATCGAAATATGATGATACAAAAAGAGACTGTTGCCAATTTTTGCAACAGTCTCTTTGGATTTTGCCCGATGCTTAATCGGCGATCGCCTGACACGCCTGACAGAATTCAAGGCCTTCGGCTTTCATCATCTTGATGAGCTTGTCCAACTCGCGCGCGGCGTAGTCGCCGCAGTTTTTGATGATGAAAGGATCGGGCAGTACCGCGCCTTCGCCGGAATGGATCAGTCCTGCCGGCATCGGGGCGAATTCCCACGGGTGCATGTAGAAGCAGATGAAAGGCTCTTCGCCGCGCTCGGTGCAGTATTTGCAGTAGCCGTTGACGTGTTTCATCACGGCTTCGGCGCTTTCGGTACGCCACAAGGGCCACTGGTCGAGGTCGCGTCCGTACTGGTCGTGGGATTCCATCGACAAGTCGGCGAAGTTCGGGAGTTCGACGATTTTGAGATCGCCTTTTTCCAGCCAGTTGTCCTTGCTCGGATGGTAGGGTGTCGTCTGCTTGCGGTAGAAATACATCGGGTAGGTCGCGTCCGCCTTGTAGCCGAGCCGCTCCAGCGCGTTGACGACGGCGGTCGAACCCCAAAGACGCGGACAGCGGAAACTCGTCGGATGCACGCCGGAGATCTCGGTGACGATCTCGGTCGCAAGTTCGATGCGGTGGACGACTTCCTCCGGCAGTACCGGCATCATCCCCGGGATCTCAAAGAGCGCGTCGCCGATCGTTTCGTGAAAGAGCGTGTGACAGCCGATTTCGTGACCGGCGTCGCGCACCGCTTTGACGAGATCCGGATTGTTTTTCGCCGCGTCGGCGGTGAAAAAGAAAGTCGCGCTGATGTCGTTCTTTTTGAGGATCGACAAAATTTTCGGCGTTCCGATGCGGAAGCCGTGATACATGCTGGTCCAACTGCCGATATCGGTTTCCATATCGAAACCGAGCACCGCCTGTCTCTTTTTCATTTTACACCTCTTGTTTGTTTGCCGGATATTTTACGGCATTTGTTTAAAACCCGACTGTAATATACCACATCTCACGGCAAAGTCAACTTTATTTCGCACGGCAAAGTGGATTTTCCGCGGGGATCGTGCTATATTAAAGGCACACCAATCATGACAGGGGCGCCCGGGGTGCGGGCTGAGAGGAATTGACGAGATTCCGACCCTTTGAACCTGATGCGGATCATACCGACGAAGGAAGTCAAGAAGCTCTTTTTTTTCACCCCGGGAACTCCGCAGAAAAAAAGGAGCTTTTTTTATGCCGACTCAATTGCAGTATGCCCGGAAAGGGGAAATCACTTCCGCGATGAAAACCGTCGCCGGAGCCGAAAAGCGCACAGCTGAATTCATCCGCGATCAGGTCGCTTCGGGCAAAGTTGTCATCCCTTGCAACGTCAATCACAAAAATCTCGTTCCGACAGGGATCGGACGGCAACTTTACACCAAGATCAACGCCAATATCGGCAACAGCCCGACGTCGAGTTGTCCGCATGATGAATTCGTCAAACTGGAAACGGCGGTGAAATATGGCGCCGACACGGTTATGGATTTAAGTACGGGCGGCGACATCGGACTCATCCGCGGCGCACTGCTTGCCAAGGCGACACTTCCCGTCGGAACGGTGCCGGTTTATGAGATCGTCGCGCGTTTTGGCGCCCGGCAAATCTCGCGCGAAACGATTTTACAGGTCATCGCCGAACAGGCGGAGCAGGGGGTCGACTATATGACGATCCACGCCGGATTGAAAAAAGAATATGTGCCGCTTGGTCTGAAACGCAAACTCGGCATCGTCAGCCGCGGCGGCGCATTGCTTGCCGATTATATGACGGAAAACCGCTGTGAAAATCCCTTTTATGTGTTTTTCGACGAGATCCTCGATATTTGCCGACAATACGACGTGACGCTGTCGCTGGGCGACGGCTTGCGTCCCGGTTGTCTTGCCGATGCGAGCGATGCGGCGCAATTTGCTGAACTTGACACACTCGGAGAACTGGTTTCCCGTTGCCGGGAGCACGGTGTTCAGGCGATGGTCGAGGGCCCCGGACACATTCCCGCCGACGAGATCCAAATGAATATGGAGCGCGAGCGGAAAATTTGCGATGACGCGCCGTTTTATATCCTCGGTCCGGTCGTGACGGATTGCGCTCCGGGTTACGATCACCTCGTCGCCGGAATGGGCGGCTTGCTCGGCGCGATGTACGGAGCCGCGATGCTTTGCTACGTCACCCCCAAAGAACACCTCGGCTTGCCGAATTGCGATGACGTGCGGCGCGGCGTGATGGCATTCAAAATCGCCGCGCACGCCGCCGACATCGCTTGCGGCAAGCCCGGTGCCAGAGAGCGTGACGATGCGATCAGTGATGCCCGCTCGGTGTTTGACTGGGAAAGGCAATTTTTGCTCGCGCTCGACCCGGAACGCGCCCGCGCCTGTCGGGAGGAGGCGATCCGCGAAAGCCGTGTGAATTTTTCCTCGATGCACGGTTCGCCCTATTGTACGATGTGCGGCAAGGATTTCTGCTCGGTGCGCTTGAGCGCGAAACTCAAAACGCAATATTGATGCGATTTTTTTGCATTTCGGGAGATTCCGGTATATATTATATAGATATAGTTTTTTTGCGGACGGGACAAGGGGTCCTGCTTTCGCGTGTACGGAGAATCGGAGAAAAATGGATAATCAGTTTACACAAACAGGTAAACGCATCCGGGAAATTCGACAGGTGCTGGATATTCCGGTAGCGGAAATGGCACGAGTTACGGGTGTATCCGAGGCCGAATATCTGGAGCACGAAGAAGGCAGGGTCGACAATCCTTTTGCCTTTCTCTATCTGTGCGCCGAGCGTTTCGGGGTCGATGTCAACGACCTCGTAAGCGGCGTCGCGCCGAAACTTTCCTTTTACAACGTCACCCGCGCCGGACAGGGCCTGCCGATCAAGCGCCGCGAGGAAATGGAGTATTTCCACCTCGCGCCGTTTTTGAAAAACCGCCGTGTCGATCCGCTTTTTGTGACCGTTCAGGTTCAGGATGAAAAGTTGCCGATCCACTTGACGACCCACAGCGGTCACGAGTTCGACTACGTCATCCGCGGCCGTCTGCGGATCCAGCTCGGCGACAAGATCGAGGTGCTCGAACCCGGCGACAGCGTGTTGCACGATTCCTCGCATCCTCACGGCATGGTTGCCGCCGGCAATGAACCGTGCGACTTCCTCGCGATCGTGATGAAAGGCGATGGCGAGGGGGCTTTGGAGGAAGTCGAAGTCACCCCGCGCAAAGTCGATTCCCGCAACGATTACGATTTCATCTACCGCAAGTTCATGAGCGAAACGCTCGACGGAAACGGTCATTTGCAGAGCGTGAAGTACCATTATCCCGAAAACTTCAACTTCGCCTACGACGTCGTCGATGCTCTGGCGGCGAAATGCCCCAATAAGGTCGCGCTTCACTGGATGAGCCGCGAGCACGAGGAAAAGATTTTCACTTTCAAACAGATTTCCGAACTTTCCTCGCAGGCGGCGAATTATCTGGTTTCGCTCGGCATCAAAAAGGGCGACCGCGTGATGATGGTGTTGCGCCGTCACTGGCAGTTCTGGGTGCTTCAGATCGCGTTGCACAAGATCGGCGCGACGGCGATTCTCGCCGTCAATCAACTCCTGAAACACGATTTTACCTACCGTTTCGACCGCGCCGGAGTCAAGGCGATCATCTGCACCGGTTACGGCGATGTGATGAAAGAGGCGGACGCGGCGGCGGCGGAATCGCCGACCGTCAAAATCAAGATCGGCGTCAACGGCACGTTGCCCGGATGGCTTGATTTCGACGCGCAACTGGAACTTTTCAGCGATAAATTCAAGCGTCCCGCCGATCTCAAGGCGACCGATCCGATGCTGATGTTTTTTTCCAGCGGCACGACCGGTTATCCCAAGATCGTCGCGCACAGTTTCAGCTATCCGCTCGGGCATATCATCACCGCGCGCTGGTGGCAGAATGTCAACCCCGACGGTTTGCATCTGACGATTTCCGACAGCGGCTGGGCAAAGGCGATGTGGGGCAAACTCTACGGTCAATGGCTTTGCGAAACGGGGGTTTTCGTCTACGACTTCGACCGTTTCGACGCCGCCGACATTATGCCGCTTTTCAAGAAATGCCATATCACGACTTTTTGCGCGCCGCCGACGATGTACCGCTTTTTCATCCGCGAAGACTTGTCGAAATACGATTTCTCGTCGCTTGAAAACGCCTGCATCGCGGGCGAAGCGCTCAATCCGGAAGTTTTCAACCAGTTCCAGAAGATCGTCGGACTCAAAATGATGGAGGGCTTCGGTCAGACCGAAAGCACCGTCATTTTAGGCAATTTCGTCGGGATGGAGCCGAAACCCGGTTCCATGGGGAAACCCTCTCCGCTGTATCAGGTCGCGCTGCTCGGTCACGACGGCAAACAGGTGCCGCCGGGCGAAACGGGCGAGATCTGCGTCCGGACGGAGCCGCATCAGACCCCCGGGCTTTTCTTCCAGTACTACAACGATCCCGAAGCGACCGCTTCCGCGTGGCACGACGGTTATTATCATACCGGCGACACGGCGTGGATGGATGAAGACGGTTATTACTGGTACGTCGGCCGCATCGACGATCTCATCAAGTCGAGCGGTTACCGCATCGGCCCCTTTGAGATCGAAAACGTTTTGATGGAATTGCCCTACGTCCTCGAATGCGCCGTCGTCGGCGTGCCCGACGAGACCCGCGGTCAACTGGTCAAGGCTTTCATCGTGCTTACCAAAGACAAGGCGCCGAGCGAGGAACTCAAGAAGGAGATCCAGGATTATGTCAAACATAATACCGCTCCTTACAAATATCCCCGCAAGATCGACTTCATCGAAACGATGCCCAAAACGCCGAGCGGCAAGATCCGCCGCAGTGAATTGCGCAAAATCTACTGATGCTGACAAATGGGCGCAAGAGGGGGCTGATTTCGCCCGCCCGACTGCCAGATGTGCGATAACTCTCTGCGCCGATGTTTGTTTCGCGGATATGCAGACTCCGACACTTCTTGCTGTTTGTGTAAATTTTCAAGTCAGACTTGAAATTTTACACAAATGGAATACGTTTTAAGTATTGCGCGGTCAAAGAATGGTGGCGGCAACCGACTCGCATCCGACGGCAAATAAAGCGTATGTGGTGTTTTTTCGGTTTCTTTTGCGGCGGTGTCTGCGAAACTATGCTTTGCGTGGCAGGTACGCAGATCAAGCAGTCGGGCTCGCGGCTTGTCACGGCGTAGCCCGCAGGGCGAAGACGGACGCGGCGTGAGCGCCCTCTCATTCCCATCCGTTGCGTAACGGGTGGACTTACTTCTCTGCGGCTTCGCGCATCATATCGTGAAATTCGTCACGGGAAAGGTCGGAGAGGACTTTGCCTTTGCGGTCAAGTTTTTCGTGAAAGCGGATGGTGGTTTCGACCATTTTTTCGTGGGTCTCCTCGGAACCGCCGACGAGATAGAAATCATCTCCTTGGGTGATCCGTTTGTGGCCGTCCTGATTGTCAAGGCCGAGACCGAGAAGCATTGCGCTGTTTTTCTGATCCATAATAAAAGTTCTCCGCTTTTAATATAGCGGCATTGCGGTAAAAATCAATCGCCTTTGCGCGGATTGAAGTCAAAATAAAGCTGTTCAAAGCGCGGTGCGTCGACGCTGACGAGGTTGGAAAGTCCGACGCCGAGGAGCCGGACCGGTTTCCTTGCGAGATCGGCTTTGTCTGCGAGCAATACGGCGCGGCGGCCGAGTTCCTCGCCGTTGGAAACGATTTGAGGCAGCGTTTCCGAGCGGGTGATGACGCGGAAATCGCCGAAGCGCACTTTGACGGTCAGAGTGCGTCCGAGAAATCCCTGCTTGAGGGTGCGGCGCATCACTTTGCGGCTGAGGGTGCGCAAAACGATGTTGATCTTGCGGCGGTCGGCGGTGTCGCTGGGCAAAGTCGTTTCGCGGCTGATCGACTTGGGGTCGCCCTCCGGCTCGACCGGACGGTCGTCGATGCCGCGCACGATGTCGTAGTAGAAATCCCCCGCCTTGCCGAAAAGGGCGTGGAGCGTTTCGCGCGGCAGTTGCCGCAATTCGCGTCCCGTTTTGATGTTGAACTGGGCGAGTTTTTTCGCCGATACTTCGCCGATGCCGTGAAAACGGGCGATGGGCAGCGCGTCGAGAAATCGCGGCGCTTCCTCCGGCGTGATGACGGTGAGCCCCGCCGGTTTCCGGTAGTCCGATGCGACTTTGGCGAGAAATTTGTTGTAGGAGATCCCCGCCGATGCGGTCAAATCGGTGCGCAGAAAAATTTCGCGCTGCAGATATTCGGCGATGCGCGTCGCCGAATTGCGGTGGAGACGATTTTCGGTCACGTCGAGATAACATTCGTCGATGGAGACCGGTTCGACGAGGTCGGTGACGGAAAGAAACAATTCCCGCGTCAGAAGACTCGCCGCCTGATAACGGCGGAAATCCGGTTCGATCAGCGTCGCCTGCGGGCAGAGCCGCAACGCCGTCGCCGTCGGCATCGCCGAATGGACGCCGAAAGCGCGCGCTTCGTAACTGCAGGTCGAAACGACGCCGCGCCGCTTGGGACTGCCGCCGACGATGACGGGTTTGCCGCGCAGTTCCGGACGGTCGCGCTGTTCGACCGAAGCGAAAAACGCGTCCATATCGATGTGGATGATCTTTCTCATAACGGGAAATATACTTTCTCTCCGCCGTTTTTCAAGGGCATTATGCTTGAAAAAAGTCCGCTGTTATGGTATTTTATGTTTCCTGTCGGGAGTGTTTTACTGTTACTGATATATATAAGGATCGGTTCTTATGAGTTTTTCCTGCGGTTTCGTCGGTCTGCCCAACGTCGGCAAATCGACGCTTTTCAACGCGTTGAGCAAGGGCGGCGCCGAAGCGGCGAACTTCCCCTTTTGCACGATCGAACCCAACACCGGCATCGTCCCCGTGCCCGATGACAGACTTGAAGTCCTGGCGAAACTGGAAAATTCCGGCAGGATCGTCCCGTCGACGCTGAAATTCATCGACATCGCGGGGCTGGTGCGCGGCGCCAGTCAGGGGCAGGGGCTCGGCAATCAGTTCCTCGGCCATATCCGCACCGTCGACGCCGTCGCGCACGTCGTGCGGCTTTTTTCCGACAGCGACGTCGTCCACGTCGACGGCAAGCTCGATCCGGTGAACGATCTGGATACGATTTTCACCGAACTGATGCTCGCCGATCTCGATGTGATGGAGAAACGCCGCGACCGCGCCCACAAAATGGCGCGCACGCTTGACGCCGATGCGAAGTTCGAGTACGAACTTGTCCTTGATTTCTACAAACAGCTTTCCGAAGCGAAGATCCCCGAATACGACAAGGAGGATGAAAGGACGGTCAAACTCGTCGAGAGTTTCGGACTGCTCTGCATCAAACCGAGTTTCGTCTGCGCCAACATCAGCGACGACCAGATCGCGGATTTCGGCAAGGACGACGCCTCCCGCCGCCTGCTTGATTATGCGGGACAGCGCAAACTTGAAGTCGTACCCGTCTGCGCGAAACTGGAGGACGAACTCGGCAAACTCGACCCCGAGGAGGCGAAACTTTTTATGGACGATCTCGGCATCTCTTCCTCCGGATTGGACAAGGTCGTCAAGACCGGATACCGTTTGCTGAATTATCTCACTTTTTTCACCGCCGGAGAAATGGAAAGCCGCGCCTGGACGGTCGTCAACGGGGCGACGGCACCCGAAGCCGCCGGCAAGATCCATACCGATATGTGCCGCGGTTTCATCCGCATGGAAACCGTTTCCTATCAGGATATGGTCGATTGCGGCGGCTGGTACAAAGCCCAGCAAGCGGGCAAGCTCCGCATCGAGGGCAAGGATTACGTGATGCAGGACGGCGACGTGATCCACGTGCGCTTTTCGGTGTAGTGCGCTTTCTTTTTGTCTAAAACGAAAAACGCCGCTTCTTTTGCGAAAAAGGGCGTTTTTCGTTTTTTATATCACGGAAAATCCCTCTTTTTGCCCTCTTTTTTGACGATAAAGGGGGTTTTTCGTTAAAAAACGTGAAAAATTGCGTTTTTCTGCTTGCGAAAATGGGATTGCGGGGTTATTTTATATAATCATCATAGTGGAAAAAGGTTTTTCACAGGTGATAAAGACGCTTTTTATCGTAGCGAAAACGGCGTCGGAAAGCAAAAAAATCGAATCTGTTGATGCGAAGGATTCGGTTTTTTCCTTTCCGATGAGGTTTGATGAAAAGCGCCGGTCGTTGGTTCGACAGTGCAATTTGCGGGGCTGGATCCAAGTCGATTGGAAGCGACCCGCCGGAGGATTCGGGCTTGATTGTGCGAATTTCAAGTTCAAAAGAGTCCGCCGGTCGGAGGGAAGTCGCTGAAAAAAGACGGGAAAAAGCTCCCGGCGGAATGGCAGGGAAGGCCGTTTCGCGGATTACAACAGGAAACCGATTATGGAAGTTAGAGCATTGACTAAAAATGTGCGTATTTCTCCGGAAAAGGCGCGTCAGGTTTCGCGTCTGATCCAGGGAAAGAGCGTGGTCGAGGCGCTGGCGATCGTCGATTTGAGCCCCCGCAAGGCGGCGGCGCTGATCGGCAAGACCCTGCGCTCTGCGGTCGCCAACGCCGAAAACAACAGCGACGTCAATCGTCAGGCGCTGACCGTCAAGGCGGCGCTCGTCAGTCCGGGACCGATCATCAAGCGGTTCCGCCCGAAGGCGCGCGGTTCGGCGGGCCGGATCCGGAAACGGACCAGCCATCTGGAAGTCGTTTTGACCGATTAATCAACAAAAGGGAATTGATCGTGGGACAAAAAGTTAATCCGATCGGATTGAGAACCGCCCTTACCCGCAACTGGGAATCGCGCTGGTTCGCCGACAAAAAAGTCGACGGCCGCACCCAGTTCGGAGATTGGCTCCATGAAGATTTGGCGATCCGGAGCTTCATCAAATCGAAGTTCGCTTCGGCGGCGATCGCTCGTATTCAGATCGAGCGTTTTGCCAACCGTGTGCGCGTGACGATTTTCTCCGCTCGCCCCGGAGTGCTCATCGGCAAGAAGGGCGCTGAATTGGACGCGTTGCGCGGCGAAGTCGCCAAGCTCGCTCCCGGAAAAGAGATCTTTGTCGACGTCAGCGAATTGCGCCGCGCCGAAACCAACGCTCAGCTGGTTGCCGAAAGCATCGCTCAGCAGTTGGAGCGTCGTATCGGCTTCCGCCGTGCGATGAAACGCGCCATCCAGTCCGCTATGGATATGGGCGCCGACGGGATCAAGATCAACTGCGCCGGACGTCTGGGCGGGGCTGAACTCGCCCGCGAGGAGCAGTACAAGGAAGGCCGTGTGCCGCTGCACACGTTGCGTGCCAACATCGACTACGGTTTTACCGAAGCGAATACGACTGCCGGCAAGATCGGCGTCAAGGTTTGGATTTGTCATAAGGACTCTGCGGAGGAAGAAGATCATGCCGTTAATGCCAAAAAGAGTAAAGTACAGAAAGGTTCAGCGCGGAAGTAACGCCGGTCTCGCGACGACCAACAACAAGTTGGACTTCGGAGAATTCGCGTTGCAGGCGTTGACCCGCGGGTACGTTACCAACAATCAGATCGAAGCCGCGCGTGTGGCGATCAACCGTCACCTGAAACGCCGCGGTAAAGTGTGGATCCGTCTTTTCCCCTTCCGCAGCTTCACCAAGAAGCCGTTGGAAGTCCGTATGGGCAAGGGAAAGGGCGCTGTCGAAGGCTGGGTCGCTCCGGTTCTGCCCGGGCGCGTGCTTTTCGAGGTTTCCGGTTGCAGCGAAGCGGTGGCGAAAGAGGCGATGAGCCGCGCCGCCAACAAGCTCTGTCTGCGTTGTAAATTCCTGTCCCGTGAAGCGTAGGAGTAGGAATCATGGAAAACAAAGCGATTAAAGAACTCACCGACGTCGAATTGGCGGCGAAGATCGCCGAATTGCGTCGTGAGAAGTTGAATCTCAAGATTCAGTCCCGCACCGGGCAGTTGGAAAAGACCGCCCACGTCCGCGAGGTTCGCCGCGACATTGCGCGCTGCCTCACCGAGACCACGGCGCGGGCGGCGAAAGCCGAGGTGGCAAAATGAGTGAAGAAAAAGTCGTTTCCCGCGGTAACCGCAAGGAGCGGGTCGGCATCGTCGTCAGCGACAAGCAGGACAAGACTATCGTCGTCAAGGTCGAGCGTCGCACGACCCATCCGCTCTATCACAAGGTCGTCAAGATCAGCAAGAAATTTGCCGCTCATGACGAGAAGAACGAGGCGAAAATCGGCGATACCGTCCGGATTGCCGAAACCCGCCCGATGAGCCGTAACAAGCGTTGGCGTTTGCTTGAGATCATCAGCCGCGCCGTGCAAGAGTAACATCAGGGAGAATACACCATGATTCAGATGCAGAGTATTCTGGATGTTGCCGACAATTCCGGCGCCAAGTCGCTGTTGACGATCACCGTGCTCGGGCAGAGCCGCAAGTTCGCCCGCATCGGCGACATCGTCAGCTGCGCGGTCGAGGAAGCGCTTCCCGACGGCACCGTCAAGCGCCGTCAGCGCGTCAAGGCGGTCATCGTCCGCACCAAGAGCAAGATCCGTCGTCCCGATGGTTCTTACTTGAGCTTCGACGACAACGCCGCCGTGATTATCGACAAGGACAAGAATCCGGTCGGTACCCGTATTTTCGGACCTGTCGCGCGTGAATTGCGCGATAAGGATTTCATCAAGATCATTTCGCTGGCGCCGGAGGTGCTGTAATATGAAAAAGTATCATGTCTGCAAAGGCGACAGCGTCAAAGTGATTGCCGGCAACTTCAAAGGTGCCGAAGCCACGATCAAGGCGATGTTGTCCGACAAGGATCGCGTCGTGCTCGAAATCGCCGGCGAAGCCCCCTGCAAGCTCGGCAAGCGCACGCTCAAAAAGAGCCGCACCAACCCCAACGGCGGTATGGTGGAGCGTTCGGTTTCGGTGCACGTTTCCAACGTCGCACTGACCGAAGCGGGCAAAAAAGCCAAGGCCGAAGCCAAGGCGGCGCGTGACGCCAAAAAGGATGGAGCCAAGTAAAAATGCCTGATATGAAGAAAAAGTATACCGAAGAGGTTCGTCCGGCGCTCGCCGCGAAACTCGGGATCGCCAACGTGATGCAGATTCCGAAGTTGAGCAAGATCGTCATTTCGACCGGTATCTCTTCGTCGATGGAGCGTGACGCCTTTACCGAAGCCAAAAAGCACATCGGCGCGATGGCGGGTCAGGAACCTGTCATCACCAAGGCGAAAAAGAACGTTGCCAACTTCAAACTCCGCGTCGGTATGAATGTGGGCGTGATGGTCACGCTCCGCGGCAACCGCATGTACGAGTTCCTCGATCGTTTCGTCCACAACGCCCTGCCGCGTATCCGCGACTTCCGCGGTGTTTCCCGCAAGGGCTTTGACGGCGTCGGCAACTACAACCTCGGCATTTCCGATCTCTCGGTTTTCACCGAAGTCGACGCCGACAAGTTGAAGTATCCGCTCGGCGTGAACATTACGATGGTCACCACCGCCAAAACGGATGAAGCGGCGCGTGAACTGCTCACGATGATGGAAGTTCCGTTTGGGGAGTAGAGTAATTATGGCGAAACTCAGTTTGATGGTCAAAGCTGCCCGTCCGAATAAATTCGCGGTCCGCAACTATACGCGCTGCAAGGCGTGCGGTCGTCCGCGTGCTTACATCGGCAAATTCCAGCTTTGTCGTATTTGTTTCCGCGAACTGGCGTCCAAGGGGCAGATCCCCGGCGTGACCAAGGCCAGTTGGTAATCGGAAGGGAGACTTTAATTATGAGTATGCAAGATCCGATCGCCGATATGCTCACGCGTGTTCGGAATGCCGGAATGGCAGGTTTGCCGACGGCGGAGATCCCGCTGTCCAAGGAAAAACAGGCTATCGCGCAGGTTTTGAAAGAGGAAGGCTACATCGCCGACGTCGCCGTGAGCGGTGAAGGCGTGAAACGCCAGTTGGTGCTGACGCTGAAGTACGTTGACGGCAAGCCGGTCATCGGCGGGTTGCAGCGCGTCAGCAAGCCCTCCTGCCGCGTCTATTGCGCAAGCACCGAGATCCCCCGGGTGCGCAACGGTCTCGGCACGGTGATCCTGACCACCCACAAAGGCGTTATGAGCGGCCGCAAGGCGGCAAAAGAGAACGTCGGTGGCGAAGTCCTCTGTTACGTCTGGTAAAACAAGGAATAAAGAATATGTCTCGCATTGGCAAGAAACCTATCGACGTCCCGGCTGGTGTCAAAGTCACCATTTCCGGCAACGTCGTCACGGTCGAAGGCAAGGGCAAGCTCTCTTTCACGCTGCCGCCCCACACGGCGGTCGCCCAGGAAGGCAATCAGCTCCTTGTCAGCCAGACCGATGAGGTCCGTGAGGCCAGCGCTATGCACGGTCTCGCCCGCAGTATCATCAACAATATGGTTGTCGGTGTGTCGCAAGGCTTCAAGAAAGAGCTTTCGATCGTCGGCGTCGGTTACAAAGCGACGCTGTCCGGTCAGAAGTTGACGCTTTCGCTCGGCTTTTCGCACCAGATCGTCTACGATCTGCCCGCGACGATCAAAGCGACGGTCACCCCGGAAAACCAGATCATCATCGAAGGTTGCGACAAGCAGCTCGTCGGTGAGGTCGCCGCGGAGATCCGCCGTTTCCGTCCGCCGGAACCCTACAAAGGCAAGGGTATCCGTTATGTCGATGAACGCATCATCCTCAAGGAAGGCAAGTCGGTGGGTTAATCCCCCGCGCTTAAGAAAGAGTGTAACAAATGGCTGTTATTGATAAAAAACTGCAACGTGCGCGTCGCCACGCCCGGATCCGTAGCAAGATCTCCGGTACGGCGGAGCGTCCGCGTTTCTGCGTCAGCATCACCGCCAACAACATCTATTGTCAGTTCATCGACGACGTCAGCGGTCGCACGCTGGCGGCGACTTCCACGCTTGCGGCGAAGTTCAAGGAGCAGAATGGTCGTCCCAATATGGCGGGCGCCGCGCTCCTCGGCAAACTTGCCGCGGAAGCCGCGATCGCCGCGAATGTCAAAGAGGTGGTGTTCGATCGTTCCGGGTTCCGGTTCCACGGCCGGGTCAAGGCGATCGCCGAGGCCGCCCGCGAAGGCGGACTCAAATTTTAAGGAGTATTCCAAATGGGAAAACGCGAAAATTTCAACGAACCGGCCGTGGTCAGCGAATTTGACGAAAACGTCATCGCGATCAACCGCAGCGCCAAAGTCGTCAAGGGCGGCAAGAACTTCAGTTTCGGCGCGCTCGTGGTGGTCGGTGACCGCAAAGGCCGCGTCGGTTACGGTTACGGCAAGGCGAACGAAGTTTCCGATGCCATCCGCAAGGGCGGTGAGGCGGCGCGTCGCAATCTGGTGACGGTGCCGATGAATGGTCAGACTCTGCCGCACGAAGTCGAAGTCAAATTCGGCGGTGCGCGCGTGTTGCTCCGTCCGGCGAGTACCGGTACCGGCTTGATCGCCGGCGGTGCGGTCCGGGCGATCCTCGACCTCGCCGGTGTGCAGGACGTCCTGGCGAAGTCGCTCGGCGCTTCCAATCCCGCCAACGTGGCGAAAGCGACCTTTAAGGCGATCGCCGGCTTGAGCACCCGTGAACAGGCTTTCGCGCGTCGCGGCATTCAGGTCGCGGCCAAAAAGGTGGAAGCCCCTGCGGAAAACAACTAATATAGGTGAGAGCAATGAAACTTCACGATATGACTCCGACGCCGGGTTCGCGCAAGACGCGGAAACGGGTCGGCCGTGGTGACAGCTCCGGTTACGGCAAGACTGCCGGACGCGGTGAAAAAGGTCAGCACTCCCGTACGGGTTCGAGCATCCGCCCCTTCTTTGAAGGCGGTCAGATTCCGCTTTTCCGCCGGTTGCCGAAACGCGGTTTCAAGAATGCCGACCGCATTGTCTATACGCTGGTCAACTTCAGCGTGATCGAAGCGAATTTCAACGACGGCGACACCGTCGATATGGAATCGCTCCGCGCCAAGAAACTCCTGAACAAGGCGGCGAAGGACATCAAGATCCTCGCCAACGGTACGCTTTCGAAGAAACTGACGGTCAAAGCCGAAAAGTTCTCCGCCGCTGCCGCCGCCCGGATCCAGGAACTCGGCGGCACCGTCGAAGTGATCGGCTGATAAGGAAGATCCGTTATGTGGAAGGCTTTTCTCAATTGCCTCAAGGTGAAGGAGTTGCGGAACCGTCTGGTTTTCACGATCCTCATCATCGTGTTGGTGCGTTTCGCGAGCAACATCCCGTGCCCCGGCGTTGACCCGGCGGCACTGGAGCGGTTTATTCAGGAAGTCTCCACTTCCAGCGCAGGCGGATTTATGGCGCTGGTCGACCTTTTCTCGGGCGGCGCTCTCGCGCATTTCGCGCTGGGCGCCCTCGGGATCATGCCGTACATCACCGCTTCGATCATTATGCAGTTGCTGGTGCCGGTCTTGCCCGCGTTGGAAAAAATGCAGCGCGAAGGCGAATCCGGCCGCCAGAAAATCACCCAGTACACCCGTTATCTGACGATCATCGTCTGCGTGGTGCAGGGCGTAATGGTCGCGGCGGCGATGCTCAACCCCGGAAAGATCGGTCTGCCCGTTCCTTCGGAACCGCTTTTTGTCGGTTCCCAGGCGGTCTTTGTGCCGATGACGGTGCTGGTCATCACCTGTACGACGATGATTTTTACCTGGCTCGGCGAGCAGGTGACGGAGCGCGGCATCGGCAACGGTGTTTCGCTGATCATCACCATCGGGATCGTTTCGCGTATGCCGCAGTCGATCCTCGAGCTCGTCGATATGGTACGCAAAGGACATACGGTCGGCGGAAGCACGTTCAACGGCGTGCATCTCCTGCTGTTGATCATCCTTTTCTTCGTCGTCACGGCGGCGACGATCCTGCTGTCGCAGGGGTATCGCCGGGTGCCGATCCAGATGATCCGCAAAAGCGTCGGCAAACAGATGACCGGCGGCACGACCTATATGCCGCTCAAGGTCAACTTCGCCAACGTGATGCCGATCATTTTCGCCGGTGCCATCCTGATGATCCCCGGATACATCTTTCAGGTGATGGCGAGCCGTCCGGACGCTTCGGCGGTCTGGGCGAAACTTCTGACGGTTTTCCGCCAGGACGGGCTCGGCTATACCATTACCTATGCGGTGTTGATTTTGGCATTCAGTTTCTTCTGGGTCGCCAATCAGTTCAATCCGCTGCAGATCGCGGACAATTTGAAAAAGGAAGGTGCCTATATTCCCGGCATCAGTCCCGGACAGCCGACCGCCGATTTCCTCGACGCGGCGATGACCCGGGTGACGGCGGGCGGCGCGGTCTTTTTGCTCGTGTTGGCGATCTTCCCGATGTTCCTTTACAGCAACTTCCAGATCCCGTTTATGGTCGCGCAGTTTTTCGGCGGCACCAGCTTGCTGATCATGGTCGGCGTGACTTTGGATACAATGACCCAGTTGGAGTCCCATTTGACGATGCGTCATTATGAGGGCTTCCTCAAGAGCGGTCGCTTACGGAGCCGCAGTGGTCGTTAATTCCGGAAAAATGACCGTCATCGCGATTGACGGTCCGGCGGGAGCCGGCAAAAGCACCGCGGCGAAACAACTCGCCGGGGTGCTTCATATTACTTACGTCAACACCGGCAGTCTTTACCGGGCGGTCGCTCTTGCGGCGCATCGCGCCGGCATCGAGCCGGAAAATGTGACGCGCGATTTCCTCGACACGCTTCATCTCGAATACGGCAACGGCAAACTTCTCCTCAACGGCGAAGATCCCGGCGAAGCCTTGCGCACTCCTGAAATCGCCCAGGGCGCAAGTCGCGTTTCCGCGTTGCCGACGGTGCGTGAATACCTTTTGCCCGTTCAGCGCAATGCCGCGCTCAAAGAGTGGATCGTGATGGAGGGGCGCGATATCGGCACCGTGATTTTTCCCGATGCGCAATGCAAATTTTTCATCACGGCGAGCATCGAGGAACGGGCGCGCCGCCGTCTGGCGCAATCCGGCGAGATCGCTTCCGGCGCGACGCTGGAGTCGGTGATCGAGGAGATCCGTCTCCGCGACGAACGCGATTCGACGCGCGCCGCCGCGCCGCTCAAACAGGCGGACGATGCCGTTTTCATCGACACGACCGGCAAAAGCATTTCCGACGTCAACGCCGAATTGATCTCCTTTTTGCCGGAAGAATTGCAGAAACGCTGTAAGTAGCATCCGCTAAGTGTGAAAATTCGCGAATGCACGCGAATTTTCATTCATCCGCATCACCCATTCCCGTTCTCACTCTCGAATGTGCTATTTTGCGCTGTTTTTTCTTTTCATCTGATTGAAAAAGCCTTCTTTTTGTGGTATACTATATCGGAAATAAATATTTTTGTACGATTTGCTTGAACAGGCGAAAAAATGATGGATCCTGCAGAGTTGTATCCGATGAAATTCGTCCCGCTTTACCGGGAAAGGATTTGGGGCGGACACGCATTGCGCGATGTGCTTCACCGCACATTGCCGGAAACGTCGGCGCCCATCGGCGAAGCGTGGGAACTTGCCGACCGCGAGGATGCCCAGAGCGTCGTCGCCAACGGCGAACTCGCCGGGCGGACGCTCGGCGAGATCACGGCTCTTTACGGCAGGGCGCTTCTCGGCCGCAAAATAGCGAAACTTGACCGTTTCCCGTTGCTCGTCAAACTGATCGACGCCGGAGAACGCCTGAGTTTGCAGGTGCATCCCGACGCCAACGCCTGCCGCATCCTCGGCAAGGGCGAACCCAAGACGGAGATGTGGTACGTCATTTCCTCGTATCCCGGAGCGAAAATCCTTGCCGGACTTTCGCCGCGCACGACGCAGTTGCAGTTGAAAGATTTGATCGACAAGCCCTCCGTCGAAAGCGTGTTGCAGGTCTATCCCTCGATGCCGGGCGACGCTTATTACATCCCTTCCGGCACGCTTCACGCGATCGGCGCCGGAAATCTGCTTCTGGAAATTCAGCAAAACAGCGATACCACTTACCGCATCAGCGACTGGGGACGCGTCGGCGCCGACGGGAAGCCGCGCGAACTTCACCTTGTGGAGGGGTTGCAGTCGATCGACTTCACCAACCGCGTTTCGCCGCGCATCGTCGGTGCGGTCGACCGCGTGAATTACAACCGCAAATTCAACGTGATCAGTCAATGTCCCCATTTTCAGGTACAGGACTTGCGTCTGGTTTCCCCGTGGTGCGACGATACCGCCGTGCAGGGAAGTTTCCATCTGGTCACCGCGATCAACGCTCCCGTCAGGATCGCCCGCCGCATCGACGCCCCGGAAAAACTCCGCATCGACGCCGGAGAGACCGCATTGATCCCCGCCAATTTAGGCGCGTACAGGGTCGAGCCGGAGCGAACCGGCGAGACCGTTGTCATCCGAACTACGCTTTAACGTAAAAATCCCATATTTCAGGTATCAAGATGAAATTCCTCACCGATCTCGAAGCGCATTTGCGCAGCCGTTTTGCCAACTATCCCGCCGAAGCCGTCCTTGCGGTCGACCCCTGTCCCGAAGGACAGAATGGCGATTTTACCCTCAATTGTTTCAAAATCGCACGCTTTTGCGGCAACCCCGTCGCGGCGGCACAGGCGGCAGGCGAATTTTTGAGCCGCCACGAGGATATTGAAGCTGTTGACATCGTCAAGGCGTTTGTCAACATCACGATGAAAGCCGGCGCTTTGATGCGCGAAACCGAAGTCGCGGATATGGATGCGCTTCTCCGGAATGTCGCGCTTCCCCATGCCGAACGCGGCAAAGTCCTGATCGAATATTCCGCCCCCAACACCAACAAGCCCCAGCACCTCGGTCACGTGCGCAACAATACGCTCGGCATGTCGCTCGCATCGCTTCTGAAGCGCGTCGGTCACGACGTCGTCGAGATCAACCTCGTCAACGACCGCGGCATCCACATCTGCAAATCAATGCTCGCTTATCAGCGTTTCGGCAACGGCGAAACGCCCGAAAGCTGCGGCATCAAGGGCGATCACCTCGTCGGCGATTACTACGTCAAATTCAACGCAGAATTGAGCAAGGAATTGAAAGCGCTCCGCGCGGCGCATCCCGAATACGCCGACCGCGACGACGACGAACTTTTCGGCGAGACCGAACTTGGAAGCGCGGCGCAGAAAATGCTCCGCGACTGGGAAACCGGAAACAAGGAAGTCCGCGCGCTCTGGGAAAAGATGAATTCGTGGGTTTTTGCCGGATTCGCCGTCACCTATGAACGCATGGGGATCCATTTCGACCACACTTATCTGGAAAGCCAGACTTATCTCCTCGGCAAAGACATCGTTTCCAAAGGACTGGAGATGGGCGTCTTTACCCGCCGCGCCGACAATGCCGTCATCTGCGATCTCGGCAAACTCGGCACCAAAGTCGTGCTCCGCAGCGACGGTACCAGCGTTTACATCACGCAGGATATGGGTACGACGCTCCGCAAGTATGAGGATTATCACGCCGATACGATGATCTGGGTCGTCGGCGACGAGCAGATCCTCCACTTCCAGATGCTCTTTACCATTATGAAAAAACTCGGCTACGCCTGGGCGGATAAACTTTTTCACCTTTCCTACGGAATGGTCAATCTGCCCAACGGCAAGATGAAAAGCCGCGAAGGCACCGTTGTCGATGCGGACGACCTTTTCGACGAAATGTCCGGTCTCGCCGCCGCCGAATGCCGCAACCGCGCCGACGGCGCCTTGAGCGAGGAAGAAGTGAAAACCCGCGGCGAGATCATCGGCATCGGCGCGCTGAAGTTCATGCTGTTGAAATTCAATCCGAAAACCACGATGACTTTCGACCCCGCCGCTTCGCTGAAATTCGAGGGCGATACCGGACCCTATGTCCAGTATGCCGCGACCCGCGTCAATTCCATCCGGCGCAAGGCCGCCGAACGCGGTCTGACCGGAAAAAATGTCGACTGGAATCTTCTTTGCCACCCGACGGAAAAGAAACTTGCCGTCAAATTGAGCTTCTACGGCAATACGCTCCGCCAGGCCGCCGCCAAACGCGATTGCTCCGGCGTCGTCGAATATCTCCTCGACGTCGCCAAAGCCTTTAACTCCTTTTACCGCGAATGCCCCGTCGTCAGCGCCGACTCCCCCGAACTTGCCGCCGCCCGTCTGGCACTCGCCGAGTGCGTCGGCAAAGTCCTGACCGACGGTCTCAACACGCTGACGATCCAAGTTCCGGAAGCGATGTGAGAATATCTTGCGCGGTCGGCGCAAGAGGGGCTGATTTCGCCCCTCTTGACACCCTCAACCAGCCACGGGCTGGACTTTGTACCCTGCCGCAGATATTTGCGGGCTGAGCGTTTTGTCCGCGCTTCAAACATTTGTCCCCGCAAATCTCTGCGGTCCGTCTATTTTGTTACTGCAAAAAGACCTGCGTTCCACGCGGGCTAATGCTACGCTTTATGCTCCGCCCGCCCGACTGCCTGATGTGCGATACTCCCACGCCAATGTTTGACTTGCGGACACCGCCGCGAAAAAAACGGGGAAAAATATCACATACGCTTCATTTGCAGTCGGATGGGAGCGATTTTACGCGTTGCCAACGGCAATGCGGAAATGCGCAAACAGTCGTTTGCGCAAGCGATCGTAGACGAGCACGGTAGCCGCGAGCGAACGAAGCGGCAAAACGAGTCATAGCAAAGCGGCGGCACGGTTTGTAAGGTGAAGTGAAGCGCAGGCGTATGAAAAGTAAAAAAGGGGAATATCTACATTCGTTTTGATCGCGATCGCACGGGAAAAGGGGAGGTTATGGAGGGGAAAACCGTAAGAGAACGGTTGTCCCCTCCGTACGCCTTGTACGTCGGGTATTTCTACATACTCCCTGTTTTTCTCACCAAGTACCCCGCAAAAACAAGCAGTCGGGCGGACGAAGCGCGAAAGCGCGAAGTATTAGCCCGCGTGGGACGCAGGTCTTTTTGCAGTAACAAAATAGACGGACCGCGGAGATTTGCGGAGATATTCGTTGGGAGTACGATAAAAGCGTCAGTCCGCAAATATCTGCGGCAGATACAGATCCCGCCCTTGGCGGGCGCTTGGGGAGTCAAGAGGGCGCGGCGTGAGCGCCCTCTTGTTCCCATTGCGTCAATTATTCTTCTCAAACTCGCGTTTGAAATCCCGTAAGACATCCATCACATCATCTGCGATGCCCTGTAACGTGAAGGGAATATCCCAGGTGGTGACGCCGCCGTGAGCGAAGATGCGGCGGGTGATTTCCGCCATTTCGCGTCCGGTGAAACGCAAGGGGGCGGCGCCCCATTCCGTACCGGCGTAGGTGAGGATATGCAGTTTGAGTGCGGTATCGCGGGGATCGGTGGGGAAAACGAGTTCCTGCGGTTCGTTGATTTCGCCTGCGAGATAATCTTCGTCACTGTCGGTGTAATTGCGGTGCGGGGGATTGTCGACGCCGCCGTTGAGGGCGACTGCGGCGTCGGGATTTCCGGCGCGGAGGGCGCGGCAACGGGTGTGACCGTTGATCCCGTCGGGGAAATCGTACATGTATTCCGAATAATAAGCGCCGTCGCACCACCACGCTTTGATTTTTTTGCCCCAGCGGAGGGACCATTCCTGCTGCATTTCGTTCCAGATGGTCTGAAAATGTTCAAGACGGGGGTCGTTTTTGCCGGGGGAATCGAGGTCGTTGTATTGCAATTCCCACTCTTTTGCGGGCCACGCGGGGGTGCAGTGAAGTTTCCGGATGATCTCGTGCGGCTTGCCGGGGGCGAGCGTCGTCACATAGGCACCGGCGTCGATGCCGTGCCGCGCGAGCGCGTCGGCGAAGTCGGCAATGAGGTCGCGTTGCGAGCAGAAACCTTTCCCGACTTCGCGGTCGTAGACGCGGCTCGGGGTGCAGTAGTAACCGGAATTCTGTCCCGTTGTCAAAAAGGCGTATCCGGCATTGATCTCGGCGAGTTGTCCGGCGATTTTTTCAACGTCGAAACCTGCGACGTACCGCTCCCACATTTCGGGCGGCATCGGATGCTCCTGCCCGCGTGCTTCCTCGGGGAGAGTAGGATCTCCGTTGTTGAGGAAGTGAAAAAAGAAGCCGTATTTTTTACCGTCAAAACAGTAACGCATTTTTTCAGAGTTTTTCCCTAATCGCCTTGAGGGCGCGCGCCAGTTGATCGGGGCAACTTGTCGGTTTGCCGCCGCAGCGGATGCCGTCAAGTTTTGCGATCACGTCGTCGATTTTCATTCCGGCAACGAGGCGGGAAATGCCCTGCGTATTGCCGGGACATCCCCCGATGATCTTGAGCGACTGAATCGTCTGGTTGTCGGGGGAAAGTTCAATTTCCATTTCGCGACTGCAAACGCCTTGCGGCTGATAACGGTAAATCATTTGGTCATCTCCAGTTCTTTCTGCCAGAAGTCAAGTTGTTTTGCGACCTGCTTGAAGCCGGTTCCACCCGTGAGGTCGCGCTTGGCGACACTGGCGCGCGGATCAAAAAGCGCGGGGAATTCCTCCGTCGCTTCGGGAATGGTTTCGCGCATTTCCGCAAGCGTCGGTTCATTGAGTTTCTGATTGTGTTCCTTGCAGTATTTGACGAAACTTCCGACTTTGCGGTGGGCGTCGCGGAAAGGCACGCCGAGTTCGACCAGTTTTTCCGCGAGGTCGGTCGCCATCAGCGCGGGGTCGGAAGCCGCCTGCGCCATTTTGTCGGCTTTGGGCTTCATCGTTTCGATCATCGGCGGATAGACGGCGAGGATCTGCTCGACGGTGTCGATCGCGTCGAAAAGGGCGACCTTGTCCTCCTGCAGATCGCGGTTGTAGGTCATCGGCAACCCCTTGCAGAGCGTCAGCAAGGCGGTGAGATCGCCGCAGACGCGGGCGCTTTTGCCGCGGGTGAGTTCGCAGACGTCGGGATTTTTTTTCTGCGGCATCAGGCTCGACCCGGTGCAAAAGGCATCGTCGAGTTCGATGAAGTCGAATTCCTGACTCGACCACAAAATGAGGTCTTCGGAAAGGCGCGAAACGTGCATCGCAAAGATGGCGAGCGCACTTGCCATTTCGATCGCGAAATCGCGGTCGGCGACGGAGTCCATACTGTTGCGCGTGACGCGGGCAAAACCGAGTTCGCGGCAGACTTCCTCGCGGTCGAGCGGCAAGGTGGAACCGGCGATCGCGCCGGAACCGAGCGGCATCACGTTGATGCGCTTGCGGCAGTCGGCGATGCGTTCGGCGTCGCGGTCGAGCATTTCGACGTAGGCGAGCAGATGATGGGCGAAAAGGACGACTTGCGCGTGCTGCAAGTGGGTGAATCCCGGCATGATGAGTTCGGGATATGCCGCGCCGACCTTGACCAAAGCCTTTTGAAAAGCGCGGATGCCGGAAATGATTTTGTCGGCTTCTTCGCGCAGATAGAGCCGGATGTCGAGGGCGACCTGGTCGTTGCGGCTGCGCCCGGAGTGGACGCGCGCACCCTCGGGACCGAGCTTGGCGATGAGCGCACTCTCGATGTGCATGTGAATATCTTCCATCGCGATGTCAAAAGCGAAATCGTTGTTGTCGATTTTCTTTTCGATCTCAAGCAATTCGGCGCGGATCGCGTCGGCGGATGCCTGCGGGATGATCCCCTGCCTGGCGAGCATCTTGACGTGAGCGCGACTGCCTGCGATGTCGCAGTGGTAAAGCCGTTTGTCGAAGGAGATCGATTCGGAATACCGCGTGACCTCCGCCTGTGTCTGACCGCTGAAGCGGCCTCCCCAAAGTGCCATGATTTTTCCTCCGGAAAAAGTATTTTGTCTGCCTTCGATATAATCTAATGCCGAAAGGGCGATTTTGCAATCCGAAGGTACGGCTTTTTTGGGGTGCGATCGCCACCGCTATTTTGCCGCCATCACGAGATTGACGGCAAAACTGCGCAACGCCAGTTCCTCCGGCACGTTGAAGCGCAACGTCGAAAGAAGCGTTTCCGCTTCGTCGAGGATCGCTTTGCCGCGAGCGGGGGTGAATTCCGGAAGTTCGTCCGGAAAGACTTCCCGGTGGGGCAAGTCGGCGGCACGGATCCCCTGACTGAGCATATAGCACTCGGCGGCAAAGGTGTGGATCGCCGACAACAATTCTTTCCGCATCCGCATGTAGTCGCCGCTGGCGGCATCCTGACGGCGTTCCTCGAGGTTTTTCAGAAAGACGGGGTCTTCCATCTGTTTGGCGACTTTGAACTGGTCGGCGAAATCTTCTTCGCTTTTGGCTTCGGCTTCGTCGGAAAGTTTGCCGAAAAGCGCGATCAGCGTCGCCGCGCCTTCCTCGGCGGCGCCGAGGTCGCCTTTTTCGCAGGAGATCAGGTGATTCAAAACACCAAAAAGCGTTTCCGCGCCGGGGAAAGCGATGGTTTGATGCTCCACGGCGAGCGAGATCAATTGACAGCGGCTGCGCGTTGTCGGCAACAGCGAGGCGACATTGGCGGTCGACAGAATGATGAATGTTTCTTCCGGCGGCTCCTCCAGCGTTTTCAGCAGCGCATTCTGCGCCGCGTCGTTGAGCCGGTCGGCGTCGCGGATCAAGCCGATCTTGACGGGAAACGCTTCACTGCCCGTCAGCGAAAGCGTGTCGAGGAAACTGCGCACAGTGTTGGGTTCGGGATGACCGATCTCCCCGACGCGGATCTGGTACATTTTGCCGCAGGGCGAAAGCGTGTGAAATTCGCTGTAAGTGCCGTTTTCCAGTTTGGCGCAGTAGGGGCAACGGGTGTCGGGGACGCCGTTTTTGCTGTGCGGACAGCCGCCGATCTGCGCGAGAACGACCGCGAACTCCCGGCGGACGGTCTCATCGTCGCAGCGGATGAGGAAACTGTGCGCGAAACGCCCCGCCGCACGGGCGCGGCAGAGCCGGGCGATCTCCGCAGGATATACCTCGGCGTATTTACGGAAGAAACTCATCGATGATCCGGAGGATTTCGGCGGCGACGCTTTCGACGTCGCGGTCGGCGTTGACGACTTTGACCCTTTGGGGCTCCATCGCGGCGATCTGGAGAAATCCGTCGCGCACCTTGTGGTGAAACTGGAGGTTTTCCTCCTCGAAACGGTCGATCTCCCCCTGCGTTTCAACGCGGTGCCGGGTGCGCTCGAAACCGCGCTCCGCCGGCAGGTCGAGAAGGATCGTCAGATCGGGACGGCAGTTGCCGTAGGCGAAATCGTTGAGACCGCGCACCGTGTCGACGCCGATGCCGCGCGCGATGCCCTGATAGGCGGTCGAGGAGTCGGCGAAACGGTCGCAGAGGACGACGTTTCCCTTTTCGAGTGCGGGGGAGATCACTTCGCTGACATGCTGACTGCGCGCCGCTTCCATCAGCAGTAATTCCGTTTTGTCGTGGAGGGTTTCACTGCCCTGGTGTTCCTTGAGGATGGCGCGCAAGGTTTCCGCGAGCGGCGTGCCGCCCGGCTCCCGGGTGGTGACGCAAACGTACCCGCGCCGGGAAAGGGTTTCGGCAAGCCGTTGCAACTGGGAACTTTTGCCCGCCCCTTCCGGGCCTTCAAACGTGATGAAAAAACCTTTTTTTTGCGTCATGATCCGGAAAATCGAAAAAAATTCATAAAAATTCACTTATTAAAGATAGTTCCATTTGCCGATAAGTTCAAATCGTGATATATTTTATTTTGTGATTTTATCGCAACATTTTCAGCGAAAGGCAAGTTTTATGGCAAAAGAGTTGTCCCGTTCCAGCTATCTGGAAAAAAATGTCGGCAGTTTTTCGGACGAAATCGAAATCTGCGGCCGCCGTTATGTCAAAATCGACGATTTGCGCTACGGCACCAATCCGCATCAGCCGGCGGCGTGCTACCGTCCGGTGGATGGCACCGGCGTGATCGGCGGTATGAAAATCATCAAAAACGGCAAAAGCGGTCTTTCGCAGACCAATCTGGAAGACATTTCCGGCGCGCTCAACATCGTCAAGTTTTTCGATGAGCCCGCCTGCGCGGTGATGAAGCATGTCAACCCCTCCGGCGCGGCGGTCGCCACGCCCGGCGAGGCGTTGCGCGACGTCTACCTCAAGGCGCGCGACGCTGATGCCCGCGCGGCTTTCGGCAGCGTGATCGCTTTCAACGTCGAAGTCGATGCCGACACGGCGCGGGAAATCATGTCGACTTTTGTCGAATGCGTCGTCGCCCCCGGTTTCGCCCCCGGCGTCGCCGAAATTTTCAACGACGCGGAAACGTACAAACTCAACCGTCACGTGCGCATCCTGCAGTGCGGAGATTTGAAAAAACTCCCCCGTTTCACCGAGGAAGTGAGCGATGATTACAATACGTTCAAAGTGCTTGCCGACGGCACCGTCGTCGTCGCGGCGCCGCTCTCGACGTCGCTGCACGGCATTGCCGATCTGAAAAGCGCCGAGGCGGAAAATGCCCGTTGCGGCAAGCAGAAATCCCTCTTTACGGCGAGCGAAGCGCGGCTCAAGGATCTCCTTTTTTCGTGGTACGTCAATTTGAGCGTCCGCTCCAACGGCGTCGTGATCGTCAAGGATGGGCAGACGCTCTCGGTCGGCACGGGCGAGCAGGACCGCGTCGGCGCGATCGAGCAGGCGATCGCCAAATTCAAACAAAAATATACCGGAGAGGGAACTCTGGACGACGCCGTGATGTCGAGCGACGGATTCTTCCCCTTTGAAGACGGCGTCGAAACGGCGGCGGCGGCGGGGATCAAAACGATCATCGCCCCGGCGGGTTCGCTCCGCGACGCGGACGTCATCAAGCGCGCCAACGAACTCGGCGTCGCGCTTTATTATGCCCCCGAACGGATCTTTTCGCACCACTAAACGAAGGAGATTTCCCCTATGGCGAAAAAAGAAATGCAGAAAAAAGAGTTGAACCGCCAGATCGGCGCCGCGCTTTTCAGCGATACGGAACGCATGGAAATGTGGTTCGTTGAGCATTGGAAAAGCGTCGTTGCGGTCGCCGTGATCGTCCTTGTCGCCGGGACGGCGACTTTCGGCTTCTGGAAATACCGCGAATATCAGTATGAAAGCGCCGTTGATGCGTTGCGGAATGCGGCGACCGTCGAAGCGTTGGAGCAAACGCTCGCGCTCTATGCCGACTGTGATGCCGCAGTCGCGGCGCGTTTCCGTCTGGCGAATCTTTTGTTGCAGAAAAAGGATTATAAAAACGCCGCCGCCCAGTTTCAGATGATCGCCAAAGATCCGGCGGCTTCGCCCGACCTTGCCGAAAACGCGCGACTGATGCAGATCGGCTCGACCGAACTTGCCGGCGACCTCAAACTGGCGGCAAAAGAATATGCCGCGTTGGGAAACGATGCCCGGATCTCCCCCGCCCGCCGCGCGGAGGCGGATCACGCCGCCTGCCGTTTGCTGCTTGACTTCGGCGACGTCAAAGCCGCGGAGGCGATCCTCTCCAAAGAGCGTCTGGTCGGCGGCAGTATGATGCTTGCTTACTGGAACGGTCAATTGGACGCCCTTTCGCTCTCGATCAAAAACGGCGACTTCAAAAAAGCGGCGCAAAAATAAGACGTTTTTATGCAGACGCTCAGCCGACGGGAAAAATCGCTTTTGTGCGCTTTGCTGACGCGGGGCGGACGCAAGCGCTCCAACTGCTGTCGCTGTGAGGGACTTCGCGCGGTACGCGAGATGCTTGCCGAACGCCCGGACCTGATCGAATTCACCGTCGGTACCGGGCGCGGTCTTGCCTCGCTCGGCGGTGTCGAACCGCCGGATTTCCGCCTCGTTTCGGAGGAGGAATTTTCCCAGTTTTCCGCGACGGTCAACCATCAGGGGATCCTCGCCGTCGGCAGGATCCCGGATTTTGCCGAAACGCCGCCGCAAGGGGATTTCATTTTCGCGCTCGACGGCGTTGCCGATCCCGGCAATTTCGGGACGATCTCCCGGACATTCCGCGCGATCGGCGGCAAGGACGTCTGGTATACCGAGGGGTCGATCGACCCGTGGGGCGACAAGGCGATCCGTTCGGGGCTCGGAGCGCAGTTTTCACTGCGTTTCCGCCGCTTTGCGACATTGGAAAGTCTTGCGGACTGCGCGAAAAGTTTCGGTTTCAACACGCTTTTTGTCGCCGATCCCCACGACGGGGAAGTCTGCTTCGACTGCGACGACCTTTTCCGCAAAACGGTACTGGTGATCGGAGGGGAAGCCAACGGCGCGTCCGCTCCGCCTGCCGGAAGCCGCCGCGTCATTATCCCGATGCCGGGGGATTACGAGTCGCTCAACGCGGCGCAGGCGGCGACCGTGATATTGCTTGAATATGTGCGCCGCACCCGGAAAGGCGGTACCGGATGTTGAGCAAGATCGCGCTTTTCGCCTTTTTCGGCGGACTTGCCGCCGCTTTGCTGTTGACGCCCTGCGTGCGCGCTCTGGCGTGGAAACTTGATATTCTCGACCGTCCCGCCGACAATCATAAACGCCACCGTCAACCGGTCGCTCTGCTCGGCGGCTTCGCCGTTTTTCTCGCGTGGACGGCGGGGATATTTTGCGGCATCATCGCGGTGACGCACAACTGGATCCCCGGAATATCCGGTGATTTGCAGGAGTCGATCGTTTCCGGCTTGAGCCGGACGGTGAAACCGCTTGCCGCCATTTTTTCAGGGGCGTTGCTCGCATTGCTTTTCGGTTTTTACGACGATTTCAAGCCGATGTCGGCGAAGTGGAAGTTTTTATGGCAGTTCGCCGCCGCGCTGATCGCCGTGGTCGCGGGCGGTGTGCGTTTCAATTGCTTTATTTCCTGTGATTTCGCCGAAGCGGCGATCACCGTTTTCTGGCTGATGCTGATGATGAATTCGATCAACTTTTTCGACAATATGGACGGGCTTGCCGCCGGGACTTTGGCGATCGCTTTTGCGCTGTTTTGCGTGATCGCGCTGCTTAACGGACAGTTTTTCATTTCCGCCTTGAGCGCGTTGAGTTGCGGCACCGTCTGCGGCTTCTGGTTTTACAATACATCTCCCGCGACGATCTTTATGGGCGATTCAGGAAGTCATTTCCTCGGGTATCTCGTCGCCGTCATCGCCGCCAAAACGACTTTTTTTCACAGCGGATATTCGCTTTCGCGTCTGCCGCAACTGATGCCGCTTTTCATCCTTGCCTTGCCGCTCTTTGATACGGCGATGGTCGTCGCGATCCGCACATGGCATCATCGCCCTTTCTGGATCGGGGATCTCAATCACATTTCCCACCGTTTCGTCAGAATGGGATTGAGCCGGTTTCAGGCGGTGGTGTTGGTGCATTTGCTCGCTCTTACCGTCGGCATCGGGATCTTGCCCGTCTACTGGGGAAATTTCGCCACGGCGGCGGTGCTCGTCGGACAGTCGATCCTGATGCTCGGTGTCATCACCTTTTTGCAGTTGACGCTCTCCGACCGCATCGACCACAAATAGAAATCATTTCCCCTTGGGATAAACCCCCGGAAGAAGATACAAAAAAAGCCGGAGATTTTCTCCGGCTTTTTCCGTCAAGACGTTCGCTTAGAGCGAAATCGCCTGAGCGGGGCATTCGCCGACGCAGGCGCCGCATTCGACGCAATCCGCACCGACGACCGCCTTGCCGTCCTGCATCGCGATGGTGCCGACGGGGCAGGCATTCACGCAGGTTTCGCAACCGCAGCACTTTTCGGGATCAACTTTAGCAGCCATTTTTCATACTCCTTGAAGGTTTCTTTTTTCCCCGTGACCGGGGTCTCATCAATAATATAATCAACTTTCGGAAAAAATCAAGCGTTTTTTGTTTTTTCTCCCTTTTCCGCCGGAAGTTTGTCGAGCGAATCGTCGGCAAGGATCGCTTCCGGGTGCAACGCGCTCCAATCCCGCTTCAGGCGGCGGCGCGCTTTCGGCGTCGAGGTGCGTCGTGCGTGCGGTACGGGGTTGATGATCAGTGTCGCGTGATTGAGGTGGCAGATATGTTGACTCATTTCCCTCGCGTCGATCAGCACGGTACGGTAATTGCGGGCATTCATTTCCAGATAGAGCTGGTAGCCCGCCGTGTCTGTCGATTCAAAGCCGCCGCATTCCCGGACAACATCTGTGCGGTAGAGCGCGCAATGGGTGCGGGGAAAAGGCGGATACTGGCGGATCTTGCGTCCGAGAAGTCTGCGGAAAAAGGTCTCGATTTTCTGGAAAAACTGTTTCAGTTTGGGAACGATTTCCATTTTGTCGCTGCCGGTCGCGGCGGCGCGCGGATCGTCCTTGATTTTATCGAGCAGAAAATCCAGCCAGTTGTCATCCAGAACGATCGTGTCGGTGTGAAATACCAATACGTACGGAGTCGTCGTCATTTTGATCCCGAGGTCGAGGGCGCGTTTGTGCATCAGACAAGCGTTTTCTCCCGCTGTGTCGCGCTCGACCAATGTGATGTAGGGGATCTTTTTTAGATATTCGAGTGACTCGTCGGCGGAATTGTTGTCGATAACGATGATGCGGATCCGGTCAAGATCGGTGTGCAGACGAAGCGAACGCAGGCAGAGTTTGGTCAATTCCGCCGTTTTGTAGTTGGGGATGATGATGGTGACTTCCGGTTGCATCAGATAAACTCCTTGTAAAAGATTTTTCTTAATATATTTCGTCTGATATAAAAAAGCAAATCAGAGACGGTTGACTTTGAAATCGTAAAAGCGGTTGATCCCTTCTCCGGCGACGATGCCGATACGGTAACTGCCGGAGAAAAAGTTCTCCTCCGTGTAGCCGAAACATTCTCCGTTGCAAGTGACCGTGACCGCCGCGCCTTTGCCGTTTTTCTGCGGTTGGATCTTGACGGCAAGACGGTAACGTGTATCGGGCTTGAAAAGCAGATGTTTCGTCAGATGTGCGGCGAGCGTCCACGTTTGCCTGCCGCCGACGAAACGGTGATGCCAGACGTTGAGACCGTCGTCGTAGAGGATGACTTCGTAATGCTCCCGGAATTCAAGTTTCCCCTTGGTGTTGACGACCGGATCGGCGGCGATGACGATGCCCGGCGCCATCCGGTCGGTGAATTCCATCGTGCATCCGATGTCGGCGCCGCCGGAAAACGGCGTTTTCAAAAGCATCGCGGCGTAGGTTTCGCCCGCTCGCTGATTGCGCATTTCACGCGGTGTCGCATCTTCGGGCACACGGTTTTCGATGGAATCGCCGTTTTGCAGAAAAACGCCGTCGGAATCGAACCGCCAACTGCGTACCATTTCCCATTTCGTTTTGTCCCAACCGGGGGAAAATTCCGTTTCGAAGAGCGTTTCTCCGGCGACGGCGGTGATCCCCAGTAAGGCGAAAAAACAGGCGAAAAATTTCATTTTTTCTCCCGTCGGCATTGAATGGTGAGGACGATGATAAAAATTACGGCGACTGCCGCAAATGCGGCAAAGACGGCAAACATCGATAAATAGGCATTGCGGCTGTAAATTTTGATGCCGCAGGAGTCGATCGGCGGAAAAATGTCAAGCACTTTACCGCAGACCGTTCCCGTCGCCGCCGTGAAAAAATAGGAAACGGCATTGCTGACGCCGACGACCGTCGCCAGACACTTTTTTTCGTTGCGTTCACGCAGGAAAGCGACGAAAACGGGCGCGATATTCGCCATTGAGGCGGCAAGACAGCAGAGCAAGGTGAATATCCACACCGAACGGCAACGGATGCCCAGCAACAGTACAAAAAGCAATTGCACCACAAAAGTTCCTCCGGCGGAATACCAGAGGATCGGGAGTTTCCGGTCTTTCAGCAGACGGGAAACCCACGCGGCGGCGAAACCGTTGACCGCCGAGATCACGGTCATCGCAAAAAGGATGTTTCCCGCTCCGACCGGAGTGAATCCGGCGTAGTCCTCCAGAAATTTTTTGCCGATGATCGCCATAAAGGTGTAGGTGAGGGCAAAGGGGATGCTGGTAAGAAAAAAGACGGGGAAATTGCGTAGCGAAAAGGCGTGTCCCCATTCCCGAAGCGAAAAACTTCCTTTTTTGGTCATGCAAGGCTTCGGGACGACGGCGAAAATCATGAGGTAAAGGAGGTAGATAAGGAGGATGAAGATCCCCGCCGAAAACATCATTCTGACGTAGCCGAAATGGTGAACTCCCGCGATGAAAGGCGTCGTCCCCGCAACCAGACCGAAGTAGCCGACGATGAAAATCACGCCGAGGACGAGCGGAAATTTTTCACCGAGAAAACTTCCGGCGTGCTGGATCAGACTCAAGTAGATCATCGCCGCTCCGGCGGCGGTGAGGATGCGGCATATTATAAGCACAAAGGGCGAAACCGTCAACGCCGAACCGAGAGAGCCCGCCACCAAAAGACTTCCGGAAACGGCAATCACTTTTGCGCCGGAAAAACGATCCGCCAGCGGTCCCGCGACCAACTGCAACAGGGCATAAGTGTAAAAAAACGCCGCTCCGAAACGGGTGACCGATGCCGCATCCAGTTGAAAGATCGACTGCAATTCATTGAATGTCGCTCCCGGCACCAGAACTTTCTGTAAATTGGAGCAGAAATAAAAAAGCGTTGCGCCCGCGAGAACGAGCCATGGCGCAAGCTTCGGATTGATTTTCATAAAAACTCCTATTGGATTTTACATAAGATAGCATCAAATCGCGGAAAAGCAATACCCGACCGGGGGCGCAGGACGAAGATGGACGCGGCGACGTCCGCGAGACAAACATTGGCATGGAGCGTGTCGCCCATCGCGTCAGAGAGCGAAAAAAAGGGACTGTTGCAAATTTGCAACAGTCCCTTGAAGGAAATGCGATCATTTCTTTTTGAGGACGATGATGCTTTCCGGCTCGACCGAGGTCGGGAGTTTTCCGTCAAGTTTCGTTGTTTTGCCGTTGCAGAAAACGCTGTCGGCGACGAAGCCATCGGGGAGGGTAGCCTGGAGATTTTTAACGCCGTTCCAGCAGAAAAACGCGCCGCCCTTGTCGGCGATCCATGTCGTGCCGAAAGGCGTTTCGCGGATGAAAGGCATTCCGAAAGAAAGCACTTCGTTGATCGTCGGCACGAAACTCACGGCGTGACGGGTGAGGTCGTTGATGCCGAAACCGGTCTCGAAGTTGAAAGTGACGCCGTCCATATTCATCGGCCAGAAAATGTCGTACATCGCCATGCGGAAGTAGGGGCTGTTGAAGCCGCCGCCGTTGCACTGCGCGCCGATCATCGCGAATTCGTTGCCGACGGGGTTGTTGTAGACGTCCTGGCGGAAAATGTAACCGTCGATGACGCAGGGATTCATCCCCTCGGTGACGACCCAGCCGCCCTTTTCATAATAGTAGCGGAAAAGTTTCAACTGCGGCACGAGACCGATCGGACTTTCGGGCGTCGCGAAGTTGACACCGCCCGACGCCGCGCCCGCCATATCGTACCAGACGGTTTTCATGCCTTGCTCCATCATGAAGTCGATAAGGCTCTTGTGCCACTTCATGAATTCCTCGTTATTCATATCTCCTTCGTAGAAGTGACCGAAATACTGTGTGAGTTTGCCGCTTTCGTCCTTGAGGTACCACTCGGGATGCTCTTTGACCGTGCGGGTGACGTCGGGCGAATGGCAGCAGGGGAACCAGGGATAACCGGCGAGGCCGCGGACTTTGCAGTCGTTGAAGCGGCGGTGCGGTTTTTCAAAAAGTTCCATCGGGGAGGGGCAGAAATTGAGCGCGTAGAGTTTGAAGCCGTGCGCGGCGGCGTAATCCATGCACGCCAACTGCTGATCGTTCGTACAGGTGTCGCGGTTCTGCGCGTTGGGCTGGGCGGGGATCTCTGGGAAGTTTGCGACCTGCCGCAAGTGCTTGCGCTGGAACTGGTACATCGCGATCCAGTCGTTGGAAGTATTGTACTTGGCGTCCGTCACCATCTGCCAGAAAAGCGGGGTTTTCTGCGGCGCCTTGACGCGGCCGAATCCGAAATTGACGCGCCCCGTCGCGAAATCGTCGCCTTTTTTGACCGTGTAACTCAAAACGGTCGACTGCGGCGTATCGACGAATTCGGAAAAGACCGCGTCGCTCCCCTCCAGCCAGCTGAAAGGCTGGGCGGCGGAGAAAAAGCCGAGATTGCGGGTGAAGCTGTCCACTTTGCCCGTCATATCGTAATCCTTGTAACCGCGCGGCGGTTCGTAGCAGGCGAAACGGCGGAAGTTTTTGTTGCCGACGTCGACTTTCTGCACGAAACAAATATCGGCGAGCAGATGATCGGGCATCGTGTCGAGCGTGACCTGCTGACCGAAGCCGATGAATTTTCTGCCGTCGACGTTGGCTTTTCCGGTGATGATCGTCCACGTGTAGGCACTGCCGTCGTCGGCGGAAACTTTGATCGTCAATTGGTCGCCGCCCGTGACGGAATCGATTTGCCACTTCGCCTTGGAAGCGCGGACTTTCTTTTTGGTGCCGACGGCTTCGGCGGTTTCCAGGGAATCGACCTTGTCCGCTTGGGCGGGATAGGCGATCGTCGGAAGCGAAAATTCCCGGATGTAGGGCTTGGTCGCGCCGGGGAAAGTGAGAGAAATCGACTTTCTGTTGTCGGCGACGACGACTTTTGCGCCGTTGCTGAATGTCGCCGTGTTGCCGTCGACCGTGACGGTCGTTTTCGTCGGCGCGACGCCGAATTCCGGCACGGTCAGATCGACCTTTGCCGTGTCGAGGATGACCGGCTTCGGCGCGTTATCCTGCTTTTTGAGCGATTCGTAATAGATGTTTTGCGCATTGACTTTTTCCGAGGGATAAAGCGTTTCGGCGATCGCGCCCTGCAACACGGGGGTGTACGCCCAGTTGAAAAGCGCCATACCCTGCTGAAGCCGTTCATATTGCGCATTCCAGAACATCACTTTGCCCTTGCCGTAGTTCATTTCGACGAGGTAGGGACTGATTTTGGTGCCGTCCGCCGTGACGATGTAGGAAAGGACGCGGGCGTTCTTTTTCGCCTGGCAGTAACGGAAATAGGTGTGGAGCAGCCATTTTTCCGGCAGGATCGAGAAAGGCTTGCCCTCGGGACGCTCGGCGTAGAGATTCTCCATACTCTCCTCGTTCATCGACTCCTCGGAGGGGACTTTTTCAACGGGGAGCAAATCGCCGAGTTTTTCCGTCACGTTGACGGTGAAGATCACATTGCCGCCCTCGGAAACGTATTTTTTCAGTGTTTCGATGCGTTCGGGGGTGAAAAGTTTTTCCTGACACGCCATCGGCATGATCTCAAACGCGACGATCTTGTATTTGCTGAGCTGTTTGAATTCCGGTGTGATGCCGTCGAGCGCCTTGGGTTCGACCGGATCGGTCGGGGTCTGCTTGATGCTCGCGCCGCCGAGACCGTCGAGGTAGACGCTGTTGAGGAGCATCACGCGGTATCCCGCTTGAGAATAATGTCTGCTGTCGGCGTTGCCGACCCACGGACGGCCGCCCGCAAGCAGCAGCATGTCGGGACCGTCGCCTGTCGGTTTCGGACGGCCGAAAATGCCTTCAAGTTCACGTGCCGAGGCTTGGCGGTTGGGGTTGGCGACCGGAGCGGGCGCCTTGGAGCAATCGAAATTCTCGTCGGTCGAAAAGAGAATGCGGTCGATCCGGGTGTAATCGGAATTCGCCCTCATCCGGATCGTGTTGTTTTCAGCGTTGAGGTGGATCTTGCGCTTGAGAGGGACCCAGCGCCAGCCGCCTTTTTCTCCCTCGGCGAGTTTCTCGTCGCCGGCTTTGCCGACTTTCAGACCGTTGATGGAGATGTCGGCGTAGCGGAAACCTCCGCCGTGAGTCATTGCGCGGACAAAGACGTAATAATCGCCCGGAGTCGCGTTGAATGTCGTCTTGGCGATGCCTTTGATCTTGCCCCCCATCATCGCGGTGGCGTTGGCGTAATTGATGCTCTGCCAGGTGCCCGGTTCCTTGAAGTCTTCCGCCTCGATGACGATCTCCGCCGCGCCGAGCGAAAACAGCCCGGAAACGAGCAAGGCGGCAAATTGCAGTTTCTTACACAAATTCATTGAAAATTCTCCTTTTTTTTGTGGAAAAGTGCAAATGCTGTTGTTATACAATAGCACTTTCAGGAAGAAAAGACAAGGTGTTAAAAGAGGAATTTTTGAGGTTTATTTGTAACACAACGGTTGCCAAAAAAATTCTTTAATGTTATATTAGTCGAGATGTGTGAAAGCGGTGTCCCCAAGGGAGGCGGAAAAATGAATACAACGGCGGAAAATCTCAAAAGACATCTTTCTTATCTGACGGAAAAAATCGGTGTGCGCCTCGCCGGTTCCCCTGCGGAGCGTCAGGCGGCGGAATATATCGCGGCGGAGTGCCGAAAATACGCTCCCCGCGTCACGATCGAGGAATTTCCGGTCAACGAGCGTTGCGTGACCAGTGAAAAACTCGAAGTCGAGATCGACGGCGTCTACCGGGAATTTCCCGCTTCGCTTTTCAGTTCGGCAAGCACGACTGACGGCAAGGCCGTCGAGGCGGAGCTGGTCACATTCGACCTTGCCAGCGGTTATCAGCGCAAGGATCTCTCCCATCTCGCCGGCAAGGCGGTCATCCACCTCGGATGCCACCTCGAAAATGAAAACGACTACCGCCGTCTGATGGAGGCGAAGCCCGCATTCATTTTGTTTGTCGACGTCCGCTATACCGGAACGATCCCGCTCGCCGACGGACTTTTTCCCGCTTATGCGGCGAAATACGGCGCCTGTCCCTGTCTGGACGTCGCCTATATGGATGCGTGGAAGTGGGTGCAGTCGGGAGCGAAAAAAGCGCGCATCTGCGTCACTGGCGGCAGCCGCAAAAGCAAGACGACGGTCGTCGTCTGCGAGATCCCCGGCACCGATCCCGACGCCGGAGTCATCTATGCCGGAGGGCATCACGACACGCAGGCGGGGACGGTCGGCGCGGACGATAACGCGATCGGGAGTGCCGCCGTGATCGAAATGGCGCGCATTTTGTCGCAAACACCGCATCGGAAAACTTTCCGGCTCTGCAGTTTCGGCGCCGAGGAGCAATTGTCGCTCGGGAGCGCGAGTTATGTGCGCGCGCACCGCGCCGAAATCGAAAAAGACGGCGTTTTTATGTGCAATTTCGACTCGATGGGCTCCGCGCTCGGATGGAATGTTTTTACGACGAGCATCGACGATGCGTTGCGGGCAAAACTTTATGCCGTTTTCAATCGCAACGATCTATATTTCAAGGAAAACACGGCGCCGGATCCCTATACCGACCAATTCCCCTTTGCCGCCGCCAAAGTTCCGGGGATCCGCATCGGCAGAAAAAACTGCACTGCGGGAATATACTATCACCACCGCCGCGACAACGATCTGTCGGTGATCGGCTTCGACGTCGCGGCGACGTTGGTCGAAGCGGCGGCGCAATTCGTCGCGGAAATCGCCGATGAAACGGGGCGTTATCACCTCGATGCCGCGCAACAGCGCGAGATCGATCGCCTTTTCAACGCGGTCTACGGGGGATTTTAAGCGTTGATTGCCGGAAAAAGGTTTTACGCACCAAATTATCTTGCCGCGGGGGAAACGCCGGAAACGGACATTTTTGCGCTCCGCCGCGCGATCCATGCGTGCGCCGACGCCGGCGGCGGGATCGTGGAAGTGACGCCGGAAATATGGCATTCCGGAGCCATCGAACTTGCAAGCCACGTCCACTTGCATTTGGCAAAAGACGCCGTGATTGAATTTTCTCCCGACCGGAATTGCTATTTTCCCGAAGTTTTCGTGCGTTGGGAGGGGATCGAGTGTTTCAGTACGCGTCCTCTTGTTTACGCGCGCGATGCGGAGGATGTCGCGATCACGGGCGAGGGCACGTTGCGCGGCAACGGCGCGGCGTGGCGGCGATTCGGCGCGAAACCGGAGCACCGCCGCCGCGCGGAAGTGTTGCGCGCAATGCACAGTATGCCGGTTGAGCAACGCATCTTAAATGAAGAGGAAAATTTTTTGCGCCCCTCCTTTGTCCACTTCGTCAACTGCCGCAATGTTTTATGGGAAAATTTCACCATCGAAAGCGGTCCGATGTGGACGCTTCACCCCGTCTATTGCCGAAATCTCGTCGCGCGCGGTCTTACTGTCCGTACGGCGGGACCCAATACTGACGGGCTCAATCCCGATTCGTGCGACGGCGTACTCATTGAAGATTGCGAATTTTCCACCGGAGACGACTGCATCGCGATCAAGTCGGGATTGGATTCCGACGGATGGCGGGTCCACCGCCCCTGCCGGAATATCCGGATCTTGCGCTGTAAAATGACGGGCGGTCACGCCGCAGTCGCTTTCGGCAGTGAATTGTCCGGCGGCATCGAAAACGTCGAGATCCGCGATTGCGACGTCAGCCATACCGGATTGGGCATCCGTTTCAAAAGTCTCCCCGGTCGCGGCGGATTTGTCCGCAATGTCCAAGTATCGGATATATTAATGCACGATCTTCGCAGCAGTGCGCTCCACTTCGATATGGATTACGCCCAAACGACGCTGCCGTCCGCCGACCGTCGGGGGACGGTGATGGAAAATCTTTCTTTCGATCACGTGGTGTGCCGCAATGCGGAAATCGGCGTTTTTCTCAAGGGACATCCGGCGATGACGGTGAGAAATCTGAATTTTTCCGCCCTGTCGATCGAGGCGGCGAACCCCATCGTCCGCGAGGGTGCGCCGATCGATTTTACTCTGCCGGATGAATGAATTTTGCAAAAAAAAGATATTTTGGCTTGAAAAACGGGAAACTCCGGGATATTTTATAGGCATTATGATGAATAACGGCAAACAGAATTTTACTTGGTGGCGCCTGCGGTGATTTCCGTCGAGGCGCAGAAATTCTTTTGCAAAGGCGGAGCGATGAAAAAATCGTTCCTCAAGTCAAGCCCCGATGGAAGATCCACCGGGGTTTTTTCATCGATAGAGTCAATAACAGTTGAAATCATATAAGGAGGCCGCTATGAGTAAGGAAATTCCGATCAAAATCTATCTGGACGAATCAAGTTTGCCCAAAGCGTGGTACAATTTACGCGCGGATATGAAAAATAAGCCGGCGCCGCTTCTGGACCCGAAAACCGGAAAGGTCGCCGATTTCGAAATGCTCCGTCAGGTTTTCTGCGACGAACTTGCCCGGCAGGAAATCAATGAGACCGACCGTTTCATCGAGATCCCGCAGGAGGTGCGCGATTTTTACCGGATGTACCGTCCGTCGCCGCTCGTTCACGCCGTGTTTCTGGAAAAGGCGCTCGGTACGCCCGCCAAAATTTTCTACAAATTCGAGGGCAACAACACTTCCGGCAGTCACAAACTTAATTCCGCGATCGCGCAAATCTACTACGCCAAAAAACAGGGACTGAAAGGAGTCACCACCGAGACCGGAGCCGGACAATGGGGCTCCGCCGTCGCGATGGCGTGCGCCTTTTTTCACCTTGACGCGCACGTTTATATGGTGAAATGCTCCTATGAGCAGAAGCCTTTCCGCCGCGAAGTGATGCGCACTTACGGCGCCGAGGTCACGCCGTCGCCTTCGCAGACGACCGAGGCGGGCAGACGCATTCTTGCGGAACACCCCGGCACCGGCGGCAGTCTCGGCTGTGCGATCTCCGAAGCGGTCGAAACGGCACTCAAGACGCCCGATACCCGCTATGTGCTCGGCTCCGTCTTGTCGCAGGTATTGCTGCATCAGACCATTATCGGACTGGAAACCCAAGCCGCGCTCGAAAAATATGAGATCAAGCCCGACATCATCATCGGCTGTGCGGGCGGCGGTTCCAATCTCGGCGGATTGATCGCGCCCTTTGCCGGAGAGATGCTTCAGGGCAAAGCCGATTACCGGCTGATCGCGGTGGAGCCGGCTTCCTGCCCGAGCCTCACCCGCGGCAAATTCGCCTACGACTACTGCGATACCGGAAAAATCTGTCCGTTGCAGAAAATGTATACTCTGGGCGCGGGATTCATCCCGTCGCCCAATCACTCCGGCGGCTTGCGCTATCACGGGATGAGTTCGATTTTGTCGCAACTTTATCACGACAAACTGATGGAAGCGGTTGCCGTCGGTCAAAAGGAAGTTTTTGACGCCGCCGTGCTTTTTGCCCGTACCGAGGGGACTTTGCCCGCGCCCGAAAGCAGTCACGCGATCTGTCAGGCGATCCGCGAAGCCCTTCGTTGCAAGGAAACGGGCGAAGCCAAAACGATCGTTTTCGGTCTGACGGGAACGGGGTATTTCGATATGGCGGCATATCATAAATACAACGACGGGGAAATGACGGATTTCGTCCCGACCGACGCGGATCTGGAAAAAAGTTTCGCCGATCTGCCGGTCATTCCGTAGAAAAGGCAAAAATAACTGTTGAAAAACCGCCGAAAGGCTTTATAGTGAAGACGGATCCATATTTCATCATAGACCGCAAGCGAGGGAAAAAATGAAGGTTCCGCAATTGAAAAAAGGTCTTAAAAAAGTTTTGATTTCCGTTCTGGCGCTCGGGTGTTGCCATTGCGTTTGGGCGTCGCGCGACGTGGATATCCCGATCAACGGTGATTTCCGGGGCGCCGCCGTCGGCAGTGCCGCCGCGCCCGGCTGGACGATGCAGGGAGCGGGACGCATCGTCCCCGGCAAGGGGGCGCGGGATCTCGCCTGTGAATTTGCCGCGGCTCACAACCGTCAAATTCTCTACTCCGCGACGTATAATGTTGTCGGCACCGTTTTGAAAATCGACGGCGAAATCAAGGGCAGCGGGACGGCGACGGTCGGATTCGAGGCATTCGATGCCAATTTTCAGCCCGTGCCGGAAGCCTCTTTTCAAAAAAGTCTGGCGGTCAACGGCTACTGGAGCGATTTCAAGGTTTACTTTATGCTCGATGATCCGCGGGTGAAAAACATCCGTCTCTTCTTTATGGCGCAACCCGATTCCCGGGTCGCTTTCGGCGATTTGGATGCCGAGTATATCCTTTCCCCGAAACCGTATGAGATCGAAGCCGCAAAGTCGATGTCGCAAGCGGCGGTAAGCGTCGTCGCGCCGCAAGTTGCCCCGCAAGTCGTACCGCAAGTCGCCCCGCAGGTCACTCCGCAAGTCGCGCCGCAGGCGGTTCCGGCTCCCGCCGCTCGAAACAATACGTTTCAGGGCATTCCGATCGTCAATGACCGCTATTATTCGCTGGCGGCATTTACTGCGGGGGACTACACCGCGATGGTCACTCCCGGCAAGGATATCGAATTCAAACTTGCCGCCAACGTCGCAAGACGCGAATTGTGGCGCGTGGAAAGTTACAATCCGGCGATCTGCCGCGTCAAACTGGAGTATGACGAAAAGGGATTCTGGCCTTTCCGCTACGACCTGGCGGAAGTCGAGATCAAGGGGATTTCCCGCGGCGTCGACAACGTGGTTTTCGTCCACTCATCCGGTGCCAGAGTCACCGTAAAAGTCGAAGTCTTTTAGTCCGGCTCTGATTTTATCGCGCTTGCCGTGCTTCCCGCATCAGCCTTTGTGCCGCCGCCAGCGGACAGCTGACGCTTGTCAGGTAAACGGCATTCTGGAAATAATCACTGGCGGGATAAATACATTCCCACGGCGCACCGTTTTTGCCTTTTAAGCGGAAGTCGGATCTTTTCAGATGCCGGATGTATTCCCGGAAAAGTTTTTCCGCTTCGGATGGATGCCTTTGCGCGATGGCGTAAACGACCCATCCCGTCGGGGTCGCCCAGTAGGCTCCATTCTGATAGACATTGACCGCGATTTTACAACTTGTTTTCTGCCAGCAACTGGCATCATCGGCAAAATAAGAGTGCGGCACGTGGCAGATCTGCCCCTCGCAGGAGATTTCGTTTTCACGGTAAAACTTTGCCAGAGCGTCCGAGATCGCCGCCGCCGTTTTTTCCGGCACAAGGTCGTAGTAAAGCGCATACGCGCTGCCCCATACGTCCGGCTGACGGCAAATGCCCGTCGCCGAAAGAAGCAGACCGCTTTCGTGCCAAAAAACTTCAGCGGTTTTTTGCCGCAACCGATGGTATATTGCGGCATAATGCTTTGATTTTTCCGGCTTTCCCGCCCGGTCGAAAAGTTGAGACAATTCCCGGGCGGCGCGCGCTTTGAGAAGCGTCGCCCAAAGGAGTTTTCCCGTCTGAAAGACCGAATCGGAAAAGCCGAAGGAAACGCCGCGGTCTTTTTCGCCGCACTCCACGACGCCGTCCGCATCGCAGGAAACGCAGTGGAAAGCCGCTTCCAGAGCATCGCCGTATTTTGCCATATCAACGTCTTGCAAGTATCCTGCAAGGTGGATAAAGAAAAAATTGTCGTCCAGCGCCGGACGGAAGCCCCAAGTCGCACCGCCCGATTTTGACGGATCATACGTTCCCGGGAAATAGACGGCGACGCCGTCGGGACGGATGTGATCGGCAATGGAACCTTTGGGAACCAGCGCGCCGGAAGCGAGCCGCATTTCCTCTTTTGCCTGAAATTTCGCCATACACTCCAACGCCGCGTACGCCGTTTCGCGGGGAATGACGCCGCATTCAAGCGACATCACGAAATCGCGTATCCAAAACGAGGGGTAGCAATCCATGCCGCCCGGGGCGAAATAGGCGAAACCGAGTTGATTGCTCCACTTGCCCGTTTTCGCTCCCGGCTCAACGCGGGAAGCGGCGCCGACGTCTTGCGTCAATTTTTCAAG
>JAKSOF010000013.1 GCA_024405735.1 Victivallaceae bacterium | reverse complement strand
TGGCGGCACATTTCGACGAAGTGTGTCGTCGGTGCGATTTCCATGACATTCTGCACCCACTGCGGCATACTTTCCCGGGGTGTAATCAATCCCGAAAGCATATTCAACGGCATCAGCACGAGAATAAGAAACATGCCCATCTGCGGCATATTGTCCGCGACGCAGGCGAGAAAAAGTCCGAGCGACGTCACCGCAAAGAGATGCAACGCCACTCCGATGAAAAAGAGCAACGGACTTCCCGCGCAGGGAACACCGACCAAACCGCACATTACCACGCCGAGCGAAAATGCCGCCGCGACCAGTACGACTGCGGTCATCGACCAGATTTTGGCGCACATGATCTCGAAAACCGTCACCGGCATCACCATCAGGTGTTCCAATGTTCCGCTTTCGCGTTCGCGGATAAGTGCGGCACCGATCAGAATGATCGCCAGCATACTGACGGTGATGACAAGCTGTTTGATTGCACCGTGCCAGGCCGGGGTAAGATTCGGATTGTAACGGTTGCGCGTCACGATCTGTACCGGTCCCTGATCAGGACACGGCTGTTTCTGCAAATAGCTGTTGCTTTCCTTGGCTATGATCTGCTCGATATATCCGGAACCGACAAATGCCTGCGTCATGCGCGTCGCATCGGCATTGAGTTGCAATTCCGGGTTTTTCCCGGCGGCGACATTACGCTGATAATCGCTCGGTATGATCAGGGAGAAAGTATATTTGTCATTGTCCATGCCAACGTCGATTTCCTGTATGTCGGCGCGCACGGGTTTTTGGAAAAGCGGCGGTAGAAACGCTTCGGAGATCCGTTCAGAAAGTTCCGAATGATCCTCGTCTACAATCGCAATCGACGCCCGCTGTACCGATTCCGGTTCTCCTTTTGCCGTGACTATGATCCCGAGCGAAAAGGTGAGCACGATCAAAAGTACCATCATCCTGTCGCGTCCAAGTTCGATGATCTCCTTGACACCGAGATAGAAAATATTTTTGAGATGCTGATTCATCGTCAGGACTCCTGTTTTTTCTGGAAAAGCACGCCGAGCGCAAGAATGACCGGCGTCATTATCAGCAACACCAGAAACGGCGACGTCAATTCAAAAAAATGCAGTCCCTTGTTGAAAACGCCGCGGGAAATGATCATCATGTACGAAGTCGGATAAAGTTTTCCGATCAGGAGCGCAGGCCCTTGTTGCGAGGCAACGGGATTGATCAGACCGCAGAATTGCTGTGCGGGAATCATCGTCCCGAAAAGTGTCATAAACAGCACCGCGATCTGACTTCTCGTCACCGATGAAGCGAGCAAACCCATTCCGGTCGTGATGCAGCAATAGAGCAGCAGGGAAAGCAACAGCATCATAAAACTCCCCTTGATCGGCACCTGAAAAACCGTGACCGCCAGTGTCACCATAAAAAGCGCACTTAACAGCGAAAACAGAAGATAAGGCAACTGTTTGCCGAGAAGGAACTCCGATTTCGTCAGCGGTGTCACATACAAATTGATGATGGATCCCTGTTCCTTTTCGCGCACGACCGCCAATGCCGCCAGCACGGCGGGAATCATCAGCAGGATCACGGGGATCTGCGCCGGAACCATTGCGGGCATACTCAACACATCGGGATTGTAACGGTAACGTACCTGCACTTTGGGAGCAGCAAGCGAATCCCCCAGTTCCACCGGGTGTTCAAGCCGCATTTTTTCAATCCACTTGTTGTGCAATCCGACGACGTATCCGTTGACCGTGTTGGCGCGCATGGGCATCGCCCCGTCAATATGCACGGCGATCTCCGGCTTTTTTCCATCGTACAGATCCTGACCGAAACGAGGCGGGATCACCAGAACCAGCGACAGTTTCCCGCTGGCCATACGACTGTCAATTTCCGAATAATCGTGCAACGGTTCACATTGGGTGAAGTATCGTGACGCTCCGGCAATATTGAGAATGTAATTCTGACTGGTGATGCTCCGGTCATAGTCCAGCACCGCAAAGGGAAGATGTTCCACGTCGGCACTGATCCCGCTGCTCATGACGATCATCAACAGCAATGCTCCGAAAAGCGCCAGCGTCAGCCGGATCGGATCGCGCATCAATTCCAATGCTTCCTTCCACGCGCAACTGTACCAGCGCTGGAAATTGAAAACGCGGGAGATTTTTTCCCGCCACGGGGACGAAGGTTTCGTTTCCGCTGGAGCGGCGTCCTCCGGAGACATTTTGTTGACTTCGTGCGCAAGCGGGTCGGCATCTTCAAGATAACCGATGAAAGCCTCTTCCAGAGAAGCCGCTCCCCGTTGCTTCACCAGATTGGCGGGGGAATCGCACGCGAGCGACTTTCCCGCGTGCATCAGCGATACGCGGTCGCATCGCTCCGCCTCGTTCATGAAGTGCGTGGTGACAAAAATCGTCACCTTGTCGCGGCGCGAAAGGGTGATGATCTGCTCCCAGAAAAGGTCGCGCGCCACGGGGTCCACGCCGGAAGTCGGTTCGTCGAGAATGACGATCTTGGGATTGTGAATGACGGCGGCGGCGAGCGCAAGTCTTTGACGGATGCCCATCGGCAGTGAACGCGGTGTTACGTTTTCGACAGCGCGCAACTGATAACGGTCGAGCATTTTGTCCACACTCTCGGCGATGCGGTCGTCGGGGATGCGGTACAACCTGGCGAAAAGCGTGAGGTTCTGCCGCACCGTCAAATCGATATACAGCGAGAAAATCTGAGTCATGTAACCGATGTTCTGCCGGATTTTCATACTGTCGTCGCCGACGCTCTTGCCGAAAAGTTTGGCGACGCCCTCGCTCGCGGGGAGAAGTCCCGTCAGCATACGCATCGTCGTTGTTTTGCCGCACCCGTTGGAACCGAGGAAACCGAAAATCTCTCCGCGGGGGATCTTGAAACTGACGTGATCGACGGCAGTGAAAGAACCGAACTTTTTGGTGAGGTTTTCCGCCTCAATCGCATAACCTTCAGCGTCGTCTCTTTCCAACGGCGGAATGACCAATTCCTGATGACCGATGCGTTGTTCCTCCGGCAAAAGTTCGATGAATGCAGCGTCGAGATTGTTTTTTCCGGTCTTTTCAAAAATTTCCTGCACCGTCCCGGTGTCGAGGATCTTGCCCGCATTCATCGCGATCAGCCAGTCGAAACGCTGCGCTTCGTCCATATACGCCGTCGCGGCGATGACGGTCATATCCGGCTGTCCTTCGCGGATATTGTCGATAAGATCCCAGAACTGGCGGCGAGCCAGCGGATCGACGCCCGTTGTCGGCTCGTCAAGCACGAGAAGATCGGGGTCGTGGATCAGCGAACAGCAAAGACCGAGTTTCTGCTTCATACCGCCGGAAAGTTTTCCCGCCGGACGGTTGAGAAACGGATAAAGCCCCGTGCATTTGGTCAACCGGTCGATCCGGCGGCGGCGTTCCGCCTCGCCGTGCCCGAAAAGCCGCGCGAAAAACTGCAGATTTTCCTCGACGGTCAGCGTAAAGTAAAGGTTTTTGCCCAACCCTTGCGGCATGTAGGCGATTTTGGGACAGACGCGGTTGCGGTGTCCGGCGCTGCGCATATCGCCGCCGAGGACGAAAATTTCGCCCTTCTGCATGGCGTGCGCTCCGGTGATAAGCGACAGCATCGTCGATTTGCCGACGCCGTCCGGCCCGATCAGTCCGGCGAGGATCCCCGGTTTGATATCCAGAGAGACATCGTCAAGCCCCAACGTTTTCCCGTACCGGAGCGAAACGTTGCGCAGGGAAACGACGTTTTCGCCCTTTTCCGGCGAAAAGCAACTCATTTCGCGATGCCTTTCCCGGTTTCGTCGATTTTAAGATCTTTGAGTGCGGGGGGGAGTTCACCGCCTTTTTCGCGGAGCGTCTGCAATTCCTTGGGCCACGGGGCGTTGGGATCGACGCGCACCCACGCGACGCCGGGGAGTCCGGTTTTGACGTAATCGATCAGCAACGCGAGCAATTCGCGATTGACGTGTGCCTTGATGCGAAACATCATTTTCTGACGTTCGACCTGCGTCTCGACGGTTTTAGGCGTGAACTGCGCGACGCTCGCGACGTAAGTGACTTTGGCGGGGATCGGGTAATCCGGCGCAACGTCGAGTACGATGCGCGCGTCCGCGCCGATGCGGACTTTGCCCGTATCCTTTTCCGAGAGGAAAAAGGTCATATAGACATCGGTGAGGTCGACCATGTTGAGCGCGCGCCCGCCTGCGGAGAGCACTTCGTGGGGCTCCGCGACGCGGTACTGGATGCGGCCGTCGATCGGGGCGGTAAGATAACTGTCGTCGATATCCGCCTGAATGCTTTCGATATCCGCCTTGGCGGCGAGGATATTCGCTTTGGCGCCTTCGGCATCCGCCTTGGCGGCGTTGACATTGGCGGTCGCTTCTGTGACTTCCGCCTGCGCGGCTTTGAGATCTGCCTGTGCGGTCAAGTACAATGCTTCGGCGGTATCGAAATGTTTCTGCGAAGTCGCATCGGACTGAAGCAGTTTTTTGAAGCGGTTGTATTCCTTTTCGGCATTCTGCAACGTCGCCTTGGCACGTTCAAGTTTCGCCTTGGCGCTGTTGAGCATCGCCTCGCGCACGCCGATCATCGCCCGGGCGCTGGCTTCTGTTGCGATGGTCTGCTGATGTTTCGCCTTCGCCTGGGCAAGATTCGCCTCGAGGACGTTGGTCTGCATGACGACGAGTATTTGCTTCGCCTTGACTTTGTCGCCTTCCTGAACTTTGATCTCCTCCACTTTGCCGGCAAGTTTTGCGGCGATATTGATCTCCGTCGCTTCGATCCGCCCGTTGCCGTGGACGAATGCGGGATTCCGGTAAAGCCGGTTCGAGTACCAGCTGACGGCGAAGTAGACGACGAGCGCCGTAACAGACAGCACGATCAGGGAAATAATCAGTTTTTTCATAAATTGCCTTTCTTTGGGATGATTTTCATCAATATCATTTTGAATTTTTGTGTTCTGTCATATCCCGACACTGTCCGGTAAAAACGACCGGGGGGTGTCCGCCGAAGCCGCCCCCGCACCATATTGAAAAGCGCGGGGAGACTATACAGCATTATATAATAGCATCTTTCAGCGGTTTTTCAAATTCATCTTCCGATATTCTTCGGATAAAACGGTTGAATAAAGTTTCCGCTTGAGGCTCTGTTTTGTCCCGCCTCAAGAGCATGGGAGAAAAGGCAGGCGGCGTTTATTCCGCAAGACGGGATTTGACGGCATCGAAGCGCGCCTGAAGTTCCCGCCGGACATGGGGAGCCAGCCAGAGGATCGCTTCAAACGCCGCAAATTCGCGCTTGTAGTCCTTTTTCTCTTTGCGCGCATTGCCGAAGCCGGAATTGCCGATGATCGCCGCCTGCAATTCCGCGGCGAGATCAAGCGGTTCGGTTTCGGTGCATCCGGCGGCGTTTTCCAACTCGACAAGGATTTTTTCCGCCTCTTTTTGAGCGTTCAGGAGCGTATGCTCGACTCTTCCTTTGGCGGCGGCGTCTCCGGAAATCGCCGCCGCGATGTTTTTCGCCATCGGAGCGATTTTGGGGAGCGATTCCGGTATCTCGGGAGGCGTGACCGCATTTCCCGCGCAGAAGTCAAAATAAAGTTTCAGCCACGTGTCGCACGCGGCGGCGGATTCTCCCTGCACCTTGGCGATGCGTTCTTTTTGCGCCTTGGCAAAAGCGGCGTCAAATTCCTGTTTCGCCCTGCGTTCCGCATCAAACGTATGGCGGTTGGCGATTTTGTGAAGTTTTTCGGCGATCTCGGCGGCGCGTCGTTGATGGGGGAGCGGATCGGCGGTGAGCGTCTTGAGTTCCGCGATCAGCGTTTCGCTCTCTGCATCGCGTTTGGCGAATTCCTCCTGACGGCGGCTGAAAAATTTTTCCATCGCTTCGTCAAAAAGTTTCTGCAACCGGATCTCTTCGCGTCCCGCGTGCTGTCCCGCTTTGTATTTTTCGCGCAACGCCTTGGCGGTGCGGACATCCTGCAAATTTTGCGCTTCTGAAATCAATTCCTCGCGCGCTTTGACTGCGGAAGCGTATTTGCTTTCCAATTCACTGTAAAAGACGCTCCGCGCCTGAAAAAAGGCGTCGGCGGCGGCGTGGAAACGCTGAAAAAGTTCCCCTTCCTGATTGCCGCAATGAGGGAGCGTTTTCCATTGCGACTGCATCGCCTTGATCTTTTCGGAAGTCGCGCGCCAGTCGGTCGAATTCTGCAAAGCTTCCGCCTCGATGCAAAGCTGTGTTTTGGTGGCGGCGGATTCTTTTTGCGCCTGACGTCTGCCGGAAAAATAGTCGTCGATCTTGTGCTGTAGTTTACGCGTGAGTTCGAGGAATTTCTGATTGCTTTCCTCCAGTTTTTCCTTGGGCACGCTGCCGAGCGTTTTCCACTTGGCGCGCAACTCCTGCAGTTTCCGCGCGGCGCCGGGCAGTTCGCTGCCGTTCGCCTCGTTGAGTTTTTCCAACTCCTTGCAGATGTCGAGTTTCAGCGTGTAGCTTTCCCACCGCGCATAGTCGAGCGTCGCAAAGTGAAGCGAGAGCATTTCACCCGCCTTGCGGTGGATCTCCTGATAACGCTTTGCCGCTTCACGGGGCAGTCGTCCGAGTTCGGCAACGGCTTTTTCGATCCCGGCTTTGCCGATGCGGAGTTTTTCCATGTCGTTTGCTTCGCAAAGCGCCGCAAGCTGTGCGGTGAACTCATCGGCTTTTTCGATGATCTCTTTTTCTCTTTCGGCATCGGCGGCGAAACGCGCCGCAAGCGGATCTCCAAGGGCGGCAAATTGCGCGTTTTCCGCATCGTCGCGGGGCGCGGCGTCCCATAAGGCTTTGATTTTTTCGTATTCCTTTGCCGTCGCCAATTCATTGGCTTCGGCAAGCGCCTGAAGTTTTTTCAACAGATTTTGTGCCGTTTCCGGCGCGGCCGATTCATTTTCCGCCATAATATGCCTCGTGATTTCTGATGGACCATCAAAAAATAATTCAAAATCAACGCTTTTTCAACCGAAAAAAGATGCTTTCTCTTGATTTTTTGCCGAAAATCGCTATATTTAGAAACGGTATTTTATAAAAACGCGGTTTTTACCGCTTGGATGAAAAGGAGTCTTACGATGGCAAAAACGCAGGAATTCAAGACTGAAGTACGGCAGTTGCTCAATCTGATGATCAACTCCCTCTACTCGAATCGCGACATCTTTTTGCGCGAATTGATCGCCAATGCCGCCGACGCACTCGACAAAGCGCGTTTCGAGAGTTTGACGAAAAGTGAACTCTCCGCCGAATGGCAGATCAAAATCACCTTTGACAAAGATGCCAAAACGCTGACGATCTCCGATAACGGCATCGGTATGAATGAAGCCGAGGTCGTCGAAAACATCGGCACCATCGCCAAAAGCGGCACCCGCGCCTTTTTGCAGATGCTGGAAGCCAACAAGGAAAACAAAGCCGATCTTCCCGAAATGATCGGTCAGTTCGGCGTCGGTTTCTACTCGGCGTTTATGGTCGCCGGCAAAGTCGAGTTGCGCACCAAAAAGCGCGGCTCCGACGATCCCGCCGTCCTCTGGACGAGCGAAGGGGAGGGGAGTTTCACTTTGGACGCCGCGCCGGAATACGATGCAACCGGTACAGAGATCAAACTTTTCCTCAAGGAAGATGCCGGGAAATATCTTGACCGCTGGATGATCGTTTCGCTGATCCGCAAGTACAGCGACTACATCGAATATCCGATCGTCGTTCCCGAAGAAAAGGAAAACGAGGACAAGACCAAAACCCTCGTCGATACCGTCGTCAATTCGCAAAAGGCGATCTGGTTGCGCAAGCCGGGCGAAGTCACCGAAGACGAGTACAAGAGTTTTTACAGCCATTTGTCCAACTTCGGCGGCACCGAATATCTCAAGGCGATCCATATGGCGGCGGAGGGTACGAGCGAATTCAAGGCGCTCCTTTTCCTCCCCAAGGAAGCGCCTTTCAACTTCCTGATGCCGGAAATTCAGAAAAAAGGTCTGCAACTTTACGTCAAGCGCGTTTTCATCACCGACGAATGCAAAGCGCTTCTGCCCGACTATCTGCGCTTTGTCTGCGGCGTCGTCGATTCGAGCGACCTGCCGCTCAACGTTTCGCGCGAGATCTTGCAGGAAAATCCGCTTCTCGCCAAAATCGAAAAGGCGGTCACCACCAAGATTTTGAGCGAATTGAAGCACTTGCTTGAAAACGACCGCGCCAGTTACGAGAAGTTTTTCGACCAGTTCGGTCGCGTTCTGAAAGAGGGCATCCATACCGATTTCGCCAACGGCGACAAACTGAAAGATCTCGTTCTCTACGAAACGATGAATGGCGAGCGCGGCAAAAAGATCACCCTTGCCGAATACGTCAAGGCGATGCCCGAAAATCAGAAGGAGATATTTTATATTTCCGGCGACAAGTATGAGTCGGTCGCTTCCAACCCCGCGCTCGAATATTTCCGCAAAGCCGGGTTCGACGTGCTCTTTATGACCGACCCCATCGACGAATGGATCATGCAGTCGATGTTCCAGTACGACAAGAAAAATTTCAAGTCGGTCGTCAAAGGCGATTTCGCCGTCGACGGCGCCGCCGATACCGCCAAGGACGCCGCTGAAAAATATGCGAAACTGGTCGAGTATCTCAAAAAGGAATTCGGCACCGAATTGAGCGATGTGCGTTTCTCGTCGCGGTTGACCGACAGTCCCTGCTGTCTTATCACCGAGGGCAACGCGTTGAGCCCCCATCTGGAAAGACTTTTCCGCGCAATGCATCAGGAAGTCCCCGTCAGCAAGCGCATCCTCGAACTCAATGCCGCGCATCCCCTCGTCGAAAAACTGGAATCTCTCGTCGAAAAGGGCGAATCCCCCGAACTTGGCGATTATGTGCGCGTCCTTTACGATCAGGCATTGCTTATCGAAGGCAGTCCGATCCCCGATCCCGCCGATTTCGCCAAACGCGTGACCGCCTTGTTGAGCGGCGCATTGAAGTAAGTATCCAACGCGGAAGAGTGGTCGAGTGGTTTAAGGCAGCGGTCTTGAAAACCGCCGGGCAGCAATGCCCCGAGGGTTCGAATCCCTCCTCTTCCGCCAGGTTTTTTCGCTTACATACGGCGAAAATCACAGGGCAAAACATCTCCGACCGCAAATAAAATTTGCATCGGAGATTTTTTTGCCCTTTACCACCGTGCCGCTTCGCGCCCCGGCGTGATTTTCTTTTGGAGGGTTGCGTTCGCTTTGCTCACGCTCTTCGTCGCTTTGCTCCTTGTCGAATCCCTCCTCTTCCGCCAGGTTTTTTCGCTTACATACGGCGAAAATCACAGGGCAAAACATCTCCGACCGCAAATAAAATTTGCATCGGAGATTTTTTTGCCCTTTACCACCGTGCCGCTTCGCGCCCCGGCGTGATTTTCTTTTGGAGGGTTGCGTTCGCTTTGCTCACGCTCTTCGTCGCTTTGCTCCTTGTCGAATCCCTCCTCTTCCGCCAGGTTTTTCGCTTACATACGGCGAAAATCACAGGGCAAAAAATTCCCGATAGCATTGTATCATGGGGCATTTATGAAACCGCGAATGCACGCGAATTCACACGAATCGTTTTTATTTATTTCCGATACTCTAATCTCCATCTGCGGGGGCGCCCGTTTCGCTCGGCAGAGTGAGACGCGCATCTGCGCTTTTTTCGATTCGTGTTTATTCGCGTTCATTCGCGGTTAAAATCCCGTCGGTTCCGGCAATGCAAGCGTATGCGATCGCTTCGCATCCGACGGCAATGGAATGTCCCAACTCTTTTTCGGTTTCTTTACGCATGTACTCTCTGCGACTTTTTTTGCCGTTTATTTGTAAAATCAGGCAGAATATGATATATTGAGACATTATGCAAAATCAAATTTCCTCCATCGAAGTCATTTTGAGTGACGACATCCGGAAAGCGCTGGATGATTTCGCCGCATTGCTGAATCTGCGCGCTGTATTTTTCAGCCGCGACGGCAGGGAGATCAGGATCGGACGCGATGCGGAAGCGTCCGCATATTGCCGCATCATGTGGCGCGACCACGGACTTGCCGGCGTCTGCGACGAACTTGACTGGCGCATGCAAGCCGAATGCGGCAGAAAAAAACAGATCCTCTCCTATGTCTGTCACGCCGGACTCGGAGAAATCGTCGCCCCCGTCATCGTGATGGACGACGTTGTCGGTTTCATCGTGCTGGGGCAATTCCGCGTCACGCCGCGTTTTCCCGCCATCGCCGCGTCGCCGGAAGAAAGACGGCTTTACGCCCAACTTCCGCTTTTCACCCGGGAGCAGTTGCTCAATCTCGAACATATGCTGCAAGTCATGCTCGAATGGATCCTCGCGAAAAAACTCGTTGATTATCCGCAGGATATGCGTATCGTCAAGCTTCACCGCTACATCGAACGCCATCTCGCGGAAAAGATCACCCTCGCTTCGGCGGCGCACGCGCTTTGTTGCAGTGTTTCGACGCTGACCCACTTTTTGCGCGAAAAAGGGAATAGTTGTTTCAGCCGTATCGTGATGTCAAAGCGCATCGAGCGGGCGAAAATATTATTGAAAGAACATCCGGATTGGAAACTTGACACCGTCGCTGAAAAAAGCGGTTTCGGTTCGTCCTTTTATTTTTCGCGGATGTTCAAAAAAGCCGTCGGCGTCACGCCGAAAGATTTCCGGTGCAAGTGATCCCTTTGCTCTTCCTGTTTTTGCAAAAAATGCCTGATAAGACAAACTTTTGCCTGATTTTGGATGGGCAACGCCGACGGGACCGGTTATAGTAAAGTAAAAGCGGGATGACTTGAACCGCACGGAAATCGAAAGGAAAAGAGATGAAAAAATGGTTGTTTGCCGCGCTTTTTGTTGCGGCGTCGGTCTGTTTCGGGGAGACTTATCGTCTCGAAGGCGAGTCGATGACGGCAGTGGGCGATTGGTTGAAAAGCAACGACACCGACGGTACGGGCGGGGCGTTTCTCTGCTCCAATGCCAAGAATATCAAACTGACCGCGTCGTATGTCGTCCCCGAAGCGGGGAAATACATCCTGTGGGTGCACACGGAAACCCGCAATGAAGGATGGCGCAGGTCGCAAATCAGGATCAACGGCGTTCCTTTCGGCAAATTCGGCGATGAAAAACTGAAAAATTTCTCAAAACCGGTCTGGCACTGGAAAAAACTTCTCATGCCGCTTGAGATCAAAAGTGCGAATGAAGTCATTAAAGTCGAAATCACGGCATTGTCCTCCGCGTCGCGTTTCGACAGCGTCGTGCTGACGACCGATGCCGCTTTTTCCCCGGGGGACATGTCAATCTCCGAAATCAACGAAGCGGCGGAAGAACTCTACAACGAAGACTGATCGTCGCGCGTTTGCACGGTGAAAATTCCCGATCGCAAATTTTTGCATCGGGAATTTTTTTGTATTTATGAAACCGCGAATACACACGAATTCACACCAATTAAGATCCAGAGATGATCCCGTCACCAAGCATCCCAACGTTCTCACAATTCTCAAAGTTCTCACTTCGTTCATTTCGCGGCAACGTCCGCGAAACAGACATCAGCGTAAGTACCTCGCACATCAGGCAGTCGGGCGGGCGGCTTGTCACGGCGTAGCCCGCAGGGCGAAGACGGAAGTATTAGCCCGCGTGGGGCGCGCGTCCTCTTTGCAGTAACAAACAGACGAGCCCGCGGAGATTTGCGGCGATATTCGTCGGGAGTACGATAAAAGCGTCAGTCCGCAAATATCTGCGGCAGCAGGTACAAAGTCCAGCCCGTGGCTGGTTGAGGGGAGTTTCAGAGGGGGCGAAACAAGCCCCCTCTGGTTCCCATCGCGCTGAAAAGTAAAAGGATTGTTGCTTTCCTCCCGATGGTTTTGCAACGGTTCACTTTTATTGCCCGGAAGCGGAAACGTTCCGGAATGTCCGCAAAAAAGTTTTCAGCACCGCCGACGGATTGCTTTTTTTCCAGATGACCGCTTCCGGAAGTGTTACGTCGCAATCTTCCAGCGGCAGAAAGACGAGTTCGGGGAAACGCTTTTGAAACGCGGCGGGGACGATCGAAACGGCGTTGAGGTCGTCGAGCAAACGTAAAATCGTCATCAGACTTGCCAATTCCGTCCGGACTTTGGCGACGAAGCCCGCTTTTTGACACGCCGCGTCGATCACGTCGCGCAAAGTACGGGATTCCTTGCGGCCGACGAGCAGAAAATAATCGTTTTTCAGTTCCGCGAGCCGGATGGATTTCCGGTTGTGCAAGGGGTGTTTCGGCGGCAGGACGGCGGCAAGGGATTCCGCCGCGATCTGGTGACAGGCAAGTTCCCCGTCCCGTCCCGGATAGATCCGCAGAAATCCGACATCGAGCTGATCGTTTTGTACGAGTTCGTAAATCGTTTCGCTCGGCAACTCTTTCAGATGGAGATGAATGGCGGGATAATTGCAACTGATCTCGTGAAAGGTATGCAAAAGTTGAGCAAGATTCAATGCCGACGGATTGAAACCGATGTTTAAAATTCCGGTTTCGCCGCGGGAAGCGGCTTTGACCTTTTCCAATGCGCTCCGTTCGGTACGGAGCAAGTTTTTCGTTTGCTCGACCAGTTCTTCGCCCGCCGGAGTCAGGGAAACTTTCCAACGGTTGGAGCGGTCGAAGAGTTTACAGTTGAATTCGCGCTCCAGGATTTTGATGTGATTGCTCAAAACCGACTGCGCCATGTTGAATTCCGCCGCCGTCTGCGAGAAGTGGAGCGTTTCACTCAAACGCAAAAAATACTTCAGCCGTTGGATTTCCATAAATCAATCTCTTTAACTGTTTGAATTTGCTTATAAGATAGATTGTATCTATCAACTTTTCAAGTATATTATGATCATTCCGTCATTTTAAACGATGTTTATCAAAAATTCAGGAGGAAAAAATGTCGGTTTTTGAAGCGATGATGCTGGTTTGTTTCGGATTCAGTTGGCCGATGGCGATCTACAAGACGCTGACGGCAAAAAGCCACGGGGGAAAAAGCACGGCTTTTTCCGCGTTGATCCTGCTCGGTTATCTCGCCGGGATGGCGCACAAGGTCGTCAATGATTTCAACTGGGTCTTTTATCTTTATCTTATCAATACGCTGATGGTGGGCTTCGACCTTGTGATGACGATGATCTATCAGCATCGGGAAAAGGAAAAATGAAACGCTTTTTGCTGACGGTTTTGATGTTGTGCGGTGCAATGCTTGCGGCGGAAAATTTCAAAGTGGTGAAAAACGTTTCTTTTCTCGGCAAAGAGCGCGTTGAAAAACTGGATCTTTATCTCCCGGCGGGGCAGGGGGCTTTGCGTCCGGCGGTCGTGATGATCCACGGCGGCAGTTGGCGGCAGGGCGCGAAAGATACGGCGCGCGAGATCAATATCTGTACGAATCTGGCGAAGCATGGCTTCGTCGCCGCAAGCATCGAATACAAACTGGTCAAAAACGGCGTCGCCGTCTGGCCGACCAATCTGAATGACTGCCGCGACGCGGTGCGTTTTTTGCGTGCTCATGCTGAAAAATATCAGATCGATCCCGAACACATCGGCGTTATCGGAGCGTCGGCGGGGGGACACCTTGCATTGATGCTTGCCCTGACGCCCGAAAAAGAGATGTTTGACGTCGCATCGCCTTATCCCGGCGTGAGTTGCCGGGTTTCGTGCTGTATCAATATGTATGGATTTACGGAGCATTCGGGAGAGGGTGTCAGTCAAAGTTTCGACACGATGCTCGGAGTTCCCGTCGATGACGCGGTACTGCAGCGGACGCTTCCCGTGCGGCAGGCGGGAAAAGATGCGCCGCCTGTTTTGACGATCCACGGCACGGCGGACAGGACGGTGAATTTCCGTCACGCCGTCGCGCTCGACGAAGCGTTGAAAAAGTGCGGCGCATCCAGTGAATTGCTGTTGCTCGAAAATGTCGATCATATGTTCAATATGGAGTATGACAAAGACGGCAAGCCGTTGCCGTCCGACGTCAAAACAACGATGCTCCGCTTTTTGGAAAAACATTTAAAACAAGGCACGAAATGATGGATCAGATCAGACGTTATTTGATGATCGGGGCGCATCCGGATGATGCCGATATCCGTTTCGGCGGTACGGCGGTCAAACTGGCAAAAGCCGGACACATCGTGAAGTTCGTATCCTTCTGCAACGGGGACTGCGGACACTTCGCAATGGAAAAGAGCGCGCTTGCGGCGCGTCGCCGTCAGGAAGCGGCGGCGGCAAAGGACGTTTTCGGCATTGATGAATACGAGGTGCTGGATCATCACGACTGCGAAGTCGTGCCGTCGCTGGAAAACCGCCGCGAGATCATCCGCGTCATCCGCGATTTTCAGCCGGATGTCGTTTTGACGCATCGTCTGTGCGACTATCACGCCGATCACCGGGCGGTGTCGCAACTGGTGCTGGACGCTTCCTATATGGTGCAAGTGCCGATGTTCTGTCCTGAATATCCGATTTTGCCGCAGGCTCCGGTTTTCGCTTACGTCTACGACGACTTTGCCGATCCCCGTGTGATACACAAAGACGCCGTGGTGGTGATCGACGACGTGATGGAGCAGAAGTGCCGCGCACTGGATTGTCAGAAATCGCAGTTTTACGAATGGCTCGCTTTTGAATTGGGGTACTATGGCAAAGTCGATTTCAATGCGATGCCCTGGGAGGAGCGTTACGCTTATTTGCTGAAACACTGGGGCGTGCGTTATCGCAAAGCGGCGGACTTCGCGCGTCCGGAACTTTGCGCCAAATTCGGCGAAAAAGCGGGCAACGCCGTGCAATATGCGGAAGTTTTTGAGCATTGTCCTTACGGCGGCAGAAAAATGCTGACAAAAGAAGAATTTGCCGCATTGTTTGAAGTTTAGGGGAGGAGGTTCCTATGAGATGGCGCTGTTTTTGGGCGATATTGGCGTCGGTAGCGGTTTCCGCCGCGGAGTACCGCATCGAACCGGAATTTTTCAGCGATCAGGGAGCGTGGAAACGCTCCTCGCACCAAGGTTCGACGGGGCGCGGCGTTATGCGGGCAAACGCCGTCGAAAAGAACAAACTCACCGGAATTCTGACGCTTCCGCAAGGCGGAGAATACTGCGTCTGGGTACGGACATTGAGTTTCAACGGCAATAACCGCAAATGCAAAATTTTCATCAACGGCAAAGGGCTCGGCTCTTTCGGCGACGCCAAATTGACCGCGGAGGAGAAAAATCCCTCGCTCAAATGGGAAAAAGCCGCCAAACGTCTGACACTTGCCGCCGGAAAAATTACCGTTCAGATCGTTCCGATTTCGCCGTATGTGAGGATCGACTCGATCATTTTGACGACCGACGTGAATTTTGTCCCACGGGATAACGCCGACGAAGTCAAAGGGATTGCCGAACTCGCAGATCCCGATGCGAAGTCCAAAGCGGTGGCAGCAGCGGCAAAAAAATTGTTTCCGGCATTGAATTTCAAGGGCAAAGGGGAACCCGTGCTCGTCCTTTCCGGCAAGCGTCCGTGGACGGGGCGGGAATTCGGCGATTTTCTCGCCGCCGCCGGAGCGAAAACGTGGACGCTTGATTCCCGTTATCTCGCGGGGGAGGGCGGTTCCCCGATCCGCGATATGCTCGGCGATGCGTATGAGCCCAAGGCGGAAGACGGCATTACGCCCTCTTTTGCGAAACTGGACAATTACAAATGTGTTGTCATCAACAACATTCCGGCCAAAAATCAGCAAAATATCTTTACACCGGAACGCGTCGCCCTGCTTCGGAAATATGTTGAAAACGGCGGCACGTTATTGCTGACGCTCGGCGTGCCGGAGACACTCGGCGATCTGCTTCCCGTGGAACTCGGCGAAGCGGGGGAGCAGGGCTTGGAAATTTACGCGACGCGTCCTGTGAGCGAAAACTTCGCCTTTCTGCCGGAAAAATGGCTTGCGCCCGATCCATTTATTCTCGCCGCGGCAAAAAAGGATGCGACGGTGCTTTCCTTGCTTGTTTCTCCCGACGGGCAAGCCGTTGCGCCGTATATCGTGGAAAAAAAGATCGGCAAGGGAAAAGTCGTGTTTCTCAACGGCACATATTCGCGCTACAACAAAGTTGCTTCGCTTTACGCCTGGGCATACGGCCGCGCCTTTATGGCGGCGCTGGTCAAGGAAACGGCGTCGATCCCGATGGATCCCGTGTCGCTTATCCGCAAAGAATCCGATTATCCGAAACCGCGGGAACTCGATATTGTGACGGCAAAAATTCCGTTGCCGGAAATGAAGTTGACCGATACGCAGGATGCCGTCAAAATCGACGGTAAGCAGGCGATTTTCGCCGACGGTGCCAAACTGGAAGTTTCCGCCGCCGGTAAAGCGACTCTTACATTTGCCGGGGAAACGAAACCGTGCATCGTCAATGCCAATGCCCCGCAACTGTTGCTGACGCAAACCCAGCAAAAACTGAATTCCGAAACAAGCGAAGCCGTTGATACGCAACAGAAAACAACAAGCCGCGCCGTTTGGGATTTCGACCGTCTTGAAGCCGACGGAAATTGCGCCGTTTTGCATTACAACTCCGGCAACGGCGCGCAAATGCAATGGATTTTCAAGAGCGGGAAACTCCTTTTGGACGGACGCACCTACTGCGGCATTGCGCAAAAGGTGAAAATTCTTTCCGCTCCGTCGCAGGTCGGCTCGATGAGTTGTGATTTCAAACTTGATCTCGCCGACGCCATATGCCGCCGGATGAATTGCTATCAGCCGCCGCGCGGATATGCGGAAATGGATTTCAGCGGCAAGTTCTTTGCCGATACGAAAAACTGCAATTTCTTCAAAAACGCTCAGCCTTTCGGCTACCTCAATACGCCGGAGGGCATTTACGCCGGGATTTTGGAAAAGCCGATCCCGACTTCGATCGATTACACGATCAACAAGGGCGGAAAACTTATTTCCGCCAATATGACGCAGATCATCGGCCGTTGCAACGCGCCGGTCGAGGGAGAATTTTTCTGGCACTTGTACAGCAAGGGAAGTGAAAACGGACACAACGATTACATCGCCTTGTGGCAGTTCGCGCGCCACCAGTTGCGGACAGTTTCCGGATTAAAGGAATTTCCCATTCGTCCGAGCGCGGGGTACACCAATATGGCGACGCCGGAAGAAGTCGACCGGGCGATCGAAGTCGCCGGAAAACTCGGAGTTTCCTATATGTATGTGCCGCTTGGTCCCTCGGCGATCGGCAGTGTCGACAGCGACCGGAATATGGCGACGTATGCGAAAATCAAAGCCGCCGGAATGCGCGCATTCCCGTGGACGGCGGGCGATTATACCAACGGCACGGGCGATGAGATCTATCAGAAGCACAAGGATTGGCTGATGCGCGATGAAAAAGGCGGCATCTACGCCTATTTCAAAAATTTCCGCGTCATCGACCTCTCGAATAAAGAGTTTCTTGCCTGGTACTTCAAAAAACTTGATGCGCTCTTTGACGCGGGGGCGGGGTACGTTTATATGGATATGGGCGGTCAGGCGTCGACTAACGTCAACTTTTCCGGCAAGGAAAGCCGCGCCGGACTTTTCAACCAGATCCCGGTTTTCCGTTATTATCACGATCACGGCGTCACTTGCGGCATCGAGGGGCTGAATCCGCTGGTGATCGATAATTTCTGGTATCGCGAGGAACTTTACAACCCGATGGGCGGCAAGGAGTTCGCAGTGATCGGCGGCAATCCGAGCACCCATGAGGACGTGAGTTTTGTGTTGCGCTATTTCCGGATGGCGATGTACGGTGGATTTCCGCGCTTCTACACCGATGCCTACGCGCAGAAATTTGAACGCTGTCCCGATGAAACGGCGATGATCGATCATATCGCCGCATTGTTGCCGGGGATCAATACCGCGCTTGATTTCGGGATGCCTTTCATCCGTGCGACCGATTGCGGTACGACGTGGATCAATGAGAAAGGCGGAGCGATTTTCGTCTGGGACAACGTGAAAGAGTTGAAAATCGTTTTACCGGAAGGTTTTGCGATCACAAAAACGCAGTTGCCCGATCAGAAAATGCGCGATTTCAAAGCCGGGGATCTGAAAAACATCCCGTCTGAAACGATTTTCATTCTTGAACGCCGATAAGGCATTTCTCGCATAAAAAAAACGGACTGTTGCTTCACCTCTACAGGTTTTGCAACAGCCTTTTTTGGTGGAGGGGCGGTAAGCCGTTTTCCCGGATACGGTTATTTTATGTTTTCTTTGGTCAAAATAGCGTAATAAAAACGAACATCGTCCGGCTTGTCAAACGGTGCGGCGCCGGAAAAAACCCGGCTTTCCGGCTGTATCTGCAGTTGATAGCGTTGATTTATTTTTTTCAGCAGAGACAACTTGTTGCTGGCAAAGACAATGACGGCTTCATCCTCTTTCAGTTGCTGAAACGCCCAATCAAGATCTTTTTCCCATGCCTGATCCCCTGCGTTGATTGCAACGGGGTGTTTCGGCAGACTGCAATGCAGCAGCCCAATGCTCCAATAATCCCCCACCAGGATCAGCTTTTTGTCGTGATTGCCGATTTTTCCGGAGAAAAAACGACTATATTCGTCGATTTGAAAATGTACCCGGTATGATGAGTGGACCAGATTGATCGTCGTAAACAAGCCAAGGTAAAAAAGCGCGAAACAAATGATGCTTCCCGCAAAGCGTTTCCAATTGATTTGAGCGATCCACGGACGGAAAAAGCAAACCAGCAGCGGTCCGGCGGAGAAAAAGATCGGCTGATACCACATCGTGCGGACTCCGATGCCTGCGATCGCCATAAGTTGCAATACGGCAATCGGTACGACCAGCAATGTCAACAGAAATTTGCTCCCGTTTTCACTGCCGTACCATTTTTTACGAAAACGTTGCCACAACAGTTTTCCGTTTATCATACCGCAGGAAAACCAAAGTACGATAGCCGAAGGCAACAGGAGTCCGACGATCATCGGGATCAAACGGAGCATTTTGACCAGATAGATCCCAAGATGAAAATGCTCCTCCTTTTCGGCACGGCCGATCGCATAGAGAACCGGCAGATAATCGTGCTGATGCAACCACCAGACGTGAGGCAGATAAAGAATGCCAAAAAGCGCGAGCGCAAGATAAGGTCCGACGGCAAGGAAACGACTGCGCGCCTTGGCATCGATCAGCATATATACGAAAAGTGTGAACAAAAGCAATCCTCCGAAATATTTTGTCCACATGATGACTGCGGCACATACCCCGAAAAGAAGCCATTGCCGGATCTTATTGTCGCAAACCGCGCGGTAAAAGACCCATGCGGTGATCGGCCAGAAAGCGATCTCCAATACGTTGACGTTGTATTCCGGCGACGTGAGATTGTAAAAGCAAATGCAGTACAAGATCAGACTGCCGATAATGGATTCCGTGCGGGAAAGAAAAAGTCTGCCGAGAAAATAGACGGCAATAAAACCGGTGAGGATCAAAAGCTGACTTAAAAGATATTGCGAAAAATCGGTGTAGCCGAATGCCGTGTAAAAAAATTCGGCGATCCACCCGGAGAGCGGCGGATGCTTGCCGTTGCCGAAATTCGGCGATGCGCCCCACACGATGGCTTCCAGCGTATCCAGCGGCAGGATCTTGCGCGTCAAAGCCGGGACGATGGTCCAGCAGAGGGCGTTGACGCTCAAAAACGCGGCAAAAAAACGGACGGGAGTACGGTTTTGCATAATATGGTGTCGGTTATGTTTTTTCCTTAACCGCAGATTATACTTCTTTACGTCTCCAGGCTCCGATGAAAGCGATCAGGACAAACGGCAAGGCGAGCAGGAAAAACAGCCGGTAGCGCGCCATCCCGACGAGATCGGGACCGAGAAACCGATAAAGCAGTTGCCAGTGCGCTACAAGCCAAGGACCGAAATGATCGCAAAGCCACCACAACACCCAAGTGAGTCCCCCTGAAATGAAACCGGTCAGCACGCCGTTGATGAACATCATCAGCGTCGCCGCGGAGGGTTGATGCTCAACGGGAATGCACTTGAGGAAATACTGACCATGACAGATGCCGCAGAACATCGACATACTGCTTGTCAGGAGAAAGAGGGTGAATGCCACGCAGACGATCCCCGGAGAAATGCCGCCCGGAATGAAGGCGACCGGATACCAGTGATATTGGGTCGGGATGACCATCCAGAAAAGGATGACCAGAAAACTGAAACAATATCCGAAAAGGATCGCTTTGCGGGGGCCGATCTTGTCGCCGAGGATGGAAGCGGGACGCGCGAGCGCGACGCTCAGGAAACTGCCGAGAAAGGAAAGTGCGAGAAACCAGCTGTCGGGGATATTCAATCCGCGTTTCAGCACCAGATTGTTGAGACCGACGGTCAGCGCCATCGCCATCGAACCGCAGAATTCGGCGATCACCATCCGGCGGAAAGCGTCGTTTTTGAGGCATACCCACGCATCGGCGATCAGCGGTTTCTTGGCGGCTTGCCGGATGGCATCGCTTTCATCAATGTTGCGCAGACAGATCGCGGACAGAATACCGCAGAATGCGCCAAAGAGGATGATGCCGAAAAGCGCCCAGATCGCCGCTCCGTTGCCCAGATGCTCCACGCAGCCCAGTACCGCCGTCAGCGCGATCATCAGCACCGCCGTGACGATGTTGTGCGCCATTGAAGCGAAAGCGAGGAGCTTCCCGCGGTCTTCGGGACGGGTGATGTTGCCGACCAATGCCGTGCTCATCACGCCGCCTGCGGAGCGGCAACCGTAGAAAATGAATGCGCCGCCCAAAAGGAAAGCGCAGGCGATGTAAGGATGTCCGAAATATCCCCAGATCGCGCAGGAGCCCATGATGATCGAGGCGAAATTACGCAACAGCCAGAAATTCGACTGGGTGCGCGCGGCGCCCCATTTTTCCGTCGCGATCTTGCCGAGCGGCAACCAGATGCAACCGATATTGAAAAGCGCGGCGAGCGTGGTAAAGACGGCGTCGGGGAGTTGCAAGCGGACGGCGAGCAAGTCCATGACCATATTGCCGACGCACATATAACCGATGCCGTTGAGGAGATTGAAGCCGATGAAAAATTTCTGACTTCGTTTCATCTGGGCGTCAGTCAAACTGGGATAAATCATAACAGTCCTCTTTTTTTAAGGTGAAAATGTTTGTTTTTTGAGAAAATACCCTATAAAATAATACATTCCCCGGGAAAATACAAGTCTATGCAATGCGCTCTTGTCGTTTTTTTTGCAAATAAAGGCGTTGTCCCATACGCTGCGATCACGGACAAAAACGGATCGCAGCCGAATTTTTGCCGGCAGAGAAACCGGATTTTGCGTATCCAAGTGTTGACAGAACATTCGGCGGGGAGTATATTTCATACAATGTCAGAATCGGCGGAAAGACAAGTTGAAAATCACACAAGATGGATATAGTGCATTAAAATATGATTTTGTCAGAGAGCCGAAGAGGTATGGCTGCAATGAAATTTTTCGACTTCCACGTCCATATATTTCCGGAAAAAATCGTGGCGAAAGCCGTCGGCTTTCTGGAAAATCATTATCAATTCCAATGGGAATGCTCCGGTACGGAAAACGACTTCCAACTCCGCTTCCGGGAGGCAAAAATAAATAAGTGTGTGATCTTTTCCTCCGCCACCAAGCCGGAGCAAATGCAAAACATCAACGACTTTATTTCCCGCCGCGCCGCTTCGCGACCGGATTTTTTCGTCGGTTTCGGCACGCTTCACCCCGACAACTCCGCGTGGAAAACGGAACTCGACCGCTTCCCCGTTTTAAATTTGCACGGAGTCAAACTGCATCCCGATTTTCAGCAGTTCGACATCAACGCTCCCAAGGCGATGAAAATGTACGAGGAGCTCGAAATGCGCAACTTGCCGATACTTGTCCACCTCGGAGATCGGAAACTGGATTTTTCCAAACCTTCCCGTCTCGCCGAAGTCGCCAAAAAATTTCCCCGCTTGCGGATCGTCGCCGCCCATATGGGCGGATACTCCGCCTGGGACGAAGCCCGTGATAAACTTGCCGGATTTCCCAATGTCTGGTTCGATACTTCCAGCACATTCCCTTTTTTGGGCAAAGACGAATTCATCGAACTTATCTATACCTACGGGATCGAAAAAATCATGATGGGCAGCGACTACCCCTCCAAAACTCCGCAACACGCAACGCAGGAGATCATGAATTTGGATATTCCCGAAGCGGACAAGGAATCGATCTCTTTCCGCAACGCCTGCCGCTTTTTGAACCTCCCCGAGTAAAGATTACAATGCAGTAAGAAAAAGGCGCGAGGTTATGCCATAAACCATCGACGCTCCGCGTCGGTGAAACGAAATGCGTCTTTTGCCGCATTTTTACTATTTACTTTTGAATCTGCGGTATCTCTCGAGTGGGGCGATAACTTTTTGTCCGGGAACGATTGTCCGGCATTGTCTGCAAGCTCAAAACCAAAAGTATGTTTTGGGTGATTTTTCCCATAAATGCCTATGGCGAGGCTTTCATAACCCTTTTGCGATCTTTCTTTCCGGTTCGACTTGCTTTTTCCGGTTTGCGACCGCAAATCAATTGCGCGTCACCAATCCCGGTGGCGTCTCGAACAGGAAAGAACGAAACATGAAAACGTCTCACACACTATGCCGTTCCCGTTTGGAACTGGAGTACCCCATTCACATCCAACAGGCAATCATCCTCATCTCCGCAGTGTTGCGTCGTATTGCGGCAAAGCACTCTCCCGACTCCGGAATAAGCGACTTGAGAATGCAGCATATCCGATCTTTTTCACAAATCGGCGAAGAACCCCCAAAATCATACAAATTCAGGCATTTGAAATTTGACAGCCGGAAAAGAGAATGATACATTATAATATTCCGACATCTGACACAAAATAACAAAAAAGGTTCTCGTGAGTGCAATTTATGATGGATTGATGTATCTTACAGGATGGCCGCTCGCCGTCATTCTGATTGCGGGCGGATTGTATTTTACGGTCCGAACCGGATTTCCTCAGCTGAATATGTTACGCGAATCATTTCGCGTTATCTTTGAAAAGCCGCAAGTATCCGGACATATGTCCTCATTCAGTGCGCTGATGATTTCGACAGCGTCGTGCGTGGGCCCCGGAAATATCATCGGAGTTTCCACGGCACTTTGTATCGGCGGAGCGGGGAGCATATTTTGGATGTGGCTGACGGCACTGATCGGCGGGGCCTCGGCATTTGCGGAATCGACGCTTGCCCAGATTTATAAACGGAAAAATCCCGACGGTAGCTGCTACGGAGGACCGTCGTTTTACATCGAAACGGCATGCCGCAGCAAATTTCTGGCGGTCATTTTCGCGATTGCGTTGATTGCCGCTTACGGAATTGGCGACAATATGCTCACCTCTTACAATCTGCAAAGTTCTTTTCAGAATTTTGCCTTTTATCAAGAAAACAGCCGTTGGATTACCTGGTTTTTCGGTGCAGTCATTGCTGCCTGCTTTCTACTGACGATTCTCGGCGGAGGGGCGCGGATTGCCAAAGCCAACTGTGTCATAGTTCCGGTAATGGGCATTTTTTACATTCTCATAACGGCAATCGCATTATACATCAACTTCCGGAACATTCCCGGAATGTTCATGGAAATTTTCCGCAGCGCTTTCGATTTCAAAGCAATTTTCGGCGGATTTACCGGATCCGCACTGATCATGGGGATGAAACGCGGTCTCTACTCCAATGAAGCCGGTGTCGGTTCCGCCCCCAATGCGGCAGCCGCGGCGGAAGTATCACACCCGGTCAAACAGGGACTGGTTCAGATGCTCTCTGTTTTTATTGACACCCATCTGATTTGTACGGCAACAGCGCTGATGTGTCTCTCATCCGGAGTTGTACCGACAAAAGAACTGACCGGAGCCCCCTTTGTTTTGCAGGCACTTCAGGAAACATTCGGGATAATGGGTCCGCTATTCATTGTACTGGCAATGGTGCTTTTCTCCTTTACAACACTGCTCGGCAACTTCTATTATGTGGAAAACAATTTTTCCTGCATTTTCGGACGCCAGCCGGGAAAAGTTTCGCTGCTGCTCATCCGGATCGCCGGAGCAGTGCTGATTTTTTTCGGAGCCAGTATGAAACTCGATGTCGCATGGAATATTGCAGACATTACGCTGTGCATTCTCGCTTTCATCAACGTCCCGGTGTGCATCATAATCGGCGGAACCGCCTGTCAGGCACTGAAACACTACCGGGAACAGCTGAAATCAGGCATGGATCCGGTTTTCCGCGCCGAAGATATCGGTCTCCGGCAATCCACGGATTTCTGGCACGGATGATTGCTTCCCCCGCGCACACAGCTTTTTTGCAGAGAATCGGAAAGTCCGGCTGCCGCAGCGGCTGAATCTGAACATTCGGTATTGCTCCAAATGTTGTGATGAAATATGACACTTGACAAAAGTGCATTAGACCATTAAGTCTTGGGCTTTTGATGCACGATCCTTTCTGAACTCCTCTTATATGTGCTTTATACACGTGTTACAAAATCTAACATACAAAAACACATACAAAAATTATATACTAAAAAACATACAAAAAGAGGCTGCCACAAAACATTAGGTTTTGCAACAGCCCCTTTTTTTTGTTTCATGGCAGGGGCAAAGGCAGGAGAGAATCCAAAAACCGGAAAAGAGAAAATCTGGAAAAGTCGTGTTCTGGAATACCAGCCGGATTTGTTGTACTTCATATTAAAAAAATAAAACAGCCTTGTTATACCTTGAAAAATTGCTGAAACGATGTTATTATATAGCACTGTGGATTTTTTATGCCGAAATATGATTTAATAATCAATTCCGGAATTTTGTACCGGAGATTCGCGACGGGGTGGGCGCTTTAAGCAACCCAAAAGGGAAAGATCATGTCCAACGAACTTGCCGAACTGGCGAAAAAAAGAACGCTTCTCAATAAGGAAATGCTCCGCGTGTGGGCTGAGGCGAAAGAGCGCAAGATCATTCCCCATCACGACAAGTTTGCCTCTGAGGAATATCTGCAACATACCCGGAAGGTGATGGCGGAGTCGGAAAGCGCGCTGAAGCGATTTTACGAGCTTGACCTCGCCGCATGCGGACCGAAACACTTTTCACGGGAAAATGTCTACATCTGGGGCGGTCCCACGCCAAGCTGGGGCGGCTCCATGGAAAAAGAAACCAGCATCAAGGCGATGAAGTATTTCGACGCCGACAATGTGATGTATGTCTACGGTCCGCTGAACGATGAGATGATGCAACTTCACAAGGATTGCAAAAAAGTAATCTGTCACCTCGGGCGCAACTGCCGTACCGAAGGCGCGGCAATGGCATCCGATGTGGAAGAAGCCGAGTTGTTGAGCAAACTTTCGCTTCAGTATCCAAATATTGAGGGCGGCGTCATCGACGACATGGCGGGCAATTACGGGGCGCAGTATTCCCGCAAGGAGTATCAGGCGATATATGCGGCGTTGCATAAGTATAATCCGAAATTGAAGTTGTACGGCGTGGTCTACGCGCACGAATTTGTCGATATGACCCGCGAACTTAATGCTGTCGCCGACTGCATCGACCACGTGATCCTGTGGTTCTGGCGCAAGTTGGAGTTGCCGGAATTGGATCTTACGGTGGAAAAATGCCGCACGTTTTTTTCCGGAAAACCGATCATGCTCGGCATTTTTATGTTCGACTACGGCAATTGCTATCTGCCGAACTCTGCGGAAACGATGCATTATCACCTTGAAAAAGCAAGACGTTTGCTGGAAGCGGGAAAAATTCAGGATATCGTCATTCTTGGTGACCGCGAGATCGAAAAATGTCCGGCGGCGGCGGAGTATGTCCGCGATTTTCTGAAACAAGAGTTTTCCGCAGAATAAGCCCTGCACGGCAAACGAATGTTTGCCATTTCTCGCGACGCTTGCCCCCGGTCGGTGAAAGAGTGAAAAAGTGAAATCGACGCTTCGCGTCGGTGAAACGAAATGCGCCTTTCGTCGCATTTCACTATTTACTTTTGAATCTGCGGCTTCTCTCTTGAAACCGGGAGGTTTCATATTAAAAAATAAAACTGCCTTATTATGCGAACACAGTGAGCGCTTCATAATGGAGTGAAGCGAAATTGCTTCATGCGGTGGAGCGCAAGCGGAACCGTGCTTCATCTGTAAGGCGGGGAAATGAAGCATCCCTTCGGGATATGAAGCGGCAGTTGCTGCGGGAAAGCAAATAAAATCAATCGGCTTGGTTTTTCGCCGTATTGATGGAAGCGATGAGTGTGATTTTGATTTCTTCACACTTTTTTGAGTATGTTTGATATTCTTCCTGCGAGATGATCGCAGTTTTTTTTAACAGGAGCAACCAGTAACTTGCTTCGTTGGCTTCTTTTAATGCGATTTGAAGTTTCGATATGAAATCTTGTTTCCCATGGGCATATTGCGCTTCGTGAATGTTGGCACCGATACTGGTGCCGGAACGTCCGATTTGATTGGATATGATATTTTCGCGTTGTTCTTTCAACTTTTTGACCAAAGCAAGAATATCGACCGCGAAATCGACGGATAAATCCACTAATTTGTTGTGAGATTTGTCTTTCATAATAAAAAATTGTTGCTTTCAATATTATATTTGCCATTTTGTGGCAAATGCTTCATGATGAAACGCAAAGCGGATCATCGGCAAATGCCTGCAAAATATCCCGACCTTCCATTTCCGACCAGTTGTAGCTCATCATTTCCCCTTAAAATAATACCATACCAAATGGTCAAAACCGTTTCTGCTGATTTTTGAACCTGACGCCTCGATAATGTCGTCAATGGCATTGCTGTATCCTTCGTAATCTTTGTCCTTTATTTTCTTCTTGACTGTTTTCAAATCAATTTTTTTAACCAAAAGTTTTTCTTTATAATAGTCCAAATATGCTGGTAAAGCCTTTGCAACGACGCCATCGTATATGGAAAAGTTGTCCTGGGCATCTTCTCCTTTATTAAAAATATAAAAGCACGAAAAATGACAAAATTTGCTGGCGAAGGATATATTGCGGCGGCTTCGTCTCCCTGATTCTTCAGGGTGGGTTGGCTCGGATAAATGATCAATCAGTTTAAATCCGCTTTTTCGATTTTCTAAAGATTCCAGAAGTCCGTCCCAATTACGAATTCGGCTACTCATTTCACGCCTTCCAACTTTATCCGCCTCCAAATGGGTGCTGTTCTCTTTATCCAAAAGCTCTACAACTTTATCGATGATCACTTTGAATTGATAGTCACGAGACTTCCCTGTGAGGAAATCTCCCATCCTCCTTATCCAGAAAGGAGATTTTTTCTCATTATCCATGTCGATCCGGTAATTTGAATCGGTTTGTATCATGGCTTCAACACGAGCAACATTGTCTTCTGTAAGGGCAACAAGACGCGGTGCATCTTCGGCCAATTTATATTTCCCCGCAGCTTCGCGTTCGCTCCTGATTTGTTCGGCGCTCATCCTATATCTCCTCATGTCAAATTATTGTTTTTATTATATCCGCGTTTTCAATTTTGGGGCGGCGTGGCACATTGAGCGCGTAAAAATGGCTCACCGTATTGCATCAAAAGCATATCGCCCCCACCGAGCAGGCATTCCGCGCCGGACCTGTCGAGGATAAGTCGGCTTTCTTTCACCCCGTTGACGCGGAAAGCAATTCGGGTCGGCAGGTTAGCTTTGATGAGGCCGGTGATGACGCTTGGTTCGGGATGCTGAGTTGCCACAACAAGATGAATTCCAGCCGCACGTCCTTTTTGAGCAATTCGGCATATATCCATTTCCGCTTCATTCCACAACTTATCCTTTCGAAGAGTCTCCAATTCTCCGATAAAAAGGATCTTGTAAGGCAGTCGGGATGTTTGCTGTGCGTGCTGGCACTTCCCGTTGTCATTATACTCCCTCAAGGTTTTTGCGCTGGCAGAGGCAAGGATCTTGTACCGGCGTTCCAGCTCGACAGCTGTTTCCCGAAGCTCTTCAATGATCCGCTTTGTGTCATGGATGACCGGTGTCCGAAGATGCGGCGTTTCCTGAAACTCGGCAAAAACGTCTTTCTTCGGATGGAACAGCACAAGCTGCAGCTCTTCTTGCGAAAAGTGGCGTATGAGACTCATCACCATCACGCGGAGCCCCATCGAAACCTCTTCCGGATCGTTCCCTGCCATCAGAATATGCGGTGCTTGGGCAAAGTCAAGGACTGCATTTTTTTCAAAATAGACATCGTGCAGTTCTTTTTCCATCTTGGCGATACAGTTTAATTTCTTGCTCATGCTTCACCTCATCAGCTTATGGCCGTTGTCTTTGCGGTTAATATACACCCGCAAAGGCGACAAAAGATGTCGCAGTCAGAGGGAAAGTTGAAAAAATATGGAAATTCTTTCATTTCCCCTCCAAAACTGAGATGCAGCTCTGGGCCCGTTTGATGACCTCTTCCTGTATTTCCGGATGGTTCAGAAGTTTTGCATCGCCGCCTTCGATGAGAATATAGTTCACGATCCGATACAGCGGCGCGGACTCAATCCGGACAAGATGATATGCCCCGTCCATTCCTTCGTCGATGATGTCGAACTGCTCCCCGATGAATTTGAAGGACTCCGCGCCGAGCCGCAAACGAATATCACGGATCTGAGGGAAGTCGAAAAGTTCCCGGCGGTTCGCCGCCTCGACGATCTTCCGGTCGGGGACAAAAGTCATCGCCGTTTTTTCCGCGACAGCGATCCGATGCATGGCAAAGACGTAAAAATGGAGCTTGCTCGCAGGTGTTTTGCGGCCATTTCGTATAAGTGACCGCCCTTTGACATACCAGTTCCCTTCATAAAAAGCCAGCACGTGAGGCTCGATCAAATGGGTGGACGGACTGCCCGTGACGGAATGGTATGTGATCTTGGCGCACTGGTGCGCCTGCCAGCACTCGAAGAGCGGCTGAAAGACTTCCGGTTTGATCGAAACGTGTGACCCCAGCGCGATCAGAGAAAGCAGAGCCGACCTTTCATCCATACCTTTTTCATTGATGGCAAGAAGCGAATCCACAGCCCTCCGCACATCCTGTTTGACCGGCGCAGGCATGATATTTTCCGCAAGACGCGCCCCCAGGACGGCCGCCTCCATCTCGTTATCTTCAAGTAACGGAATATCAATGCTCCAATCAGGAATCGTCAGATAATATCCCTTTTGCGTGTAGTCATACTCAATCGGCGCACGGTACTCCGATTTCAGGAAGGCTATATCCCGCTGGAGAGTCCGGGCGGAAAGACTATATGCCCCGGCAATATCCATTCTCTTCATTTCAGCGAGGAACCGAGGGTAGTTCGGATAACGGTTCTCTTTGAGCATCGCCAAGAGCCGCTTCAACCTGCTTATACTGTATTTATTGCCACGCATAAAATCTCCTACAACGATACCACCGACATCGTTTCATTGCCACCGCCGCTATAATATACACTGCAAGGAATCCTTTTTAAAGTCAAAAATGCCGTAAATGCCAGAAAACGACATATTCTGGAATGGGAACTTTCCTTAGGAGTGAAAAATGAGCCACAGATCGGCACTGTTCGCTTCGACGCTTGCGTTTCAAGGGGCTGTCGCGGAGATTGGCGCAGCAGTGGGCGTGTCGGGCGGGGGAAGGGCTGTCGCGACCCGGACGCGCCCGTTTTCGGAGAGGACTTGGAGACTCAAAAAGGTCAGGTCGATAAATCGGGGGACCGGGAAAACAGAGATTTTCGGCCATTTTTGCCGTGTGTTTCCGCAATTCGTTTATCTCTAACGCTTAACAAAAATTCCGGGCATAAAGGACTCAGGTCCTCTCCAAACAGAGAATTTCGGGAGAATCTATGCGAAACACACCCCTTCGGTGGGAGAATGGCGGATTCTCTCCGGTCTCTGTTCGGCGGGACATGACGCTGTAAAACCTTGCAATTCAGCCACGAACGGGTTTAAAACAAAAAATCCAGTCATAAAGGACTGGACGGGAGAGAACAAAAAAAATGGTCGGGGTGAGAGGATTTGACGGAGCGCAGCGACGAGCGCGAGGCGAAGCCGAGGGCAACCGTACTCAAGAAAATCAACCGCCGCGACCAAAGGGAGAGGGGGGAAGAGTAAAATAAAGCGCACGGTGCAAATTTTATTTGCGGACGTGCGCTGATTTTACGGGTTGATTTACGGCGTATTGAATTACCTCATCAAGGCAAAAAAATGGTCGGGGTGAGAGGATTTGAACCTCCGGCCTCTGCGTCCCGAACGCAGCGCTCTAGCCAGACTGAGCCACACCCCGACTTGGTTGTCGTATCGTCTTATAATATACTACGCAATACGACAAAATCAAGTAGAAAAATGATTATTTTTTCAAAGAAATGACAACTTTTTTCAGATTGCCTTCGCCTTCAGATTCGGTCATGACTTCAGGATCGTCCTGCAACGTCACGTGGATGATGCGGCGGTCGTGGGCATTCATCTCGGGCATTCTGACGGGTTCACCCCATTTTTTGACTTCCTTGGCGGCGTCGCGCGCCTGCTGTTCAAGCTGTTCGACAGGGATGGAACCTTCGCCGCCGCGTCCGCCGCGGGAGCGGCGTTCGGAGCGTTCGCCGCGCTCCGGGCGGTCGTCGTCGGTGCGGCGATCACGGCGTTCGTGCTCGCCGACGGCATAACCGTCGATGTCAAGCGTGATGCGGGGAAATGTTTCGTCCTCTTTGAACATGATGCGGTTGGCGATGAGCTGGAGGCTTTCCAGCGTCTGACCGCGGCGGCCGATGATGCGTCCCGCGTCTTCGCTGGTGATCTTGACCGCCATTTTTTCGCCCGCTTCCTCAATGTGGAGGTTGCCGTTGAGTCCGAGGAAATCGAACATTGTGGAGAGGCATTTGACGAGCTTTTCGCGCTGTGCCTCGAAGTTGGGATTGGTTTCCGACATTTTTGTGGATCCTTTTTTTGAAAGTTCTAACTTATTTTCCGGCGGAAGCCGTAACCGCCGTACGGGTTCTGTTTTGTAAAATCATCTGCAATATGCTGAATGCGTTGCTGACTGTCCAGTAGAGGGTCAGCCCCGAAGGCAGATCGTAGAGGAAAAGCAACATCACGACCGGCATGAACATCATCATTTTGCGTTGGGCGGGGTCGCCGACTGCGGGCGTGAGTCTTTGCTGGATCAGCATCAAAACCGTCATCGCGATGACAAGCGGATTGAGCGGCAGATCAAAAAAGTAAAGCGGGATCGTGCAAACGGTGTCCGCCTGCGCCAGATCCTTGCACCAGAGGAAACTTGTCTGACGCAGCAGAATCGCGCTGTCAAGCATCTGGTAGAGGGCGAAGAAAATCGGGATCTGCAACAAAATCGGGAGGCAGCCGCCGAGCGGATTGACTTTTTCCCGGCGGTAAAGCTCCATCATTTTGGCATTCATCAACTGCGGATTGTCCTTGTATTTTTCGCGCAATTCCTTGAGTTGCGGCTGGACGACCTGCATTTTTTTCATCGAAGCATTCGCCTTGGCGGTGACGGGATAAAAGATCAGCCGTACGATCAAGGTGAGCAAAATGATGCTGATGCCGTAGCTGTGGAAAACATCGTTGAGCTGAATGAGGATCCACAGCAGAAGTTTGGCGAGATAATTCAACGGTCCCCACGCGAGGTGAAGCACTTTGTCCGTCGACGGATGAAAGGAATTCAACTCCGCCGGGATCTTGGGACCGCTGTAAAGGCGGAAGCTGAAACTCTTTTCGGCGCCGGGGGAAAGGGTAAAGGCATCCAGACGCGCTCCGGCGGAGATCATCGGCGTTTTGCCGTCCATCACCTGCGACTGAAAGAGCGTAAAGGGATTTTCCGCATCGAGAATGGAGCAGAAATACTTGTTGCTGACGGCGCACCAGTCAACGACGGCGGGTTCGTCGAGCATGAATTTACTGTGTTTTTTGTCGGCGTCGATGTCTTCATAGGCGCCGTTGATGAGCATATAACTCATCCGGTGCGAAGCGATCCGGGTCTTGTCGCCGGAAATTTTCGCCCACGGCAGCAATTCGCCGCCGAAAACGACGAGGTCGCTGAAATTCATCGCGTTTGCCGAAACGTTGCGCAACGACGCCGTGTAGAGCGTTTCATATTTTCCGGGGCGCAGTTCCCAACTCTGGGTCAGGAGAAATTCGTTGCCGGAAGCGTCGCGCATTTTCCGCACGAGCAGAAATTTTCCGTCCTGCAGTTGATTTTGGACGGTTTCAAGAAATGTCCACGCGGATTTTTCCGGAAAGAGCGCGAGTGCGCCGCGTCCGGGATCGCTCAATGCGGGCGACACGACGATATTGCCTTTGCGGTCGCTCGTCTGGTATTTTTTCAAAGTGATCGCTTCGATCGAACCGGAGTCGGGCGAAACGGCGATCTCAAGAAGGTCATTTTGCAGTTTGACGCAGGGTAAAGCCTTGTTTTTTGCCGCAGGTGCAACCGTTTTGACTGCAACGGGGGCAGGGGTGATCTCCGCTTGAGGTGCAACGGGTGCCGGCGCGGGATTTTCCGGAACGGCTTTTTCCGCCGTTTGTGTCTTTTCGATCCGGACGGGCGCCGGTTTGTCGGGGATCCAGCCCATCATTTTGCAGAAAGGCGTCCACCCGAGCAAAATCCCGGCGCTGATGACAATGGCGAGCAGAGTTTCTTTGGAAATTTTCATTTGCGCGAAACACTCTTTTCTTTTGATTTACGGGGCGGTACGGGGTCGTATCCCCCTTGGCAAAACGGCTGACAACGCAACAAACGGTAACAGGTCAGCCAGAATCCGCGGAAAAAACCGTGGATGGCGAACGCTTCGACTGCGTAACAAGAGCAACTCGGCCGGAAACGGCACTGATCGGGCAACAAGCGGGAAAGCGTCCGTTGATAAACCCGGATCAGCGCAATCATACATCGAGCGGCGAATCCGCAATTTCCTGCGGTATCTGACGGGCATTCGCCAACAGTTTCACCAACTCCGCCGTGACTTGCTGACGCGTGCAACGCATCATTTTTTTCCGCGGGATCAGAATCAGCGTGCAAGGGGAAATCGCCGGTTTCAGCAACCGGAAACTTTCCCACATCAGTCGTCGGGCGCGATTGCGGTTGACCGACAACAAACTGTACTTCTTGCCGCATATGACCCCGCAACGGACTTTTTCTCCTGGTGCGACGACGGCGACAAGCAAGGATGATACGAATTTGCGTCCGTTTTGCCGGACATCGTCGAATTCGGCTTTGAGCGTCAGCTTATCCGCTTTGGATAAAGTCCGGCGCCCGTTTTCGGAGAAAAAGTTCAAAGCCGATGCTCCTGTATCAGGAACTACGCGGTCAGTTTCGCGCGGCCTTTTTGACGGCGGCGCTTCAAAATAAGACGCCCGGCTTTGGTTGCCATACGGGCGAAGAAACCGATGCGGCTCTTGCGGCGACGATTCGAGGGCTGAAAAGTTCTTTTCATTTTCTTTTACCTTCTTATTAAAATTGCTTCAAATGATGATTTCATCTCCAACGGCGGAAACGAAAAAACTTTTATCGTATTATATAAAATACCACAAAAAACGCAAAATTTCAAGCGGATATTGCTCTTTTTCCGTTACCGGAAGGGGATTTTTGTCCTTTTCATCAGTAGATGAAGAGCATCTCGCGATATTTCGGCAACGGCCAACTGTCGTCGGGAACGACTTTTTCGAGTTGATCGACGACTTCGCGAAGCGCCTGCATCGCGGGAATGATCTCATCCTGCTTGTCGGCGAGCGCTTTGCGCAAAGTTGCCGTTTGGACAACGAGATCATCGCATCCTTTGCCGAAAATCTCGGCATCGCGGCGGACGGCTTGCATCCCCGCTTTGACATCGGCTTGTTTCGCTTCGGCGAGGGCGCGGACGCATTTTTCGTATTCGCCGCGCACGGCGGGCAAAATCATACTGGTCGCGATCTCAAGCGCGACGGAGCCTTCGATGTGGATGCGGCGCAGATAATCTTCCAGCGACACTTCGTACCGCGATTCGAGTTCGCGGCGGTTGAAAACCCCGTATTTTTCAAAGAGTGCGATATTTTTATCCTGCGTGAGTGTGCGGATCGCGTCGAGCGTCGTCGGCAGATTGGGCAGACCGCGCCGGGCGGCCTCGGAAAGCCAGTCGTCGGTATAGCCGTCGCCGTTGAAAAGGATCCGCTTGTGCGCTTTGATGATCGCGCGCAGTTCTTTTTGCAAAACGGCGTTGAAATCTTTTTTGTCGGCGTTTTCAAGCACGCCGGAGATCCGGTCGAAGGCTTCGGCGGCGATCATATTGAGGACGACATTACACCCCGAGCAGGATTGACTGGAGCCGGGGGCGCGGAACTCGAATTTGTTTCCGGTGAAAGCGAAGGGACTGGTGCGGTTGCGGTCGGTCGCATCCTGCGGCAACTGGGGCAATGTGTCGACGCCGATCTTGAGCGAGCCCGCCTTGCGGCTGGTGCGTCCCGAACCGGTTTCCAAAAGATGGATGACTTCCTTGAGCTGGTCGCCGAGATAGATCGAGATGACTGCGGGCGGCGCTTCGTTGGCGCCGAGCCGGTAGTCGTTTCCGGCTCCGGCAACGGTGGCGCGCAAAATGTCCGCGTGGCGGTCGACCGCTTCGATGATCGCGCACAGCACTGTGAGGAAAATCGCATTCTGATCGGGGTCGTCGCCCGGATTGAACAAATTGCGCTTGCCGTAACTGATGCTCCAGTTGTTGTGCTTGCCGGAACCGTTGACCCCGGCAAAGGGCTTTTCGTGAAGCAGACAGACCAGATTGTGCCGCGACGCCACCTGCCGGAGCACTTCCATGACCAGCATATTGTGGTCGCAGGCGAGATTGACTTCTTCAAAGAGAGGAGCCAGCTCGAACTGCGCGGGAGCGACTTCGTTGTGGCGGGTCTTGGCGGGGATGCCGAGTGTCCACAATTCCTTTTCCACTTCGGTCATGAAATTGAGCACGCGCATACGGATCGCGCCGAAGTAGTGATCCTCCAACTGCTGATGCTTCGCGGGCGGCGCGCCGAAAACGGTGCGCCCCGTCTGGAGCAAGTCGGGACGTTGCAGATAGAAATTGCGGTCGATCAAAAAATATTCCTGCTCGGCACCGAGGGTGATCTCCACCTTTTCGTCGGGCAGGCCGAAACATTTCATCAATCGCCTGGTGCTGTTGGAAAGCGCCTGAATGGAACGCAAAAGCGGCGTCTTTTTATCGAGCGCGTCGCCGGTGTAACTGCAAAAAGCGGTCGGGATGCAGAGCGTCGCGCCGTTGCCGTGCCGCTTGATGAAAGCGGGACTGGTCGGGTCCCAGGCGGTGTAACCGCGCGCCTCAAAGGTCGAACGCAGTCCGCCGGAGGGGAAACTGGATGCGTCCGGCTCTCCGACGATCAGATTTTTGCCGGAAAAACTCATGATCGCCTTTTCGCCCTCGAAATCGAGGAAGGAATCGTGCTTTTCCGCCGTGGATCCGGTGAGCGGCTGAAACCAGTGTGTGAAGTGCGTTGCTCCGCGCTCCAACGCCCATTGTTTCATTGCGTGAGCGACATCTCCGGCGATTTCCGGATTGAGCGGAGTCCCCTGCCGGATGGTCGACAGAAGTTTCTGACAACTCCCCTTGGGCAGATAGGATTTCATCGTCTGGATGTTGAAAACATCTTCGGCGAAGTTGATTTCGGGAACCGGCGCCGCCGGGCACGGGGCAGGGGTCTTGATCTTGGCGACGACGTTGACGGCGTGAAGACGATTGGAGGTGCTCATAAATACGCAATGTCCTTTGAATAGACTTACTGTTATCCTTATAATATACCGCTTGCTTTTTTTGTCTGCAAATGCGGCGATATAAAAAAACTCCGGAATCCCGCAGGATTTCCGGAGTTTTGGTGTCAATATCAGGAACTACGCTTTGGGCGCTTCTTCCGCTTTGACCTCCGCTGCGGGGGCTTCTTTCGCCTTTTGCTGCGCCGCATCGACCAGCATCAGAATGCAGGTTTCGGCGGCGTCACCGCGACGCTGACCCAGTTTGAGGATGCGGGTGTAACCGCCCTGACGCTCCATGTAAGCGGGAGCGATTTCCGCAAAAAGTTTCGCCACGGCTTCGGGGTTGCGCAGACGCGCGGCCGCGATACGGCGGCGATGGAGATCGCCTTTTTTGCCGATGGTGACGAGTTTTTCCGCCTGACGGGCGGCTTCTTTCGCCTTGACAACGGTGGTTTCGATCCGACCGTTGAGGAAAAGACTGCTGATCATATTTGCCAGCATCGCCCGGCGGTGCGCGCCGGAACGACCGATTTTGAAAGTTGCTACTCTGTGACGCATAATTACTTATTCTCCTCGACTTCGGCCCGGACACGCGCGGCTTCGGTTTCCAGCGCCGCGAGCAGACGGTCGCTGAGGGTCATCCCCAGTTTCAGACCGAGTTTTTCAATTTTTTCTTTGATTTCATCCAGCGACTTTTTGCCGAAATTCCGGTACTTGAGCATCCGGTTTTCGGTTTTCGTGCAAAGTTCGCTGACCAGACGGATGTCGGCGCTGTTGAGGCAATTCATCGCGCGGACCGAGAGGTCGAGCACGTCGATGTCCTGCGACAAAAGCTTGTACAGCTTGGATTCTTCCTCGGTGAGCGGAACTTCTTCCTTGACCATCTGGTTGCCGAGGAAAGGCTGAAGGTGGTCGCAGAGGATCCGGGTCGCGGCTTCGAGCGCGGCGCGCGGAGCGATGCGTCCGTCCGTCCAGATCTCAAGCTCAAGGCTGTCCATTTCGGTCTCTTCGCCGACGCGTGCGGCGCCGACCTGATAGTTGACGCGCGTCACGGGGCTGAAAAGGCAGTCGACCGGGATCGTGCCGATCGGACGCTGACTGTTGTGCTCTTCGGCGGGCTGATAGCCTTTGCCGGAAATCACTTCGATCACCGCGTGAAAGGGCTCGTCCTTGTCGAGCGTGCAGATGAGCTGATCGGGGTTGAGCACCTCGACCGAACTGTCGCAAATGATGTTACCCGCCGTGACCGCACCGGCTTTGTCCGCGCGGATCTCCAGCGTTTTGGGACCTTCACCGTGCAGAACCAGTTTGATCATCTTGAGGTTGAGCACGATTTCGGTGATATCTTCCACCACGTTTTTCAACGAGTCGAATTCATGCTTGACTCCGTCGATCGCGACCGACGAAATCGCCGCACCTTCGAGAGAGGAGAGCAACACCCGGCGCAACGCATTGCCCAGGGTGTGACCGAATCCGCTCTGGAACGGCTGAGCAATGAATTTAGCGTAGGTATCGGTCATCGTCGCTTCATCTGCGACGACCGCCTTCGGCATCGGAAATCCGATTGTAGAATTCATATTTACTTCCTTCCCAAATTCCATTTCGTGTCGTTGCCGACACATAATCTTTAAAACGAAAACTGTTGTTTACGCAATCCGCTTCTTGCGCCGAAGCGGAAAATCACAGCGATTAGACCCGACGACGTTTCGGGGGCCGGCAACCGTTGTGCGGAACCGGGGTGATGTCTTTGATGACGCTGATCTCGATACCGGCGGCGGCGATGCCGCGGACGGCGGATTCACGACCGGCGCCCGGTCCTTTGATCCGCACTTCGACTTCTTTCATGCCGAGGAGCATCGCTTTTTTCGCCGCTTCGCCGGCGATCACCTGCGCCGCGTAGGCGGTGCTTTTGCGCGAACCTTTGAAACCGTTCTTGCCGCCGGTGGACCAGCTGATCACATTGCCGTGCAAGTCGGTGAAAGTCACTTTGGTGTTGTTGAAAGTCGCCAGAATGTAGGCGATCCCGCTGGGGATAAAGCGGCCGCTCTTGGCGCGCTGTTTGACGACGGGGGCGGCGGTCGCTTCCGCAGGAGCCGCTTCCGTCTCGACGGCGGTCTTGATTTCTTCTTCAGCCATGATCTGAATATTCTCCAAATTTATTTTATACTGTCATTCAATCGAAATAGAGAAATTAATCCTCTTTCGCCGCGAGACGACGCTGAGTTTTGTCGCGGATCGCGCCGATCGTCACTTTCTTGCCCTTGCGGGTACGGGCGTTCGTCTTGGTGCGCTGGCCGCGGACGGGCAGGTTGCGACGATGGCGGATGCCGCGATAGCAGTTGATCTGCTGCAAGCGGCGGATGTCCGCGGAGACGCTGCGGCGGAGATCGCCTTCGACGATCAGATCGTTCTGCAGGATTTTGGTGATCTGGGAGATCTGATCCGGGGTGATGTCGCTGGCGCGCATCGCGGGATCGATCTTTGCTTTGGTGAGGATTTCGATCGCTTTGGCCGGGCCAACGCCGTAAATGTAACGCAACGAATACTCGATGCGCTTGTTGCCCGGAATGTCAACACCAATAATACGAGGCATGTTTTTGATCCTTACTTTTTATAGTTGCCGTGATTTCGGTTTTACTTGCTTTAGCCCTGACGCTGTTTGTGACGGGGGTCGCGGGAGCAGATCACGCGGATCGTCCCGTTGCGTTTGATGATCTGACAGAATTCGCATCTGCGCTTGATCGAAGCTCTGACTTTCATTTTTTTGTTGTCCTTTACCTTGATTTAGGTTTTGTGTCAACTTTTTTCTGCTCGGCACGAAGCCGGACCAACTCGGGAAAAACAAAAATAAGCGAATAAACGCCACCCCTCCCGAAAGACAGGTAACGCAACGCTTCAAACTAAGCTTGAATTTCCCGGGCCTTGCGACTTTCCCTGCCGCAAAACCGCAGTCCGGTCGAGTTCCGTTTTGTCGTGAGCGGTGGAAAACGATCCGACAAAGACGACCCTCTCGCGTCTTGTGCAAAAGAAAAAACACCTTTGCATCTTGCTTAAAATACTTGTCTTGCCTCCTTTTTTCAACCCGGAAATTACCGTTTTTGCAAAAAAATTCAAAAATTTTTCAAAAAAAGTCGCAAGAAAAATGAATAATTGATGAAAAATCCATAAAAAATCAAAAAAAATCCATAAAACGGTGGAAAAATTGCAGATGCCGCGCTATTTTATGCAAATCGTTTTTCAAAAGAATTAAAAAAATCGGAAATCGGATGTACCGCATTGCGGAATAACAACATAAATAAGGATTGAAAAATGGAAAAACTTTTTGGTACCGACGGAATCCGCGGCAAGGCGAATCACTATCCGATCACGCCGGAAATGGCGTTGCTTGTCGGCAAGGCGGTGGCGAAGTACCGCGCCGACGGCGTCTCGCGTCGCGTGGTGGTCGGCAAGGATACGCGGCTTTCCGGCTATATGCTTGAAAGCGCGATCACGGCGGGACTGCTCAGTATGGGGATGGATGTTCTCGAAGTCGGACCGATGCCGACGCCCGCTGTCGCGCATCTGGTGCGTTCGTTTGCCGCCGACTGCGGCATCATGATCACGGCAAGTCATAATCCGGCGGAGGACAACGGCATCAAGATCTTTGATGAAAACGGTTTTAAACTTACGGAAGCGCAGAGCGACGCGATCGAAAATCTGATCGCCGTCGGGAAAAATTCCGAATTGCTGTCGGGCAATTCCAATATCGGCAAGGCGCGCCGTATCGACGACGCCCGCGGCCGCTACATTGAATTTGCCAAAAGTTCAATCAAAAACCATTCGCTTGCCGGTTTGAAAATCGTCCTCGACTGCGCCAACGGCGCCGCCTATGCGATGGCTCCGGCGATATTCCGCGAACTCGGAGCGGAGGTCATTGAGATCGGCGTTGCGCCCGACGGTATCAACATCAACGATGGTTGCGGAGCGACCCATACGCAAAAGCTGTGTGAAACGGTGAAACGCTGTCAAGCCGACTGCGGGATCGCGCTCGACGGCGACGCCGACCGGGTGATTTTCTGCGACGCGGCGGGGGAAGTCGTCGACGGCGACCGCATCATCGGGATGGTCGCGCTCGATTACAAATCAAGAGGGAAACTTGCCAACAACACCGTGGTCGTCACGTCGATGAGCAATCTCGGATTTCACCGGGCGATGCACGAAGCGGGCATCGACGTCGTCACGACCGACGTCGGCGACCATCTCGTCATTGAAGCGATGCGCGAAAAGCACTGCAACGTCGGCGGCGAACAGGCGGGGCACGTGATCTTTATGGACTATGTGACAACGGGCGACGGCATCATCACCGCGCTTCACGTTTTGAAGTTGATGAGAAAAAGGAAAAAGACGCTCCGCGAACTTGCCGCGTTTATGACGGCTTTTCCGCAAAAAATGGTCAATTTGCCGATCCGGGAGAAAATCCCCTTTGAACGATTGCCGCAGTTGCAAAAAGTGCTTGATGATCTGAAAAAAAGCGTCGCTTCGTCGGGCAGGGCGGTCGTTCGTTACAGCGGCACGGAAAACAAACTGCGCATTCTCGTCGAAATGGAGGATACCGCGGCGCTTGAAATGTGGCTCGGCAAACTGACGGATGCCGCCAGAAAGGAACTGGGAGCGTAATGATGGTGACTTTTATTGAAAAACCGATCCCCTCTTTGGCTCCGCTGACGGCAAATCCGGGGGATCTGGTGATCCTCAACCGTCCCTTGCGCGAACTCCTGACGGAAAAACTTGCCGCCAATGCCTTCGACGTGACGTGGCGGACGGATTTCTTCCCGTCAGGAAAAATGCTTGCCGAATTGAAAGGTCACACCGATTTTGTCGTCGAGAACGGCATCGGCGAGGAATTGGCGCGCGCCGGACGAGGAAGTGAAGTTTTTCCCGCCGACGGCGTGGAGATCCGCTATCCGTGGGACGTCCTCGCCATCAGTGAAACGCTGGTGAAAAATCTTGATGCCGATGCCGTAGAGGGAATCGTTTCGCCGCGCGCGGAATACACCGGGCATCTCGTCCTCGGAGAAGGTTCGGTCATTTTGCCGGGCGTCTACATTGAAGGCAACGTCATTATCGGCAAAAACTGCAAAATCGGACCGAATTGTTATATCCGGGGCAATACCGTCATCGGGGATTTTGTCCATATCGGGCAGGCGGTCGAAATTAAAAATTCGATCATCGGCAGTCATTCCGCCGTCGGGCATTTGAGTTACGCCGGGGACTCGATCCTCGGAGATCACGTCAATTTCGGCGCGGGGACGATCATCGGAAATCTGCGTCACGACGGAGCGAATCACCGTTCGATGGTAAACGGTGAACTGGTCGATACGATGCGGCGCAAATTCGGCGCGGTTATCGGAGATCACGTTCATACGGGGATCCATACATCGATTTATCCGGGGCGCAAAATTTCCGCCGGAGCGTCGACCCGTCCCGGAGAAATCGTTTCGCGCGATTTATAGCGGATTTTGCCGCCGGAGCGGTTGTAAAAAACGCATCTTCATATTATATTATGGAATTATATGGACGGGGCGTTTATTACAATAGAGGTGTCGCATGGGCGGTTTCTTCGGAGTTGTTTCGAGTTTTAACTGTGTAGATGATCTTTTTTACGGGACGGATTATCACTCCCATCTCGGCACGCGCCGCGGCGGTCTTGCCATCCGGCAGGAAAACGGCAGGATGTTCCGCAGTATCCACGACATCACCAACGCCCAGTTCCGCTCGAAGTTCGACGGAGAACTTGACAATCTCTGCGGTTGCGCCGGCATCGGCGTCATCAGCGACACGGAGGATCAGCCGCTTCTCATCACCGGAAAACTCGGCAGTTTCGCCATCGTCACCGTCGGCAAGATCAACAATCAGGACGAGATCATCCGCAAACTGTTTGACGGCGGTTACTCTCATTTAAGCGAATCAAGCAACGGCGAAGTCAATCCGACGGAACTTGTTTCGATGCTGATCTGCCGCAAAGACACGTTTGCCGCCGGATTGGAGTATGCGCAAAAAGTGATCGACGGTTCCTGCTCGATCCTGCTGCTGACGGAAAAGAGCGTCTACGCCGCCCGCGACCGCTACGGGCGCACTCCGGTCATCATCGGGGAAAAGGAAGGCGCTTATGCCGTTTCGATGGAATCGTCCGCTTTCCCGAATCTTGATTACAAGGAAAAATATGAACTCGGCCCCGGCGAGATCGTCGAATTGACGCAGGACAAGGTCATCGTCCATCACGAAGCCGCCGAAACGATGAAAATCTGTACCTTTTTCTGGGTCTATTTCGGTTATCCTTCAAGTTGCTACGAGGGCGCCAACGCCGAATGCGCGCGCTACCGCAACGGAGCGAGCCTGGCTTCGGGCGACAAGGATATGCTGTCTGAAATCGATTCGATCTGCGGCATCCCCGATTCCGGCATCGCCCATGCGATCGGCTACTCCAATGCGACCGACAAACCCTATTTGCGCAGTTTCGTCAAATATACGCCGACCTGGGCGCGCAGTTTTATGCCGCAGAATCAGAGCCGGCGCGACCTCGTCGCCAAGCTGAAACTGATCCCCGTAAAAGAGCAGATCGAGGGCAAAAGACTGCTCTTTTGCGACGATTCGATCGTGCGCGGAACTCAGTTGCGCGATACGGTAAAGCGGTTGTACGCCGACGGCGTCAAGGCGGTGCATATGCGTTCGGCTTGCCCTCCGCTTCTTTTCGGTTGCCGCTTTTTGAATTTCTCGCGTTCGCGCAGTGAGATGGATCTCGCCGCGCGCCGCGCCATCGCCCGTCTGGAAAAGACGACCGAGATCACCGATGAGATTTTGGAAAAATATCTCGTCTATAATTCTCCGGAATATCTCGCAATGGTCGAGGAGATCCGCAAGGAACTGAATTTGTCGACTTTGAAATTTCAAAGCCTTGACGGATTGCTTTCCGCGATCGGTATTCCCAAGGAAAAACTCTGTACCTACTGCTGGAACGGCAAGGACGTCGAAGCGGAAGCCCCGAAACTTCCGCTGGAGAAAAAATAAATCGTTTTTTGTATCAGCACACGTTGACTCAATGGGAGCCAGGGGGGCTGTTTGCGCCCCCTCGCTCCCATTGTATTGCCGCCTACATTTTCTTTTCGCACACGGGACAAATCCACGCTAAACGCAGTTCGATGTGGCGGATGCTTTTTCCCGGGATGCCGGAGGGGAGGGGGGGTAGCTCCGAAAAGTTGAAATCGGTGACTTTGCCGCATTTTTCGCAGATGAGATGACCGTGGGAATCGGGACGGGAGTCGTAGTGTGCGCTTTCGATTTTGTCCATCCGGTAAAAAATTCCCGCATCGGAAAATTCATTGAGGATGCGGTAAACGCTTTCGCGGGTGATCGAGGGGATGCGTTTGCGGACAAATGTCCAGACGTCGTCGACGGAGGGATGACGGCGGTTGTTGTGCATGTAACCGTAAACGGCGAGGCGTTGCGGCGTACATTTCCAGTGCTGTGCTTTGCAGACTGTGCGGAACTCGTCGGCGTTTGTCATCGTTTCCCCTTCTTTCAGATAAAACTCAAATAAATATAGCAGTTTTTATCTCGTTTTCAAGTAGAAAAAATTATTTTTGCAAATTTTTTGAAAAGCGGCTTGCTTTTTATTAAATAGATTTTATATTTAATTAGCGAAAAGATTTATTAACGTCGGAATAAATATTCCGGCAGACAACAGAAAGAGAGGATGAAAGATGGAACTCAAAGGATCGAAAACAGAAGCCAATCTCGCGTTTGCTTTTGCCGGGGAGTCGCAGGCGTGCAACAAGTACAGCTATTTTGCCAGCCGTGCGAGAAAAGACGGCTTCGAGCAAATCGCGGCGATTTTTGAAGAAACTTCCAACAATGAAAAGGAACACGCGAAACTTTGGTTCAAGGCGCTCGGCGGCATCGGCGACACGGCGGCAAATCTCGCCGCCGCGGCGGCGGGCGAGCACGAGGAGTGGACCAATATGTACAAGAATTTTTCCGAAGTCGCCAAAGAGGAGGGTTTTACGGAGATCGCTGAAAAATTCGCTTCCGTCGCCGTGATCGAAAAGCGTCACGAGGAGCGTTACCGCAAGCTCGCGAAAAATCTTGAATCCGGCGAAGTCTGGGTGCGTGTCGGTGAGAACCGCTGGGAATGCCGCAACTGCGGTCATATTTACATCGGAGAAAAGGCTCCGGATGAATGCCCGGTCTGCAATCATCCGCGCGCTTATTTTCAGATCGAACCCGATAATTTTTAACTTTTCCCCTCAACCCCCGTAACAAGGAAAGGAAACCGTTATGAGAAGCATCGCCACCTTTGATTTACAGTATGCCCACCGTTTTTACCGCTTCCGCGGGGAGGCGCAGTATCTCCACGGTCATACCGGACGTCTTACCATTGAGGTCGAAGACACCGTCAATCCGGGCGTTAATATGGTTTTCCCCTGCAACGAGATCCAGAAAACCGCGTGGAGTTTGCTGAAAAACTTCGATCACGCGCTGATCCTCCGTGAGGATGATCCCTTGTTGCCCGCCATTCTCGGTGTTTATGAAAAACAGGGCATCAAGGATGGCGATCCCACCAACACGATGAAAGGCTTTGCTTTCAAAACGGAACTTGCCACCGCTTATCCCGACTGCCGTCTCGTCGTCACTAAAGAAACGATGACCGTGGAGGGGATGATCAAGATCGTCTACGATCTGCTCAAGGACAAACTCAACATCGCCAAGATCACTTTTACCAGCGGCGTCAATGCCGCAAGCGAGGAATACGAGCCGACCGGCACGATCGACCGTTGTCCGCTTTGCGGTATCGCCCTCGTTGACGGCGTTTGCCCGAAGTGCGGTTACAAAAAGCAGAAATAACGCGGAAAAATTTCTCAAGGGACTGTTGCCAAACCTCCGATGGTTTTGCAACGTCCTCTTTTTTTTGACAGCTCCGGTGGAATATGCTTGCATTTGCCGGGATATTCCGCTATATTTTACCGTTATCCATAATAGAGGAGCTGATATAAATTGGATCGCAAGCGTTTGGAATCTTATGCGTGGTTGCTGGTGGAAAAGGGGATCAACCCCGATGTCGGACAGGACGTTGTGCTGACGGCATCCTTCGATCAGATCGAATTCGTGCGTATGGTGGTCGAAAATTGTTACCGCCGGGGCGCAGGCAAAGTCGTGTTGAACTGGACGGATATGCCGCTGGCGAAAATCGAACAGCGTTACCAGAGCGAGGAGCGGCTTTCCGCTCTGGAGCCGTGGGAAAAAGCGCGCTGGCAGTATCAGGTGAAAAAACTGCCGTGCCGTTTGTGGCTGGATTCCGACGACCCCGACGGGATGGCGGGCGTCGATATGGAGAAACAATCGCGGACGCTCGCGGCGAAACTGCGTAAAATCAAACCTTACCGCAATGCGATGGAAAACAAACACCAGTGGTGCATTGCCGCCGTCCCCGGCAAGGCGTGGGCGCAAAAGGTTTTTCCGAAACTTCCGGCGGAGCGCGCCGAGGAAAAATTGTGGGAGGCGATCCTTTCCTGCGCCCGTGCCAACGGCGACCCCATCCGCAACTGGGAAGCGCACAACCGGCAGATCCATCACCGCTGCAAGGTGTTGAATGCCAAAAAATTGGTCGCATTGGAGTACCGCGCTTCCAACGGGACGGATTTCAAGGTCGGCTTGATCCCGGACGGTATTTTCTGCGGCGCCGCCGAAACCGATCTGTCGGGGAGGGAATTTAATCCCAATATCCCGTCGGAGGAAATTTTTACGTCGCCCGCGCGCGGTGTCGCCGAAGGATTGCTTGTCGCCTCGAAGCCGCTTTCCTGGCAGGGGGCTTTGATCGAGGATTTCTCCATCCGTTTCCACCGCGGCAAGGCGGTCGAAGTCAAGGCGCGCACCAATCAGAAAATGCTCGAAAAAATGATTTCGATGGACAAGGGGGCGGCTTATCTCGGAGAATGCGCGCTGATCTCCTACGATTCCCCGATCAATCAGAGCGGGATCTTGTTTTACAATACGCTCTTTGACGAAAATGCCTGCTGTCACATCGCGCTCGGGCGCGGCTTCGACAACTGCGTTGCCGATTACGCGAAATACACGCCCGCTGAATTACGGAGAAAGGGTATCAACGACAGTATGATCCACGTCGATTTTATGATCGGCACCCGCGATCTTGAGATCGACGGCGTGACGGCTTCCGGCAAAAAGATCCCCGTCTTCCGCAAGGGGACGTGGTGTTTTTAAGGGGTGTACCAAAAGGGGATGCTGTTTTAACGCGAAGGTTTTGCAACACCCCCCCTTTTTTTACTCTTTCACCGCCGCCTGTCTTGGCCGGAGAATGGCGAAAAAGAGCCGTTTTTCGGAAACTTTTCCGTGCGGTGCCTGATAGCGGAAATATACCGGCGTGATGTCGGTGATTTCAATTTCCATTTGCCGGGCGATGTCTTGGATTTCCTGCTGATTTGCGGCGACGAACATCGCCCCTTCTTTTTCGATTTTGGGACGGTAACGCATAATGTCGAGCGGATCTTCCTGAATGCAGACGAGCGGACGGGATTTCTGATAGTGCGAAATGATGCAGGCGAACCACATATTGCCGCAAACGGTAGAGATGGCATTTCCCGTCTTTTGCTGATAATAAACGACCGCCTTGTCAGCGCATTCCTGCGCCGGGAAGTGTCCCGACTGCCGGGTCTTGACGCAAAAGTAAATGACATCCCCTATTTGAAATGCCAATATGACGGCGATGACGATCAGCGCAAGATGCGTGAAGCGTTTTTCCGTCCAGAATTCATCTTCGTAAAAAGAAAGGAATAAAATCCCCGACGCAAAATAGATCGGATACCCCCACATCAAGTCGATCCGTGGTACGAAAAAGCTCAATCCCGTGAAAAAAAGGATCGGGAAAAACAGAAAAAATCCGGCAAAGAGGAAAGCCGCGCGGTGGTTGATCTGCCATTTTTGGCGGAAAAAACGAAAAAAGGCTTCTTTGCCTCCCGCAACTAAAATTGCCGCAAGCGGCGCCGCAAGAGGCGCGAGAAGCCCAAAAAATATCTCGACCGGGAAGTAAAACGGACTTGATTCGGCGTGAGCCCGTTCGGAGGCGTAAGTCAGCGGCAGGAAGTCCGTCCGGAAAAGCCAGATGAGATAAGGGACGAAAAGCGCAAAAGAGAGAATTGCCGTGACATAGGGGCCCGCGCCGGAAAAACGGCTTCGCGCCTGCCGGTCGGCGAACATCCAAATGGTCAGCATCAGCAATAAAATTCCCCCGGAAAGTTTGCTCCAAAGGCAGAGCGCCGCCAGTACGCCGAGCAGGATCCATTGACGGAGCAGATTTTCTTTGATCGTCCGGATGAAGCAATAGGTCGTTACCGGCCACAGCGCGAGATGCAGAATGTTGACGTTGAATTTTGCGGAATCAAACGAATAGAAAAATGTGATCCCGAGTACGATGGAAGCGAGGACGGATTTGCGTTCGCTGAAAAATTCTCTGGCGAGCTTGTAAATAAAGTAGTAGCTGACGGCGACGCAGATCTGGCTCAAAAAATACATCGCGAAATCGGCGTGCCCGAAAAACGCCGAAAAATGATGGGCGATCCATCCGGAAAGCGGCGGATGTTTGTAGTTGCCCATCGTAAAACGCTGTCCCCAGATGACCGCTTCAATGGTGTCCAGCGGCAGGACGCGGTAAAGTAAAGTCGGAATCAGCGTTGCGATCACGGTGTTGAAAATCAGAAAAAAGACCAAAAAACGTTTCGGTGCGAAAAATTTCTGTATGCTTTTCATAAAAATCCTCGGTGGCATTTTTCTTGAATACTCGTGTGATACAATATACGTTGCCGCATGGGAGAATACAAGTTGAAAAACGTATGTGCGATCAAGAAAACTTTCGCCTTTTTTCTTCCGATGGTGGAAAAGCGGCAAATGCGGAAGTATATTAGATATGATAAGGGATTTTGTGGAAACAGAAATGATGCTGTCGTTTTTGAAAAAATATCAGGAGATCATCCGTTATCTCATTGTCGGCGTGCTGACGACGGCTTTGAGTATGGCGGTTTATTTTTTCCTTTTCTATCTTTTGGGGAAGGGGAGTCTTGCTCATTGTGCGGGGAGGCTCGCGACGGTGGTGTCGTGGGTCGTCGCGGTGCTTTTTGCCTTTTTCGCCAACAAATTGGCGGTATTTAAAAGCCGCTCGATGGCGCCGGGGGTTTTCTGGCGGGAATTTTTGCTCTTTTTCGGTTGCCGTGCGGCAACGCTCGCCTTTGATTTCGCCTTCATCTGGGTGACGGTGGATTTTCTTGCTTACACCGCGTGGGCGCAGATGTGGGATCCGCACTATGCGGCGCTTCACGGGTATCTGATGAAACTTGTCGATGAATTTTTTGTGACGGTTTTCAATTACGTCATCAGTAAATTCTGGATTTTTGCTCAAAAAAGGGTTTCCGCCAATGCGCCTGATTGATCTTGTTTTGCCGCTTTACAAACCTCATGCCGGATGGGAAAAACATATCGTTGATGCCGTGTCGGCGTTGCAGACTGAGTTCGCGCAGAAAAACTGGCAGTTGCGCCTTTATCTCGTCAACGACGGTTCCGATCTGTCGTTTTTTTCGGAGGAAAGTCTCGACAAGATCCGTCAGGCGGCGGGAGGAAATTTTGAATTTCTTTCCTACTCTCCCAATCACGGCAAAGGCTATTGCCTGCGTTACGGGATCGGTCGCACTCAAGGCGATTTCCAAGTTTATACCGACGGGGATTTTCCCTTCGGCTGGCAAAGCGTGGCGGATGCCGCCGGAAAACTGGAGCAGGGCGCCGACATCGTGATGGGCGTGCGCGGCAGGGAATACGGCGCCGCGCTCGGCTGGTCGCGCAAGATCATTTCGTCCGGGGTGCGCGCGCTGAACCGGTTGTTGCTCGGTCTGCCGGATCGTTTCCTCGATACGCAGGCGGGGTTGAAAGGATTTAATTCCAATGGAAAAACCGCTTTTCTGGCGACAGAAACGGATTCTTTTCTTTTTGATACGGAATTCATTTTGCTCGGCAGCAATGCAAAATTGAAAATCGATACGATCGATCTGCATTTGCGGCAGGGGTTGCACTTTTCGCGAATGGGCTTCAAAGTGATCTGTCGGGAATTGCGTCATTTCGTCCGGATTTTGTTTCAGGCAAGGATCTGCGGAAAGATGAGGAAAAAATGAATCCATCCAAACGGGCGAAATTATTGCTTTCCTTTGACATCGAGGAATTCGATCTGCCGGAGGAATACGGCGTCGCCGTTTCCGAAGCCGACCGGATGGCGGTGTCGGCGGACGGCACAAAAAAGATCCTCGACGTGCTCGACCGCGCCGGAGTCAAAGCGACGTTTTTCATCACCGCGTATTTTGCTGAACGCGCGCCGGAATTGGTCGCAAGAATGGCGCGCTCCGGGCACGAGATCGCTTCGCACGGCTTGAACCATTCCTTTTTTGAAGCGTCGCATCTGGCGGAATCCAAGGAAATTCTGGAAAAATTATCCGGCGGAAAATTAGTCGGTTTCCGGATGGCGCGGCTTGCCCCCGTTGCCAAAAGCGACATCGTCAATGCGGGGTACCGCTACGAATCCTCGCTGAATCCCGTCTGGCTCCCCGGTCGCTACAATCATTTGTCCGCAAGCCTTCTGCCGTTTGCGGACGAAGGCGGTCTGAAACAATATCCGGTGTCGGCGGTGCCGTTTCTGCGGCTCCCGCTTTTCTGGTTGAGCTTCAAGAATTTCCCGTTTTTCGTCTACCGCGCGTTGGCTCGTTTCGCCGTGAAAAAGACGCGTTATTTCAATTTGTACACGCATCCCTGGGAATACAGCGAAGCCGCCGCCGATCCCAAGTGGCATATCCCGCCGTACATCACCCGTCATGCGGGAGCGGCGTATGCCGCGCGGCTGGAAAAATTGATCGCCTCGTTGCGCGATCTCGGGGATTTTGTGACTTTTCAGGAAACGTTGGAGGATTTTTAACGATGCGGGAATCTTTTCGGACACTGGTCAATGCCTTGCTTGCCGGGATCTTCATCGGCATTGCGGGAACGGTTTGTCTTTCCGTCAAAAATCCGGTGGCGGGGGCGGTACTTTTCGGTTTCGGACTGATGACGATCGTCTGCTACGGCTTTAAACTCTACACGGGGGCGATCGGTTATCTCGCCAATCAGGGCAGGAAAACTTTTTCCTATTGCCGGACTCTTTTGCTGATCTGGTGCGGTAATTTTTGCGGCACGTGGCTCGTCGGCACGCTGGTGCGCCACAGCCGGGTTTTCGCGCGGCTCGATGCGAGAGTCGGCGCGATGTGTGCGGAAAAGTTGAATGACGGTCTGCCGAGTTTGCTGATCCTCGCGTTTTTCTGCGGCATTTTGATGTACGTCGCCGTCGAAACTTACCGCCGGGAGGATTTGTCGCCGATCTTCCGCTTTTTTACCGTTTTTCTCTGCGTGACGATCTTTATTTTGAGCGGTTTTGAACACTGCATCGCGGATATGTTCTACTTTTCCGCGGCGAATGTCTGGTGCGGCAAAACGTTGCTCGTCACATTGTGGCTTACGCTCGGCAATTCCCTCGGCGGGATGCTGCTTCCCGTGATGGATAAGTTCCGCAAGTAAAGATTTTCGTCAGTTTCTTCGAAAAAAAATTGCATTTTGAGGGACGATGTATTATATTTAATACATCAAACGAAAAATTTTTCTGCGGAGAATGAAAAATGGCGAACGAAAACACCTTTGTCATCACCACGCTGAATGACCGTATCGATCAGGGAAACGGCATTATCTCGTTGCGCGATGCGTTCAATTGCGCGCTCTTCTATGCCGGAGAAATGCCGGAAAACGATCAACCGCTTTTTATCACGTTTGCCGATGCGCTTTTTGCTGGAAACGAGGCGGAGATCGTCTTGCATAGCGCGTTGGATTTCCCGGAAAACGCCTTTGTCTCGCATCCGCTGTTTCTGCTGACTCCGGCGGGGAAGTCGGTAAAGATCGTTGCCCCGCAACAAAGTGTGCCGTGGCAGGTCGCCGAGGGTAGTTGTGTGACGTTTGAAACGCTCTCCGTCCAACCCGTTTTGAACGCGATGCCGCTTTTGGCGTCGGCTCCGGAAACGGTTACGCACCTTTTTGTGGATCCGGATTATACGGAAGAGGATGCCACGCACTTTTTGACCATTGCCAATGCCGTGGCGGCGTATCCTGATTTTACCGGGAAGATCACGGTGGAAAAATCCGGCGCAACTACAGAGATCGGTGCATTGACGACACCTGCCAAAATTTTCGGCGGCGCCGCCGTTTTTTTGGCGGGCGGAACTCATTCCGACGACTCCGCGTTGAGCGTTGACGTCGCCGGAGGAACAAGTGCGGATTTCCGCTTGCTCGTCGGCGGGAAATACGTCGAAGTTTCCGGCGGCACGACCACCAAAATCGGGGGAAATTCCTTTCTTGAAATCGGCGGGAAGGGGACGATCGACGTCGATTTCGCCTTTGGCGGATTTTACCTTGCTTCCGGCACGGTGAGCGCGACGGGAAATGCGGAACTTTCGATTTCCGACGGGACGTTTCATTCCGTCGTCTGCGGCGGACATATCGTCGGCGGCACGGCGACGTTGCTCAAAGCCGCATCGGGAAGTTGTTGCACGCTGACAATTTCGGGCGGTGTTTTTCTGAAAGAAGTTGCGGCGGGCAGTTACAATCAGGCGGGCAGGATCGAAGGGCGGCACGTTACCAATACCCTGACGATCACGGGCGGTACTTTTTGCCAATCGGTTTACGGCGGAAATCTCGCCGCCAAACAGGAACTTGCCCGGTCGGTCAATGAGGCCTCTCCGATCGATATGATAGTCAACAGCCACGATTATGTGACGGTTGACACGTCGGAAAATACGGTTGCTCTGCTGAAGCATCTGGTGCTCGGCAGCCGTTATCAGGGCAACATCCAGGGCGGTTGCTCGGTGACCTTTTCCGGCATTGCGGAAAATCTTTTTTTCGGCAGCGGCAGTTTCGTGGTCGGCGACAGCGAATCCGCCAGCGATGACGAGCACCGCATCAACGGCGCCCGCTCTCTTGTTTTTGACGCTTACCGCAGTTCGTCGGAGGGGGCGGGGGCGTTTGCGCCGCTGGATCTTTTCGCATTTGACCGGATCACCTTTGCCGGAAATTCAAATGTTGATTTTTGCGGCAAAGGCAGAAAAGGAGAAGGCTTTGATCTCACTGCGGTGAAATACTGGAATTTTGAGTACGGCTCCTCCTTGGAATGGATGACCGGCAGCAATGATTTCTACGCGGATGCTTTGCAGATCACGTTGAATGGCGCGACTGTCGAATCGCCGTGGACGATTTTGACCGGTTCCGACGACACGCTCTACCGTTGGGACAAGTTGGGCTTGAATGCCAATTATCCCGTTTCGATCGACGGCGTGAAAGCCGTCTGGGACAAGGCGAATCAATGGTTCGCGACAAGCGAGTATAAAATCTACCGTGAAGACAATTCACTGAAACTTGCCGCATTGGCATAGGAAAAAAAGAATGAAAACGAATTATATTCTCATCTTGAGCGCGGGGCTGGCGCTTCTTGCCGCCGGATGCAGGACGGAAGATCCGTTGATCGTCCAGATGCGCGAAGCGTCGGATCTGTTGGAAAAGCGGGTTTCCTCTTCCGATGGGAACTGCCGGATCCTGGCGGCGGAAGCGGATCCCGAGAGAAACCGGACGGAATTCCCTCTGCTGGAAAAATCTCCGAGCGGTCACGTCCGCGAATTGCGCGTACGCATCGGCGGCGCGGTCAACGAGATCCGCCGTCTGGCGCTTGACCCGCAGTCATCGGGGCATTTGCAGGCGTTGGAAAGTTCCGCGCGTCTGCAACTGCATTACAGCGTCAAAGACCGCCAGATCCTCTGGGCGATCATCCACGCCGGACTTCACGGCAAAAACGAAGCGATCTGGCTGCTTGCCGTCAACGGCGACGCGGAAGCGGAAAAGATGATCGACGCGTCGCTGAAATGCGGTGCTTCAGGAGAATTGGATCAGCTTTTTCAGGCGGAGGATATGAATTCTCTTGCCCCGTCGATCACCGATCAGATTTCCGAAGTCGTTTTTGCCGCCCGCACAGCGGGGGCGTTGGAAACGCTTCCTCCCGACCGTGCGGAAAATCTGAAAAAAATCGCCGATGTCCAGCGCGGCACTCTTTGCGGAGCCGCCGCGCACTGGGCTTTGGCGCGTCATCAGTTGACGACGCCGTCGGATATTTGTCACTCTTTGTTGGATTCCAAGCGCAAAGTGACGACCGATGCGGCGGCTTACTATCTCTTGGCGCTTGGGGAAGTCGGCGGCGAAAGCGACCTTGCCTTGCTCCGCGAATACCTCATGGGGGAGGATGAAAATCTTTCGACCGCCGCCGGAAGATCCATTCTCAAGATCTGCCGCCGGCTGTTGCCTTTCCGCGAAAGAAGGTAAATACGATGAATGACGTGATCGAAGCGATGCTGACGCGGCGCAGTTGCCGTAATTTCAAATCCGATATGCCGGATGAGGCGCTGATCCGCGAAGTCCTCCGCGCCGGGAGTTTTGCGGCAACGGGCAAGAACTGGCAGTCCCCGGTCGTGATCGCGGTGACCAACCGCGAATTGCGGGATAAAATTTCCAGGCATAATGCGGAAATACTGGGCAAAAGTGATTTCGACCCCTTTTACGGCGCTCCGGTGATCTTGATCGTGCTCGCGGACAAAAGCCGTCCGACGTATCTTTACGACGGAAGTCTGGTGATGGGCAATCTGATGCTTGCCGCGCATGCGCTCGGGCTGGCTTCCTGCTGGATCCACCGCGCCAAAGAGGAATTCGAGTCGGAGGAGGGCAAAAAATTGCTGCATTCGCTCGGGATCGAGGGCGAGTATGAAGGGATCGGTCATTGCGCGCTCGGATACGCGGCGGAGCCGCTTCCGGAAGCCAAACCTCGCAAAAAAAATTATTTTTACTTTGTGAATTGACGGGAATCAAAATGAAAATTGCAGTGACTTGCGAAAACGATGAAGTTTTTCAGCATTTCGGGCACACGCCGGAATTTGCGGTATTTGAAGTGGAAAACGGCAGGATCGTCGCCGAAAACCGGCTTCTCTGCGGCGAAACAGGCCACGGCGCGCTGGCGGGGCTTCTCGCCGGGGGCGATGTCGAAGTCCTCGTCTGCGGCGGCATCGGCGGCGGTGCGCTCAACGCTCTGGCGGAAGCCGGGATTCAGGTGATCGGCGGCGCGTCGGGCAACGTCCGGCAGGTCGTCGAAGCGCTGCTGGCGGGGCATCTTGCGGTCAACGCCGATTTCTATTGTCATCACCACGACGGGGAAGCGGGGCACTCCTGCGGAAGTCACTCCTGCGGCGGCCATTGCGGCGGTCATTGCCATTAAACCTGTTATATATTATATATAGTAGTATATAAGAACTTGAATTTTTTCCGAAAAAAGGATTTGCCTTATGCCGATCACAGAAATTCTGGAACACAACGCCAGTGCTTACGGCAACGACGTCGCTCTGGTTGAGATCAACCCGCAGGAATTGGAAGCGCGTCATACGACGTGGCGGGAATATTCGCTCATCGAGCCGAGTTCCTGCGATTCATTCCGTTCCGAGATCACCTGGCGGGAATTTGACCAGAAAGCGAACCGCTTCGCCAATTTTCTTTTGACGCGCAATGTGCGCAAAGGCGCCAAGGTCGGCATCCTTTTGATGAATTGCCTTGAATGGTTGCCGATTTATTTCGGTATCCTCAAAAGCGGCGCGCTCGCCGTGCCGCTCAATTTCCGCTATACCGCCGACGAGATCAAGTACTGTCTGGAGCTTGCCGACGTCGAAGTGTTGCTTTTCGGGCCGGAATTCACCGGGCGCATTGAGTCGATCTGCGACCGGATCCCCAAAGTGAAAACGCTCCTTTACGTCGGCGAAGACTGTCCGAGTTTCGCGGAGCCTTACGCAAGTCTGGTCGCCTACTGCTCAAGCAAAAGCCCGGCGATCCCGCTTGCCGACAGCGACGAAGCGGCGATTTATTTTTCGAGCGGCACGACCGGATTTCCCAAGGCGATCATCCACGCGCACCGCAGTTTGATGCACGCCTGCCGCGTCGAGCAAAATCATCATCGTCAGACCAAGGACGATGTTTTTCTCTGCATCCCGCCGCTTTATCATACCGGCGCCAAAATGCACTGGTTCGGCAGTTTTCTTGTCGGCGGCAAGGCGGTGTTGCTCAAAGGCGTCAAACCGGAATGGATCATTTCGGCGGTCAGTGAGGAGCGTTGCACCATCGTCTGGCTGCTGGTGCCGTGGGCGCAGGATATTCTCGACGCCGTCGAGCGCGGCGACATCAAACTTGAAAATTACAAACTTGACCAGTGGCGGCTGATGCACATCGGCGCCCAGCCTGTACCGCCGAGCCTCATCAAACGGTGGAAACAAGTTTTCCCGAAGCACGATTACGACACCAATTACGGCTTGAGCGAATCCATCGGCCCCGGCGCCGTCCATCTCGGCATTGAAAACATCGACCACGTCGGCGCGATCGGCGTCGCAGGTTTCGGCTGGCAGACGAAAATCGTCGACGAGCAGCGCCGCGAAGTGCCGCGCGGCAACGTCGGCGAACTCGCGGTCAAGGGCGCGGGCGTGATGTTGCGTTATTATAAGGATGAAAAGGCGACCTCCGAAGTCCTCGATGACGAGGGGTGGCTTTATACCGGAGATATGGCAAAGGAATCCGAAGACGGTTTCATCTATCTTGTCGACCGCAAAAAGGATGTCATCATCACGGGCGGGGAAAATCTCTACCCCGTTCAGATCGAAGATTTTCTGCGGCGCGACCCGGCGATCAAGGACGTCGCCGTCATCGGCTTGCCGGATGCCCGTCTCGGCGAGATCGCCGCGGCGATCATCGAAGTCAAGCCGGGGATTTCCCTGACGCAGGAGCACGTCGAATCTTTCTGCCTTGATCTCCCCCGCTATCAGCGGCCGCGCAAAATCATTTTCGCCGAAGTGCCGCGCAACCCGACGGGCAAGATCGAAAAGCCGAAACTGCGCAAAATCTACGGTGCCGACCGTCTGGTCGCCCAGCAGAATGAGATCCAGTAACGGATTTTTTTATATCGTCACACCTTGACGCAATGGGTGCAAGAGGGCGCTCACGCCCGACTGCCTTGTCTCACAACTCCCGCTTTTGCAGTTATGAGAGATGATCCTCCGTCGCTCTGCGAGCTTTGGAGGACAGGGAGATGAGATTGCACTACGCGGAGCGATGCATCGCGCCGCGGGCGCGAAAAGGATGCGATACAGTGGGATTTGTGGGAGGAGTGAGAGCTGTGGGAGATATGGGACCATACGCTCTTTTCCGCGATCTATGACGTGAGCGTTGTAACAGTCGCTTTGCTCCGGATCGTCGCAGGCTTGTCTTATCCCACAACTCCCACAACTCCCACAAATCCCACGATTCCCATTGCCCCGTAAATTTCGCGGCAACGCCGCGAGACAACCATATGCGCAGTGCAATCTCATCTCTCATCTCTCATCTCTCATCTCTCATCTCTCCGCGCGGCGGGGGATCATCTCCTCGGCTCGTAACTTGCTTTTTGCAAGAGCGTTATAAAAAACAAAAAATTTTGATATAAAAGGACTTGAAAAAATTTGAAACAGGTGCTATTGTATGCAAAGGTGTAGAAGAATTGTACCTTGTTTTTGAAAAAAATTACCGTTAGAAAGATATAGTTAGAGCAATCGAAGCAACTAACCACAAGGAGAAAAAGTATGGCAGACGAGATGCTCATCAAAGAAGTGCCCGCGACGAATCTATTCTTCGTGAGCGATAAATGGACTGCGGACGCGGTCAATCCCGAAACTGGGGAAAATTACAAGGAAGGCGACCTGGTCACGGTCACGGTCGGCGACGTCGAAGTCATCGCAGAGCTCGGCAAAGATGCGATCCTCGCCGCTTCGGCGGGTTTCGGCGACATGAAAACGGCGGTGACGGCTGCCGCTACCAAGGCGAATAATGCCGGCGGCACCGTTTACGTTGTGAGCGGCAGTTTCGCCTGTGTCGGCGGCGGCGCGTCCACCAATATCCCCGTGATCGGCGGCTACAGCAACGTGGTCACCGATGCCATGTTTGTCAAAAATCCCGATGTCACAGGGGGCTCTTATAATAACGGCAGCGCCATTTTCGGACCCGGTTCCGGCACGGTCGCCTCGGTCGAATCCTTCCTTCTTTCGGGGAGCACGGTGACCAGTACGGCGTATGTTACGGGATATGCCAGTACGACGGAACTCGCTTATCTTTATGTCGGCGAAGGCGCGTATGCGGGCACGGTGGTGCCGGCGTACTCTGCCACGCACAATCACGCGGTGGTCGATGTGGCGGGCGGCAGCGTCGGGACGATCGCCGGAAGCAACGTGGCAATGAATGATTTCGACGTCATTCTCCGCGACGGCGGCAAAGTCACTACGATGTATATCGGCGTCAGCGGCGGCGCCAGTTTCAACGGCATGAATGGCAACGTCAATCTGACGATTTCTGGAGAAGGCAGTAGTCTGTCGAATTTCAAGATGTCCAACCGCAGTGTCGGTGCTGCCGAATGGTACAAAACTTTCGACGTGAAGTTGCAGACCATCACCGTCACCGTCGAGGACGGCGGCAAACTCGGCAACGTCGGCAGCGCCGACTCAAATTTGGGTTACTGGTCGGCGCTGGGGTATGATCTCGTGCTCAATGGCGGCACAGTCACCGGCACCTACGCCCCGGGCTACCTCGGCGCGCTCGCCGTCACCGGCGGCACGGCGGTCGTGACGGGCGGTACCTACTGCACGCCGAGCGGTAATGGGATCACCTACGGCGAAGAGCATGTGGGCGAGACCAGCTACGTCGATCAGGAAACGCGTTATCTGATGATCTCCGGCGCGACCAAGGTGCAGAATCCCGACGGCTCTTTCACCGTCAAAAAAGGCGTTTTCTATGATACGGTGAAGAAAGAATACATCGTCGGCGGCGATATCACCTACTACAACGCCGTCCAGAATAAGTTTTCGGTCAATGTCGAAGGCACGCAAGAGTCCTACATCAAGACGCTCGGCGACGCCGTCCAGACGATCACCATCGACGCGACGGCGCAGTTGACCACGGGCGGCTCCATCGGCGCGAATGTCGCGATCACCATCGACGCGACGGATTATGTGGCGACCTCGGCGCGCAAGCTCGTCCTCAAAGGCGGCGGCGCGATCAACGCGACCAGTATTTCGATCGTGGCGGACGGCGCTCCGTCAACCAAGTACACCCTTGTCAAGAGCACCGACGACAAGAATCTTTATGTCGTCGCACCCTGCGCTTATTTCAGCTCCGCGTGGGAAGGTCTGGCGGACGGGACGGAAGTTGACGTCGATGGAGAAAAAGCGATCATCGGCACCAACGCTTTCTTCCTCTATACAGATGCCAAGGCGGCGGCGGAGAGAGAAGGCTGGGTGGTTACGAGCCCCGACAATTTCTACAATGCCGGATGGTCCGGGAAAGCCGCCGGAAGTGACGTTACCGTCATTTGCCCGAGCGGCACGATCGCGACCAAGATCGGCGATGCCAATGTAAAGGCGTATTCCTCCTGGAGCGATGCGGCGTCCGCCGCCGGCAAGACCGGCACCTTTGTCGTGGCTGGCGGCGCGACGAGTTACGACAACACCGCGGCCGGCGGCGGACGTGAAAATTTCGTTCACGCCAATTCGATCTTTACGAATGGTACGCGCGTGACTTACCAAAAAGCTCCCAACGGTGCTGGTTTCAACGTGATGGGCGGCGTCAGCGACGCCTCCTACAGCAATACGCTTACCGTAAATGACGGCGCCTACGTCCAGTCGATCGGCGTTGTTTCCAGCGGGACGTCCGTTTTCGACACCGCGACGATCAACGTGGACGGCGGCACTGTTTCGACTCTGCTTATGGTCGGTTACTCCGGCACCGCCAAAGGCACCGTCAACGTCAATATGGAAAACAGCTTGGTCAGCACCTTTACTTGGGGCATCACCGGAGTTTCCTTCTCGAGCGCCAACATCACGGTCGGCGACAAGGCGCGGATCGCGTTGCTTGACTTCGGTCCGACCGGCGCGGGTGCCAACGCGATGAATTTGCTTGACGACAGCACCATCACGATCACGATGGCGGGCGGTACGATCGGCGAGATGAAAAAATACGGCGCGGGCGCCTTCAACAAGGGCGCGAATTCGGCGGTCAATTTCGTCGTGACCGGGGCGAGCCGGGTCGGCACCTGGAGCGTCGCCTCTGCCGTCTTTGATATCATTGACATGGTGACGATCAAGGCGCAAAACGGTAATCTCTTCGTTTCCACCGGCTTCAACAACTATACCGGGACGATCACGATCGACGTCGAGGGCTTCACTTTCGGCGAGGGCGTGGACAAGCGCCGGCTGATCCATTCGAGCGACGTTATCAGTAACGATATCGTCTGGGTCGGTACTCCGTCGAGCGACTACGAAGTCGTGTGGAGCAGCTCGCATAATGAACTTTATCTGCAGAAAAAATTCGTCTGCTTCAGCAATGACTGGGCGGATAAGACCGACGGCGAGACCGTGACGGTCAACGGCAAGGACTACACGATCGGCACCGACGCTTTCTTCAGCTACGCTGACGCGAAAGACGTTGCCGACAAGGATGAAAAGGCGATCCAAAGCCCCGACAATTTCTTCAACTACGATTGGAAGAACCTCGCCAAAGGCACGGTGAAAGAGGTCATCTGCCCGAGCGGTACTTTCAGCGCGGCGATCGGCGATGCCGACTCCTCCGTCAAGCTCTACAACAACTTCGACGATGCGGCGGATGCGACCGGCAAGACGGGGACTCTGGTCATCACGGGCGGCTCCAACACGGTTTCCACCGGCGGCGGCAACCGCAAGCTCTGGAACTACAAACACGTCATCGTGACCAATGCCATCCTTGCTTGTGGCGGGACATCCGGCATCAACGGCGCGGTGCTCAACATCGGCGCCGAGGGAAGTTCCAACATCTTCACGGTCGAAAAAGGCGCCTATGTTCATTCGATCGGCGCCGGCCATGCCGCCAGTAGCGGTGACCTCGAGATCGAGTCTTCGACGATCGAAGTCGTAAACGGCGGCAGAGTCGGCGTTGTCTATTTCGGCAACGCTTATGCCGGCAACCTCACCGGTACGGTCGATGTGACCGTTAAGGGCGGTACCGTCAGCAAGATCCAAGGGACCATGAATATCGGCTCTACCGACGATGTCAATATTTCCATCACCGATGGGAGTTATGTCGATGCGCTTCACTTCGGCACCAGCGCTCAGGATGCTACCTGGACCGTCTCGGATAATCACCGCGTCACGGTCACGCTTTCCGGTTCGACGATCGGCGGGGTCGAGAGTTACGGCAAAGTCGCCAAGGGTGAAAACGCGGGCATCGATCTCGTCGTGACGGGAGCCGCCGTCATCGGAATGGACGGCGCCCCCAACACCCCGGTTGGGATGAAGTATTTCGACACGATCACGATCAACGTCGGAGAATACGATTGCGGTCTGACTTTCAACGGCGCCAGCAACGGTTACACCGGAACCTACACCGTCAATTTGGAAGATTGCGAATACACCAAGGCGCAGTACTTCATCCTTTCGTCGCCCGGCGTCACGGAGGACAGGATCGATCTCGTCGGCGCTGATGAGTCCAAGGGCTATCAGCTGGTGAAAAACGGCAACGCCTTCTACTATCAGATGAGTCCGATTTATTTCAGTGTGCTGTGGACCGAAAAGAGCGTCGGCGATAACGTCCAGTTCGGCGACCGGGTGCTGACCATCGGTACCGACGCTTTCGGCAAGTACAGCGAGGTCCCGGAAGACAAACGTCCGGTCGCATCCTCCGCCGATACTTATCTCAACAGCAACTATACGGCGGAATCGACGATCGTCCTCGAGGGCGGTTACACCACGACCTACGGCACCGATGCTTACAGCAACGCCGCCAATGCGTTCAGCCGCGCCGCCGACGGCGGCAAGCTTTTCGTCACCGGCGGAGCTTTCGGCTCGCTCGAAGGGATGAACGGCATCGAAAACATCGACATCGCCGATACGAAAGTCACCAACTCCGTCGCCTTCCAGAACAATGCGGACATGACCATCGGTGAACTCAATATCGAGTGTGAAAACTCGGAAGCCGGCAACGGTTTCGTCGTGATCAGCGCCGGTACGGTCACGGGCGACGTTTCCGTCAAGATCACCGACTCGGCGCTCGGCACCACGGGCTCGACCAGCGCCTGCTACATGGTCACCCGCAACGGCGCCACGATCGGCGGCAATCTTGATGTCGTCATCACCGACAGTCTGCTGAAACGCGGTCTCTACGTTACCGACATTGCCACTACCGGGGGGCTCATCAAAGGTAACGCCGCCATCACGCTGGCGGGCGGCACGATCCTCCGCAAAGGTATCGTCAATGACGGTACGATCGAAGGCACCGCGACGGTCACGGTCGCCGCCGACTCGATCGTTTCCGCGATCGCTTCGAATTTCGACGTGGTCGTCAACGACGGCGTGAAACTCGTTTACGGCGAAAAGAGCGTCGGCGAGTGGAAAGACGAATACTTCAAGGCCCTCGGCAACGTCGAGAACAACGGCACGATCATCGTCAACACCGCCATCGCGCAGAACGCCTACTTCACGGTCGTCGAAGACAACGCGACGCTCTCCGGCTCCGGCGAGATCACTTCCGAGGTCGGGAACAAGATCTTCACCTCGGATGACGGGATGAATCTCGGCACCTACGTCGCGGCGGCTCAGAATGACGTTTACATCAACGCCAAGTGGGATGGCTCCGATCTCTTCGACACGAAGACCTTCGACGCTTCGGCGAAGGGACTTCTCTTTGGTGTCAGCGCCTTCGCGAACATCGATGATGCGAAATCGATGATGGCGAAAGACGCCGTCGCCCACGTCACCGGCAACGTTGCCGATGAGCTCATCGGCAACGGCAAAGTCGTTCTCTCCGGCTCGACCGTTTCCGGCAATGTCTACGCGCAGGGCGAACTTACCGTCAGCGGCAGCAACGCGGAGAACAGTTTCTCGTCGCTTATCGGCGGCGGCAAAGGTTCGGCGGTCGTCAGTGAATCGAAAGTTACGATCGACACCGACAAGGTCATCGGCAAAGCCATCGTCGGAAGTTCCTATCTGACGACACACGTTGCGGATATTGACAGCACGTCGACCGTTATCGTCAACGGCGGCAGTTTCAGCAATTCGCTCATCGGCGGTGCGCTCGTCAACGGCGCGGACGCTTCGGTCGAAGGCACCTTGAATACCAATGTGACGCTCGCGGGCGGCACGGTCAAGGCGCTCGGCGGCGGCTGCTATCTGCAGGGCGAAGGTTCCGCCAAGATTTACGGTACGTCAAACGTGACCATCAATGGCGGCGTGGTCGCCGGATATGTTTTCGGCGGCAGTTTCGCGAATAAGATAGCCAATGCGACGTCGGCTTCCCTTGAGTGGAATGGCGACATCAATGTGACGATCGATACGACGACGGCTTCCGTTGTGATCGGCGGCAACCTCGTCGCGGGCAACTACGGCAAAGGCACGGTTTCCGGCAATACGACGCTGACTTTCAAAGGTTCCGGCGACGATCTCTCGATCGGCGGTCACATCACCGGCGACTGCTCCGGCGGCGATGACTCTGCCGAAGGCAAATTTGTCACGGGTACGCGTACGCTCGCCTTTGACGGATTCAGCGGCGAGATCGGCTCGAACGAAGGCGTCAAGAAGATCACCGGTTTCGATGCCGTGGCGATCAAGGACGGCGACGTGAAGATCGTCTCTTACGGTATGCTCTCAAGCGTCAGCGACTGGAGCATCACCAACGGTACGCTTGACTGGGGCAAAGGCGCGAATAACTTCTCCGGCGACAAACTGAGTCTGATCTCCACTACGGATATCGGCGAAGAGGGTTGGACGGTCTTCAACTTCGGTAACGAGGGTCTGATGACCAATTGGACAGGGTTTACGCTCGACGACTCCGGCGACTCCAAGATCAACTTGACGATCGGCGACAACGCGGGCATCGCGGTGTGGGATGCTGACCAGGAAGCCTACGTTGCGACGTTCGAGGATGCGGGCTACAAGTTCTACAAAGAGGACACAGCCCTCAAGGTTGCGAAATTGGCGTAATTCTGGTTTGCATAATTAGTAAGGAGAAAAAAGATGATTCCGTTTGATTATGAAAAGCCCGAATTGCTCGATTTCGATTCGGTTTGCGCGAAAGGCGAAGGCGGTAGTTGCTACATCGATTGTGAAAGCGATGACATCTGCCCCTCTTCGGTAGATACTATTTAGTCGCTGAAACGACTCCCTGTCGCCGGTTTAAGACCGGCGACAGTTTTTTTATGTCCGAAACGGCGGTACGCAAAATTGCATACTGCCGTTTTTTGATCGGCAAAAAGAATGTTTTTTTGTAAAAGATTTTTTCCGAAATGCAAAAAAATGCAAAAAAACTTTAAAATCGATGTAAAATCCGCTTGCATAATGCGAAATAAGTGATATATTATTACTAATTGTAGGAGAGGATAATGATGACTCAATTTGATTACGAAAAGCCCGAATTGATCGATTTCAATTCGGACTATGCCAAGGGTGCCAGTTGCTACGTCGATTGTGTCGGTCCCGCAGATGATATTTGTCCCTCGGGAGATGATATTTAGTCGCAGAAAGACTTGCTGTCGCCGCTTTTTATGGCTGACGACGTCTTTTGTATCAAAAAAGACAGTACGTAATGCGTGCTGTCGTTTTTTTTTACTGCAAATAGGTGCGTACGACGCGGGATGTCTCGCGCCCGCGGGCGCGAAAAGGATGTGATACAGTGGGATTTTTGGGAGGAGTGAGAGCTGTGGGAGATGTGGGACAATACGTTCTTTTCCGCGATCTATGACGTGAGCGTTGCAACAGTCGCTTTGCTCTGGGCTACGCAGGCTTGTCTTATCTCACAAATCCCACAACTCCCACAACTCTCACTATTCCCATTGCCCCGTCAATTTCGCGGCAACGCCGCGAGAGTGGCATCTGCGTGGGACTCTCTCATCTCTCATCTCTCATCTCTCATCTCTCATCTCTCATCTCTCATCTCTC
>JAKSOF010000012.1 GCA_024405735.1 Victivallaceae bacterium | reverse complement strand
AATGCGCAAACAGTTGTTTGCGCAAGCGACCGTAGACGAGCACGGTAGCCGCGAGAGAGGCGGCGCGAGCACGAGCGGAGCGAGAGCACGGTTTACCGTGTGGCGCGGAGCGAGAGCACGGTTTACCGTGTGGCGCGGAGCGAGAGCACGGTTTACCGTGTGGTGTGAGTGACGGCGAACGCAGGCGTATGGGAGTAAAAAAAGGGAACATCCACATCCGTCCCGATTACAGACGCACGGGCAAAGGGGTGATCAAAGAGGGGAAAGCCGTAAGTAAACGGCTGTCCCCTCTTGCGCCGATCCCATCGGGCATACCACAAAACCTCCCTGTCTTTCTTACTCAAAATCTCATTGCGCCAATTATGAGAGATGAGAGCCGCCCATACGCTCGTCGGCAACCGACTCGCATCCGACGGCAATCAAAGCGTATGCGGTTCTTTATTTCGCCCGGCAGGGCGAGAGAAACATTGGCGTGGGCGGTACACACATCAGGCAGTCGGGCGGGCGGCTCGTCACGGCGTAGCCCGCAGGGCGAAGACGGAAGCGTAAAGCGAAGCATTAGCCCGCGTGGGACGCCCATCCTCTTTGCAGTAACAAATATAGACGACCGCAGAGATTTGCGGAAACATTTGTTTAAAGCGCGGACAAAACGCTCGTCCGCAAATATCTGCGGCAGGTACAAAGTCCAGCCTGTGGCTGGTTGAGAGAGCCGCGAGAGGCGAAACCAGCCTCTCGCGCTCCCATTTGTCCATTTACTCCGCTTCCAGCAAGACGGCGACGCTCTGGAAATCCTTGATCCCGGCGAAACTGAGGAAACTTCCATCCAGTTGCAAAGCGATGTTTTCCGCGCCGAAAATCTGTTTGATCCGCCATTTGCCGGATAATTCGGCGGCAAATTCCGGCGGGGGATTTTCAAAACTGTGAAGCACGGCGAGGCATTGCGTCGCGTTGCGCCGGGTGAAAAGCTGAATTCCCTGCGGAGCGAGCCAGGCGGGGGAAATTTCGCGGAAAAGGCGGTTGTCGCCCTCTTTCAGGACCGGCACGGCGGCGCGGTAGAAATCGCACGCCTCCGCGACGATCAGCTTTTGTGCATCCGAGAGGGGGGCAAGGTCGCCGGAAAGGCAGAGCCGTCCCATAAAGCCCGCCGCGAGCGAGTAGCGCAAACGGTCGTCGCTGTCCTCGGGGTGAAGCACCGCCCATATCTGATTTTTGCGGACGGGGATAAGACTTGCCGTATTGGCGGCGATGATCGGGATCTCGACGCCTTCGTGCGCATCGGAAAAACTCGCCATCGAACTCAAACGCATCCACGCGCTCGAAAGGCGGTGACCGCCGGAAGCGCAGATCTCCAAAACGAGTTCCGGCAACGCTTCCGAGATCATTTTGAAAAACTTTTCGACACCGAGCGTATGCTGACGCAGTCCCTCGCCTTTGGATTCCGCGCCGTCACAGCCGTAACCGGTCGGCGAATTGTAATCGACTTTCATATAGCCGATGTCGTTTTCTTTCAAAAAGGCGATCACTTTTTCCGCGAGATAGCCGATCACTTCCGGCTTGCGGAAATCGAGGAAGCCGCGGATGCCCGTGCGCAGACGCTTGCCGTCGAATTGCAAAAACCATTCCGGTTTTTCCTGGTAAAGTTTACTGCTGTCGACGGCGTTTTCAAACTCGAACCAGATGCCGGGGATGTACCCTTTGGCGCGGATCTCGGCGACAAAGGCTTTGAGCCCCTGCGGATACTGATCGGGCACGACCACCCAGTCGCCGATGCCGTAACCGTCCTTGCGGAACCAACCGTCGTCCATCACGAAATAGCGGATCGGGAAGCGTTTGAGCATATCGGCGATCGGCAGCAGATAAGGCGGATAAGGTTTGCCCCACGTCGTGCACCAGTCGTTGAACATGATGGGCAAGTCTTCCTCACTCTTTTTGACTTCCCCCTGCCCGAAGCCGACGAGGCGATTCTGTACATCCTCGACGTCGCCCGCGACAACGGTCACCGCCGCCGCGACCGATTCCAAAGTTTCGCCGGGGGCGAGGATCTTTTTCCAATGACCGAATTCACGGTCGGGGATACCGCCGGAAAGGTTAAGGCTGTCAAGCGTGCGGCTGACTTCCATTTGCCACGAACTTAAACTGTCGATCACCGCGCCCCACGCGACGCCGGATTTTTCGTCGATCAGCGCCGTCTGCGGAAAGAAATCGCGCACCGGAGTCATACCGAGTTCGCCGAAACGCAAGTTGCGCTGACAAAAGCCCGCCCACGAACGCTCCAAACCGAGTTCTTCGGCGCGCTGCATATCCAGTCTGCCCTCCGCGCTCCAGTTGCTCCGCCAACGCGCGATTTTGTACGCGCCGGGACCGTCGTCCGGCTGAAACGGGGAAAGTCCGCCGAGCGAAAAGGAGGCGAGATATTCAAGCGTGACATTTTCTTTGCCGCAGTTTTCGACCGACGTCGAAACGGTGACGAAACGGTCGCCCTTGCGGTAGCGGACGCTCTGCCGCGCGACGATGCCGCGCGGGTCGCGCATCACCAACTGCACGCCGTCGGGGAGATCGCAAATTTCATATTCCTTCAACTGCTCGACGCTTTCGCTGTTGCGCATCGAACTTCCGGCGGCGTAGAGCCACGCATTGGCGTCGCCGGAAATCTTGTACTGGATCGCGTTTTCGGGACGCGCCGCAAGAAACTCCATATTCCATATTTTGTGAAGCACCTTGCAGGCGACGGTGTCGTTGGTATCGCGGCGGTGGGGAGCGATCGCCTTTTCCATCGCCGCCGGGATCAGTTGAAATTCGATGCGCTTGCCCGCGCCGACCGTCGGCTGGGCGACGTCGCCCGTTTCCTCGTACCACAGAGCGAGCATATCGCCGAAAAGCTGTTTTTTGACCAAAGTAAGCATTTTGTTTCTCCCTTATCGTGCCTGTGACATATTATACAGCGCGACAGGGAGAAAAACAAGTCGCTTTTTCGCGATTTCAACTTGTTGTCGCCCCAGTCCCCGGAGACGGGACACGAAACGCATACAAATTAAAACGCCGCTACTTAATCCTGCTTCTTAATTTGGCGCAATTTCCGCAGTTGTCGTGATGCAGCAGCAAGGCGGGGTCGGCGGCAAAATATTTTTGCATCGCTTCGGCAAGTTCTCCCGCGTTGAAAACCGTAACGGCAGCTTCGCCGATCTTTGCCGTCTGGACGATGCCGTCGGCAACCAGTTTTTGAAAGTATTTTGCCTCTTTGCCGAGATGGTACCAGTTGCCGCGACAGCCGCCGGGATAATGAAATTCCTTCACCTTGCCGACGCCCTTGACGCGGACGACGATGCTTTCCATATAAGTTGTGTACCACGCTTCACACGCGTGTAAAAAGGTATTGGAATCGACGGCGTTTTCGCCGACCAGTAAAATTTTGCCGTTGCCGTCGCGCAGTTTCGCCCAAGGCCCGTCAGGGGCGAAACAATCATAGGGATTTTGCTGTGCGATGAAATTCGCCGCATTTCGCCCCCAAGCAAGGACGGAATGAGTGGGGTTTGCACTTCGCAAAACGCCCGGCATTTTCCAAAACGTGCGCGGCATAACGCCGATCCAGTCGACGATCGGGGTCGTTGCGGGATCAAACTCGAAATCGCCGGGGGCATCGGCGGTGTTGCTCAACGCGGGCATCGCGAGGATGCCCCCATCACCTACGGCTCTCTGCAATGCGGCGATCACGGTCGGAGCGCCGCCTTTGACGCGTCCGAGCGACGATAAACTTGCGTGGAGCATCACGCAATCGTTTTCTTTCACCCCCGCCGCGCGAAAGCCCTGAAAAAGCGCGTTTTCGTCAAGTTCGGGGACTTCGACCTGTTTTATTTTGTTTTCCGCAAGAAGCAAGGCGGCTTGTTTTTGCAGATCAAAGCGTACTTTTTCCAGCAGATCCGGCGACTCCCCCGGTAAAAAGGGCAGTTGCGCCCAAGTGTCGAGCGCGATCTCATCGAGCGTTTTTTTGCCGTCAAACGGGGCGGCGCCGCAATAGACGGGGGAATCTTTTTCTTTTTTGATCGCGGCAACTTCACCGAGCAACGTCAACGCGGCGGCAAAGATGTTGGCGGCGCGCCCCATCCACTCGCGGTATTCCCACGCGGACGCGGCATTTTCCCTCAAGTGGCGGTATTCGATGTCGCGCCGCCGGAGCAAACGCGCCGCGCGCATTTTTTTCGCCTCGGCACAGAGCGCGGAAACTTGCACGGCATCAAGACACAATGCGGAAATTTCCGCAAACAAATCATCAGGGAGTATCATCATGAATCCTTTGAGTTTCTTTTACTATAACCTTATTTCCGAAATTTTCCAGTTGTTTTTTGCATTTTCGTTTTTGCGGGCTATATTAAGAATCCGTATCTCATAAAAACAGAAAAACATATAAATATAAGGACTTTATCTATGAAACTCTCGGAATCCATCGTTTTCGTCATTTATCTTGCTTTTATGCTGAGCATCGGCATCTACTTCTTTTTCCGCGACCGCAACGGCGGCGAAAAGACCTACTTCCTCGGCGACCGCAAAATGGGCGCGTGGGTCGGTGCGCTCTCGGCGGGCGCATCCGATATGAGCGCGTGGGTGCTGATGGGCTTGCCGACCGCAATCTACGCCGCCGGACTCGGCGAAGTCTGGATCTCGGCGGGACTGGCAATCGGTTACGCCTGCAGTTGGATCTTTGAAGCGCCGCGTTTGCGCAGTTTCTCGGTGGTCGCGGGGGATGCGATCACGATCCCGCAGTATCTTTCCAACCGCTTCCTTTCCAAATCCAAAAGTCTGCAGGTCATCTGCGCGCTGGTTTTCCTTTTCGCCTACACGATCTACACCGCGTCGAGCATCAAGGCGTGCGGCATCCTCTTTCACAAAGTGATCGGCATCGAAACGCTGACCGCGATGTACATTTCCGTTTTCATCATCGTCGGCTACACCTTTCTCGGCGGTTTTTCCGCCGTCTGCTGGACGGATTTTTTCCAGGGACTTCTGATCCTCGGCGCCATGCTGATCGCTCCGGTCTTTGCAACCTTCGTCCTTGAGCCTTCGGCACAGCCGATCAACGATCCCGGCTTCTGGAATGCTTTCGGCGACTGGAAAAAAATCGTTTCCGGTCTGGCGTGGGGTCTCGGATACTTCGGGATGCCCCATATCATCATCCGCTTCATGTCGATCAAGTCGCAGAAAGAGTTGAAAAAATCCGCCGTCATCGGCATCAGCTGGACGGTTTTGATCGTCTTTTTCGCCGCACTGATCGGCATCATCGGACGCATCAAACTCGGTATGAATGAAGAGATCTGTCAGAACGAACTTGTTTTCGTCCAGATGGTGCGGATGATTTTCCCGGGCGTGATTTCCGGCATTTTGCTTTCCGCCGTGCTGGCGGCGTCGATGAGCACGGCGGACAGCCAGTTGCTTTCCGCGAGTTCCGCGCTCGTCAGCGACATCTACAAGCCGATCGTCTGCAAAGGCGAAGTCAACAACCGCGAACTCATCTGGATCGGCCGTGCCGTCGTGCTGATCGTCGCACTGGCGGCGCTCGCATTGGCGACCCATCCCGGCGCCGGCAGCATCATGGGGCTTGTCAGCAACGCCTGGGGCGTTTTCGGCGCCGCATTCGGTCCGGCGATCCTCCTCTCGCTTTTCTGGAAACGCTTCAACTTCAGCGGTGCCGTTTTCGGCATCCTCGGCGGCGCCGTTGCCGACATTCTCTGGCTCATTTGCCTCCCGTCGACCGGCATCTACGAACTTTTCCCCGGCTTTGTCATCGGTTTGATCGCCGCCGTCATCGCGACGCTCGCGACCCCGAAACCGTCGGAAGACGTCCTTTCGCTGTTTGAACGCGCCCTGAAATATCAGACCAGCGAAGAAAAATAATCCCCGCACACAAGACGGGAAAAAGAATGGTCAAAAAATCTTTTTCCCGGCAAGATAAGTCGCTTTGACCGTCAGACGGTCGGGCGCGAGAACAGCAATGTCCGCCAGTTTGCCGACTTGCAACGAGCCGGTCTCGGCATCGATTTTCAACTGCTTTGCCGGATTGGCGGACAAGGACAGCGCCGCTTCGGCGGGCGTGAATCCGAAACGCGTCGTCATATTGAAAAACGCGCGGTTCATCGAAAGCGAGGAGCCGATGATGGTGTTGTCCTCGTCGCGGCGGGCGAAATCGCCCTCCTTGATATGGTAAGGCTTGCCGCAGTCGAGGAAGTGCCCCTCTTTCAATCCCGCTCCCTGCAACGCATCGGTGATGGCGATGATGTGATCAGCTCCGGCGGCGCGGCGGGCGAGGATGACCAGTTCCGGCGGCACATGCAAGCCGTCCATAATGATCTCTTTCATCAGACCGTCGTGGATCAGCACGAGATCGGTCAACGCCGGTTGCCGGACGCCGCCGTGATCTTCGGGAAGCGCGTAACTGTCAAAGAGATGGCAGATCTCGGAAACGCCCGCATCGACGGCGGTTTTCAGAAAATCGGGCGGACACGCGGAGTGACCGCAGGAAACGACAACGCCGTTTTGATGCAAAAGCCGGATCACTTCCAGCGCACCGGGCAATTCGGGGGCGATCGTCATCATTTTCAACGTGCCGCAAGCGGCGTCAAGATAATCTTGCGTTTGCTTCAAATCGGGATCGCGGAGCATTTCGGGGATCATCCCGCCGCAAAAGCGCAAGGCGAGCCAGGGACCTTCGATGTGACTTCCGGCGATTTTCGCCCCCTCGACCGGCTCCGCCGCAAGACGGCGGACAAGTTTCACAAACTCCAGAATTTCCCCGTGCGGCGCGCTGGAGTACGAGGGGAGGAAACGCGTCACGCCCTTGGTCGCGAGGAACTCCGCCATCCCGCGCAAGCCGGGCTCCCCCTCCTCCACGTTGAATTTGCCGAAGCCGTGCAAATGAAGATCGATAAATCCCGGCAAGATCCAGTCGGCGTCCGGGTGAACTTCTTCAAGCAGCGTAATTTCGGAGATTTTATCTTTTTCAAATCCGATCCAGCCGAATTTCGTCTGAAATCCGGCGACGATGTTTCCAACCAACCGCATACCGTTTCCCTTTTTATGGCTTATGAATGAAATACCGCTTTAATATATCACATTTTCCGTCCATTTTCAAAATCCGGTTTTCAAATCAAAAAAATATAAATTCGTGATAAAACGCGACAAAAATTCTGTAATTTTGTGATAAAAACGCAAAATAAATCAGGAATTTCGTGATAAAACAAATAAAAAACAGTTCTTCGACGGTTTATGACAGAAACAAGTAGGAAACCGAAAGTTTTTCAGAAACGGAATTGAAAACGATGGCGGGGACGATTCGCGACAAGATGGACGGTATCGTGAGTTTTTGGACTTTCCGCCGAATCAGCAATGCGTCGATGGAGGGATTCAACAACAAGATCCGGTGGCTGATCCGGCAAGCTTACGGCTTCCGGGATCGTGAATACAACAAAATTGAAAATCTTCCAATTACCGGAGATTTCCTGCGAGAAAAAAGCGTATAATTATGTCATAAACCGTCGAAGAGGCAAAAAAATGCTACGGCATAGCAGTCCTCTCGGCCTGCCATCCGTAGCTTTAGCGAAGGATGGTGGAGCATCGCCGCCGTTCACAAACTCCCCTAAAAAAGTCGCCTTTATGTTTTTGCATCCACCTCAAACCTGTCGCCATACTCCGGCATAAATCTTCTCGGCAAAAAACTCCCGACCCGTTCCCAAAATCCTTGAATCCTCCTATTTTTACATTACTGATATGCCGGAATGTCCGGATGGCACAATATAAAACACCATGGGAAATGACGGAAATGCCCTGAAAAATCCTTGATATTTGCTTTTTTCTGTACTATGTTATTCAATCAGAACAAAAAATTTTTTAGGCGGCATACAATCATGGGTGAAAAAAAAGCAGTTTCCATATTAATGGCGGTCTATCAGGCGGCGGAATTTCTTCCTGCATGTCTGAACAGTATCGCGGTGCAGACCTGTCGCGATTTTGAAGTCATCTGCATTGATGACGCCTCCACCGATGCGTCAGGAGACATTCTGCGTGATTTTGCACGGCGCGATTCGCGTTTCCTCTTGCTCACCAATGAGAAACGCATGGGCGGCGGTGCCTCGCGAAACCTTGCGGCACGATCAGCCGCAGGAAAATACATCTTCTTCATGGATCCCGATGACCTGCTTCATCCGCGAATGCTCGAATGTGTCCTGTATTTTGCCGAAAGAGAAAATGCCGACGTCGTTTCTTTCTGTTTCCGCCGCGATGCTCAATTTTCACCATCCGAACCGCTTTCCGCTGAACTGGAATCCATTCCTTTTCAGCATGTAAACCAACCGTTTTTCAAAATGGGGCGAGGAGGAAAATTCCGTATCAACTTTACTTACTGGACCAAACTTTACCGGCGTGATGCTCTGAATGGTATCTTTTTTTTGGAGGGGACCTTCGAGAACCCCCATATCCTCTCCGATTTTCACCACACGGCGATGGCGCTTAACCGAATGCGGCGTTGCGTGGCATTACGAGAACCGCTCTATTCCTACACTTGTCGCCCTGGTTCGGAAACACGAATTCCCATTGATGAACAGCGGATTGCCAATTATCGTTTCGCGATAAATGATCTTGCCGTCCGTTTGGATACCGCTCACCATGCACAGATTCGCCGTCATTTGCGGAATTATTTGGTTTCCAGCGTGATACGGGGACAGTTGAGGCGGCTTGAACGGTTGCGTCTCGACCATCCGGACCAGGCTCGGCAGGTTCAGTCGGCATTCGTTGCGGAACTTAGGGAAATTCGCCGTCTCAAACTGCTTGGCAATCCCGGTTTTCGCTTCAGACATATAGCGGAATGGTTCCGTATCTATCGGATGCTCATGCTTTGACGCCGTAACGCCCGTTCCCCGCTTCCAATCCCAGCAGTTGCCGCAAATGTGCCGACGGCATGACTTTCCGTCCGCAAAGTTGTCCCGCGCATTGAATGCGGCGAAGCAGTTCTTGATTGGTTGCCGGATGTTTTCTGTCTGGATTCAGGAATAGATTGTCCTCCAGTCCGACCCGCACACCGCCGCCGTATAAAATCCCAGTCATGTTCATTTTGAATTGAAAATCTCCGATGCCGCCGAGGCTCCACAGAGAATCAGGCGGGAGCGCAGCAATCATCATGCCTGAATGCAGCAGATCAGCTTGTGCACATGCGATATTACCGAGTATCAGATTGAAATAATAAGGCGGTTGTAACACATTTTTCCGAATCAGATATTGGGCGTAATTTATCATACCCGTATCAAAAGCCTCGCATTCCGGCTTGATTTTCTTTTCCAGCATCAGCTCTGCCAGTTGACGAATCATATCCGGCGCATTGATGCTTGCTGTGCGGTTGAAGTTCAGCGAACTCAGCGTCAGACTTCCCATATCAGGCTTCTGAGCTCCCGTCAGATGCAGTACCGCCGAACGGCTCTCAAAGTCAGAATAATGTCGGCCGCTCAAAGATACGCCGATAACAATCTCCGGAGCATAACGTCTTATACCGTCAATCACTTCCGCATACAGTTCCGGACGGAAATCCGGTGCGCCGCTTTGCGGATCACGCACATGTAAATGCACCATGCTAATCCCAATTTCCGCCGCCGACAGAACGTCTTCGATGATTTCGGCTGGTGTCAATGGCACATATGGGGTCTGTGCGCGTGTCGGAATCATTCCGGTCGGCGTGAAATTTACGATGAATTCCCTTTCGTCCATTTATTTCCCTTCCATCAGAATACCGCAGTCTGGATCGATTTCCCCGCTTCTCTTTGCCGGTACGCCCAGATATTTGCTCAGCGGCGGTGCGTCCTCCAGCATCAATGCTCCCGCACCGATCAGGACCTCACGTCCGATAACAAGTTTTCCGATAAGTGTTGCCCCAATCCCTATCATGGACAAATCGCCGATGGTGCATTTCCCTGCAATATTGCAACCAGGTGCGATGAAGACGGTGTTGCCCACCACTGATTCATGCCCGATGTAGGAATTGGGACGGACGATATTATTGTTGCCGAAACGGCACATGGCATCAATATAGGCTCCGCCGAATATAAAATTGTTTTCTCCGAAAATTACGCTCGGCGATACATTTGCGTTGCGGCTGATGAAATTTGCGCAGATGTAGTTTTTCTGCTTCGCTCGCTGATAATATGCGTTCCGTTCACGGGGAGAAGCGTAAATCCCGCAGACCAGCATCCTGAATTTCTCCGGGGGGAAAATGGTCTCGATGGCGTGAAATGGATACAGCGGATAACCGCAGAAATGCTCTTCATGGTAATACTCTGCATCGCAGGTGATTCCGGCGACATGGTAACGAGAATCGGTACTCAGTTCATCAAGCAGCACACGTGCCCAGTTGCAAGTTCCGTAAATCACGATTGGTTCTGCGTTTGCAGATATGGTCGTTTTCTCTTCCTGTTGCATATTCAAGTCCGCTCCATGCGGGAATCAATCAAAAGCATCTTGCCCCCTCGGGCAAATGCAATAATGGATTTTTTCAACAATCCTTATTTGCTTGAATTTCTCATTGTTCTTTCGCATAAAAATCATCCGTTTGATCTCCCTGCATAGCTGCGTAATATAACACGTTATTTTTTTTATTTCAAGTGCAATCTTTTGAAACGCATTTTGCCGACAGTGTCCGATAATTTCGGAAGAAGGACCTCAAGAACATTGCAGCAGGGTGATTTCATGGTAAAAAGGCAATAAAAAAAGGCAGCCGATGAACGACTGCCTCGAAAATACTGGTGGAGGTGGGGGGAGTTGAACCCCCGTGCCGATAAGGTGAGCCAGTGACGTCTACATGCTTATTCCGTCTTTATTGCTTATCGTCCTTGCCGTACGCCGTCGGACAGGCACAGGCCCGGACTATCCGTTCTTGGTTCTCGCCAAAGTCCCGAAGGGAGGAGACTTTCGCCAGGGCGCTGTCTGACGCCGCTTTTGCCTTAGCACCCGGTCGGGCAAAGCGACGTGGCGGGACTAAGCCGCCAGAGCAAACTCTTCGTTCGCAGTTATGTTTTTAACCGGTGATTAACGAGGCCAACGGTCATCCTCGGCATGCAGTCAATTTCTTGCCGTACCGGTCGAATCCGGAACACCCCCAAGAAGTTCTCTTGCACATTTATATAATATAAGAGTTCCCCGCAAAAAAAGCAAATCATTTCTCATTAAGACTTGTTTTCTTTTCAACTGCGTGTATATTGTATTCAAGTCAATATTAGGAGAAACGATGAAAAAATTTGCTCTTTCCGGCATTTTGACGCTCATCCTTGCCGTCTCGCTCGGCGCGGAGGAAGCGAAATTCAAAGGCTATCACCGTCACAATTTTTTCGGAGAAGACATCCTTCCCGCCGAAGATATTGAAGTCCTTTCCCGTTACCGCGATCTCATCGGCGTCCTGAAAGACCCCAAAATCAAAACCGCCAGCGAAGAAAAATACAACGCCGCCAAGGAGCTTGCCGAAAAAGTCGATCTCACGTTTGTCCGCGAAACGCAAACGCTCAATCAGCTTTTTTATCACGGCGACGCGATCATCGATTCCCCCAACACCCCCGACCGCATCATCACTTTTTATTATGAGTGGAAAGATCATTCCATCCGGCTGGTCTTTCACGCCTACACAAAATTCATCGTGCGTGTGGACATCCATCGGCAATGAACGACGCTTCCGATTCCCGGTGGATGCTTGCCGCGCTTGCCGAAGCGCAAAAGGCGTTTGACTTCGGCGAAGTCCCCATCGGCGCCGTCGCCGTCGAAAACGGCAGCATCATCGCCACGGGACGCAACCGCGTCGAGGAAAAACACTCCGTCACCGCCCACGCGGAGTTGGAAGTGCTTCGCGCCGTCGAACTTATCCGGCACGACTGGAGAATGCACGGCGTCACGATTTACGTTACCAAAGAGCCCTGCCCGATGTGCGCCGGCGCGCTCGTCAATGCGCGGTGCGACCGCATCGTTTTCGGAGCATCCGATCCTGCGTTCGGCGGGTGCGGCGGCGCGGTCGCGATCCCGGAGATCCCCGGGGCACTCTATCACCCCGAAGTTTCCGGCGGCGTTGAAAGCGACGCTTCGCTCGATTTACTGCGCCGCTTTTTCCGCGAAAGGCGCGAAAAGAAAAATCAGTCATCGTTGACATAGCGAAAACCGATGTTATCGATCAAATCCGGACAATAGTTAAGCAAACAAGATAAAAGGATTTTTCAGACTATGAACAGACTCTGTAAAATATTTTTTGTGTTTTTTACTGCGTTTTTTGTTTCTGCCATCCCCCCTGTTTACGCGGATACCGACAAGATTGCGGAAGAACAAGTTTTGATGCAGGAAAATTTCAGAAAAATGATTCCTTTGTCTATCCAAGAGCGGGCAATCAAAAAGCTGAAAGAAAATCATTTCCCTGTTGAAAACTTGAAAAATATGACTCAGCCGCAAGGTTGGTTCATCAATTCTGTCGGGATGCCTCACGATCTGAAAATGACTTCCGAAAACGGTGGCTGGCGCATTGCAACCTCCCAAAAAACGGAAGTGGTTTCGCCGTCAATCAAAGAAATGTTTTCTGATTTTACCGTTGATGTAACATTGTGCGTGGAAGATGCTCCCGCCACGGTGATTCTCTCGGTTCTGCAATATCGCTTTTTCAACAATGCAGAAGTTTTGAAAAGTCAAAAAGAAACTTTACGGGCAGGAGAAACCAAAACGATTCACCTGCCCATCCATTTTGATTTGTTGAATCCCGGATTCCGGATTTTGTTCAAAATTTCCGGAGATGTGACTCTGAAAGATTTTTCCGTGCGGGGCACTCCTGTTGACTTTACAGAACGAGGTTATACTTGCGTGGAAGGAACAATTGAAGCCTGCTCCGCAATTCCCGATCCGAAAAAGTCAGATTACCCGGATTGTCGCTTCACCTGTCGTTTTAAAGGAGAAAATATTTGTTACGGGAAACAGTGCCCGTTGGAAATTCAATTGATTCTTGACGGCTTTCAGAACTATCGGCTTTTGGCATCTTCGGCATTAAAGGAAGGAGATATGCTCCGTTGCATTCTTTACCCTTTTGAAAAATTGCCAGATAGTATGAAATCTATACAACAAGCAGATGATCTTGATTTGTTTCAACTGGACAACTATTACGTTGTGAATTTTGAAAAAATTACAATGTTCAAGAAAAAAAACAGTGTCCCTTTTGACAACGCATTAACAGCACATGAGCATATTTCTGTTTTTGAACGGCAAATCAACCCCCCTTTAACAGAAGACGTTATAAAAAAACAGAAAAATGCCATTGCCGACGATTTAGCTACGATCAATACCACTTTGGATAAATGGTCTAAAAAACAGATTACAGAAACCAATGAGGCATTTTTCAAAGCATGGAATGAGGAAAAAGCGAAAGACAGCCCCGGCTACAACCGAGTTACCATTAAGGGAAAAAAGTACGTTTGGCGGCACATAAGCGGTTCCTTTTGGAGTCTTCCGGAAATCGGGCGGGATCAGTTGATACGAAAATATACCCCCATTGCACCGGAAAACATGGAAGCGTTGGTCGCATTTCGCGATTTTCTGCAAGCCAATGGATGTCAATTTATCCTTTGCCTCGTGCCGGATGCCTATGACATCTCTGCGCGTGTTATTCTTCCTGAGTTTCGGGATGTACCGGATTTTTCTATGATATGGACCGTTCGAGAATTGCTTCAAAACGGAATTGAAGCGGTCTATGCATCGGATGAAATCATCAAAAATTTCAATCGTTATCCATGGGCATTTTTTTATCCGGCAGATCCCCATCCGTCCGATACATGTCAGGATATACTGAGTGATATTGTCGCACAAAAACTGGAAAGGTTTGGCTTTTCTTCGAATATGAATCCAAAGTTGTTTACAGTCGTACCCCGTCCGCATGCACACGATGGATGGTACCGGAACCATGATTACGCGTTCCCTGCAGATTGTGATATCGGAAGTAACAGAGCGGGAGAATCCTATCTGTGTCGTTGCGTTATGTATGATAAAAAGACTGTCCGCTCAAATCCGACATCATCGATTTTAGTATTCGGGAATTCCTATATGCAGATGCCTATGAACAATCCCGAGTCATTCCCCACGTTGCTTTCCTTAAAAATGCATATGAGTATCTCTTTTTACCGCGTCAATGCGTATGGTCCTATGACCAGTATAATGCGGGATTTTTTCAACACGCCGGAAACTTTCCTTAGAGGAAAAAAGGTCGTGATCATGTGTGTTGGAGTGCAACATCTGCATGCCCCAATAAAGTTCAACAATCTCAAAACCATGGATCAAACCGCCCTGCTGATGTCCGAAAAAAAAGCAATTGCAACCGTCGCGATGCAAGGCAATACAAAAAAAGAACCGGATTTTGCTAAAAATCTTTCCTTTGCAAAGTTTTTTGAAATACCACAAAAAGGAGTTTGCACTGTTCTTGATTTTGCAATTCCTGATGTCGATAAAAAAAAGGAATGCGTTGTGCTTATTCCTACTTGTGCCAATGCACCATTCCCCGTTAAACTGATTGTCAATGGAGAAACGATTGACGTGGAGTTATGTTCTTCTCAATACTATTGGAATAAAGCAATAGTCCGGCTCCCCGCAGGCACAAGTCATATCAAAATTGAATTAAAAGGGAAACCGGGAAATGTTGTCGCGATCAGTGATATCCAAATTTATCAATAACTAAAAAAGGCTTAATATGGTTTTTTCGAGTTATCTGTTTTTGTTTTTCTTCCTGCCGGCGGCGCTGTTGGGGTATTATGCGGTGCCGCGGAAGTGGAAACATCTTGTGTTGACGCTTTTCAGTTATCTTTTCTACGGATGGGCAAATCCCTATTTCTGTTTCCTGATGCTTTTCAACACGACGGTGGATTACACCAACGGGCGGATGATGGGGAAATATCCGGCAAAAAAGAAACTTTTTGTCACGATCTCGATCGTTACCGACCTCGCGATCCTCGGTTTTTTCAAGTATTTCAATTTCGGTGTGGAGAATTACAACGCACTGATGTCCGCCATCGGCGCGGAAAGCTGGCAGTACGAAGGCTTTTTCCGCGTTGTCCTGCCGCTCGGGATCAGTTTTTATACTTTCCAAAGTATGAGTTATGTCATTGACGTCTACCGCGGCGATGCCAAAGTCGTGTACAATTTTATCGACTACGCCTGCTATGTTTCCATGTTTCCGCAATTGGTCGCCGGTCCCATCATCCGTTTTCAGGAGGTCGCCGATCAGCTGAAAAATCGTACGCACTCTTTGGAAAAATTCACGCGCGGCATCACCTTTTTTATGTTGGGAATGGGCAAAAAGATTTTGCTGGCGAATCCCTGCGGAAAAATCGCCGACACCACGTTCAACGCCGGGATCGTCGAAACGCTCGACGCATGGTACGGCGCGGTGGCGTACGCGTTTCAGATTTATTTCGACTTTTCCGGGTACAGCGATATGGCGATCGGTCTCGGTTTGATGCTGGGCTTCGTCTTTGCGAAAAATTTTGACTCCCCCTACAAGTCGCTTTCCATCACGGAATTCTGGCGCAAGTGGCATATCTCGCTCTCCACCTGGCTGAAAGATTATCTTTACATTCCGCTCGGCGGCAACCGTAAAGGAGAAACTCGCACCTATATCAATCTCGCCCTGGTGATGTTGCTCGGCGGCTTATGGCACGGCGCCAGTTGGAATTTCCTGATTTGGGGCGGCATCCACGGCGGTTATCTCGCATTTGAACGGTCGCAGGGCAAGGAAAGCATCTACAAAAAATTGCCGAAGATCGGTCAACTTGCGATCACTTTTTTCATCGTGCTTGTAGCCTGGGTCTTTTTCCGCGCCGACACGCTGACCGATGCGTGGCGATATTTGGGATGTATGTTCGGCTGGACGGCAACTTCCGGCTCCGGTGACGTCGGGCGCGGGCTGATTTACGCCCCGTGGTACGTTGTGAATTTCATTCTTGCCGGCATCGTCATCTGGGCTCTGCCGCAAAGTTGGGATTTCACCCGCACGCTGAACTGGAAAAAAATTCTCTGGTGCATTTTCGTGTTTATCCTGGCTCTGCTCGCGCTGACGACGCAAAGCTACAATCCTTTCATCTACTTCATCTTTTAAGGAGAGTGCATAATGGCTGAAATCAAAACAAAAAAGCTCTCCCGCGAAGAGATCGCCAATATCGAAATCGGCAACACCTCTGTTTCCACGGCGCAGAAGTATTTTTTAACCCTTTTCTTCCTGCTTCTCATCGGGATTTACCCTTGCTTTCAATTTTATTATCATCAACCATTCCGGGAATGGCGAAAAATGGAAACGGCGCAGAAATCCATCAAAGCGTACGAGACCGCGTTGGAGGATACTTCGTTGTTGCGCGCATTTCTGCTGACGCCCGCGCAACGCTTTTTGACGGGCGTTTTCCATCTCGGCAATGAAAAAGTCATCATCGGCAACGACGGCTGGCTGTTTTATTCCGGCGACTACGAATATCTCATCAACCCGGGATTCCTGTGTCAGGAAAAACTGCACAAACGGATCCTTTCCGGCGTGCAACCGGACCCGGCAAAGGCCATTCTCGATTTCAAAGCGCAACTTGACAAGCGCGGCATCCGGCTGATCCTGATGCCGGTGCCGGTCAAGCCGATGATTTATCCCGACAAACTCGGCGGAGGAAACACGTTCTTGCAGAATCCCTCGTGGCAGGAATTCAAACGTCGTATGGAAGACGCCGGAGTGACGGTCGTCGATCTCGCTCCGGGATTTGCCGAAATGCGGAAACAGGGGGTTGAGCCTTACCTCAAAACCGACACCCACTGGACGCCGGAAGGGATGTATTTTGCGTCCGGACTCCTCGCAGAGGCAATCAACGGTGCAAAAACCAAAAACAAACCGTCCGAAACGGCGGCGGTTCAAAATCTGGGCGATATCGCCGCGATGCTGAAACTGCCTGATTGCGAGCGTTATTTCTCCGCGGAAAAAATTCAAAATCCGCAATTCAATATGAAAACAGACCGAAGTTCGGACATTTTGTTGCTCGGCGACAGTTTCTGCAACATCTTTTCGCTCGAAACGATGCGTTGGGGTGCCGACAGCGGTCTGCCGGAGGCTCTCGGATATCAATTGGGGCGCACTGTGGATGCCATTTGCCGCAACGATGCCGGTGCTTTTGCCACGCGGCAATTGCTCAGTAGCGAGTTGAAACGCGGACGGGATCGGTTGGCGGGCAAAAAGATCGTCGTTTGGGAATTCGCCATCCGGGAACTCGTCAACGGCGACTGGAAAATGTTGGAGATGAAATTGGGAAATGTTCCGGAATCCCGTTTTTTGACGGTAACGGTGCCACGAGACGTTACGGCGACCATATTGGCGATGACGGAAGTACCGCGACCGCATTCGGCGCCTTACGGCGATCACGTGATGAGTTTGCACATCGGGGACATTGACGGAGGCAGCGACGAAGCGCTGGTCTACATCGTCAGTATGAAAAACAACGTGTGGACTCAGGCGCCGAAACTTCGCATCGGCGATACGGTCAAGATCACGCTTTCGCCGTGGAGCGATCAGGAAAAACACTTCGGCACTTGGAACCGCAGTGAATTTGAGGATGAAAACTTACTTATTCAGGAACCTGTATTTGGAGAATTGAAACGATGAAAAAATTTTTAACTATCACAACTTTGGCGGTCTTTTCTTTGTTGACCGCAACGGAGCCCGCCGATCTCGCGGCGGAAGCATTAAAAAAGGTGACGCCCGGCACCATCACGATGAAAGATCCCAACGGATGGCTTTACAGCCGGAATGAATTGGAACATCTTTCCAAAGGCGCGCTTGGCAACGGCGACGTCATCAAGAAATCCACCGCCAAACGGAACCAGGATCCCATTCCCGCACTGGTCAAATTCAAAGACGATCTGAATGCGCTCGGCATCCAGTTGATCCTCGTCCCCGTCCCGCCCAAAGCGGCGATCCATCCTTTCACCGGATTGCAGAAAGCGGAGGCGATGAGATATCTGAAACCGTTTTACGAAGAATTACGGGCAAAGGGGATCGACGTGCTGGATTTGAGCGATGCCTTTCTGAAATCCGGCAACGAAAATGTTTATTGCCGGACGGACGCCCATTGGAGTTCCGCCGGAATTGAGATCGCTGCGGAAGAGATTGCAAAAAGGATCGAAGTAAAAGGGAATAAATCTTTTTCCGGTCAATCATCTTCCGTCAAAATTTCTGGCGACCTCGCGAAATCCCTCAATGCGACTTCTCCCGAAACGGAGGAAATCGTTTTGCAGACCGTTTCCGGAGCCATTGCAAAAGACAGTCCCGTTCTTCTTATCGGCGACAGTCATACCCTCGTCTTTTCCACCGGCGGCGATATGCTGGCTGACAATGCCGGTCTGGCGGAGGCACTCGCCGTAAAACTGCATACTTCGATCGACCGCATCGGGGTAAAAGGCTCAGCCGCCACGGCAGTCCGCATCAATCTTTTCCGCCAGGGAATGAAAGACCGCGCGTGGCTGAAAAACAAAAAAGTCGTGATCTATTGCTTTTCCTGCCGAGAGTTCACCGAAGCCACCGGTGGATGGAGCATCGTGCCGGTCACCAAATAACCTTTGCCCTTTTGTCGAAAGAAGGGAAAATTCCGCGCTTTGGCTGCGCGAAAAGAAAAAAAGTTCACTTTAAAACGGCAATTTTTCTCAAGGATGACTTGACAATGCTTTTTTCGATACTATATTAACGGCAAGGGTTAAATTGGAACTGGAAAATTTCCGGAGGTGGAGCGGGACAAATTTTGCCCGCTTCTTTTATTTCGTCACCTCCGATTTTCCGACAGACTAAAGCAGAAAGGAAGCAACACTATGAGCAACGAATTGCTGACCATCCTCGAATATATCGAAGAGGAACGCGGCATCAGCCGCGAAAGTCTCATCCGCGCTTTGGAAAGCGCCATTTTGACGGCTTCGCGCAAGAGTATTTCCCCCGCCAGCGATCTTTCGGTCAAGATCGACCCCAAGACCGGAAAGATCCAGGCGTGGGCGCGCCTTGAAGTCGTCGAAAGCAATCCCGGTCCCGACCAGATCAAATTTTCCGACGTCGCCAAAAAGATGCCCGGCGCAAAACTCGGCGACGTCGTCGAATGGGAAGTCACGCCCGGCGACTTCGGCCGCATCGCCGCCCAGACCGCCCGTCAGGCGATCATTCAGCAGTTGCGCCGCGCCGAAAAGGAAAATGTTCAGGATGAATTCGCCGACCGCGTCGGTCAGATCATCAACGGCACCGTCCGCCGTTTCGAGGCGGGCAACGTCATCATTGATTTCCAGCGCGCCGAGGGCATCATGCCTTCCCGCGAAAAAATCCACGACGAGCAATACATGCCCGGCGACCGCATCAACGTTTTGCTGCAAAAAGTCGACATCAACGCCGTCGGTCCGAGCCTTTTCGTTTCGCGCGCATCCTCCGATTTCGTCCTCAAGCTCTTTGAGCGCGAAGTGAGCGAAATGCACGACGGCATCGTCAGGATCGTCGCCATTTCCCGCGAAGCCGGCAAGCGCACCAAAATCGCCGTTGCCAGCAGCGATCCCCGCGTCGACCCCGTCGGCGCCTGCGTCGGCGTCCGCGGCACCCGTGTGCGCCGCATCAATGAGGAACTCGGCAACGAACGCATCGACATCGTGCCTTACGACGAGGACATCACCAAATTCGCCGCCAATGCGCTTCAGCCCGCCAAAGTCCAGCGCATCGACGTCAACGAAGCCAAGCACGAATTGACCGCTTGGGTCGATGACGAGCAGAGCAAGATCGCTTTCGGCCGCAAAGCGCAGAATATCCGCCTCGCCGCCAAACTCGTCGGTTGGAACATCACGATCAAAAACGTCGATCACGCCGAAGAAGCGTCCGGCGATTCGCTCGAGGAAAAGATGAAAAAAGCGGCGGCGGAACTCGCAACCGACCTCAACGTTTCAGTCGAAACCGCTTCCACACTGGTCGAAAACGGTTACGTCACGCTCGCCGGAGTCAAAGTCGCCGAACGCGAATCGCTCCTCGCCATTGAGGGGATCAACGTCGATGAATTGAGTGCCGCGCTCGATTCCCTGCAGAAATAGTTTCGGCATCGGGAGGAGTGTACCATGGCAGAAAAAAAAGTGACCGTCCTTGATCTGGCGCGCAAATACGGCGTCGCCGCAAAGGACGTTATTGCGGAACTCAACGATCAGGGCATCGAAACCAAAAAGGCGGAAAAAACCGTCCTCGACGGCGACGATCTTGCTTTGATCGACAGTTATCTTGCCGATCTTTACGGCGCCGACGAAGATCAGCCGGTGAAAAAAGGTTCCAAAAAGACGCGGCTCTCCGGCAAGCCGGTGCCCAAAAAGGCGACGGAAGCAGTTTCCGGCAACGACGGCCGCAAGGAGATCCGTTTGACCCGCCCCGTGCTCGTCAAGGATCTCGCCGAAGCCGTCGGCAAGAAACCGAATGAACTTATCACCGACTTGATGAAACTCGGCGAACTCGCCGGCATCAATCAGCCGATTTCCGACGCCAACGTCAAAAAACTCTGCGCCGGATACGGCGTCGAGCCGGTCTACGGCGCCGCCGGAAACGCCCCTGCGGCGGCGGTCAAAGCCGCCGTCGACGACGACCCCAAAAATCTCGTCGAACGGCCGCCCGTCGTCACCTTTATGGGACACGTCGACCACGGCAAGACGTCGCTGCAGGACGCCGTCCGCCACACTCACGTCACGGCGGGCGAAGCGGGCGCGATCACCCAGCACATCGGCGCGTCGACGATCCAGTTCAACAACAAGACGATCACGTTTATCGACACGCCGGGACACGCGGCTTTTTCCAGTATGCGTTCGCGCGGCGCCAACGTCACCGACATCGTCGTCCTCGTCGTTTCCGCAACGGAAGGCTTCAAACCCCAGACGGTCGAAGCGCTCAATCACGCCAAAGCCGCCAAGGTGCCGATCATCGTCGCGATCAACAAAATGGATTTGCCCGACGCCGACCCCGACAAAGTTTTGCTCCACATGCAGCAAAACGGGCTTACCAGTGAAGACTGGGGCGGCGAAACCGGAACCGTCCGCGTTTCCGCCAAGAGCGGCAAGGGGCTTTCCGATTTGCTGGAGCGCATCCAGATCGAAGCGGAAATGCTCGAACTCAAAGCCAATCCCAAGCGTCCCGCATCCGGCTCCGTCATCGAAGCCCAGTTGGAGCAAGGGCTCGGCCCCACGGCGAGCGTCCTTATTCAGGACGGCACGCTTCACGTCGGCGACATCGTCCTCTGCGGCGAGCATTACGGCAAAGTCCGTATGCTGATCTCCGACAAGGGCGAGCGTCTCAAATCCGCCGGGCCCAGCATCCCCGTCAAAGTCGTCGGACTTTCCGGCGTGCCCGAAGCGGGCGATCACCTCGAATTCTGCGGTAACGAAAAAGACGCCCGCACCATCGCCGCCGAGCGGCTCGCCGCCAAGCGCGACAAGGTGCTCGCCGCCAACCGCGTCACCAGTGCGGAAGATCTTTTCTCGAAACTCAACGAGGGCGGTGTTTCCACGCTCAACATCATCATCAAATCCGACGTGCGCGGTTCCGGCGAAGCGATCGCCCAGAGCCTCGCGCAACTCCCCTCGGAAAAGATCCGTGCCGAAGTCATCGCCAACGGCGTCGGTCCGATCAACGAGAGCGACGTCGATCTCGCCGCGGCGACCAACGCATTGATCGTCGGTTTCCACGTGCGCGTCAATCCCGGCGTCACCGACTACCTCAAAAAGTTCAAAGTCGAATACCGCTTGTACAGCATCATCTACGAATTGCTGGAGGACATCACCGACGCGCTCGCCGGCAAACTGGAGCCGGAAAAACGCGAAAAACAGCTCGGCACGGCAAAGATCCTCCAGATTTTCGAGTTGAGCAAAGGGCCCAAGATCTGCGGTTGCAAAGTCGAATCCGGCATCGTCCGCATCGGCGCAAAGGCGCGCGTACGCCGCGCCAAGGAGCTGATCTACAACGGGGAAGTGGCAAGTCTGCGTCACTTCCGCGACGACGTCCACGAAGTCAAAGCCGGTCTCGAATGCGGCATCAAGCTCGATAATTTCGTCGATTTCCTCGAAGGCGACGAAATCGAAATCTACGAGATCGAATTAAAGAAGGCGACGCTCTGACATGGCGCAAAAAGTCGATCGCATGACCCGGGTCAACGAGTTGATCAAGCGCGAACTTGCCAACTTGCTGACGACCAGCGGTTTTTTCCCGTCGGGAATTCTCGCGTCGGTGACGGAAGTCAACACTTCCACCGATTTGCGCAATGCCACGGTGATGGTAAGTTTCCTCGGCGGCAAGGCCTCCGACCGCGAAGCCGCGATGCACGAGATTGAGTTGCGCCGCGCCGACTGGCAGCACCGTCTTGCGACGGCGCTCGGTTTCAAGCATACGCCGGTATTGATGTTCAAAGTCGACCGGCGCATCGCCGCCGGAGACCGCGTCCTCGAACTGCTCGAAAAAGAGGAAAAAGCCCGTGGCGGAAACGACGTCAAGTGAAATTTTTTCCCGGTTGCTCCAGGCAAAAAGCGTATTGCTTCTCGCGCACGAGCGTCCCGACGGGGATGCGCTCGGCTCGCTTTTCGGGATGCAGAGTTTTCTGCGATGCCGCGGCGTAAAAGCGGATGTCTTTTTGATGGCGGAGCCGCCCTACCGTTATCAAAACATCCTCGGGGATTATCTTCTGATCGCCGACGGCAAACGCGCCGCCGACTATGACGTGACGATTTCTCTGGACTGCGCCAACTGCGAACGGCTCGCCTATTGCGAGAGCGTCGAAGCGTTGCGGAATTTGACTTTTTTCAATCTCGACCACCATTTGCACAATTCGATCCCCGCGCAACTTTCCTGCGTCGAAGCAACGGCGTCGAGCACCTGCGAGATCCTCGCGCGCACCGCGTTGGAGTTCACGCCCGATCTGGAAGCGCAAAGCGCAAACTTTTTTCTGATGGGAATGATGACCGATACCGGAAGTTTCCGTTTTTCCAATACGCGCGGTGACGTTTTGCGCGTCGCCGCCAAACTGCTCGACTGCGGCGCCGATCTGGAAAAAATCGTCAATGCGCTCTTTTTCAGCAATCCCTTGAAGCAGTTGAAACTGGAAGCGGAATTGGTCACGGAAAAACTGAAACTTGCGTGCAACGACCGTTTCGCCTACGCTTATATCGACGATGCGTTGCTTCAAAAATATGATTTCGACTTGCGCGAAGACGAGGGATTGATCGATATTCTGCGCGGCATCGACACCGCCGTCATCGCGATGCTGGTGAGCCGCAAAGGAGACGCATTCAAACTCTCGATGCGCAGCAAGGATGCGAAATGCCCCGTCATCGAGATCGCCCGGAAGTTTTCCGGCGGCGGTCACGCGATGGCGGCGGGCGCAACGCTTCAGGCGGCAGATTTTGCCGAAGTCGAAAAAATCATCCTGCCGGAAATCGAAACGCTGCTCGGCAAATTATAATTTTCTGCCGTAGACTTTGGCGCGGAATTTTTTTCTCCACGCGATCTGCGGCGCAACGGCGGCGATTGTCCACGCGATGACGCCGGCGGCAAACAGCGCGATCAGCCATTCCCCGTAACGCACGAAAAAAGTCTTTTCCGGCGTTTCTGGGATCGTCATCTCAAACAGCGCAAATCCCCTGCCCCGCCGCAATTCGGGGCGTCCGGCGCCGGACGTCGTCAAGACCTTTCCGACCGTGCCGTATTTCGTCACAACAAGACTTCCGCCGTTGTTGCCGCAACGGAGCATCGGAACTCCGCTCTCGACGGCGCGGAGCGTCGCGTTGGCGAGGTGTTGCTCCGGCTCACTGCTCGTCGGATACCACGCGTCGTTGGAAAGCACGATCAGAAAATTCGCGCCGCGCAGAACGGTCTGCCGTGCGATATAGCCGAAAACGCTCTCAAAGCAGATCATCACTCCGGGACGCAGATTTTTGCCGAAAAAGAAAGGATCGTGCGATACGCCCGGCGTAAGGTCGCGTCCCATATCGATCGCGTCCAGAAGCGTCTGCGGCAAAATCGCGCGCCCCGGCACATATTCCCCGAAAGGCACCCGGTGGCACTTGTCGTAGCGCCCGAGCACAGCACCCTCTTTCAGCAACAAAGCGCTGTTGGTGATCCCGACTTCGTCCGGACGGGAAAGATCTTTGCAGATGTCCAAGGCGCCGATCAGCAACGGCGTGCGGTAATGCCGCATGCTTTTCTGATAAACGCCGATCAGATTTCTTTCCTCCGCGCGGTCGTGCGCCGAATCGAAAGGGATCGGGATCGCGCATTCGGGCCAGAGGACAAGTTCCGCTTCCGGATGCGCCGCCAGCGCCTGTTGAGTCAGTCCGTGATAAACCCACAATGCCTCCTCGGTCGCACCCGGTTTCGGATCGCGCCGCTGACTTAAATCTCCCTGGATCAAGAGAACTTTGAAAGGGATTCCTTTTTCCGGCGGCGCCGTCGCCACACGGATGGCTCCCCCTGCCGCAATCAGCACGACAAAACCGATCGCCGTCGCCGCGACCCGCCAGCCGCGCGGAAAGGCGGCAAGGGCAAAGATCCCCGCATTGACGAACGCAATGCAAAAGGTGACGCCGTAACTTCCCGTCACGGCGGCGAGCTGGATCAACGCCGTATTGCGGTACTGCGTCGCCGAAAGATCGTTCCACGGGAAAAGCCGCGAACGCGTCCACTCGATCAGGGCGTAGAGCGCGGCAAAGCCGACGACGAACCACAACTGGCGCAAATACGGCAGATCCCGCACACAAAAAAGCCGCTTTCCCTCATAGGTCGCGTGCAAAAATTCCGCCGGATAAAGCGCGGCGTCGCGCAAGCGCACGAACCCCCAGCCGAAAACCGCCCACCAGATGCCCACCGTCGCCGCGACGCCGAAAGGCACGGGCGCTTCGATCTCGCGCAAAAACCAGTATCCCGGCAATCCCCACGCGAGCGCAAAGACAAATCCGTGCAACGCGCCGCGCCACGGCGTGTCCTCGTATAAAAGGCAGACAAGCGGCACCAGTGCGATAAAAGCGCAATAATACCAATCAAGCGGCGGCAGACTTGCGGCGTAGAGCAATCCCCCCGCGACGGCAAGCAGCAGACGGCAGATTTTCCGCCTGCGGGAAATGCGCCAGACCTCATTCGGCACAGATCCCGTCAACTTTTCTTGAAAAAAACCCACAAAAACGTTCCCTTTCGATTGAAAAAAAAGTGCTTCCGGTGTAATTTACTACAAGAAATGTTGCAACGCAACCCTTTTATTGAAGGATTTTTGATCTTGGAAGCAAAAAAAGAGAACTCCATTTTGCATTTCGACCATATCGTCATCGGCAGCGGACTGGCGGGACTTTCCAGCGCATTGCAGTTGGGGCGCTCCGGCCGCAAAGTCGCCGTCGTCACCAAACGGGCGATCGACGAATGCAATTCCAAGCTCGCCCAGGGCGGCGTCGCCTGCGTCATCGACGCGCTCGACACCTTTGACGAGCACGTCCGCGACACGCTGACCGCCGGAGCCGGACTCTGCAACGAAAAAGCGGTGCGCGCGATCGTCGAAAACGGTCCCGCCGCGATCGACGATATGATCCGCCTCGGCACCGAATTCACGACCCGCGGCGAACTCGGCTACAAGGAGGATTCCAACGCCTTTGACCTCGGCCGCGAAGGCGGGCACCACAAGCGCAGGATTCTTCACGCCGGAGACATCACCGGAGCCGAATTGGAGCGCGTGATGATCAACGCCGTGCGCGCACTGCCCAATGTTCAGATTTTCGAGTACCACATCGCGATCGACCTCGTCATCAGCAGCCGCGTCGAGCCGGGCGCTCCGGCGCGCTGTCTCGGCGCTTACGTGCTTGACATCAAGCATAAAAACGTAGTGACGATGCTCGCTCCGACGACCGTCCTCGCGACGGGCGGCGCGGGCAAAGTCTACCTCTACACCAGCAATCCCGACATCGCCTGCGGTTCGGGAGTGGCGATGGCATACCGCGCCGGAGCCAAAATCGCCAATATGGAATTCATCCAGTTCCATCCGACGGTGCTTTATCACCCCAAGGTGCGTTCTTTCCTCATCAGCGAAGCGTTACGCGGCGAAGGCGCGGTACTGAAATGCCGTTACAGCCGCACCGCCGAGCCGCAGGAATTCATGCAGAAATACCACCCGATGAAAAGCCTCGCGCCGCGCGACATCGTCGCCCGCGCCATTGATGCGGAAATGAAAGCCACCGGAGAAGACTGCGTCTACCTCGACATCCGTCACATGACGGAGGAGGCTTTGAAACTGCGTTTCCCCAACATCTTTGAAAAGTGTCTTTCCGCCGGGATCAATATGGCGAAAGACCTCATCCCCGTCGTCCCGGCGGCGCACTTCGTCTGCGGCGGCATCAAAACCTCGATCACGGGGCAATCGAGCATCGCCGGACTTTACGCGGTCGGCGAAACCGCGTGTACCGGATTGCACGGTGCGAACCGCCTCGCTTCCAACAGTTTGCTCGAAGCGATGGTCGTACCCCGGCTCGCCGCGCAGGAGATCAACGCGCATTTTGCGGAACTCAAGGCGGCTTATCCCGGCGATCACGCCGCGCTTGGATGGTATTGCGGCAACGCGACCGACGCCGACGAATTGATCCTGATTTCGCACAACTGGGATGAGATCCGCCGCTTCATGTGGGACTACGTCGGCATTTACCGCAACAACAAGCGTCTGGAGCGCGCCAAAGACCGCATCGTCATGATCCAGAAGGAAATCGACAAATACTACCGCGACTTTTACGTGACCGCCGACCTCGTCGAACTGCGCAACATCGCCACCGTCGCGGAACTCATCATCGACAGCGCGCTGGCGCGGCACGAAAGCCGCGGCGCCCACTTCACCGCCGACTATCCGGCACCGGATCCGTCGCTGGAGTGCGTCGACACGGTCATCGTCAGAGGACAACCGATCTTTTATGAAAAAAATTGATTTGCCCGTCAGCAAGGCGGCGTACGACGTCGTCGCCACCTTGCAGGACGCCGGATTTGAAAGTTATATCGTCGGCGGCGCGATCCGCGACATTTTACTGGGAAGGACTCCGAAAGATTTCGACATCGCCACGGCGGCGACACCGGAAAAAGTCCGTGCCGTTTTCGGCAGACGCTCGTGCCGGATCATCGGCAAACGCTTCCGGCTGGCGCACGTTTTCGGCAACGGTCAGCTCTTTGAAGTTTCCACATTCCGCCGGGCTCCCGCCGAAACGGGACAGGAAGAGCCAAAAAAATCGCCGCACGGGATCGAAAACGATCATCTCATCGTCGACGACAACGATTTCGGCACCTCAAAGGAAGACGCTTTCCGCCGCGATTTCACCGTCAACGCGCTCTTTTACGACCCGATAAAAGGCGGGATCATCGACCACACGGGAATGGGGCTTGACGACATCAAAGGCAAAAAGGTGCGCGCCATCGGCGACCCCGGTTTGCGCTTCGCCGAAGACCCGGTGAGGATGCTCCGCGCCTTGAAATTGGTGGCGCAGTTTGATTTCGAACTGGACAACGAAACGGAAAACGCGCTTTTTTCCAATCTGCCGCTGTTGTTGTGCGCCGCCCCCTCGCGGCTCTCGCTCGAACTGGAAAAGATCCTGCTTTCAAGTTACGGCGACCGTCATTTTGAGGTCTTTCACGATTACGGACTTTTGAAATACTTTTTGCCGCAACTCAACGCCGCTTGGGGAACGCCCGAAAGAAAACGCGCCCTCGCTCTGCTCTTTGAGCGCAACTGCCGCGTCGAGGAGGGATTTTACCGCAACAGCATTTCGCTTGCGACAGCGCTTTTGACGCTGCCTTTCATCGAAAAGCGTCTTGCGGGGGCATCGGGAAACATCTACGCCGCCGACCAGAGCAACGCCGCAGTGATCGACGAGGAGCTCGACAAACTCTTTGCGCCGCTCAATCTGATGATCCGGCTCAAGAGCGCCGCGCAGAAAATCTTGCTTCTTTTGCCCAAATTGATCTACTCCGCCGGAAACGGCCGCGAATTTCTGCGTCAGCACGCCTACTGTCACTCCCGCGAAGCGGCGATCATTGCCGGGATCGTCGCCGGAAATGATCCCGAAGTCCTCGCGGACCGCTGGCTTACCGGAATGGAAACCAAGCCCGTTTCCGAACGCAAAAAGCCGCCGCGCAAGCGGCGTCCGGCAAGGAGCAAAGCATGAATTTCCGACGGCTCGGAGTGTTGCTCGCCACCCTTATCGCCCTTCCCCTTTGTGCGGAAAAACTCTGCAAAGCTGACGGGACTCCCGTCAGCTGGGGCGGAAAAATCGCCAAAGGCAACGTTTTTCTGCCGCCGCCCGCGATCCAAACAACGCAATTTCGCGGCATCTGGGTCGCAACGGTGAAAAACATCGATTTCGGACCATTCGCCAATGCGGCGGAATTCCGCGCCGCCGCCAAACGCATGATGAAAAACATCGCCGCGCAGAATTTCAACGCCGTGATCTTTCAGGTGCGTCCCAACAACGATGCGTGGTATGCGTCAAAAATCAATCCGTGGTCCCGCAATCTTTCCGGTAAGGAAGGCGTCGGCATCGGCGTCGATCCGCTGAAGATCCTGATCGACGAAGCGCACAAAAACCATCTTGAATTTCACGCCTGGCTCAACCCCTACCGGGTCATCGGCTCCACGAACCTTTCCAAAAGGGCTTATCTCGCTCAACTTGCTCCGGGGAACTTCGCCAAAATGCATCCCGATCTCGTCCTCGCCGTTCCCGTCGGCAAGGGAGAGTTGTCGCTCCTTCTCAATCCCGGCGAACCGCAGGTGATGCGGCACATCGCCGACACCGTCGGAGAAATCGTCAAAAATTATCCCGTCGATGCGATCCATTTCGATGATTACTTTTATCTGTATACAGATCTGGGCAACGCCGACGCTTTCACTTTCGCCCGTTACGCGAAAGGACAAAAGAACATCGGCGACTGGCGGCGCGACAATGTGACGACGGTCATTTGTAAAGTCCGCGCAACGATTCAGGGCATCAACCGCAAATACGGCAAAAATGTCGCTTTCGGCATCAGTCCTTTCGGCATCTGGGCGAACCGCGCCACACGCCCCGAAGGGTCCTGTACCGGGGGAAAGGAATGTTACACGACGCTTTTCGCCGACGTCCGGCTCTGGATCAAAAAGGGCTATATCGATTACGTCATTCCGCAACTTTACTGGGGTTTTGCCCACCAGACCGCCGCTTACGCCGCATTGACCGACTGGTGGTCGGAGCAAGTAAAAGGGACGAATGTCCGGCTTTTCACCGGACACGGGCTGTACTGCTTCGGCAGACCACAAGAATTCCCGGAAAACGAGATCTACAATCAATTCCGCTACAATTTAAATCATCAGGAAGTGACCGGCTTCTCGCTCTTTTCCTACCACAACTTTTTCGCGCCGGAAGACAAACGCATCCAACGCGGCGTCAGAAAACTGAAAACGCTGATGACCAAACCGGCAAAATGCGTCACCTACCCCAACTGCCGGTGAGGAGAGAGGAGCTTCGCTCCAGTTTTAAGTTTAAAGTTTTAAGTTTACAGTGCTTGGTCGGGGGCTCTGCCCCCGTACCCCTGAATGCGCCGACACATCCCCCTTCGCCAAGGCTACGGCGGGACAAGTCGTGTCGGCTTACAGAGCGATACAAAACGGCAGTACGCGATTTGTTTGGTCAATGCGTACTGCCGATTGTTTTTACGCGATGCGTTTGCGCGGTCGGAGGGTCGGGGAGCCGAAAAACTCCCGGCACAGCACTTATAACTTTTTCTCTTTTGCATTGGTCGTCTGATAGAAACTTATCAGCGCGTCGGCGACGGCGTCGGCGATTTTCTGGCGGCGGATGCCGTCATTCAGTTTCCTTTCCTCTTCCGGATTGGTAACGAAGCCCGCTTCGATCAGGATCGCAGGGATCGTGGTATGCTCCAAAACGTAAAATCTCGCCGTTTTCACACCGCGGTCGAATTCTTTGGTCGCGCGCACCATATTGCGTTGAACCAGAAAGGCGAGCAGAATGCTTTCCGCTTGCTGTTTACGCGGCGTATCCGGCGCATAGGTTTCCAGACCGTACGATTTCGGGGATTCCGAGCCGTTGTGATGCACGGAAATGAAAACGTCGTAATCTTTTGCCATTTGAACGCGTTCCTCCAGCGACAGGAAGCGATCGTCCGAACGGGAAAGCCGGGCGACGAAACCGCGTTCGCACAGCGTGGTCGCGATCGCGTTGGCAAGGGAAAGATTGATCTCCTTTTCCAGCAGGAATTTCCCCTTTGCACCCAAGGCGTGATCCCCGTGCCCGGGGTCGATGAGGATGAGCCGCCCGAAATGACGGCCCTCGGGATTTTGCACAAGTACGCGAAGCAGTTGCAAGGTGCGCTTGCCCGCACCGTAAACACCATCGTCGGAAAGAGTGATCTCCTCCGGCAGATTGATTTTGCAATCCTGAAAGACGGCGATTTTCTTTTTCGGCTGAAAGCAGAGTTTTTTACCGTCGGCAGTCGTCGCCGTCAACGCCTCTTCGGCGGCGGCAAAGCGAAGCGGCAATTTGCCCAATTCAGGATCGACCCGGTACTGGATCGCGTTTTTTTTCGGCGGTGCGGCGAGTTTCGGCGTACCGCACCCGAAAAGCGTAAATAAAATGCCGGAAGCGAAAAGCGGCGTCCAAAATTTCATTTCTGATTCCTCCTGAAAATTTCCTGCCAGATCGCGTCGCGCTCCGAAATTCCGGTGTCACGCCAGCGGCGGGAGTCGCTGCGAAGTTCCGCCAAAGCCTTGGAACGGCAGAAACGGTAACATCCAAGCGCGACATCCAATTCATCCGGAATTTGCAGATCCGCGATTTTTTTATGTTTCAAACGATAAGCAATGCCGGCAAAACCGGGTACGGGTCCCGGTTTTTTCAACGGCATCGACGAAAAAATCTCCTCCATCACACCGCGCACTTCCTCGCGCGTCAAACGGCAGACAACGATGTTTCCGCTGTACGGTGCGAGGGCAAAAAGACGGCGCGGCGTAAGTTTCCCGGCGACTTCCCGATGATCGGCGAACCCGTCGTAGATCGCGGCGTCGCATTGCGCGGCATTGCGCATCGCCTCCGCCGCAAGACGGACAAAACCGCAATCAAAATTTCCCGGCTCCGGCAACCGCAACGGCGCGGAGAGGGTGATTTCAGGCTGATCCCCTTTGAAATGCGCCGCTTTTTCCGCTTCGGCAAATATTTTTTCCAACGCGGCATCAGGAGCGGCGGCGGCGGAAATCAGACTGGATTCGATTTGCGTGATCTTCCTCGTTTCGGGGTCAAAAGTGACAACGGCGCAAGCGGCGTTTTTAGCGTGCGCATTGCTTTGAAGATAATAGGAGTTCCCGAGATTTTCTCCCCTGCTCCCCTGATGCGTATGACTGCCCAGCACCAGATCGATGCCGGGATGACGTGAAAGCAAATCGCTGAAATTGCCGTCTTTACCGAAAACGCCGCGGTGGGCGGCGAGGACGATCAAATCGGCGTTTTCTTTGCGCGCCGCCGCGATCCCCTGCGATAATGCGTCATCGTAGGAATGTTGCGTGAATTTCCCGTCGGGGATCAGCCGTTGCTGTTGATCGGGAACTCCGCAACCGATGACAAAAACACGCAAATTCTTGATTTCCAGCAACAACCACGGCTTCACACCGGGAACATCCGGAGAATGCCAGTTCCCCAGCGTCGCGCCGGAAAAAGCGGCGGCAAGTTTTCCGACGTTGCCGACGGAAAGATCGAAATCGTGATTGCCGGGGATCCAGGCGTCGTAGTGAAGCTGATTGAGCGCGGCGACCATCGACGCTCCGCCGTCTGCCGTCGTCGTGTAATTTCCGGAAAAGAGATCCCCCGCGTCGATCAGCAGATCGGGCTTTGCGGCACAAATCACCGGAGCAAGGCGAGCAAAAGCCGCCGTTTCTCCGTGAAGATCGGCGGTCGACACGATCACCAGCTGTTGCGCACGAAGCGCAAGAGCCGTTAAGAGCATACAAAGTATCAGTAATTTTTGCATAGCTCTAAATATAGCATACGGGGAAACTTTTTCAATGCGCTCTTTTCAAAATAAGAGAGGAGATTTCCCGTTTGATAACCGGAGATGCAAAAAAATCGCACAGACGGCTTTCAAAAACACCTGAAGTGTGGCATATTAAAATAAGGTATCACCGAAACGAGGAAAAATCATGAATTGGATGAATCAATGTTACTCCCGCTTGCTCGTGGACAATCACATCACCGACTGCCATGCGCAATATATGACAAAATATGACCCCAAAGAATACGTCCGGCTCGTTAAAATTTCCGGCGTCGAGAGCGCGATGGTCTATTCCTGCGACCACAACGGCAACTGCTACTATCCGACCAAGGTCGGGCATCAGCACGCCAATCTCAAAGGCCGCAACGTCTTTGCGGAAACGGTCGATCTGCTTGATGCAGAAAAGATCGTCCCGGTCATCTACTATACGATGATCTTTCACAACGACCTCTGGGCGCGCCATCCCGAAGTGCGTCAGCACGACATCTGCGGGGTCGATCATCACGGGCGTTACCATTACGCCTGTCCCAATCATCCCGGCACCGCCAAATTTCATCAGGCACAGATTGCCGAAGTCGTCGTCAATCCCAAGATCAAGGGGATCTTTCTCGATATGACCTTCTGGCCGATGATCTGCTGCTGTGACGCCTGCCGGGAGAAATTCCGCAACGAATATCATCTGGAGATCCCCGAAGTGATCGACTGGAGCGATCCCGACTGGGTGAAATTTCAGCGTTTCCGTGAAAGATCGATGGCGGAATTCGCCCAAAAGATGACCGACTTCATCAAAAATCTGCGTCCCGACATCACGGTGACGCATCAGTTTTCTCCGGTATTGCACGGGTGGTTCCTCGGACAGAGCGCGGGGATCGCCAACGCCTGCGACTACTGCTCGGGCGATTTCTACGGCGGCAAAATGCAACAGCGTTTCGCCGTCAAGGCATTTGACGCCTTTACCCCCAAAAAGCCGTTTGAATTTATGACTTCGCGCTGTGTTTCCCTGCGCGACCACACCTCCAACAAGCCCGATCAGGAATTGCTTTTGCACGCCCTGACAACGCTCGCCAACGGCGGCGCCTACTTTTTCATCGACGCGATCAATCCCGACGGGACACTGGAGGAGAAATTCTATCACACGTTGCGCACTATCAATGAAAAACTCGCTCCTTTCCGGCAGGCGGTGTGCCGCCGTCAGGCGACCCTGACGGGACGCGTCGGGGTCTATTTTTCGATGCCGAGCTGCGTCGCCGCGATCTCGGGGACGACGCTCAAAGAACTTTCCAACTGCGACTCCAACAATATGACCATCCGCCGCAACGCGATCCTGGAGGAAGCGATGGGGATGGTGCGCATTCTCGCCGAAAATCACATTCCCTGCCAGCTCGTCACCGAATCGACCGCCGACTGGGAACAATTCGACACCATTCTCGTCGGCAACGCCGCCTATCTGCCGGAAACGGAATCCGCCAGAATGCGCGATTTCGTCCGCGATGGCGGTACTCTGATCGCCACGGGATGTACTTCTCTCTACGACGATGAAGGCAACGGCGGCAAGGATTTCTCCCTTTCCGATGTTTTAGGCGTCCACTTCAGCGGCGACTGCACGGGAGCGGCGAGTTATCTTTCCGCCCCCGGAGAAAGAGTTTTCACCGAAGCCGTCGCGCCGCTCGTCACGGCGGAAAAGGAAAATGAAGTCGTCGCCCGCGTCAATCTGCCGGACTTCCCGGCGAACGACGGCGAAAAATACGCCGCGATCCACTCCAATCCGCCGGGGTTGCAGGACAGTCGTTTCGCGGCGCTGGTCGAACACCCCTTCGGCAAGGGGCGCGGCGTTTATCTTTACAGTTCGATTTTGACCGGCGACGAATACTCCCGGCGCGATTTCGGGCGCAGACTCTTTGCCAAATATGCCGCGACGCCCGTCAAGGAAGCGGAAAACCTCCCGCCGTCGGCGGAAGTCACCTTCCTCAAGGACGCGCAGGGCAAAACGGCTTTGATCTGCATCGTCAACTATCAGGACGACATTCCCGTCATTCCGCTTTATCAGGTGAAATTGACGCTTGAGTTACCCGGATTTTCCGGTAAAATCATACGCGTTTCCGACGGCGGGGAAGTGGCGTATCGGAAAAACGGCGACCTCGTCACGCTGACGCTCGACAAAATCACCGAAGCGGAATTTCTGGAGTTACTCGATTAAATACGCTTGCAAACATCCTTTTGCCGGATTATATTCTGTACAATAAAACGTTTTCATTTTTACTAAAGGAGTTGACCGATGCGCGGAAAAAACGGTTTCGTCATTCTGCTCTTGCTCGCATCCGCCGTGCTTTTTTCGCTCGGCGTCTACAAAAAGATCACCCGTCAGCGCAAGATTGAAAAACGCTATATTGCAATGGTCCCCAAAGGAACCATCAATATGTGGTGGGAAGTCGTTCACAAAGGCGCGCTGCAAGCCGCCGATGAGGAAAATTTTGCGATCAGCTGGAACGGACCGGAAGTGGAAAGCGACCGCGAAAAGCAGATCCAGGCGGTCGAAGACGCCATCATCAAGGGCGCCGATGCGATCGTCGTCGGCCCCAATGATTTTCACGCTCTGGCGCGCCCGATCGAATCCATTTCCGAAAAGAAGATCCCCTGCGTCATCATGGACTCGATGGCGGCGACGGAAAAATACGACACCTTTGTCGCCACCGACAATTTTGCCGGCGGCGCGGATGCGGCGAAAATCATCGGCGCGCATCTCGGCGGGCACGGCAAAGTGCTGGTCATCCAGTTCCTCCAGAACTCCGCTTCGACCGACGAGCGCTGCCGCGGTTTCGTGGAAACGATCAAAAAAGATTTCCCCGGCATTGAGATATTGTCGGCGCCCTACACGCTCGGCACCGTCGAGGACGCGCGGCAGAAAACCGTCGACCTGCTGATGCGCTATCCCCAGACCGACGCTATTTTTGCCGTCAATCATCCGGCGAGTGTCGGAGCCTTTAAAGGCATTGAAAACCAACACCTTGCGGATAAAATCAAATTTGTCGCATTCGACTCCGACCCGATCCTGCTCGACGGCGTGCAACACGGCAAAGTCCTCGCCATCATCGCCCAGAACCCCTTTGAGATCGGCTATCAGAGCGTCAAGCAGACGGCAAAGATCCTCCGCGGCGAAAAAGTGGAGCGGAAATTCGCCGTGCCCAGTATCATCGTCCGGCAGGAAAATCTCGAAAAGATGAAGCAGACCTATCCACAGGCATTGGGGCTGTAAACATGGCAAATTTTGCGACTTTTTTGCTCCAGATGGAGCATATCAGCAAAAACTTCAGAAGCATCCGTGCGCTGGACGACGTCACGTTTGCCGTGCGAAGCGGCAGCGTCCACGCTCTTTGCGGCGAAAACGGCGCGGGGAAATCGACGCTGATGAAAGTCCTTGCGGGAGTCCACACGCCCGACGGCGGCAAGATCCGCATCGACGGCGAGGAAAAAATTTTTCGCACTCCCGCCGACGCCTTGCGCGCGGGGGTCGCGATGCTCTATCAGGAATTGGAACTTTCCGACAACTTGAGCGTCTTTGAAAACGTCTTTCTCGGTTCGGAAATTCTCGCGTCAAAACTTTCGCGCAAAGTCGATTTCGCGGCGGAGCGCGAGATCGTCGGCAAAATGATCAATGAAAATCATTTCCGGCTCGCCCCCGACGCGCTCGTAAGCGAACTTTCCCCCGGGCAATGCCAGATCGTCGAATTGCTTAAGGCGTTGCGCCGTCACGCCCGCATCATCGTGATGGACGAGCCGACCGCCTCGCTCTCGGAAAGCGAATCGGCGGAACTTTTCCGCATCATCCGCAATTTACGCGACTCCGGCACGGGCGTCATCTACATTTCGCACCATTTGCAGGAAGTCAAGGAAATCGCCGATGACATCAGCGTTTTGCGCGACGGCAAAATCGTCTGCAGTCAAGCCGCCGACAAAATTTCCATCGACGAGATCGTCCGCCACATGGTCGGCCGCGAAGTCGGCGATTTCTACCCGGCGCGCACCGGTTCCATTGCCAATGGCGGCTTTGAAGTCGAAAACCTTTCCGCCCCCAACGGCGTCAAAAACGTCTCGTTTCAAGTGCGGCGCGGCGAGATCGTCGGCATGGCGGGGCTCGTCGGAGCGGGGCGTTCCGAAACCGCCGATGCGATTTTCGGCATCGTCCCCAAAACTTCCGGCATCCTGAAATTCGACGGCAAAACGCTTGATGTCCAATCCCCGCGCGCCGCGATCCGGCAGGGGATCGGTTATCTGACGGAAGACCGCAAACGCTCCGGGCTGTGCCTGATGCTGCCCTCCAGCTGGAATATCACGCTGCCCAGTTTCCGGAAACTCAAAATGCGCTTCCGTCTGGCGTTGAAAAAAGAACGCGACACCGCCCGGCAGATCGGCGAAAAGCTCAATCTGAAATGGGCTTCACCCGACGATGCCGTCGAAACGCTTTCCGGCGGGAATCAGCAAAAAGTCCTGCTCGGGCGCTGGTTGCTCGCCGACTCCAAATTCCTCATCGTCGACGAACCGGCGCGCGGCATCGACGTCGGCGCCAAAAAGGAGATCTATCTTTTGCTGGACGACCTCGCCAAACGCGGCAAGGCGATCCTTTTCATCTCATCGGAACTGCCGGAACTTTTCGGCGTTTGCGACCGGATCTTGGTGATGCGCGAGGGAAGCATCGTCGGCGACTTCCCGACCCAAGACGTTACTCCGGAAAAAATCATCCGCCTCGCCGCCACGGGAAAAATCGATCAACAGGAGAATAAGTAATATGAATCGGCTTGCAAAACAACTTCTTCCCTTTTCCTCTTTGCTTTTCATCATTTCGCTCTGGACGTTTCTGGAGCCGGAAAACTTTTTAAGTTTCCAGAATATGATGAATGTCCTGCGGCGGTCGTCGATCAACGGCATCATCGCCGCCGGGATGACGTTTGTCATCATCTCCTCCGGCATCGATCTCTCGATCGGCTCGATGCTCGCGATGTGCGGTATGGCGGGAGCGGCGTCCATGCTCGCCGCCAACGGCGCCGAGTGGGCGGCGATCTGCTCCGGGGAATACTTTGCGCTTTCCGCAAGCAGTATGCTGATCGGCACCGCCGCCGGGATCGCGGCGGGCGCGTTGTGCGGCTGGCTCAACGGAGTCATCATCACCCGGTTGAAACTTGCCCCTTTTATCGTTACGCTCGGCTCGATGAGCATTTTCCGCGGCATTTCCTATCTCGCCAACGACGGCAAACCCTTTGCCGTTTCCGCCTACAGTTATCTTGACGTCGGCACGATCGGCAACATTCCCGTCGCCGTCGTTTTGCTCGCCGCAGTATTGCTCTTTTTTGGCTATCTCCTCAAATACACGCCTTTCGGCCGCTACACTTATGCCATCGGCGCCAACAGCAACACCGCCTTTCACGCCGGGATCAACGTCCGCAACGTTTTGACGTGGATCTACACGCTGACGGGTGCATTGACCGGACTTGCCGCGATGATCGGCACCGCCCGCGCCAGTTCCGCCCAGCCTTCCGCCGGGCTCTCTCTGGAACTTGACGTCATCGCCGGGGTCATCATCGGCGGCACCTCCCCTTCCGGCGGCCGCGGCTCGATGACGGGAACTTTGATCGGCGTCCTTCTGATCAACTTCCTCCGCAACGGATTGACATTGCTCGACATCTCGACCAACGTCCAGCTGGTCGTCATCGGTCTGATCATCATCGTTGCCGTCACCGCCGATCAACTGGCGGCGAGATCCGCCGAAAAAGCGCTCGTCCGGTAAAAAACGCTGCCCCCGTCCCGCCGTCTCTTCTGACAAGAACAGGCGACGGGGCATTTGACACCGGAAAACCATCGAACAATTTCATCTTCAGCTTGACAAAAGGGGATTTTTGCGCTATATTATCTTTCAACAAAAGACATCAACATCAAAAACTGATTTAGTTGAAAGGATTTTGCAATGAAAAAAATCACCCGGTACTGGCTTGCGTTTCTGGCGGGACTTTTTCTCGCCGGATGCACGACGGTCAAGGAACTTCCGGCGGAATCGCTCACCACGGAACCGACTACTCCGGAATACCGGAAAGCGCGCAAATTGATGACCGCCTTTCTGGAAAACGATCCGGATACTTTCGTTTCCCTGCTTCCCGAAGACAAACAACAGGCTTTTGACGCCAACCGTTTCCGCACCTACCGCTTCTCGATCGTCGATTCGCTCGGCGAGCCGAAAAGTTTCCGTTATCTCACCACGTTGCAGATGCCGGTTTTTACGCCTTTCGTCTGGAAAGTCGCATTTGAGCGCACCGGCAAGGAAGGCGATCTGATCCACGGCGAAGCGCTCTTTCGCGTCATTACCGGCAAGAGCGGCGACGAAATACTGATCGTTTCTTTCCAGTTCCTCTGAAACACCCTTTAATAAAATTAAGGATTTTACGATGAGAATTTTTCCGATCCGGCAAATTCCGGCGGCGGTATGCGGCGCGCTCTTTTTCTCCGGCGCGATGCTCTCCGCCGGAGAAAGTTCGCGCACCATCCATCTGGTGCAAGACGACGCGCAGATCCACTTTGAGAGCAAGATCTACCCGCTGAAACACGTTTCCGCCGAGGAGATGCTGCCCTTTGTCAACTCGGCGATCAAGCGGTACAACGCCTATTCGACGATCCGGCGCGTCACCGATCAGAATAACGGCGCGGGCGCGTTGCTCGTTTCGACGGGGAGCGACTTCATCCCCTACGTCGACGCGATCATTGCCGCGCTCGACCGCCCGGGCAAACCGGGAACTTCGCCGATCAGCGGCACCGGACTTGCCCGGATCGCCTATTCCCCGCGCTACCGCGCCGCATCCGATTTCGGCAATCTTGTCAACGCCACGATTTCAAGTTCCAGCGGACAAGCCTACGTCAACCAGGAGTCCAACACGATTTTCTGGCGCGACCAGAGCGACGCCGCCAAGCGCACGCTGAAATTCGTCGAAAAACTCGACCGCCCCGTGCCGCAGGTACAGATTCGGCTCAACTACTACCAGATGCGCGACAGCGACCTCAAAGACTGGGGCTTCGACTATCTCGCCTGGAAAAACGGCCCCGGCGTCAATCTTTTTGCCGCCGGATACAATGCCGGGGAAATGGTCGTCAACGAAGTGCTCGGCAAACTTGCGGAACAGGCTTTCAATTTCACGACCAGCTGGGGCATCGGCGGCTTTTTCACCGCCCCCGCCTTTGATATGAGTTTCATCCGCTGTCTTCAGCAGTCGGGCAATGCGACGGCGGTCGCCCACGCCAGTATGGTGATGATCAACACGCCCGTCGCCAACGAAAAAGAGTATGCTCTGCTCAAAAAAGTTCAGGAAAACCATCCCGACATCGCTCCTTTCATCTACCGTATTTCGATGCAGCCGGAATACCAGAACATCCAGAAAAACACGCTGGGCCGTTCTTTCATCGGCAAGAGTTTCACCGAGGATGAAGACGGCGAAATGCAACCCAATCCCCCCAATCTGGAGGCGCAGATCGTCAATCCCTTTATCTGCTTCGGAAGCGGCAAAACGCCCGCCGATGCCCAAGGTTTCATCCCGTCAACACCGGAATTCTATCATTTGCAGAACAGTCTTCCCAAGCAGGGCGGCGTCCTTTTCGACTACTCGATCTTTTTCAAGGCGGTCGTCGAACGCGGCAACACCGGAGCGGAACTGGACAGTTCCGCATTGATCTGCGGAGCGACTTCACTCGGTTTCAATCAGGAAAAAGTGCTCGCGATCTACGAAAAGGAAAACGACGTCGAGCAGACCATCGGCTTGCCGTTTTTCTGCCGCATTCCCGTGTTGAAATATCTTTTCAGCACCGTGACCAGCATCAAAGAACGCACCTACATCATCGTCACCGCCGAAGCGGAAATGGTTTCGCCCGACACGCCGTGGACTCCCGTTGACAGCAGTATGTCGACGGAGATCAGCCGCCGGATCGAAAATCCCCTGCGGGACAACGGAAATGAAAAATAACTGACAAGGCATATACGATGAAACAGCAAATTTATTCTTCTTTTGTTTTCCTCGGCGCCGCATTCTTCTTTGCCGGGTGCAATACTCCCAAACAGGAGCAGCGGCATACGCCCGCAGTTTATCAGCCTGCCGTCCGGCAGCCCGAACATCGCGAAATCACGCTGACGCCGCAACCGATCGCGGGAACTCCGCGCGCCGCCAACAACGAAATGACAGGTGGCTACGCGCCGAGCAACGTGCAGGCGCAACTCAAAATCGACGTCAAGGAAGGGACAAGGGAAGTCAAGGTCATCCGCGATAACACCGACCCCTACGTCATCACCAAGCCGTATGTCCTGAAGCACGCCGATCCCTACGCCGTGCGCAGTTACCTTGAAGCCGCCGTCGGTGCAAAAAGCGTCGTCGCCAGTCCCGCGCAGGTGACGGCGGTCAAATACACCGACGGCACGGGCGTCGTCCTCGTTTCCGCCGAAGCCTACCGCTTCAAAGATTCGTCCGACGGACGCGGCATCGACAACATCGTCCAGTCGCTCGACCGCCCCGGATTGACTTATCTGCCCGACGCGGATGCGCACGTCTACTTTCCCCGTTTGAGCCGCGCCGCCAATCTGCGCGACATGATCCTCAAAGTCGGTTCTTCCGAGTTGGATCCCGAATTCGCCGTCGCCCCCGGCACGGTACTCGTCGACGGCGGCTTGAATGCGCTGATCGTCAAAGCGCCGCAATGGAACTGGGCGGAGATCCTCGCGATGCTCAAAAAGTACGACCGTCAGATCCCCGAAATCAAAGTTTCCTACCGCATTCTGGAAATCTATGCGGAAAACGACGACCGTATCGGCGTCGATTTCCAGAGCTGGAAAAACAACGAAGGCATCGACCTTTTTTCCGCCGGGACAGTCATCCGCCGCAACTGGGGAACTTTTTTCACCAGCGGCGTCCAGCCTTCCGGCCACAACCGCACGGGCTACTGGAATTTCAACCCCAAGTGGAACACCCGTTATCTTGACTTCATGACTTCGATCGGCAAGGCGAAGTGTCTCGCCGAAGGCGTCCTCGTCGCGCAAAACCGCAAGACGAGCAATATTCAGGTCAACAGCGGATTTTTCTACGACCGCACCTATTACAAGGCAGGGGCGACGTCCATCGCTGAAGCGTGTCGGGAATTCACGTACACCGACCCCAATCCCGATACGATTTTGCGCGAGTCGATGGCGAAAATGATGCCGATCGGAACTCTTACCGACGCCTACAATCAGGCGGGGATGACGGATTATCAGACCGCCTACGCCAACGCTTATCAAAGCGCGCTGATGCAGGGCAAAACGGCGGCGGAAGCGGCGGCTTTTGCGACGGCGACGTGTCAGCAACTGATGGCGCAGGGGAAACTCTACTATCTTGCGGGAGCGGGTTACACGATGCGGACGATGGGTACGCAGACCGGCACCGCGCTGATGCACGATGCCATCGCCAAACTCGGCGGCGACACCGCGACCAGCGCGCTTTCCAAATGGCTGACGGGATACGTTTCCGCCGACGGCACTTCGACCCGCGCCGTTTATTACAACACCGACTGGAATGCGGTCGATTCCGCGCCCGGCGTCATTCACGGCTGGCTCCAGTACCCGATGCCGACCGACGGATTCCGTTTCGATTTGAAAGTGACTCCGGTCGTCACCGGCAAGGCGGCGCAGCTTACTTTTGATCTCAACAGCATTTCTCTGCTCGGCTGGAATTCCGACGGTTCCGCCCGCACCTCGAAATCCGGCAACAAGACGACCGTGCAAATCAGTTACAGCAGTGAAGATTTCATCATCGGCGGCTTGCGTAAATCGGAAGCGGTACGCGGCACGGCGGGATTGCCTTACCTCAAAGATATGCCGATCATCGGCAGACTTTTTTCGACCGAAACCGAATCGATCAAGCAAAGTCAGCTCGTATTGATCGCCCACGTCGAATACTCTGAAGCCGACGGCAATATGGGCAGCGACGTCCGTGAAGACATCGGTAAAATCATCAAGGGCGTCAATACCGGTATGAAAAGCCGTTTCGGCAATATGCTGTTTCAGCAGTTGTGGCTCGATCCCGACCGGGAAGACCGCCTGGAGCAGTTGGACGAGATCGGCAACCGTTACGACGACGAGTACAAGGAGATCCGTTAGCGATGAAAAAGCAAAACGATACCTTGAAATCGCTTGAAACGCTTGATTCCGTCGAGATTTTCAAGCGGATGTGCCGGATGCTCGAAGTGGAAAGACGCCGCCTTTTTGATGCCGAATGGGATTTCCGCACGTTGTCCGTCCCCCGCAAGCAGTACAATCACCTGCTTGCGGTGCGCAACAATCTGCCCTGCAATCTCGGGCGCGTCATGGAATTGACCGGAATGAGTTCGGCGGGGGCGTCGATTTTCGTCGAAAAGATGGTCAAACTCGGCGTGCTGGAGCGACGGGATGATCCCGCCGACCGCCGGAATGTCATCATCTCGCTGTCCCAAAAGGCGAATGAAGCGATCACGCAACAGGAAGACAACATCAATTTGAAAATGCTCGCTTATTTTTCCGGTTGTACGCAGGAGGAGGCGAAATTGATGGAAGACGCCGCACGGCTTATCTGCCGCAAGATCACCGAGGGGCTCACCCGGAAAAAGTAGTGCTTTTTACGGAAGGAAACGCCGCGCCATCAAATCCCAGCGGCGAAGCGTATCATCCCCGAATTTCTCCAGTTGATGCCGGATAAGTTCGGGGCTTTTTTCCGCCATATCGCCCGACTTGGAAAAAAATTTGTCGGCAAAACAGACGAGTAATTCCTCCGGCGTTTCAGGGAGATAATCGGCAACGGGCAGCGGCAGTTTCTGCCGGACGACCTCATCTGCGGAAAGTCCGCACCCCGTATGCCTTTCACAGATGCGGGCAAAACACTCGACATTTACATGGTGCGCCTTGCCGTACTCGCGCAACATCGCCGCGCCGAGAAGGCCGTGGGCGATATAAGGCGCCGCACCGTCGCAATGAATGGAGGGGGCATAGCATTTGCCGATGCCGATATCGTGAAGCATCGCCGCCTGCGCGACCAATGCGGCGTCGATGCGCGATTCCGCGCCGATCAGCGACAACGCCTTGTCGCGCACCTGCATACTGTGCTTGAGGAGCAACTGCCGCATCGGCGTATTTTCCGGATAAATAGAAAAAAAGATTTCCGCCCAGTCCATATTCATTTCCTCTTTTCTACGCTTTGCTCTAATATAGCGGGATATGATCATTTTGCAAGTGAAAAACGAAACTATATTTTCCCGTTTGCGGCTTGACATTTATTCCTGCTTCGGTTATATCATGAATAACACCGTTCCGCAGGGTACCATGCCGGCGGCTTTTAGCCGCCAACCTCATGACTCGTTGCGAGATGGTGTCATTTTTTGTTTTTACGATGCACCTTTTGTGCGGATTTTTAACCGCGAATAAACACGAATCAACACGAATAAAAAAGAGAGTTATTAGCGTGAATTCGCGTGCATTCGCGGTTTCATAAATACGAAGCAATGCGCCCTCTCATTTTGAGAGTCTCCGTACGGTCAATGCGTCATCTATTCGGATATAAAACCGATCAAAAACGGTCGGTCAGCGGGAAATAGCAATCGCGTTTTCGGGCGAAAAACTTGCGATCGTCGAGATCAAGCACCATCGGACCGTGAAAAAAGATGTCGGCTTTTTCCAATTCGGCAAGTTCCCCGATCACATTCCAGAAAGGAGAATTTTCCGGCAGGACAAACACCGTTTCGCCGTTTTCACGCGGCAAAGAGAGCAAAAAATCCTCCGCATTCAAGGGATTTCCGCCGAGTTCGCAAACCAAGTTTCCGCCGCCTGCGGCATAATGCTCCCCGTCAAAGGCAAATTCAAATTTTCCGAAGTGATGCCGCCAGGAAAAAAGGGAAAAACTTTTTTCCCCTTCCCGAACCACCTTGCCGGGGAAATCGAAGCCGTTTTCATAGAGCGTAATGATCTCTTTTCTCTGCGGCGCACTTAAAAAACCTCCCTTTTTCAGCGGTCGCGGTTTGCCCGGATTTTTCCAGACGGCGCGTTTCGGCATAAAAACAGGATAATTCCACCAGTTGTTTTTGGCGTAGACTTTTTCAAAGGAAGTAAAAAGCGGCAGACCCGCAAGTTTTTTCTTTTCGGCATCGGCGATCGCCATCCGGCAGAGCGTTTCGGCAAGTCCCCGATGGCGGAAATCAGGGTCGGTACAGACGTTGGCGATCCCGCCGAGCGCGACGCGCCCCCCTTCCCCGTCGGAAACCGCAAACTCCACCATTCCGCAATGCGCGGCAAAAACGCCGTTTCCCATCGCGGCAAAAGACGTCATTTCAAAGGGAAATGCGTCCTCTTTGCCGTATTTCGCCCAGCAACTGAAACATTTGCCGAGCAACGGAAAAAGTTCACGTTGCCGCTCCGGCGGAATTTGACAAAAGTCCATACATCACCCTCTTATCAGCATTCTTCCCCCGTCGACGAGGTGGGAACTGCCCGTAATGAAAGAAGCCTTGTCCGATGCGAGGTAGAGAACGAAATCGACCAGTTCGGACGGTTCGGCGGCGCGACCGAGGAGCGTTTTCATCCCCGCCATATCGGGACGGGTCAGCACCGGTCCCGGGATCACGCAGCAACAGCGGACGTTGTGCGGCGCGCCGAGGATCGCCAGAGATTTGGTCAAGCCATTCATCCCCGCTTTTTCCGCGCCGTAATCGACGGCGGAACCGCCGCCGCCCTCCTCGCCCGTCACCGAGCCGAAATTGATGATGACGCCGCGCTTGCGCTCCATCATTTTGCCGATGATCGCGCGACAGCAGTAGATCGCGCCGCGCAAGTTGACGTCGATGCCCCAGTCGATCACTTCGACGGGAAGTTTCTCGAAACTCGTCTGATTGTGACAGCATCGCCCCGACATTCCCCCCGCGACGTTGAGCAGAATATCGATCGCGCCGAATTTTTCGACCGCTTTGGCGACGGCGGCTTCGACTTCGCCGTAATGGCGGATATCGACGACAAGCGTCAGACAACTGCCCCCTTTTGCCGTGATCGACGCGGCGGCTTTTTCCAAGCCCTCCCGGTTGACGTCGATCAAAACGACGTTGGCGCCGCGCGCGGCGAATTCCTGTCCGGCAAGGAGCGCCATACCCGACGCTCCGCCCGTGATGAAAGCGGTCTTTCCCGAAAACTCACCCATTTTGACAACTCCTTAAAGCTGAATGTCTTTTAAATGCAAACCGAAGCCATTCCGCACCGCGACGAAATCCCTGATCTTCGGCTGATCGTAGGGTGCGAAATCGTGATGCGCGTGGACGGCAAAGGTGATCGCGCCTCCGAGCGGTAACGACGTCAGCCGTTGCAAGCGGCTGAATTTACCGCTGCAAAGGTAGACGAAAGGGGTGGAAAAACCGCGAAACAGCGACATCGACGTTGCCAATGATTCCCGGTACTGTTGATCGGTGTCGGCGCGCGCGACAAGTTTCACGACGTCGGCGCCGCGCGCGGAAAAATCCGCCAGTTGAGCGCGTACTTCCGCCGTTGTCATATAATGTTGCGGATGAGATGAAATAATGACTTGACTTCCCATCGCGTGAAGTTCGGAGATCACTTTTTTCTGTTTCCCGATCGCCGCGGGATCGACCGCCCTTTCATCGGGCGCGGGAGCAAAAAGATCGCCGACGACGTCGATCATCCCCGCCCCCGCTTCCGCGGCGAGAAAGAGATACTCCATCCGCTTTTCATCGCTCAAATGAAAGTGATCGTTGCGGTAGTCGAGAAACATAAAGGGAAGATCGGCCGAGTCGATGATCGTCTTGAAGTTTTCCTTTGTCCGCAAAACTTCCGGAAACATCAACAGTTCGATCGCGACCGCTTCGGCGCCGTCGCGCGCGGCGCTCTGCACTTCGGCGACCGCCTCTTCCACGCTCCGGGGCGAAAAAAGCAGTGAGATCAACGTATGCGCGTTGTCAAGCGGAAAAAGTTTTTTCATTTTTCATCCTCAAAAGTCAACACGACTTTGCCGATATTTTCATTGCGCTCCAAAACGGCGTGCGCCGCCGCGACGTCGCGGACCGGAAAGGTCGCGTGGATATGCGAAATGAGTTTACGCGCCGAAAAAAGCGGCCATAAATCGCGTTTGAGCGATTGCAGGATCTTCGTTTTCTCCTCCGGTGTGCGACTGCGCAAGGTACTGCCGATCAAGCGGATGCGTTTGCGCCAAAGAGTTTCCAGATCAAGGGAGGTTTCGCCGCCCGCAAGCGTCGCGATCATGATCCAGCGTCCGCCGAATGCCATCGTTTCCAGACACGCTCCCATCGCCTTGCCACCGACGCAATCGAGCGCGGCGGAGGGGGGATTTGCTTTCAAGACATCAAGAATATCTTCTTTATGGTAATCGACGGCGATGTCGGCGCCGAAAGAGCGGACGACTTTTGCCTTTTCCGCACTGCCGACCGTCGCAATCACTTTGGCTCCAAGCGTTTTCGCAAATTGGACCGCCGCGAGACCGACGCCGCTTGCCCCCGCCTGGACGAAAAAGACTTCGCCGGGCTTGATGCCGTTGGCTTCAAGCATCAGATTGAGATAGACCGTCGACCACACTTCGGGGAGCGACGCGGCTTCCGTCATCGGGAGATTTTCCGGGATCGGCAAGACCATTCCCGCCGGAGCAACGACCTTTTCCGAATAACCGCCGCCGCCCAAAAGGGCGCAGACTTTGTCGCCTTTTTTGACTTCGGCACCGACGGGGGCTTCCAGTACGATGCCCGCGACCTCCAATCCGCACCACGGCGGCCATCCGGCGGGCGAAGCGTAATTACCCGTTTTTTGCATCAAGTCCGCACGGTTGACCGCCGCCGCGTGCACCTTGATAAGCACTTCATCCGGCTTGCGCACCGGATCCGGCACTTGCGTCCACAAAAAATCCAACTTCTCATCGAGAATCATCGCGTACATCGGAAAAATCTCCTTTGTTTATCCATATTTTTAAGATACTTCACGAACCATGTTTTTCAACGGAAAAACCGCAAATCGCAGGAAATATTTGAGAAACAAAACACTTGTTTTCTTAAAAAAACGAAGTATATTGAAATAAAAGCAACAAAAAGGAAATCTTTTCATGAACATACAGGAAATCGCCAAACTCGCCAATGTTTCGCCCGCCACCGTATCGCGGGTTTTCAGTCATCACCCCGTCCGGGAGGAGATCCGCCGCCGCGTACTGGAAATCGCAAGAGAAAATCATTACCACCCCCGTTTTTCGACCCGGCAGCGCAATGTCGTCATCATCACGCCTTACGATGCCGTGTTTCCGGTGCAAAGCTGTATCGACATGCTGATGATGGCGCTGGCGCAAGTTCTGCCGAAGCGGGAATTCCGCTTGGAGATATTGCCGATCAACAATCTTTCGCGTTTGGAAAGCATTCAGTTTTGCGGCGCCGTCACCTTGGGCGTGGAAGTATCGGAAATCGCCGATTGGAGCCGCCGTTTTTCCGTACCGCTGATCGTCGTCGACCGCCACCCTGCCACGCAAAAGCGCGGCGACAATGTCTTTTTCGTCTTTTCCGACGAGGAGCAGGCAATGGAACTCGCCATCGATCACCTTTACCGCGGAAACTGCCGGAAAATCGGCTGTATCGTGCACGGCACGCCCGAACGCGGCAATGCCGCCATCCGTTATGCCGCGATCGAAAAAGCGTTGAAACGCCGCGCTCTGCCGATCGACCGGATGATTTATTACGCGGGGGATTCTTCCGACAAGTATGTGGAGTTGACCGGAAAATTACTGCAATCGGGCGCGGACGCGCTTTTCTGTCCCGGCGGAAACGCCGGATTGATGGCACTCTACAGTTTTGCGCTTTTCAACAAAAAAACGCCGGACGACATCGCGCTGATCGCGTCGGAACAGACGGCTTTTTCCAGTTTCACCGTACCGCCGCTGACGACGATCTCGCCCGATTACCGGCAGATCGCCGAAAGCGTCGCCGATCTGCTCGACGCCTGGCTCGACCGCCGGGAGATGCCGCGCACCACAAAACTGCCTTATCACCTGATCGTGCGCGAAAGCACCCCCGTCGCCCGCTGAACTTTTGCCGCTACGCGCGCCTGCGGCGCGGGATGACGATGCCGAAATACCACATCAGACTGCCCGTAATGACCGTGCCGGATGCGGCGAGCACGGCGTTGAGGTAATGCCCGTAAATGATTTCCCCCGTCCCGTAGAGCGCGCCGTAGACGGCAAGACAGCCGAAAACGGCGGCGGTAATGCCGGGAAGGACGGCTTCACGCGGAGCGTCGGCGTTGGACAAGTCGATCCCCTGCTCTGCCGCTTCGCGGCGGACGGCGCTCCAGCCGAAGCCGGATGGATTGATGCGGCGGCAGAAATCAAAGAGCCGCGTCTGTGACGTCCGGGGGCCGAAATAGCAGGCGATGAGCCAGCAGACCGTCGTCAGGATGATCGAATAGACCATTTTTTCGCTGTCGGACAAAACGATCGCCGGAAAAAGTTTGCTGTGCAGTAAATTGAAATAAAGCGCAAAGATAAAAGAGGCGATCATCGCGGTCAATTCGGCGGCGGCGTTGATGCGCCACCAGAACCAACGCAGTAAAAAGAGCAATCCCGTTCCCGCGCCGATGGAAAGCAACAAATTGAAACTGCCCAGCGCGCTTTCCAGAAAGAGCGCGAGGATCCCGGCGCAGATCATCAGCAGTACCGTGAAGCCGCGACCGACCCAGACCGCTTCTTTTTCCGACGCGCCGCGGTGGATGAAGCGGTCGTAGAAATCGTTGACGAGGTAACTGGAGCCCCAGTTGAGCATCGTCGAGATCGTCGAAACGTAAGCGGCAAAAAGCGAAGCGACCATCACCCCCATCCAGCCGACGGGGAGATCGCGCAACATCAAGGAGTAGGCGACGTCGTTCTGGATCTGCGCATCGGGCAACACGCCGTGAACGGCGGCGACGAGCGAAGCGCGGTCGGGGTAGACGATCATCGAAGCGAGCGCGACGAGCAGCCACGGCCACGGGCGCAACGCATAATGAGTGATGTTGAAAAAGAGCGTCGCGCCGACGGCATTCTTTTCATCTTTCGCCGCCAGCATACGCTGGACGATGAAGCCGCCGCCGCCGGGTTCCGCGCCCGGATACCAGATGCTCCACCAAATGACGGTCAACGGGATGATAAAAAGCGCGCACCAGTCGCTCCACGTGCCGAAGCCCATCACCTGCGATTTGCGGAGCATTTCCGCATTGGCGGAAAATTTCCCGATCAAGCCGGAAAGCCCTCCGACTTCCGGACGGCTGACGGCAAAATACGCCGCCGCGACCGCACCCGCCATCGAGAGGATGAAAAGGAGAAAGTCGCTCATCAGGACGCCGCGCAACCCCGCCGCCGATGAGAAAAAAGCGGTGATGACCATTGCGCCGACGACACTTTGGATCGGCGTGAGATTGAGCATCGTGCCGCCGATCTTGATCGCGGCGAGCGTGACGCTCGCCATCACGATGACGTTGAAAAACAATCCGAGGTAGACCGCGCGGAAACCGCGCAGAAAAGCGGCGAGTTTCCCGCTGTAGCGCAATTCATAAAATTCGAGGTCGGTGATCGTGCGGCTGCGCCGCCAGAGTTTGGCGTAGAGAAACGCCGTCAGCATCCCGCTCGGCAGCATCGCCCACCATTGCCAGTTGCCGCAGACGCCGAATTCGCGCACGAAATTGGTAACGAGATTCGGCACGTCGGTGGAAAAAGTCGTCGCGACCATCGAGAAGCCGAGCAACCACCACGGCATCGATCTCCCCCCGACGAAGAAATCGGCTTTGCTTTTTCCGGCGCTTTTCGCACCGGAAAGCCCGATCAGAAGCGTCAGCAGAAAAACCGCGCCGACAATTCCCCAGTCGATCCAGCTCAAATGCATTGTCATCGCAACATCTCCTTATTTTGAAAACTTCAATGTTCGATTTCCGCCATTCCCGCAAGCGGGACCGCAAGGCTTTGCCAGTTGCCGTCAAGCGCAAAATGCCGCGTTTCATTGCCGCAGACGTCGAGGAGGCGTATCTGCGCTTTGCCCGGCAGTTTCACCAGTACCGTCTCTTCGCAGGAAGCGTTGACGATATAAACTTTTTTCACCGCCTTCGGGAATTCGATGGATTGATTTCCGGCGTAGACCGCCGCCAGAAATTCCGATTGTCTTGCCGCCGTGACCAGCGGGTACTGCAATTCGGGGTGATAGGGACGCAACGCGCCATCCAAAAGCAAATCGCGGTGTTGTTTCCAGAAGTCGAGATAGTGCTGGAGCATCATCCGGTGGTCAAGCGGCAGATCTTCGATCCGCACCGAGATCTGCGGCACGCAAAAGAGGACGTTGAGCAGTTGCAACGCGGCGTTTTCCACACGATCCTGATAGTGCCACTCCAGCATATCCGAGTGGATCGCCGTTTTGCCGGAAACAAGGCGCAATTCCAACGTGCGCCGGCGGTTGGACAACAAATCATTCGGGCAATCCCCCGCGCGGAGCATATTGCCGTAATGGCGGATGGCGGGGCCGATGTAACTCTGGCGGAATTCGATCAGGATGTCCGGCTTGAGCGCGCGCAAAGCCTGCACGATGCCGGTCATCAAATGATCGACGGCGTCCGGCAACGACGGGATGTCGCGTCCGGCGTAGTTTTCCGCAACGGCGGGGTCGGGCCCGTCGAAGCGGAAATTGTCGATAAAATCAAGTTTCAAGCCGTCGAGATCCCAGTCGCGCACCGCCGCCGCAAAGGTGTCAGTCAAAAACTGCCGCACCTCGGGGAAGCGCGGGTCGAGGATCGCGGCGTGAAGTTTCCCCTCGCCGTGATCGACGAGATATTTCCCTTTGAAACGGGCGTAATTCGCGCTGTATTTGCCGACAAAGGGCACGCTGAACCAGACCATATACTTCAAGCCGAGCGCGTGGACATTTTTCACGTGTTCGCGCATATCGGGGAAACGCTTTTTCGCCACCTGCCAGTCGCCGCAATAGGCGTAGCCGCGGTGATTGTCCTCGGTCTGCCAGCCGTCGTCGAGGATGGCGGTTTTCATCCCCATCTGCGCGGCGAAACGATATTCTTTTTCCAAAACGTCGGCAAAGACATTCTGATGATAGCCGTACCAGGTGGAGTAAAGGATCTCGCGCGCAGCAGGAGGCACGTCAAGGGGAGCGTAGCCGGGCAGTTGCTCAAACCAGAATGTCGCCGCCGCGAGCGTTTCCGCGTAAAACAAATGGCGCGCATCAAAGCGCAACGCAAAATCATATTCTTTCATCGGCGCGTCGGGGGCGATGAAAAATTCCACTTTGCAGTGGACGCAATTATCCTCCTCGCGCAGACCGCCGCGGAAACGCAACGATTTTTTCGCCTCGGAAACGGCAAAGAGGAAGCGGTTTTCCCCGTTGGTCGCGCCGAAATACATCAGCGGCATATTGAGTGCGAGGCTCGATTCCGACGCCGCCGCCCATTCCGGCGGCAGATAAACGTCAAAAAACGTATCGGGCGTCCAGCGGTAATGAATGTCGGTGTCGCGCAGTGTCCAGCGCAACGTAAACGTTTGAGGCTCAATCGGGTGCTCCGCCGTCATCTTAAAGCGGAAAATCTCGACTTCCGTCGTTTCGCCGCACTCGCGCTCAACTTGAAAATCCCAAAGGGAACCGGATTTTTCTTCCAGTACAAAATCCCGGACGATGCCGCTTGCGATATTCATGAAAAAACTCTCTATACTGCTGAATTATAAAATATAGCCTGAAATCACTTCTTTTTCAATTCATTCCAGAATTTCAGCCGGAGCAAAGCGTTTTCCCGGAGATTTCCGGCAAAAAACCAGATGTCGTTGCCGTGAAAGATCCCCTTCCCCATCATCGCGTTGGAATCATAGGTACTTTGCGACGGGAGATCGACGATCAACGCGCCCTTGGACAAATCGATTTTCGCCCCGCAGAAAAAGGGAATTTGCCGCGTTGTATTGTCGCGGTAATCGTAAAGTACGGCACCGCGATTTTCCGAAGCGGGAGCCGCCGTTTCATCGGTTTGCCAATTCAGCGGATTGATGCAAAGAACATCCGGCGCGGTAAAAATCGACTCTTTCGCCTCGGCGTTTTGTGTATTCCACACCACGACGACGCCGGGAGTTCCGGCATCATCGGCACTTTTGACGGAGCGTCCGGCAAAATCGGCGTCGAACTTGTGATGCGTCACTTTGGGCAAGCCGATGAGATACGCCGCGACCAAACCATTCTCCGCCGAAATTTCTTTTTCGTTTTTCAACAGGCAATATAAATCCATTGCCCCCTGACTGTGTCCAAAAAGGATGAAAGGCCGTCCGTGATTGTAGTGCTCAAGATAATAGCGGAAAGCCTCCCGCGTATCATCGACACCTCTTCTGATTTCAGAGCTTTCCCAATTTCCGCCGACGGCTTTCAGCACCCGGGCGTATTCCAGTTGCCGGACGTAAGGAGAAAAAATCCGCGCCGATTTGCCCCACAATCCGGCTTGCGATCGGGTGAAATCCAATGTTTTACGCCGGACTTGAGGATCATTGCAATCCATCAGCGCGACCTCGGCATTCGCCACCAGGGTCGGATAGACGTAAAAAACGTCAAAGCAACTTTCCGGAGAAGCGCCGTTTTCACAGATCACCCAGTTGTTCTTATCGGCGTAATCAAGCGCCGACAGCGAAACAACACACAGGGCGAAAAAAACGAATAAAAATTTTTTCATTTTCGCATCACCACGCTATCTCCGGATTATTTTTTCTCCAAAAAGTAGATCGAGTCGGGTTTGACGTCGGTGAGGACGTTGCCGTCAACGCCGCGGATGCGCCAGTTTGGCGGCAGATCGACCGTCACTTTTTCCGCCGGATTCCAGAAAAAGAGCGCGCCGCCCTTTTCGCTTACCCACACCGAACCGAAAGGCGTTTCGCGGATGAAAGGCATCCCGACATGGTCGAGCACCGCGTTGAATTCCGGGACGAAACTTGCGGCGCGCCGGGAAAGCGCGATCTCGTCCGGCACGCGCTCGATGCCGAAGATCAGCCCCTCCGGCACCCAGTTCGGGAAGCATCCGTACATCGCCAACCGGAAGTGATCGAGCGTCAGCGCTCCGGCGATGCCGCTGTTGGGCGCCTGCCCGACGAGTGCAAATTCCTTACCGGAAAAACTCGTATAAAGTTCCGGACGGTACCAGTATTCGTCGAGGACGAGCGGATTCATCCCCTCGACCGAAACGCGGCAGTCGTGATCGTGAAAAAATTTATAAAACCGGATCTGCGCCGGCATTCCGCCCGGGCTGGTCGGCGTACCGAAATTGACGCCGCCCGCCGCGCCGCCGTCCATATCGCGGTAAAACCACTTGACGCCGTTTTTGATCGCTTCCTCAAAAATCGGGATGCAGAATTCGTAAAACCCCGGCGCGTTGAGGTCGATGACGGGATAAGTGCCGAAATACTGCACGACTTTACCCTTTTCGTCTTTTAAAAACCATTCGGGATGCGTCTGAAAAATTTCGCCGCCGTCGCCCTGAACGTAACTGCCCGCCGTCCAGATGTAGGCATTGCCGCCCGCCGCTCGGATCATCCGGTAGACGGAGAGATTTTTCTCATCGGCGATCTCCTCGATCGGACTTTCCGGCATCGGCGGATAAATGTAGCGGAAACCGAGTTTCACCGCTTCGGCGGCAAAGTGCTTCGCCTCGTCGGGGGAGAGATAGCCGTAGCCTGCGACCGGATAAGGCGGAAGTTCTTTCAAGTCCGCCTGACGGCGGAGCATCTGACGCATATACTGATACATCGCAAGATAATCGTTGTGCGCGCGCTCCGTGCCGTCGTCGAACCAGTGCCAGTAGGCGTGCGTGGCAAGCGGCGCGTAAACGCGCCCGAAATGCGTCGTATGCTTCGTCGAGATGAAAGGCGCGCCCGCTTTGCGGTCAAGTTGCGCGTGAGTGAATTCCGGATAAGAGCGGTTGCCGATGTAGAGCGCGTTTTTGCAGACGACCATTTCAAAGGGCTGTCCCGTATAGAAGCGCGTCGTCGCCGTCGTTTTGCCCGTCATATCAAAGGCGGTATAGCCGCGCGGCACCTGATAGCAGTCGTTGCGGTGGGCGAAAAGGGGTTCGGGCAAGTCGAGTTCGCCGGAAAATTCCAGCTGACTGACGAGGAAGGGCGTTTTTTCCACTTCCGCATAGTCGCCGATACCGTAAAAGGTGCGTCCGTCAAGTTCAAGTTTGCCCGCCTTGAAGATCCAGCGCATCAAAGAATCCTTTGCCGTGTAAGTAAGGACAAGTGCCCTGCCGCGCGTTTCGATTTTGTCAAGTTTCCATTTGAGATCGGCGGCTTTGAAATCCTCTTTGACCTCGGTCGCCTCGGCGGTCGCCGAGTCGAAAACCGCCTGTTTTTCCGAGTATCTGATCTGCGGGATGCCGTAGTTTTTAAGATAAGGTGCCGCTTTGCCGGGAGAAGTGATCTGAACTTTGCCGTCGGGCAGAACTTCGAGGACGCAACCGTTGCCGAATGTCGCGCGATTTCCCGACAGCACGACCTTTTTTTCCTCGTCAACGATGCCAAGTTGCGGCAACTTCGCCGAAACGGAAACAGTGCCTGTTTGCACTCTTTCGGGGGCTTTTTCCAGACGGTTGACCGCCTTTTCCGGATGCGCTCCCAACGCCTTGGCGGAATCGGCGATCACCGCAATCATCAAGGCGCGGTGATATGCCCAGTTGGCGAATTCGAGCATCTGCTTTTGCAGACGCCGCTCGGCGTTGAAAAAAGTGACGCTTCCCTTGCCGACTTTGATGCGCGCGATAAGAGGAGCGACCGCATTGCCCTTTTCGTCCCGGATCATACTGAGCGCTTCGGCGCCGGGGCGCAACTGCGCCATCTGATAAAAACCGTAGACGGGGATCTTTTCCGGGATGCAACGGTAAAGTTTTCCATCGGGACGGTCGGCGACCAGAGTTTCCGCGGCATCGACCGTCGTATCTTCCCCAAGAACGACGGGCAGCAACTCGTCGATCACGCCGGAGGGGAAATGCCGCGTCAAAACGAGATTGCCGCCTTTTTGCAGATAATTTTTCAGTTGCGCAACGCGTTCCGGCGTAAAGATTTCAGCGTAATTTTGCGCCGGTATCTGATGAAAGACGACGACGGCGTCGCGGTAGGGTTTCAATTTTTGAAAAGCCAGAGTAAAACCGTCGAAAGCGACCGGTTCCACGCGGTCGGTCGGATGCGCCTTGATCGTCGCACCCGCCAGGCCATCGAGATACGCGCCGTTGAAATCGACGACGCGCAATCCGCCGGAAACAAGGAAATTGGCGACCTCGTCCCCCTGCCACGGACGGCCGCCGTTGAAAAGGAGGACGCGCACACCGCGCGAACCTTTTTCGGGCGCCATTTTCTGCGGTCCCGCCGCCATCGATGCGACCGCCGCCAGCGCGGCGCAAAATAACGATATTTTTTTCATTGCGAACTCCTATATTTCAACGCTGATATGGTCACCTTTGACAAAGATCCGGTCAAGCCAGCAAAGTTCTCCGGCGGCGGAAAACTCGATTTCCTGCCGCTCGACTTGCACCGCGACCGTCCCGTTGCAAAAAGCGCGCCATTCATCGGGGAAAAGACGGTCGATCGACGGGATTTGCTCCATATTCATTTTCCCTGGTGAAAAGTTGCGGACGATAATACTCGACTCCGCTTTGATGAAAAAAGACCTTGTCCCAGAATTTTCCCCAGTCCCAATGCCAGGATGCAAACTCCCCGCCGGGGATATTCGACCATTCGGTATCGTAGGCGCCGACGATCTCGGCATTGGCGGATCCCGGGAAAAAGCGTCGGACATTTTGCATAAAGCGGTAAAGCGGCCAGTCGCCGCGGCTGAAAAGTGCCGTCGGCGCGTCCTTGCGGAAAATACGCTTTACTCTTTCGGGGTTTGCCTCAAAATCCCGCGCACAGCACCATTGAAATTCCGGCGTTTCAAATTTCAGACCGAGTTCTCTTGCGGCGCACAGAAAATTGCGCCGTTTATGTTCGCGAATCTCGTCGTCGTGGCTCACAAACAAAATCTTTTTGTGTCCGCGCGAAAGGAAATAACGCAACGTTTCCGTCGTGATGAATTGCCAGTCGGAAATGACCGCGGAGCCGGGAAGCGCGTCCGTCCATTCAAAGCGGTGGCAAAAAATCGTTTCAAAGCCGCGCGTCCGGCGCAATATCTCCCGGTACGGCATATCCCATATGCTGAAATCGAGAAAGAGCCGGACGGGTTTCTTTTCCAGCATCGATTCGATGTCCTTTTTCCGGTTGCCGACGATCATCGGGATCACTTGGGCGTGACTGCATCCGGAAATCATCTGCGCGTAATACTCCGCCCCGGTTTCGGGCGAGATCGACGTGATGATGCCGTCCAGTTCATACTGCTTGCGGTGATCGGCGACAAAGAGCCCGGCGCGGTCACTGCGGACGATCGCACCTTCCTTTTCGAGTTTCGCCGCCGCGAGCGTGACCGTCATCGTGCTGACGCCGAAACGGTCGGCGAGTTGCCGCATCGACGGCAGTTTCTCACCGGGCGCAAAACTCCCCGTACGGAGCAACTCAAAAAGAGCATCGTAGACATAAGTTGTTTTTGACTGCCGCATCGTGAAAAACCCGCGAAATCTGTTATATCTGTTATAAAATAGCACCGATTCCGCGTTTGTCAAATCCCGATGAAACAAGATGCCGGATTTTTATCTGACGCGCAAAACGAGGGTGTCGTAAAGATTCAAACGGCGGTCGATGACGATTCTGCCGTTGTCTTTTTTCACTTCAAGCGGCGACCAGGTGCCGTCGGGCAGAAGTTCCTCAAATTTCGCATCGGTATCGGCACAGCGGAGCCGGACTTCCGGCAACGGGTCGAAACCGAGGTTGACGGCGTAAAGGAGAAAACTCCCGTCTTTGCCGCGGCGCACCAGCAACGTTTCCGGCTGATCGTCGTCGAGGGCAAAGGGGAATTTTCCCGCATCCGACAACTTGTCGAGCAAGCGCATCAAAAGTTTCTTGCGGAAAACGGCAAATCTTTGATAACTGTAAGCGTCGATCGCGAAACTTGTCGTCAATACCTTGCCGCCGAGCGCATTTTCAAAATAGACGCATCCCGGCGCAACCTTTTCACGCTTTTCCGACGTAGAAAAGGGCGCGAAATAGAGATATGTCAGCACTTCGGCGCGGGGATCGGCGTTTTCGATCAGCGGCGTGTTGCCGGAAACCGAATTGCCGAATTTCGTACCGTCCGCGCCGCGCTCCAATGTCGCCTTGAATTTCTTGCCGGTCGCCCGGCAGCCGATCAGATCGCCGAAACCGCGTTGCGTCAACGCTTTGGCGGCGATGCCGTCGATGAGGATGCGGCGAGAGAGAAGTTGTTTCAACTCATCATCGGTCAGACGGTCGACCGATTCTTTTCCGCCGAGGGCGTAAACGCGGTCAAGCGCGTAATCGGTCACGCCGAAAAAGGGGATGCCCAAAAAGCCGAACTGCGAATCGACCCAGGAGGGAGCAGGATAACGCTGCTCGCTCGGCTTTTTCACGGGATGCAGCTGATACGGCCGCAAAAAGCAGGGGATGATGACGCCGTCGGGCGTCGTTTCGCCGACCGCGCGCGCCAGTTCCTGATAGAATTTCTGATATTTCCCCAGAATATCGGAGTAGCGCGGCGAAAAAGGTATATCGTTGCTTTCGGCATCGACGTACCAGAGTTTCGCGCCGGATAATCCGCTGAAAATGCTCGACACCAGTTTCGCGTGAAGTCCGACCGCCGAACGGCTGTAAAGCGTATGGGGCCACGTATCGGCTTCATCGAGGACGAAAGGGATTTCGGCGTACTGCGCGCGCTGTCCCATCGTCCGCAAGACCACCTGACCGAAATAATCGCGCGGCTCAGGTTCTCCGTACATCTGATTGGTGATGCGGATCATCATCGGGTGGTTTCCGGCAAAGGCGCGGCAGGTTTCCAGCATCCCCTGCCCCCGTCCGGCAAGGCAGGTCGAAGTCGGGATGGCGGGATCGACGGAGTCGATGCCTTTGCGCAGACACTTGACCGTCGTCAACGGGATTTCATTGGACAAAAGCATAAAGGCGTCAAAAACCTTGTCGCCCGGCTTTCCATCTGCGACGAAAGCCATCACTTCCTTTTGCGTGTAATGCGTCCCGAGCCTGCGGTTCAACTCCGCGATGTGAAGCGGACAGAAACACTCGATTTCCGGGCAGTTGGAGCGCACGTCGTCGTCAGACATAATGAAAGACGGCTTTTCCAGCGCAAGTTTGCGGCCGACGTCGTAAATGTATTGCTGAAAACGGGCGTCCAGTACGCAAAAACGCACTTGATTGCCCTTGACGTCGATCGACCTCTGCCACGGCTCGATCTCCTTGTCGACGCGGGGCCAGTGCCCTAAAATGCTCTGCACCAGAATTCCTGCGCGCACGTCGCTTTTCCCCAAAGCCGCCTTGAATTTGCGGAAACTTGCGATCAACTGATCGGCTTTCTGCATTGCGGGAACCCCCTCGGGGTGAAGCGTAAGACAATACAGCACGTCGCGGTTGCCCGTTTTGGTACGGTAATTTATCATCCGCTCCGCCATTTTTTCTTCCTTGCCGTAGGCGTAAGGCACGATATTGAAAAAGCGGAAGTTTTCCGCCAAAGCCGATGCGGAAAGCAACAACATCAGAAAAACCGCAGTTTTTTTCATCGCAACTTTTCCTTGTCCAATGATCTAACGCTTTTCGATCAGGATGATCGTCTGCGGCGCGACGCTTTGCGGCATCTTGCCGTCGAGAGAAACCGTTGTGCCGTCGGCGAGCGTCATCGAAACGGGGACGAAATTTTCCGGCAGCGACACATTCAGATTCTGAACTCCGTCGAAGCAGAAGATCGCCGCGCCCTTTTCCGCCGTCCACGTCGTGCCGAAAGGCGTTTCGCGAATAAAGGGCATCCCGTTTTTCAATGCGCGCTGGACGGTCGGCAGATATTTCCTGATGCGCGCAAGTTCTTTCAACTGCCCCGGACGGCTCTCGAACTTGCTCGGCCACGCGTCGATGACGACATCGAAAAACGTGCCGTACATACTCGTGCGGAAAAAGTCCATATACCACCAGTCCGTCCCCGAACAATTCGCGCCGACGAAGGCGAATTCGCGTCCGTAATAGGGCGGCGTATAGCGGTCGATGAAAAAGAGGTAACCGTCCTTGACGAGCGGATTCATCCCCTCGGTGATGACGAAACCGCCGCGGTCGTACCAGTGCTTGTAGATCTTAAGTTGCGGCCACAAGCCGACGGGGCTTTGCTCCCCCGCGAAATTGTAGGTGCGGCTCGCCGCGCCGCCCATATCGTACCAGCAGGTGACGGCGCCCGCGTCGATCATCTTGTCGAGCATCGGCATATACCACGCGAGGAAACCTTTGTCGGACATATCGGCGATGCGGTAATGACCGCCGAAGTAGCCGGAAATCTTGCCGTTTTCATCGTGGACGTACCACTCGGGATGCGCGTGCACCGACGGCGAATCGCCCGGCGTATGACAGCAGGGATGCCACGGATAGGCGCCGAAGCCCATCTTTTTGATGAGTTGCAGAAGTTCCAGCACTTTCGGGCTTTCGTAGGACTCGATCGCGCTCGGGCAGAGATTGAGATAGATCGTTTCAAAACCGAATTCCCTGGCGGCCTGAAGCGACGCCGTCCGGTCGCGGTCGGTACAGGTATTGGCGTAAGTCGCCACCGGAGCCGCCGGGATCTCGGGGAAGCCCGCCTTTTGACGCAGATTGTGCCGCTGAAACTGATACATCGCGATCCAGTCGTTGCTCGTATTGTATTTCGCGTCGGTCGCCATATGCCAGAAAACAGCGGTCGTCTGCGGCACTTTGACGCGCCCGAACTGATAGGAAACGCGCGCCGAAAGCGCCTTGTCGCCCTTTTTCATCGAGTATTCAAGGTCGATCGGGTAGACTTCGTCGAGGAACTCGGCGAAAACGCCTTTTTTGCCCTCCGTCCAACTGAAAGGCTGACCGTTGGCGAAAAAGCCCCAGCTGTTGGTCTTGACGGGCACTTTGCCGCTCAAATCGTATTCGGCGTAACCGCGCGGTCCGGCATAGCAGGCGAAGCGGCGGAAACGCACGTTGTCCACGTCGATCTGATAGTTGAAATCGACCTGATTGAGCAATTTTTCGCCGATCTCGCGGATCATCAGCCGATCGCCGATGCCGTTGAAGATCCGCCCGTCGATGTCCGCCGTGCCGGAAACAAATTCCCAGTCGAGCAAAGTGCCTTTTTCACCTTGAAGCGTGATGACGAGACTTTTGCCGCCTTTCATTCCGGCAACTTTGAGTTTGTCGCGCGAAATGCGGTTTTGAGTTTTGACGTTGGTCGCCTCGGCAGTCGCAAAATCATCCACTTTTTCGGATGACGCCGGATAGGCGATTTTAGGAAATTTCATCCCCTTGAGATAAGGTTCCGTCTGTCCGGGATAGATGATGTCGATCGTATCGTCGTTGACTTGGATTTTATAACCGTTGCTGAAAACGGCGGTCGTGCCGTCGATCGTCACGTCGGCGGAAACTTTTTCCAGTTTCATCGCGGGAAGCGTGATTTCAACGTCGGCGCGGTCGCAGATTTTCGACGGGATCGGCGTCGGGGTGTCAGGGAGCGTTTTGGCTAAATCAAGTTCAAAACCGCCCGCTTCCGAAATCAGCGCGGCGACCAGAGTCGGCGCGTAAGTCCAGTTGAAAAACTGCGTCGTTCCCATCCGGCGGTCGTAGTCGTCGTTGAAAAAGAGCACATTGCCTTTGCCGTATTTGCCGATGACCGCAAAGGGAGCGACCTTGTCGCCTTTGGCGTTGACAAGATAACTTAAAACTTTGGCGTCTTTTTTGACTTCGCCGCATTCGCGGAAAGGATCGAAACTCCCCCACTTTTCCGGCAAAAGCGTGTAGCGCGCCCCCTCCGGACGGGTGGCGAAAAGCGCTTCGCCGCAGGTATCCTTGTCGCCCAGCATCACGGGGCAGAGTTCAAAAAGTTCCTCCGGCGTATTGACCGTCATCACAAGGTTGCCCCCCTGCTCCACATATTCTTTCAACTGCCGCACTCTTTCCGGAGTGAAGAGTTTCGACTGGTTGATTTCGGAGATCGCGCTGATGTAGATCGCCTTGTAATGCTTCAACTGCTTGAATTCGTGCGAAATGTAGTCGTGCGGCTTGGGTTCGACGCTCTGCTGCGGCGTCTGTTTGATCGACGCTCCCGAAAGTCCGCCGAGATAAAATCCGTTGAGGAGATAAAGATCCGCGCCCGCCGCGCAAAGTTTTTTCGCCAGACCGTTGGTCATCCACGGACGGCCGCCGCCGAGCATCAAAAGCGAGGGACCGCCCTTGCGTCCCTGCGGACGGCGGGGGATCTCCAACGCCATATCGATCGGCAAATGGATCCCGTCCGGTACCATCGCACCGTTGCCGGATTTTCCTTTTTTCGCCGCGGGAACGGTCATTTTCGTCACCGTCAGCGTTTCCGGACGATACGCCTTGTCGGTGGTGAAAATAATTTGAGCAAGGCGGCATTTCCCGCCCGCCGCAACGAGTTTCAAAGTGTTTTTGCCCGCGACAAGTTTCACGCGGCTCCGGCTCCATCCCCAACCGGGAGATTTCTGACGATACCCGTAAGCGTCGCCGAACTCCCCGATGCTTTTACCGTTGAGAAAAATTTCCGTCTTGCGCCAGTTTTCCCCGTGATTGCGGGTACGCACCCACATCACGTAATCCCCCGCTTCGGCGGCGTCGAAAGTCACTTTTGCCGTGTCGCCTTTTTGATTGCTGCAAATCAGTCCCGTTTCCGCCGTCCAGCCGTTGAGTTCGGTAAAACGCTCCGCGCCGATTTCGATCTCCGCCGCCGGCAACACCGCGCCCAACGCAAAAAGAAACGCAAGAAGTTTTTTCATTCTCTTTTTCCCCCGTTATGGTTTTCAGTGATGATACTATAATAATATAGGGATACCGGAGGCGATTTACAAGTATGACGCAAAAAAATCAACGGACAAATTGAAATCGCGGCATTTTGTGGTATGTTATAGACATTTCATGAATTAAATGAGGATGACGACAATGAAAAAACTTTTTTTGGTATTGGCGCTTTGCGCGGCGGTTTTCACGGTCGGGGCGGATTCGACAACTCCGGTGAAATTGCGACAGAAAAACGGTGTGATCCAGGCGAAATGGTCGCCGTTTCAGTTTTCGCTTTTTCCGGGGGAATACACGCAACTTGTTTCCGGCGATGCCGATATTTACGGCTTGGCGCTGTCGGTTTTCGCGATGGAGCAGAAAAACACGGTTTTGACCTTCGGCTTGACGAGCGGTCAGGATGAAAACTGCGGTCTTGTCGTTGAAGCGGTTTCGCTGATCAACAAAAATTACGGTTTGGATATTTCCGCCGTCACCGCCTTTACCGGACGCAACTACGGAGTCCAGATCAGCGTGGTCAACATCGAATCCTACGGCGACGCCCGCAAGCCGGAATTGAAAGAGGGGGCGACGGGACTTCAGATCGGCTTGGTCAACGTCGGTCAGGGATTTCAGATCGGGGTGTTCAATTACAATCCCGACGCGGCGATCCCGCTGTTGCCGCTGATCAACTTTCCGACGAAGAAAACAGAGTTATAAGTTTAAACTTATCTCTGCTCTCTTGCGTCCTGGTGGAATTTCACGATTTTCGCCGCATCGTCCATCCCGTGCGGATGATGCCCCCACATCGGACGGCGGATGACTTCGATCGGATAATCAAGCGAATTCAGCCGTTCGACGACGAGGTTGATATTACTGGAAACGCGCACGGCAAGATCATCTTCGCCCGTCAGCGCAAGCACGGGGATTTTCGCTTCGGCGATCGGCGCCAGATTGTTGACGGGATTGAGCAAGGAAGTTTCAAACTCTTCCTGTGTCAACTGAAACTCCCGGCGCATCGTCACACAGCGGCTTTTCTGGGCGAAAGCATCGGGGTCGGCGGCATTGCAGACGGGCGCGTCGAGGTAGATCGCCGCGACGTCGCCGGGATAGGTTTCCGCATAACGGAGCGAAAAAAATCCGCCCCAGCTCATCCCGATCAGATTGACTTTTTGCGTAAGTCCGAGCGAAACAAGGTAATCGTGGAAACGTTTCATCACCGCGACTCCGGCGGGACTTGCCGCCGTGGGCAGGACGTCGATATGCGCGTGGTAGTAACCGTTTTTCAGCAGTCCGGTGATCCCGACGCGTTCGACGAAAGCCTCGGGCCAGATGGCGCACCAGCTCCAGCGTCCGTCCCCCGCGGGACATTCCGGTTCGACGATGAATGCCTTATGTCCCTCAAAAACGAAATCGTGCCGTTTGTAGCCGTGCCACAATACGACTTTCTGTTGGTCGGGCAGTTTTTCCAATTTGATTTGGCTGGTACAGCACCCTCCCGCGAGCAACGAGAGCGCCATCGCCAGAAATCCCGATTTTTTCATATTTTACCTCCTTCGGTTTGATGAACGGTATATTATATCCCCTCTCCGGCTTTTTTTCAAGCGCGGATGATCTCCGCCGCCGACTTGAAAAAGACGGTTTTACCATTATATTATAGGCATACGTCTTTTCAATCAAAACCAAGGAAGGGGTTTATCATGGCTATTCTTTTGACGGGCGGCAGCGGTTTTATCGGTTCCCACACGGCGGTTGAACTCATCAACGCCAAAGAAAAGGTCGTCATCGTCGACGATCTCTCCAACAGTTCGGAAGTCATCATCGACAAGATCGAAAAGATCACCGGCATCCGTCCGGAATTCCGCAAGCTGGACGTCGCCGACAAGGCGGCGCTCGACGCCGTTTTCACGGAATTTCCGATCGACGGCGTCATCCATTTCGCCGGATTCAAAGCGGTCGGCGAATCGGTCGCCAAGCCGATCGAATACTATCGCAACAACCTCGACACGACGCTCACTTTGCTTGAAGTGGTGCGCGCGCACAACTGCAAAAAACTGATTTTCAGCAGTTCCGCCACCGTCTACGGCGACAACAGCCCGGCGCCTTTCAGGGAAGACGCTCCGACCGGGAACTGCACCAACCCCTACGGCTGGACAAAATACATGATCGAACAGATCCTTCAGGGCGTCGCCAAGGCCTGTCCCGAGATGTCGATCGTGCTTTTGCGTTACTTCAACCCGATCGGCGCCCACGAAAGCGGCCTCATCGGCGAACGTCCTAACGGCATCCCCAATAATCTTTTGCCCTACATCACCCAGACGGCGATCGGCATCCGCGACCATTTGAGCATCTACGGCGACGATTATCCGACGCCCGACGGCACCGGAGTGCGCGATTACATCCACGTCGTCGACCTCGCCAAGGGGCACGTCGCCGCCTACAAGTACGCCTGCCAAAACACCGGAGCCGAAGTTTTCAATCTCGGTACGGGAATCGGTTACAGCGTTCTCGACGTCGTCAAGGCGTTTGAAAAAGCCAATCAAATCAAGGTGAAATACGAAATTTCCCCCCGTCGCCCCGGCGACATCGCGACGTGCTACTCCGATCCCTCCAAGGCGGCAAAGCTCCTCGGCTGGAAAGCGGAAAAGAATCTCGTCGATATGTGCCGCGATGCGTGGCGCTGGCAACAGAACTGCTGACCAAACGTTTCCGCGATTGATTTTTACCCACAAACGACAAGGAAAGACACGATGAAAAAACTTTTCCATTGCACTACTCTTGCCGCTTTTGCCCTTTTAGGCGGCTGTTGCCGCTATGCGGCGCCGGCGGCGGCAAATTCGCCGCTCCTCGCCTACCCCGATGCGAAAAAGATGAATTTCATCAGCATCGTTTACTTCAATCCCGATCAGGTCCCCTATATGATCGCGGAAGCCAAGCGCGCCGCCCGGGATACCGGCATCACCAAAAACGCCTACTCGATGTCGATCATGCCGACCGGCAAGGAGCCGATCAAAGTCGTTGAGCGTTATGCGGAAACTTTCGGCAGATTGAGCGAAGGATTGAAAGATTCAAAAGTTCAGGTCGGCATCCTCGTCCAAAGTCTCGTCGGTCACGGCTGGGCGGGCGCGGCGACGAGCGAAAATCCGATGGAATATGCGATCAATCAAAAAGGCAAAACCGTTTACCGTCACTGTATGCTCGACCCGAAATTCCGCAAATACACCTTTGACGCGATGGTGTTGCTCGCGAAACAGCGCCCCGCCTTTTTCCTGATGGACGACGATATGCGCACCATCAACAACGGTCCCAACGGCGTCGAATGTTTCTGCGACTCGCATATGAAAATCTACAATGCAAAGATGCCCAAAAAGTTCGCTTCGGCAAAGGAATTGATCGCCTATTTGGAGAAAGCTCCATCCAACGATCCCTGCGTGAAAATTTTTGAAGCGGAGCGGCGCGCCACGCTCCTCGGCTATGCGAAACTTGTGCGCGACGCGATCGACTCGGTCGATCCCTCGATCAAGTGCGGCTACTGCTCCGGCGGCGGCGAATATCTCCTCGCCGGCGACATCGCCCGCATCCTGGCGGGTAAAAACGAATCCTTTTTGCGCATCAACGACGGCAATTACCTTGAAGGAACCACGCAGGAATTCAATCAGGTGATGTACCACTGCGCTTTCAAGTCGCGCGCGGCGGGCAAAATCGACTACATCCTCGACGAATCCGACACCTGCCCCCACAGCCGCTACGCCAAAAGCGCGGTCAGTATGCACAGCCACATCACCGGAGCCATCCTCAACGGCGCTTCCGGCGGCAAGCTCTGGATCACCAATCTGATGAATAAGGACGTCAAAGCTTCGACTTCCGCTTACGAAAAAATTTTGAAAGAGCATCGCGATTTCTACGATGCTTTGCTCGCCGAAATGCCCCACGTCCAGTGGCTCGGCCCCGTGACGCCGCTCGTCGACGTGACCAAGGATTTCAATCCGGCGCGCGCGCTCCGCAGTTTCGCCTCGTTGCAGGATTGGCAGATCTGTCTGCTCAACCGCTACGGCATCCCCGCGCATTACGAATACGTCGGCGGCAACAACGTCTATATGCTCGACGGCACCGTCGCCGAATGCCTCACCGATGCCGAACTCAAGACGATTTTAAGCGGCAAAGCGATCGTCGACGGCTATGCCGCGCTCAACATCGCCGACCGCGGCATGGCGGAGTATCTCGGCTGTACGCCTAAACGCGAATTCTACCGCTCAAGCGGGGAAAAAATGTGCATCGACCCCGGGTACCGGATGCGCCACCAGAATAACGGCACGCACCCAAAACTCACCGCCGTCGATCCCAAGGCGCTGATGCTCGGGGAACTTGCCCTCGTTGACAAGGCGACCGGCAAAAGCACCTTTGTCGCCCCCGGCACGATTCTGTATCACAACCCCGCCGGAGGCACCGTCATCACCCGTTCCGTCGCCGTCGGCCGCAATCCCTACAACGACCGCGCTCCGGAAATCAAAATGTTTCTCCTTGAACTTTTCCGGCGGCTTGATCCGCAGTTGATCCCCTTCTTCGCCGGAGAGGAGCAACCCGTCTATTTCCGTTGCGGCAAACTCGACAACGGCGGCTATCTGCTTGCCTTGGTCAATCTCGGCTTCGACGAATTGCAAAACATCGACTTGCGGACGCACAAAAAAGTGCGTTCCGTCGAATTCCTCGACGGCGACGGCATCTACAAACCCCTGAAATACGCTTTCAACGGCAAAGGCTACACCATCGAGAAAAAACTCCCCTGCTACGACACGCTGATTTTACGCGTGAAATGAAGTTTTTTCCAACAACGGGCTGTTGCTTGATGCGACAGCCCGTTGTTTTATACGTGACGGGAGCACGAGAGGCTTGTTTCGCCTCTCGTGACTCTCTCAACCCGCCAGGGGCGGGACTTTGTACCTGCCGCGGATATTTGCGGACAAAGCGTTTATCCGCGCTCTCAACGAATGTCACCGCAAATCTCCGCGGTCGTCTATGTTTGTTACTGCAAAAAGAAATGCGTCCCACGCGGGCTAATACTTCGCTTTACCGCTTCCGTCTTCGCCCTGCGGGCTACGCCGTGACAAGCCGTCCGCCCGACTCCCCGATGGGCGAGGCTCATATATAAAAACCATTCGTGTGAATTCGCGTGCATTCGCGGTTTCATAATCACAAAAAAAACGCTTCCCTCCGCCGGGGAAGCGCTGCAAGATCAATGCCCGCTCCACGCACGTTATTTGATTATTTTTAATTCCGGAAAATTTTTGACTTCTTTCACTTCAGGGGCCGTTTGCGTCGGAGTTATGACAATCGGACGAAGTTTTACACGCGAGCCTCCCCTTGTTCGCAGGTTGATCTGAAATCCTTTGCCGGGGATTTCGACATCAGCGGCACGATGGTAAAAAACATCGTCGTTAAATGACATTTCTTTCCAATCCCCGGAATTGATCTGCAGATCGACAGTCACGGCTTTTTTTGCATCATTGCAGAGCCAGATGCAGTATTTCCCCTGCGGGAGTGACGAAACATCGATCCTGCCGGAATAAGTCTGTCCTTTTTGCCGGCTTCCGCTTTTTTCAAGACGCTTCAACTTTATACAATAGGCTTTTGGCGCGTCCTCCTTCCCCTTTTTCTTTTTACTCTCTTTTTTCGTCGCAGATTGCGCTCTGGCGGCATCCGCCGTAAAAGGGATAGCGGCGCTCATTCCGAAAACCAACAGCATACACAGTAAAAAAAGCCGTTTCATTTTTCCTCCTTTGATGGGGTTAATTCTCTTCTGACATTTCTCTTTTTATACTTTGGATCAGACTTTCGGTCGTGCCGATCTTTTCTTCAAGCTCACTGATTTCCGCCTCAAGTTTCTGCCGCTGAAGCACTGCCGCGATATAGGCCTTGCAACATGACGCACGCGTTGCCCGGTAAAGTTCCCAGGTAGGATTGTCGCGACAGGTACAAGGCTCCTTTTTATGCATTCCCGATTTTTTTGCCAGTTTCCGCTGACAGATCTTATCCGAATTTTCTTCGCGTTTCAAAGCTCTTTCCAAATCGTCTTTTTTGATTTTGAGTTGCCCTTGCAGCGTCTTCAAAAGATCGTTCGCCTGCCGCAAACGGGTTTCGTTCTTGCGGTTCTTTTCCGCTCGCTCCGCCGCCCGCTTGCGAGCCTCACGCTGTTGTTGCGCCCGGAGTTTTTCCTCTTCCTCTCGGCGGCGTTTTTCTTCGGCTTCCCGGCGAAGGCGCGCCGCCTCCTGCTCGGCGGCTTGTTTTTTCAACTCGGCT
>JAKSOF010000011.1 GCA_024405735.1 Victivallaceae bacterium | reverse complement strand
GCTGACGCGCTTCCCGCCGTCGGCGGACAGCGGGAATTCTTTGTACGGGGTTGCGTTCGCCTGCGGCTCACGCTCTTCGTCGCTTCGCTCCTCGTCGAATCCCGTCTGTGAGAAATTATCTCGTTTACTCTAATGCCGTTTCAGATTCTTTGCTTTTCGCGCTGACGCGCTTCCCGCCGTCGGCGGACAGCGGGAATTCTTTGTACGGGGTTGCACTCGCTTCGCTTTCGCTGCGCTCGCGCTCGTCGCCCTGTGGGCGCCGTCGAATCCCGCCTGTGAGAAATTATTACGCTTGCCTTGATACCTTTTCAGCATTTTTGCTTTTCGCGCTGACGCGCTTCCCGCCGTTATTTCAGTTATGAGAGATGATCCTCCGTCGCTCTGCGAGCTTTGGAGGACAGGGAGATGAGAGAGCACTGCGCAAATCCAATATATCGCGCCGCGGGCGCGAAAGATGCGTAAGCAAGTGGGAGTAGTGAGAGACGTGAGAGTTGTGGGAGATATGGGATCATACGCTTTCTCCCGCGATCTGTGACGTAAGAGTTGCAACTTGCGTTTTTGTGCCGGAGTTCGCAGGTTTGTCTTATCTCACAAATCCCGCAATTCCCGCAAATTTCACTTTTCCCATCGCCCCGTTAATTTCGCGGCGGCTTGCTCTCCATCGCGTTTGCTTAAAAAATCAATCGGCAGTACGCATTGACCAAACAATTCGCGTACTGCCGTTTTGTGTCGTTTTGTAAGCAAACGCGATGCGTTTGCGCATTCAGGGGTGCGGGGGCAAGAGCCCCCGACCAAGCACTTATAACTTATAACTTTAAACTTATAACTCTATTCTATTTCTTTTCGACCAATACGATCGTATCTCCTTTTACATCTCGACCGTGCGATCATTCCACAAATCGTAACATTTCGACCAATACGATCGTATCTCCTTTTACATCCGTAAGGACGTTGCCCTCAACTCCCTTGATCTTCCATCCTTCGGGGAGATCGACGGTGACTTTTTTCGCCGGGTTCCAGAAAAAGAGCGCGCCGCCTTTTTCGCCGATCCAGACGGTGCCGAAGGGGGTTTCACGGACGTAGGGCATTCCGACGAGGTCGAGCGCTTCGTTGAATTTGGGGACGAAGGAGAAAACGCGGCGTCCGCGCTCGACTTCGCCTTGGATGCGGTCGAGACCGAAGACGGTACCGCTCACTTCAAATTCAGGGAAGCAGCCGTACATCCCGGTACGGAAAACGTCGAGAGTAAGACCGCCCTGAAGATCGCAACCGGGCGCGGAGCCGACGAGGGCGAATTCCTTGCCGGCGAAACTCGTGTACAACTTGGCGCGGTACCAGTATTCGTCGATGACCAACGCATTCTGCCCTTCGATGCCGACGCGGCAGTTGTTGTCGTGAAAGAACTTGTAGAATCTGATCTGCGACTTTACGCCGTTGGGGCTTTCGGGAAGCGCGTAGTTGACGGTGCCGCCCGCGGCGCCGTCCATATCGCGGTAGACCCAGCCGACGCCGCCGTCGATCGCCTTTTTCAGCACGGTGACGTACCAGTCGTAAAATTCCTTGTTGTTGACGTCGATGACGGGATATTTCGAGAAATACTGGAAAATCTTGCCTTTTTCGTCGCGGGCGAACCATTCCGGATGATTGTTGATGATCCAGCCGCCGTTGCCCTGAACGTAACTGCCCGCCGTCCAGATGTGGCTTTTTGCGCCGCATTCGGCGATCGTCTGGTAAACGACCATATTGTCGTCGCTGGCGATCTTGTCGATGGGACTTTCAGGATTCGGGGGATAGATGAAACGGTAGCCGGCTTTGGCGGCGCTTTTGATGACAAAAAGTTTTTCTTCGGGACGCAACTGATAACCGTATCCGGCGATCGGGTAGGCGGGGAGTTCTTTCAATCCCGCCTGCGTACGGAGCGTATGGCGCATATATTGATACATCGCCAGATAATCGTTGTGTCCGCGCTCCGCGCCGTCGCCGAGCCAATGCCAGTAATAGTGCGTCGCCACCGGCGCTTTGACGCGGCCGAAGCCCGTGCCGTGATGACTTTTGATCGTTTTGGCGCCCTTGTCGCGGGAAATGCGCATCCCCGTCGATTCGGGATAGGAGCGGTGACCGATGTAAAGCGCATTTTGGCAGGCGATCATTTCAAAGGGCTGACCGCCGTAGTTGAGGGTGTCGCCTTTGGCTTTGCCCGTCATATCAAACGCGGTGTAGCCGCGCGGCGGCTGATAGCAGTCGTTGCGGTGGGCGTACAGCGGTTCGTCGAGATCGAGGTCGAGATCGAATTGCACGCTGCTGACCAAAAGCGGGCACTTTTTCACCTCGACGCGGTTGCCGATGCCGTCGAACGTGCGGCCGTCAAGGGCGAATTTGCCCGCCTTGAAAAACCATTGCATTTCGCTGTCGGATGCGGTGTAGGACAAAACCGCTTCGTTGCCGTTGGGCGTAATGCCGGCAAACTGCCACTTGATGTCGGCGGCGGTGATGTCTTCCTTGACATCGACCGCTTCGGCGGTTTTGGAGTCGAAAACTTTCTGCTTTTTCGAATAACCGATTTTGGGCAGATGATATTTTTTGATCGCGGCTTTGTCTTTGCCGGGCCAGGAAATCGAAACCGTCCCGTCGGCGGCGACTTCAAGTTTCATCCCGTTGGCGAAAACCGCCTGATTGCCGTCGACCTTGACATCACCCTTTTCATCGGTGACGCCGAGTTCCGGCGCGATGAGCGAAGCGGAAACTTCGCCGACTTCCTGACGAGCGGGGATTTCCTCCAGCGTCGTGATGAATTTTTGGGTATCGACTTTCGCCTGTGCGCTGTCGCCGACGACGGCGACGAAAAAGGCGCGGTGAAACGCCCAGTTTTCGAAGGCGCGGATCTGACGGGGCATCGTCATTTCCACGTTGAAATAAGTGACGGTGCCTTTGCCGATCTTGATGCGGGCGACAAAGGGGGCGACCGGATTGCCCTTGCCGTCCTGGATCATACTGAGCACTTCGGCTTCCGGCTTGGGACCCGCTTCACGGTAGGAACCGTAGACCGGGAATTTTTCCGGGATGCAGGAAAACGCTTCGCCTGCCGGACGGTTGGCGAAAAGTTCCTCGTCGTCGCCGATCGGGGCGATGTCGCCGAGGGCGACGGGGAGCAAGTCATCGATGACGCCGCCGGGGAAAGAACGGGTGACGAGCAAATTGCCGCCGTTTTCCAGATACGCCTTGAGTTGCGCGATGCGCTCGGGCGTGAAAATCTTTTCGTAATTCTTGGAGGGGATGTAGTGAAAAACGAGCAATTTCGACGGCGCAACGGCAAGAGTCTTGAAAGCGGCGGTGAAGCCGTCGAACGCTTTGGGTTCGACCTTGTCGGTGACGTGTGCCTTGATCGTCGCGCCGCCGAAGCCGTCGAGATAAACGCTGTTGAAATTACGGACGCGCAAGCCGGAATTTTCGAGTGTGGCGGCGACGCCGTCGCCCTGCCACGGCCGTCCGCCGTTGAAAAGGAGGACGCGCGCGCCTTTTTTGCCCTGCCACTGCGGCATTTTGGGTTTCCCGCCCGCGGCGAAAAGCGCGAAACTTGCCGCGAACAACAAAACGGTAACGAGTTTTTTCTGCATACAAAAATCCTTTCTTTATCAGGGAACGATGTAAGATAGCATAGGGAAAAGGGTTTTGCAAGAAAAAAATTATTAAGATAAAGAAAAAAGCCTTTGCGCGGATGGGGAATTTGAAACCGCGAATGAACGCGAATAAACACGAATATAAAGGGAAACTATTAGTGTGAATTAGTGTGCATTAGCGGTTTCAGAAAAGAGCAGATGTGGGGCAATACGCTCCTTTTTACGATCTTTGCCGCGAGAGCAAAAAAGCAAACGGCAGTACGCATTGACCAAACAATTTTCGTACTGCCGTTTTGTGTCGCTCTTTAAGCCGATGCGATGCATCGGCGCATTCAGGGGTGCGGGGGCAGAGCCCCCGACCAAGCACTTTAAACTTATAACTTTAAACTTATAACTCTATTCTATTTCTTCTCGATCAACACGATCGTATCTTCTTTTACATCCGTAAGGACGTTGCCGTCAACGCCTTTGATCTTCCATCCTTCGGGGAGATCGACGGTGACTTTTTTCGCCGGATTCCAGAAAAAGAGCGCGCCGCCTTTTTCGCCGGTCCAGACGGTGCCGAATTCGGTTTCACGGACGTAGGGCATCCCGACGAGGTCGAGCGCTTCGTTGAATTTGGGGACGAAAGCAAGCGTACGGCGGATGCGGTCGAGTTCGCCCGGGATCCTCTCGATGTTGAAAACGATGTCGGCGATCTGGAAACTCGGGAAGCAACCGTACATCCCGGTACGGAAAGTATCGAGCGTGATGCCGCCGCGGAGTTCGTCGGAGGGCATCGAACCGACGAGGACGAATTCCTTGCCGGCGAAACTCGTGTAGACGGCGGGACGGTACCAGTAGATGTCGATGACGAGCGGATTCATCCCTTCGATGCCGACGCGGCAGTCGTTGTCGTGAAAGAATTTGTAGAATTTGATCTGCGCTTTGAGACCGTTGGGGCTTTCCTTTTTGCCGTAGTTGACGGTACCGCTCGCGGCGGCATCCATATCGCGGTAGACCCAGCCGACGCCGCCGTCGATGGCGTGTTTCAGGACTTTGGTGTACCAGTCGTAGAATTCGGGATTGTTGACGTCGATGACGGGGTAGGTGCCGAAGTATTTGAAGATCTGTCCCTTTTCATCCTTGACGAACCATTCGGGATGATGATTGATGATCCATCCGCCGTCGCCCTGAACGTAACTTCCGGCAGTCCAGATGCGCGCTCTCGCGCCCGTCTTGGCGATCTTGCCGTAGATTTCCATATTGGCGGGGGAATCGATTGCCTCGATCGGGCTTTCGGGATTGGCGGGGAAAATGAAACGGTAGCCGGCTTTTCCGGCGAATTCGATCACCTGATCTTTTTCCTTGTCGGTCATCTGATAACCGTAGGAAGCGACGGGGTAGGCGGGGAGTTCTTTCAGACCCGCTTCGGTGCGGAGCAAGTGGCGCATGAATTGATACATCGCCAGATAATCGTTGTGACCGCGTTCCGTGCCGTCGGCGTACCACTGCCAGTAAAATTGCGTGGCAAGCGGCGCGTAGATCCTGCCGAGACCTTCGCCGTGGTTGCTTTTGATCGTCTTGCCGCCTTTTTCGCGGATGAAGCACGCGCTCGTCGAAGTCGGCATCGAGCGGTTGCCGAGGTAGACGCCGTTTTTGCAGACGATCATCGCAAAGGGCTGACCGGAGAAGGACTTGGTGTCGGATTTCACCTTGCCCGTCATGTCAAAGGCGGTGTAACCGCGCGGCGGCTGATAGCAGTCGAAACGGTGCGCGTACAAGGGCTCGTCGAGATCGAGTTCGCTCTCGAAGCCGATGCCGCTCACAAGGAGCGGGGATTTCACCAGTTCGATGCGGTCGGCGAAGCCGTCGAAACTTCTGCCGTCGAGATCGAGGCGGCCGATCTTGAAGATCCAACGGAGTTCGCTGTCTTTGGCGATGTACGTCAAAACCGCCTGATTGCCGTTCGCCGTAAGCGATTTGAACTGCCACTTGATGTCGGCGGCGGTGAGGTCCTCTTTGACATCGACCGCTTCGGCGGTTTTGGAGTCGAAAACTTTCTGCTTTTTGGAGTAGCGGATCGCGGGGATCTGATAATTTTTGACGAAAGGTTTGTTTTTGCCTTTCCACGTGATCGAAACCGTGCCGTCGGCGGCGACTTCAAGTTTCATGCCGTTGCCGAACGTGGCGGTCTTGCCGGAAACTTGGACGAGATCGTTGGAATCGCAAATCGCGTTTTTCGGCGGGATGACCGAGGCGGTGGTTTCACCGACTTGCTTGCGTTCGGGGATCGCCTCCAGTTTGGAAATGCACTTTCCCGGTTTCAGTTTGCCGCCGAAGCAGTCGGAAGCGAGCGCGACGAAAAAGGCGCGGCTGTACGCCCAGTTGCTGAAATCGAGGATCTGCGTCGGATTGGTGAGTTCGGTGTTGAAAAAAGTGACCGTGCCTTTGCCGATTTTGATGCGGGCGACGTAGGGGGCGACTTCCTTGCCGGAAGCGTCGCGGATCACGCTCAGCGCCTGCGCGCCGCTTTTAAGCGTCGCTTCGCGGTAGAAGCGGTAGACGGGGAGCGTTTCGGGAATGCTCTTGTAGATGCTTCCCGCCGGACGGTTGGCGGAGTAGACCGTATCCAGTATCTGGTATTTGCCGAATGTAACGGGGAGAAGTTCGCCGAGTTTCGCCGGGACGTCGATGGTGAAAAGGATGTTGCCGCCGTTTTCGACGTAGGATTTCAGTTGCGCGATGCGTTCGGAAGTGAACATCATTTCCTGACATTCGGGCAGAATATGGTTGAAAATCAGCAGTTTGTAGGTATTTGCCTTCTTCAATGCGGGGGTGATGCCGTCAAAGGCTTTGGGCTCGACCTTGTCGCCGATGTGCGTTTTGATCGTCGCTCCGGCGTAGCCGTCGAGGTAGGGGGCGTTGACGTTGAGGACTCTCGCTCCTGCGGAAACCAGCGAGCCGGGAAGCATATTGCCGACCCAAGGGCGACCGCCGTTGAAAACCTGGATCTTGGGACCGGTTTTGCCGTTGAGCGGCGCCATTTTTTCGCCGCCGCCGCCTTGCGGATGCTGATCTGCGACGTAGGCGGGCAGTCCGTCGGCGAAAAGTCCGGCGACGCCGAGCAAGAGCGCGAGAATGAGAGATTTTTTCATCGGGAACTCCTTTTTTTATAGGTGAATCAACGGGAAGACCCTTAAATATAGCATCGCTTTGAAAAAAAATCAATATCGGTTTCCGGGTAATTTTCATCCCGGGAAACGGCGATCTGCCATCCGTCGCTCCGGTTCGTTTCCCGCGCCGCTCAATAAACTGAATTGCAAGGCGTTGCGGGGATTTTTCCGGCGGTAAAATAAAGTTGACTTTTAACGGGTTATGTGCTATATTATATGAACGTTAAGTTGTTCTCACGGGGAAGTTCCCCCGTGGAGCCCAGATAAAGAATTCAGGAGTTGAAAATGGCTGCGAAAAAACATCGCATCAGCATCAGCGCCGATGAATGCAAAGGATGCCGCCGCTGTATTCCCGCGTGCCCGAAAAAGTTGATCTCCGTCGGCAACGCGATCAATATTCAGGGATACGTGGCGGTCAAGGCGGATCATCCGGAGGATTGCATCGGTTGCGGATCGTGTTTCCATCAGTGCCCGGAGCCGGGCGCGATCACCATTTACGTTGAGGAGTGACCTTTTTATGAAATACAATCATCGCTTGTTGCTCAAGGGCAACGAGGCGGCGGTCTACGGCGCATTGCTCGCCGGTTGCGATTGCTACTTCGGCTATCCGATCACGCCCGCGAGCGAAATCGCACAGGCGGCGGCTTTGCTCTTTCCGCGCTTGCACCGCACGTTCATTCAAGCCGAATCCGAGATCGGCGCGATCAATATGGTCATCGGCGGCGTCGCCGCCGGACACCGTTGCCTTACCGCTTCGTCGGGTTTGGGCATCAGTCTGAAACAGGAAGGCGTCAGTTATCTCGCCGGGTATGAAATGCCGGCGGTCATCCTCGACATCACCCGCGGCGGTCCGGGGCTGGGCAACATCGGTCCCGAGCAGGCGGATTACTTCCAGCTGGTCAAGGGCGGCGGGCACGGCAGTTACAAGTGCCTCGTTTTCACCCCGAATTCGGTACAGGAAATGTGCGATATGACGATCGACGCATTCCACATGGCGGAAAAGTACCGTATGCCCGCCTACGTGATGGCGGACGGCGTCATCGGTCAGATGATGGAGTCGGTCGAATTGCCCGAACCCGCGACGGACGTTTACGATCCCGAGTGGAAAATGGGACGCATCGTCGACGGCAAGGCGAATTACATCACGTCGATCTACATGGAGCACGATGATCTTGAAGCGCAAAATGTGAAACTTCAGAAAAAATACCGCGAGATCGAGGCGAAAGAGCAGCGTTGTGAAACTTATTGCGCCGATGACGCGGAATTGGTGATCGTCGCTTACGGCATCTGCTCGCGCATCGCCCGCGGCGCGGTCGATCAGTTGCGCGCCGAAGGCCTCAAAGTCGGACTGGTACGGCCGCAGATGGTCTATCCTTTCCCCGTCGACGCGTTGCAGAAAATCGTCAAGGGCGGCAAAGCCAAGGCGGTCATGAGTCTCGAAATGAGCGCCGGACAGATGATCGAAGACATCAAACTCGCCGTCGAATGCAAATTGCCGGTCATGCTCTGCAACCGGATGGGCGGCAACGTTCCCGGCGGTGACGAAGTCTGCGCCGCGGCAAAGAAGATGATGAAGGAGTTGGCGAAATGAGCGAAAAAGTCAAATTCGGGCGTTCCAAAGTATTTTTCGACCCGTTTGAACGGCGTCCCGGCCCGATCAAGAAAAATATGCACTACTGCCCCGGTTGCGGTCACGGTATTCTGCACAAACTGATCGCCGAGGCGATCGAGGAATACGGCATTCAGGGCAAGACGGTCATCATCGCGCCGGTCGGTTGCGCGGTCTTTGCCTACTATTACTTCAACGTCGGCAGCATTTCGGTACCGCACGGCCGTGCGCCTGCGGTGGCGACCGGAGCCAGCCGCGCCAATCCCGACAGTTTCGTCATTTCCTATCAGGGCGACGGCGACCTCGCGGCGATCGGCTTCAACGAATTCATTCAGGCGGCGAACCGCGGCGAAAAGATCTCGGTCTTTTTTGTCAACAATTCCAACTACGGGATGACCGGCGGTCAGATGGCGCCGACGACGCTCCCCGGACAGATCACGACGACCAGCCCCTACGGACGCAATCCTGAAACCGACGGTTTCCCGACGAAAGTCTGCGAGATCGTCAACGCATTGGAGGCTCCCGTCTACATCGAGCGCGTCGCATTGACGTCGACCGCCAATATCCTCAAGGCGAAAAAAGCGGTCAACAAGGCGATCGAAAACTTGCGCGACCGCAAAGGTTTCTCGCTCGTCGAAGTGCTGTCGCCGTGCCCGATCAACCTCAAGATGAGCGCCGATCAGGTCAATGATTTCATCGACGAAAAGATGACTAAGTTTTTCCCGCTCGGCTGTGTCCGCGACCGCAGCGCCGCGACGCCGGTCGGGGAGCAACCTCCGGCGGTGATCCGCGCCCCCGAGGAAGTGAAATCGCTTCTTCTGCCCGGCGTCAGCGAAAATTCCAACGCCGCCGATGCGTCGAAATTCGCGGTCTTTCAGAAAGAACGCCGCGTCAAGATCTGCGGCTTCGGCGGACAGGGCGTTTTGAGTCTCGGTCTCAATCTCGCCAATATGGGCAGATTGAGCAAACTCAACGTCAGCTGGATGCCCTCTTACGGACCGGAGCAGCGCGGCGGCGCCGCGAGTTGCGCCGTCATCGTCAATTCCGGCGCGATCTCGTCGCCGATGGTCGACCGCGACTGCGATCTGCTGATCGCGATGACGCAGACCGGACTTGACAAGTTCCGCCACGTCCTCGGTGAAAACGGCATCCTCGTCTACGACCATTCGACGATGGCGAAACCTGCCGTCGGACCCCATCAGAAAGTCTACGGTCTTGACGCGCTCGCCATCGCCAACAGCGTCGGCAATCCGAAATGCGCCAATTCGGCGATCATCGGCGCGCTGTCGGTCATCTTGCGCAACAACGGCTTCTCGGAATCCGAGGAAAAGGCTTTCGACGCCGCTTATCAGGACGCGATCACCGAAAACTTCGCCGCCAAACCGGCGGTTTTGAAGCAGAATCTGGAAGCATTCGCCGCCGGTAAAAAAGCGGCATTGGAATAAATTCAGCAGAAATCCACAATAACATAAAGGAGAAAAATTATGGCTGGAAAAAATCTGAAACGGGTCGTCCGCAAAGCGACCGCCGCGCCTGCCGCGGAAAAAGACACCAAACGTTGCATCAACCTCGTCGTCAATGAACAGCCCGGCCGCACCGTCTGCATCGCCGGCAGTTTCAACAACTGGCAGCCGGAAAAGAAAATGACCGACAAAAACGGTGACGGCGTCTACCGTTGCCAGTTGCGTCTTGCCCCCGGCAATTACCAGTACAAACTGGTCGTTGACGGTCAGTGGCGGCTCGATGCGGACAATCCGAATCTCGCCCCCAATGAATTCGGCTCCTGCAACAACGTCTTGGTCGTCGAAGCAAAGTAGTTTTTGGTTTTGTAGCATTGCGCGGGAAAACTCCGGCACGGATCAGTGCCGGACGTCCGCGCCGGAAGCGGGCACTCCGTATGATTGCCCGAGGATATGAAAATGGGTTTGCATCTTTACAACGTCGCGCCGCGGATCCCTGCGGAGATCAAATTTCTCGAAACACTTGCGGACAACATCTGGTGGTGCTGGAATAAAAACGCCATCGATCTCTTTGTCCGTATCGATCCGGCGCTCTGGCGTCAGCTTGCCGGCGCCGCCAAGGAGTTTCTCCGCAAGGTGCCGCAGGCGCGTCTGGAGGAACTCGCGCACGACGCTCTTTACGTTTCGCAACTGAATGCGGTCAAGAGCGATTTCACGCGGGAAACTGCCGGTGTGCTCGACGTGGCGAAACGTTCGATCGCCTACTTCTCTCTGGAATTCGGCATCCACGAAAGCATCCGCATCTTTTCGGGCGGTCTCGGCGTGCTCGCCGGCGACCACCTCAAAGCCGCGAGCGACCTCAAACTGCCGCTTGTCGCCGTCGGTTTGCTCTACCGCGAAGGTTATTTCCGTCAGGTGCTCGACCGCACCGGATGGCAGACCGAGCGTTATCCGATCGCCGAGATCCAGGACTTGCCGATCGTCCGCGCGCTCGACAAGGATGGCAAGGAGATCACCATTTCGATCCCGCTCGTCGACCGCGAACTTTTTGCGGCGGTCTGGATCCTCAAAGTCGGCAACATCCCGCTGGTGTTGCTCGATACCGAAGTTCCGCAGAATCCGCAGGATCTGCGCAGCGTTTCGTGGCGGCTTTACGGCGGCGACAAGAAAATGCGTCTGCATCAGGAACTTCTGCTCGGCATCGGCGGCGTCAAGGCGTTGCTCGCGCTCGGTTGCGATCCCGCCGTCTGCCATATGAATGAAGGTCACGCGGGCTTTTTGTCGCTGGCGCGTATCGCCCATCTGGTCAACGATTGCGGCTACGACCCCAACGTCGCGCTGGAAATCGTCTGGCGCTCCAACGTCTTTACCACGCACACCCCCGTGCCTGCCGGCAACGAGGTCTTTGACATCAATCTCGTGCGTCCTTACCTCGCGCGTTTCGCCGCCGAGGCGAAATTCGACATCAACCGCGTCATCGACTGGGGGATCCCGATTTGCGACCGCGGCCGCTCCGGCGAGATCTCGATGACGGTTTTCGGCTTGCGCATGGCGGCGAACTACTGCAACGGCGTGAGCAAACTTCACGGCGAAGTCGCCCGCGAGATGTGGAAACATCTGTGGCCCGACCGTTCGATCGGCGAGATTCCGATCCGCCACATCACCAACGGCGTGCACGTCGCGTCGTGGATCTCGCCCCGCCACTGGGAACTTTTCGACCAGTACCTCTGCTCGAACTGGGCGGGCAATCCCAAGGAAGAACAGGTGCGCGAAAGTTTGGCGCGCATTCCCAATGAAACGCTGTGGGCGACGCACGAGCTCTGCCGTCAGGCTTTGATCCGCCGCGTCCGCCGCTGGTCGGAATCCAACTATGCGTATGTCATCGACGGCGCGGAAACCCGGCGTTCGGGATTGCGTCCCGACGTTTTGACGATCGGTTTCGCCCGCCGCTTCGCGACTTACAAGCGCGGCACGCTGCTGTTGCGCGACGAAAAGCGTCTGCTCGCTCTTTTGCGCAACACCGAGCGTCCGATCCAGTTCGTCTTCGCCGGTAAGGCGCACCCCGCCGACGAACCGGGCAAGCATCTGATTCAGGAATTGATCCAGTTCGCCCAGCGTGAAAAGGTTCAGGACAAACTCATTTTCCTGGAAAATTACGACATCGGTATGGCGCGTTCGCTCGTTCAGGGCGTCGACGTGTGGCTCAACACCCCGCGCCGTCCGCAGGAAGCCAGCGGTACCAGCGGGATGAAGGCGGCGGTCAACGGCGTCATCAACTGCAGTATTCTCGACGGCTGGTGGGCGGAAGCGTGGAACGGCAAAAACGGCTGGGCGGTCGGCAGCAGCGAAGACTACGTCAACGACGAAGACCGCGACATCTACGAATCGCTGCAGCTTTTCAATCTGCTTGAAAACGAGATCATTCCGCGTTTCTACGAACGCGCGAGCGGCGATTTGCCGAAACGCTGGATCGAGATGATGCGCGAATCGATCGTCACGGGGCTGTGTCACTTCTCCAGCACCCGCATGGTCGAGGACTACGACCGCGAATTCTACCGCAACGCCAATGCGGCGTATCAGGAACTCGTCAAGGACGGAGCCGCCTTTGCCAAAAAACTGACGACGGACAAGATCGCGCTCAAGAAAAACTTCTTCGACGACCGCCGCGTCGCGATCGACGACCCCGAAGTGCTCGACGATTTGAGCGACCTTCACGTCGGCGACAGTTTTGAGATCAAAGTCCGCGTTTCGCTCGGCGATCTGCAGCCGGAAAACGTCGAGGTCGACGCATATTGCGGCAGAGTCGACGCCCACAACGAGATCATCGAAAGTTCGTCCATCCCGATGAAAATGCTCGAAGCTCTCGGAAAAGGCGATTATGTGTACGGCACGAAAATCAAATGCGCCTTTGCCGGACGCTTCGGCGTCACCGCCCGGATCAAAGCGGCGGGTACGGACTGGGACAACAGCGTGCCGGGTTTTATGTGCAAGCCTCTGTAAACAATGAAGGAATAAGGAAGGGTCGATATGGAGCGGAAAAGCAGAAGTTCGAAACGGAGTTCGTCGCCGCGGGTTCTCGTGGTGACGCCGGAAATCACTTATTTGCCCGACGGAATGGGCAATATGGCGCACTATCTCCACGCCAAGGCGGGAGGTATGGCGGACGTTTCGGCATCGCTTGTATCCGCTCTTTACCGCGCCGGTGCGGACGTCCACGTGGCGTTGCCGCACTACCGCAAGATGTTCCATATCGACGTCGGTCAGCTTATCAGCAACGAGTTGCGCGTTTTTATGAGCAGTTTGCACAATTCGCGCATCCATCTGGCGGAAGACCGTATCTTTTACTACCGGGATTCCGTTTACAGCGGTTACAATGACGACTGTCTGCGTCAGGCGCTCGCCTTTCAGCGGGAAGTCATCAACAATATCATCCCGATCGTCAAACCCGACCTGATCCATTGCAACGACTGGATGACGGGACTGATCCCCGCCGCCGCGCGGCGGATGGGGATCCCCTGTCTTTTCACCGTGCACAACATCCACACCCAGCGCACGACGCTGGCGCAGATCGAAGACCGCGGCATCGACGCCGCGGCGTTCTGGAATCACCTTTACTTTTCGCGTCCTCCTTACAATTACGAGGAGAGCCGCAACGACAACGCCGTCGATATGATGGCGAGCGGTATTTTTGCCGCGCACTTCATCAACACGGTCAGTCCCACCTTCCTGACGGAAATGGTACAGGGCTACCACGATTTTGTGCCGCAGGGCATCCGCAGCGAGATCATCGGCAAATACAACGCCGGGTGCGCCTGCGGTATTCTCAACAGCCCCGACCCCGCCTGCGACCCCGAGATCGACAATTTCCTGGAAATGAAGTACAATGCGGAAAATCACCGGCTCGCCAAGCAGGTCAACAAGATCGCGTTTCAGGAACGCACCGGCTTGATGGTCGATCAGCACGCCCCGATCTTTTTCTGGCCGCACCGGCTCGACCCGATCCAGAAAGGGTGTTCGCTTTTGTCGGACATCCTCTACGACGTGGTGCATAAGTACTACGATCAGAAACTTCAGATCGCGATCGTCGCCGACGGCAGTTATCAGGAAATTTTCCGCAACATCGTCAAATTCCACAATTTCTACGACCGGGTGACGGTCTGCGGATTTGAGGAAAGTCTGTCGCGTCTCGCCTTTGCGGCGTCGGATTTCGTTTTGATGCCGTCGCGGTTTGAACCTTGCGGTCTGCCGCAGATGACCTGCCAGTATTACGGCAGTCTGCCGGTGGCGCGCGATACCGGCGGTTTGCACGACAGCGTCGAGGAGTTGAGCGAGGACGGGACGCACGGCAACGGCTTCCTCTTTGCCAACTACGACGACGGCGGCTTGAAATGGGGCATCGATTCGGCGATGCGTTTCTTCGCCAAGCCGGAATCTTTCCGCGACACCGTGGTCAAACGGGTGATGAAAGAAGCGAAAGCGCGTTTCAATTACGACGTGACCGCCCAGCATTACATCGACATCTACGAGTCGATGCTGGCGCGTCCGCTGATCGTCGAGCCTTACGACGGCGCAGGTCGGATATGATCCCCGGCAACTGGCAAAAATGCGTCAACGCGCCCGAGAAATTCGGGTGCGACCCCTATCTTGCCAACTATTTGCCGATCCTCGAAGCGCGTAAAAACGCGCTCGACGCGATGCGGCAGAAACTCACCGGCGGCAAAATGCCGCTGGCGGATTTCGCTTCGGGACACGAGTATTTCGGACTTCACTTTGAGAAAGATCACTGGGTTTTCCGCGAATGGGCGCCCTTTGCGTCGAGCGTGACGCTCTACGGCGACTTTTCCAACTGGGAAAAACTGCCGGAAAACGCGCTCAAAAAACTTCCCGGCGGCGTCTGGGAATTGACGCTTCCCGCGGAAAAACTGGTTCACGGCACCCATTATCTGATGTACGTCGCGTGGCCGGGCGGCGGCGGCGACCGCATCCCCGCCTATGCGCGCTATGTGGTACAGGACAAATTTTCCGGACTTTTTTCCGCCGTCGTCTGGCAGCCGGAAAAAAACTATGTGTGGCAAAACGCCTCTCCCGCGCGTCCCGATGCGGCGCTGATTTATGAAGCGCACGTCGGTATGGCGACGGAGGAATTGCGCGTCGGCACGTTCAACGAATTCCGGGAAAACGTCCTGCCGCGCATCGCCAAAGCCGGGTACAACACCGTCCAGCTGATGGCGATCATGGGGCATCCCTATTACGGAAGTTTCGGGTATCACGTCGCCAATTTCTTCGCAGTGGCGAGCCGTTTTGGCACGCCCGACGAATTCAAAGCGCTCGTCGATGCGGCGCACGGGCTCGGTCTGCGCGTCATCATCGATCTTGTCCACTCGCACGCGGTCAAAAACGAGGTCGAAGGCATCGCCCGCATCGACGGGACAAGTTTCGCCTACTTCCATCAGGGCGAACGCGGCGAGCACCGCAACTGGGATTCGCTCTGTTTCGATTACGGCAAGCCGGAAGTGTTGCATTTCCTTCTTTCCAACTGCCGTTTCTACCTTGATGAATACCATCTTGACGGTTTCCGTTTCGACGGCGTGACGAGTATGATGTATCTGCATCACGGACTCGGCAAGGCTTTTTGCAGTTACGACGACTATTTCAACGGCGACGTCGATCCCGACGCGATCACCTATCTCGCGCTTGCCAACGAGGTGATCCACAGCGTCCGTCCCGACGCCGTGACCATCGCCGAGGACGTCAGCGGGATGCCGGGACTTGCCGCGCCGGCGGCGGAGGGCGGCATCGGTTTCGATTACCGGATGGCGATGGGTGTTACCGATATGTGGTTCAAACTTTTCGACATCCCCGACGAAAACTGGAATATGTTTTATCTCTGCGGCGAATTGCTGAACCGCCGCCGCGATGAAAGATCGGTGAGTTACGTCGAGTGTCACGATCAGGCGATCGTCGGCGGCAAGACGGCGATGTTCACGCTCGCGGATGCGGCGATGTATGACGCGATGGATAAATTTTCGCACAACGGCGCGATCGACCGCGCGCTCGCGCTTCACAAGATGATCCGCCTCGCGACTTGCGCCGCCGCCGGGTTCGGTTATCTCAATTTCATGGGCAACGAATTCGGACATCCCGAATGGATCGATTTCCCGCGCGAGGGCAACAACTGGTCGTATCATCACGCAAGAAGATTGTGGCATCTGGCGGACGATCCCGCGTTGCATTACAAGGCGCTCGGCGACTTCGACCGCGCGATGCTGGAAATCGCCAACAGCCCGGGGTTTTATCAGAGCCGGGTGCAGACGGTCAAGGTGGACGAAAACTACAAGGTCATCGTCTTTGAGCGCAACGGCTACTGGTTCTGCTTCAACTTCAATTGCTGTGCCTCTTATCCGGATTACGAATTTGAGGTGATGCCGGGCAAATACCGTTTGGTGCTCGACAGCGATTTTGCGGAATTCGACGGTTTTGCCCGTCACGGAAAAGATTTCGTCTGGACTCCGGAGGCGAGGGAGCAGGGGGAATTTCTCAAAATCTATCTGCCTTGCCGCACCGCGCTCGTTTTGAAACGCGAAAAATAAAAAACCTCTGATTTTTCCTCGGATTTTTCTGGAAAAAGCAAGCCCCTTGCGTTATATTTAAATAAAACGCATTTTTGAGGGAAATATGCTTTGCTTTCTGGCAAAATTCAGTGATGTTTTCGGACCTTTCCGTTTGTTTGACTATGTGACTTTCCGCGCGGGCGGCGCGTTTCTCACGAGTTTTCTCCTCGTACTCCTGCTCGGCGGCGCGACCGCCCGGCTTCTGCGCCGCTTCAATACGGTTTCCGCCGAACGCCTCGCCGGGCTGGTGCCCGAGGAATTCATCGACAAGCGCAAGAGCAAAACGCCCTGCATGGGGGGATTGCTCCTGATCGGCGCGGTGATCGTTTCGAGTATTTTCTGGACGGATCTTTCCGGCGCGATCGCCCCCGTTTTCATCGGTTGCACCGCGCTTTTTTCGCTGATCGGCTTTTTTGACGACTACATCAAAACGGCGCATCACGACCGCGACGGGATGCCCGGCAAACTGAAGTTTTTGCTGACGGTGCTCGTCGCCGCCGCCGGATGGTGCGTCGTGCGTTACTGCTCCCCGCTCGGCGTGATGCTCGACAAATTTTACGTGCCTTTCTGCAAGGAGCCGTTTGACGGGAAGTATTTCTGCTGGCTGCTGGCGCTGTTGACGATCGTCGGCGCGAGCCACGCGGTCAATCTGACCGACGGCAAGGACGGGCTGGCTTCCGGATGCGCGATCTTTTCGACATTCACCTATGCGGTCTTCGCTTATCTGATGGGGCATAAGGTCTTTGCCGGATACCTCAACATCCCCTATGTGCCGGGAATGCAGGAAGCGGTCGTTTTCGCTTCGGCGATCTGCGGCAGCTGCATCGGCTTCCTCTGGCACAACTGCCAGCCGGCGGCGATGTTTATGGGCGATACGGGGAGCATCGCGCTCGGCGGCGCGATCGGTTTGCTCGCGGTGATGACGCGGCAGGAGATATTGCTGGTCGTCGTCGGCGGGGTCTTTGTGATGGAGGCGGTTTCGGTGATGATCCAGGTTACCTCTTTCCGGCTGACCGGCAAAAGAGTCTTTCTCTGTACGCCGATCCACCACCATTTCGAGCGGCTCAACTGGACGGAAAGCCAGATCGTCATCCGCTTCTGGATCATTGCCGGCGTGTTGGCGCTTCTGGCGCTCTCGACGCTCAAATTGCGATAAAAGTCTATGCACGCACTCAAATTCAAAGCGGAAGACCTTGAGCAGTATTTTCTGCGGCTGATGTTTCAGCCGGCACGCCGCTGGTATGACAAAGTGCTGGTCGATCTCATGTTCATCGCTTCGCGTTTTTACCGCGCGGGGATCCAGTTCCGCAACTGGATGTACGACAAGCGCGTCATCCGTCATCACGCGCTCGGATGCCTCGTCGTCAGCATCGGCAATTTAAGTTGCGGCGGCACCGGGAAAACCCCCGTCGTCGAAGTCTTTGCGCGTTCGCTCAACGCCCAGGGACGGCGCGTCGCGGTGTTGAGCCGCGGCTACCGCCGCCGGAAGCCGACTTTCCGCGAAAAATGGGCGCGCCGTTTCGGGAAATACGAGGAACAGCCTCCGGCGGTGGTTTCCGACGGCAGAAATCTGTTGCTCGATTCCGCCGTCGCGGGGGACGAACCTTATATGCTCGCTTCCAATTTGCCCGGCGTCGCCGTCGTCGTCGACAAAGACCGGGTCAAATCCGGCATTTACGCGATCGACCATTTTCACTCCGACGTCATCATTCTCGACGACGGTTTCCAGTATCTGATGCTCAAGCCGCATATCAATATCGCGCTCGTCGATTCGACGTCGCCTTTCGGCAACGGGCACGTCCTGCCGCGCGGCACGTTGCGGGAGCCGATCAAAAACATCCGCCGCGCCGATTACGTTTTTCTGACCAAAAGCGACGGCAGTCACAAGATCAATCACCTCAAACGCTTCATCCGCCGCCACACGCTCCGCGCGGAAATCATCGAGTGCTGTCACCAGCCGAAACACCTCGTCGATCTTGATACGCGGGAAGAGTTTCCGCTGGAAAGTCTCAAAAACGCCAAAGTCGCCGCGCTTTCGGCGATCGCCAATCCGGCAAGTTTCGAGGGCTTTCTGGAAAAATTCGGCGCCGACATCAAATTGCGCGACCACTACGCCGATCACCACCGTTATACCGAGGAGGAGATCCGCGATTTCATGCGCCAGGCCAAAGCGCAGGGCGCCGAACGCATCATCACGACCGAAAAAGACGCCGTGCGCATTCCGAAAATCACCGACGCCGAACTGCCGATCGCCTTTTTGCGCATCGAGATCGACATTTTGAGCGGTCAGGAAAGTTTCGATCAGTGTATTTCCCGAATTTGTTTTATATAGGAGTTCAAAATGGCTGAAGTCACCAACGCGAGTTTTCTGAAAAAGTTTCAGGATTTTTACGGAGTTCCCGCCACCGCCGCCGCACAGGCGCCCGGCAGACTGGAAATCCTTGGCAATCATACCGACTACAATCAGGGTTTCGTCCTTTCCTGCGCGGTCGCCCAGACGACGCGTTTCGCCTTGCGTCCCGTACCCGGAAAGACGTGCCGTTTGATTGACTTCCGCGATAACGCGAGAATGCTTTTTGACATTTCCGATCTCAATGCCGCGCCCGACCGCAACGGTAGCCGCTATATCAAGGGAATGGTCAAGGAGTTGGTCAAACGCGGCGTCAAGTCGATCACCGGATTTGACGCGGCGATCGAAAGCTGTGTGCCGCTTTCCGCCGGGATGTCGAGTTCCGCGGCGCTTGAAGTCGCCGCCGGATACGCGCTGGCGCAGGCGTTTCAGATCGACCTGCCCAAGGTCGAATGGGCGCGCGCCGGGCAGGGGGTCGAAAACAACTACCTCGGACTGCATACGGGGCTTCTCGATCAATTCAGTTCGATCTTCGGCAAAAAAGACGCGATGATTTTGAGCGACTTCCGCACCGCCGAAGTGTTGCGCACCGTTGCGTTGCCTCCCGGTTACGCGATCGTCGTCATCAATTCGATGAAAAAGCACAACCTCGTCGATTCCGAATACAACACCCGCCGCGCCGACTGCGAGGAAGCCGCGGCGATTTTGCAAAAACTTTATCCCGGCGTCAAGGCGTTGCGCGACGTGTCGCTGGAGCAACTTGCCGCCGCCAAGGAGAAACTCCCGCTTCGCGCCTACCGCCGCGCCCTGCACGTCGTCGGCGAATGCACCCGCGTGATGCAGGCGGAGAAACTTCTCGGCAATGGCGACGTCGCGGGTTTCGGACAACTGCTTTTTGACTCCCACGAATCGAGCCGCGTCAACTTTGAAAACAGTTCGCCGGAATTGGATTACCTCGTCGAACTCGCGCACACGATCCCCGGCTGTCTCGGAGCCCGTCTTTCCGGCGGCGGTTTCGGCGGCATCACCATTCATCTCGTCAAGGAGGAAGATGCCGAAGTCTACGCGCAACGCGTCGGCGAAGCTTTCAAACTGCAGCAAAAAGTTTTCCCCGAGATCATCATCTGCAGTATCGGCGACGGCGCGCGCGCGATCCCCGTGGAAAAATAAACGACAATCAAAGTGTTTTCCAAATAATAGAAATCCAATGAAAGGAGAAAATGATGAAACAAAAATATGTCCTTGCGTGTGGTGTGATCGCGGTTGTTCTTGGGGGGTGTGCCTCGCCGCGAATTGAACCGCAAAACAATGCGATCCCGGTTGATCGGGATGTGATCGACTGCGGAATATCCAGTGAAGACATTCGCAGCGTAGCTTCAAAAATGGCGCCGGCAATTTTAGCGTTGCCGGAAATTCAGACTGCGGACAGCGCGGTGATGATAAAGATTGCCGATTTCAAAAACGAGAGTCGTTTTTTTATTGACCGCAACCTTTTCGCAAAACGTCTTCGGTTGGAATTGAACCGTTTCGGTCACGGCAAGGTGCGTTTTCTCAGCAACAATGAAAAAACTTCTGCCGCCCGCAGAGAAATTTTGCAGGATCGTCAGGAAAAACAATTGCAAAAAAAATTGCAGGAGGTCGCTGCCGCATTGGCCGCCTCTCCCGTTGTCAACAGCGGTAAAACGCTGAAAATTGCGGTTGTTCCGGCGCTCAATACGAATTTAGTGAATATGAATGGCGATAGTTTCACCGCTATGTTGCGTTCGGAAGTGGTCAATGCTTCCAATGGAAAAATTCAATTTCTCATGCCAGGAGAAACCTCTGGAGCCGATTATTACCTGACCGGACAGTTTATCGCCGAAACGATGAAAACCGAGGGTATCATCAATTTGGCTGATTACATCAAAGTTGTCGATGCGCGGGTCAAAGCGGGACAATCGCTACTGATTGCGACCGATTTTCTCACGAAATCCAATCCTCAGATCACGACTGTCAGTCAGAATAATGTCGATGTGACAAGTATTTCCAATAGCGGCGGTGAAATCAAAGCCCTTGAAACTCATCTCTATGAATTATATCGCAATCAAGCGTTGCAGATCAATCCCAATGTCAATAAACGGCTCAATGTTATGCTCGTCGATGCGAAAACCAAGTTGGCTGTTTTTGAAAAAATGATGCTCATTGATCAGCGCATCTCCGACAACAGCGGGAAAGCGGATTTCATCCTTTCCGGGGAAATTTCCGGATTGGCTCAACGTGCCAACGGAATCTCTCAGGATTATCTGCTCATAAGTGTACAACTGAACTCTCCCGAAGAAAATGAGATCCTTTGGGAAGACGGCTACGAAGTGAAAAGAGTTACCATCCAGTCGGGCGTTTACCGTTAATCGGGAGGAAAATATCCTATGAAAAAATTTTTCCGTATTATTGTGCTTTGGTTTGTGGCGCTGGTTTTGTGCGGTTGCGGAACAACGACAAATGTTGACCGTGTAACAGAAGAGGATTTGAATCAGGAAAGTTCCATTATTTTTATCAGACCAAAGCGTTTTGTTCTCGCATTCGGTTCTCTTTCAGCTGTTGAATATGTGGAAATCACTTATGAACGAAGCTACAGGAATGATGCCGGACAATTGGTCGTGGAAACGGGGATTCGCAATCGCGGTCCGGTGAGTTGGACTAACTGGTTTTGCCGCGCACCGGAAATTTTGCAATTGCGGGTGCAAACGCATTTTTACGAAGGTGCGAGATCGCGCTCGAATGAATTGTACCAGACCAATGGTTCTACGATTTCGATCGGTCGCGGCGAAACTTATGTCTACAAGGTCGTTTGTCCGGTTGCAAATGCTGTCGATTATCAAATCGTTTTAGGGGATTGAATATGCGTAAATCTCTTTTGGGGATATTCGCGGTAATATGTTGCATCATAACCGGGTGTAACTCTTATCAAGGCGATTTTGTCCAGAAATCCGAAGAAGAACTTGCCGCGATGGAGCAGCAAAATGCAACCGCACACGAGCAGTTTGTTCGCGGAAATTACTCTGAAGCTGAAAGATTAATTAGAAACTTGTGTCAGGAACGGACTGTAAGCCGTCCGCTGTATCAGTTGGAATTGATCTCCACATTGCTGATGCAGAATAAAACAGCCGAAGCTCACGAGCTTATGATTAAACTGCAGGAGGATTTGGAAGTCCTTTTTGACAAAGAAGCTGCGGAAAAAGCGATGAGCGTGTGGCATGGTGAAGTCAACAAGGTTTATCACGGGGATTCCTATGAGCGCGCCACCTTGTATGCGCTTCTTGCCATGAGTTTTATTCAGAATGGCGAATATGACGATGCGATTCGGGCAGTAAAAAACGGCTTGCTCGCCGATGCCGACTCCAATTCGGAGGAAGCGGTAGAAGATTACGCATTGTTATCCTATCTCGGATATCTTGCCAATATAAAGGCGGGGCGACAGGATGATGCCGCCGAATATTTGCGCAGTATGATAGCTGCAATCGCCAAATGCGGTTTCAACCTCAACGATGAAAACGGCAACCGGATTTCCGGTACTTGCTTTGATCATCTGACGCAGGTTGATCCCAATGTGTTGCTTGTTGTCTGGACCGGCGATGGTCCGGAAGTCGTTTGCACCGGAGAATATGAGGAAGTCCGTTCGATTGTTCGCGGAAAAAATTTCTTTGATCGGCTCGGATTGCAAATTTCCGATTCAAATATGTTGTTTGCCGCTAATAACTTGGCTGATATTGATTATCAGGCGACCACTCGCGGCGGTCGTTTGATGGATACTGTGCTTGCCGATAAGGCGATGGCAAAAAAGGGAATGGAAATCAGTCGTAATATCTTGCTGATCGCGGGGACGGGGCTGATGGTTGCCGGTGCAACTTGCGGCTTGAATAATGTTGTCGGCTTATCGCTTTTTTGTTCCGGAGGCGGATGTTTTATCCTTGGCGGGACGGCATGGCTTATCGGAAGTATGATGAATCCGCATGCAGATGGTCGATTCTGGCATAATCTGCCGGGTAAGTTCTATATTATTCCGTTGAAACTTGCTCCCGGGACATATAATTTGATGACGACGGGTTATTATAATTTTGATGTCATGGGAATGGCTGTCGGTACGATTACCGTTGCAGACAATGCCAATTTACAGGTCATCCATTTGCCGATGATGTCACAGGGACGTAATGCCAGACAGGCGATGGAGACATGTCGTGATGTTTTGACAGATCGCTTCATCAAAAAAGCGGATGAAAATACGATGCTCAAGGAATTGAAGTGATGAAAAAAAATATATTATTCGGCGGTGGATTTTTATGGATGTCCATCGCAGTGCTTGTGCTTTTTGCCGGTTGTACGCATGATCATCTGTACGATATTCCCGTCTACGGGCAAGTGGATGAAGAAGAATACAAACGGATGGCGCCGATTGAAATACATGCGTCCGCTTATAAAGAAGCAGATGCGTTATTGAGAGCTTCTTTTGCCGCGCATCACTACAAGATTTTGTCTGATTCCGCCGATTTTGATAATCAGTACGACCACAATGTGCGGATTGTCAGAATCATTGAAGACAAGACGACGGTTTTAGATTGTGAAGACGGTTATTATTTGGATAACCGGATGATTGTTGTGGTAAGGGCTCCGGGGATCGTGTATTTTGGGCAGCTGTTTGCGCGTAATGGTGCCCAGCCGCGTTTCTTTCAGGCATACAGCCGCCGTTTTTCGGGCAGTCGTCGCCCGACCCCGGAGGAGTGTGCCGCGAACAAAAGCGAAGTGCTGAAAAACCTTTTCAGCATCGCGGAATTTCGTGATGCTCTGGAGGCATTGGATTATCCCTCTGCGGAAGCGGAAGGTGTTGATCCGCAGGACTTGTGGGGAAAATCACAGTTTTATCAGAAATACGGAATGGGACGCGAAGCGGTTTATTATGCTTATCTTGCCGAACGTGCCGGAAATGCAGATGCGGCTGCTTATCTTGCATCCTTTGCCATCGGCAATGAGATTTTTATGCGTAATTCCGATTTATTCGCCTTGGTGAAAAAAGTTTCGGAAACCAACGACGATCCGGCTTTCAAAAATCATCTCGGGTTACTGTATTTAAACGGAATCGGAGTAAAAAAGGATCGCGCTGAAGCATTTCGTATTTTTCAAACGATCGAAGAAGTTCCGACAGCCCAATACAATATTGGTTTATGCTATGAAAATGGCTGGGGCGTAGACGCAGATAAAGAAATGGCATTGCAGTGGTATCAAAAAGCCGCCGAAAATGGATATGCCGCAGCAGAGGCAAAGGTTCAAAAATTATCCAAATAGATATTTCGTCAACCGAGGAGGTTTTATGAAAAAGTTATGGATCATCGCTTTTTTCGCCGCCGCGTTTTCGCTTCTTTTTGCGGCGGAGCCGCCCAACAAGATCAAAATGCCCCGGCGCGTCGGAGATTCCGGCCCCACCATCCTCTTTTTCTGCGGCGGCCGTCCGTGGCAGGCATCGGAAAACAGCAAACTTTTTCTCCAGAGCGGCGGTCGCATCGTGCAGATGGACGGCCGTTATCTCGACGGCCTCGGCGGCGCGCCCGTCCGCGTGCATATGGCGGACAAGGTCGAGCCGAAACCTTTTGACGGCATTACCCCCGCTTTCAAGAAACTTTTTTCCTACCGGCTTGTCATCTTTTCGTCGATGTCGGAGGAGAATTTGCAGAAACTCTTTACGCCGGAACGAGTTGCGGCGTTGAAAAAGTATGTTGAAAACGGCGGACACGTCCTCCTTTGCGGTACGACCTGCGATGCCCTCGGTGAACTTTCTCCGGTCACGATGGCAGGGGGAATGGTCTGGGAAAAACATTACGCCAAGCGTCCCGCAGGAGAGGATTACAGCGTTTTTCCGGAGCGTATTCCCGTCCCCGCTTTCCGCGAAGTTTCTCTCTTGCCCGGCGCGGAAGCGTTGAGTCTGCTCGACGATGATGCCGTTACCCCCTTTCTCGCCCGCCGCACACTCGGCAAGGGAAGCGTCACCTATTTCAACGGCTCGATCATCAAAGACGTCGATTCCTCGAATTTGAAATCGTTTTCCGGCTGGGCATATGCCAACGCCTTTTTTGTCGCAATCGGCAAGGAATCCGCCGGGTTGAAAAAACTGGACGCCGCCAAGCACATCGTCAAGATCCCGGCGATCCCGGAACGCAAGGAAGTCGGCGAAGTTTCCGTTTCGCTCGCCGCGCCCGTCTGGGGCGTGACGGAAGTTTCCGCGACGCCGCAGATTTCCGGCGATACCGCGACTTTTGCCAACGGCGCGAAAGTGCGCGTCCTTCCCTCCGGCAGCGTTGAATTTTACTATGGCGGGGATCAGCCGCTTGTCCGAAATTTCCAAGTCCCCGTTTTCAAATCGGCGGCGGAAAGCGTCGGTTACGACGTCGCGGCGGCGGAGGGCACTGTCAGCACCGAAAACGTCAAGGCGGCGAATCTGAAATGGCAGTTTGACAAGCTGATTGCCGACGGCAATGCCGCCGTCGCCGTTTACCGCGCGGAAAACGCCGAAATGCAATGGCGTTTCGTCGCCGGAAAAATGGAATTGGACGGCAGAAGTTTCGACGGTATTTCCGACTCGGTGAAACTCGTTTCGTGTGAAATTCCCGTCGGTCAACTCGATTTCAATAGCGAGATCGATATGCCCGACGCGCTTTATGCGCACCGCCTTTCCTGCTATTCTCCGCCGCGCGGTTATTCCGTTTTCGATATGTCGGGCAAGGTGTCTTCCGACACTTCCAACTGGAGTTTTTTCGGCTCCGGTCAGCCCTTTGAAATGCTCGTCGGCAAGGACGCCGTTTACTTCGGCGCGGTCGATCGTCCGGCGGCGACTTTCGTCCAGATGAAGCGCGCCAAAGGCGCAAAGTCGATCACCAACATCCGCACGATGCCGCTCGGACGCATTTACGCACCCTTTGAGACGGCGCCTTACTGGCACTGGTTCGGCAAGGGGGCGGAACGTCCTCATCACGACTATCTTGCGATGTATCAGTTTCAGCGTCACAACTTGCGGCAAAAGGCGGATCTCGCCGAACTTCCCGTCGTCCCCGCTGCACGTTATGAGTACATCTCCCAGAGCGAACTGGAAAAACTCATCGCGCTTGCCGTCCAAAAGGGCTACCGCTATATGCACGTTCAGATGCCCGAATCCCCCATCGACAAGATCGCGGCGGATAGCCGCATCAACGGCGTTTACAAGACGATGCGCGACGGCGGCATCAAGCCGTGGATCTGGTCTGCCGGAAGTTACACGCAGGGCGACACCACCTGGATCTATACCGCGCATCCCGAATGGTTCGTCCGCGACCCCAAAGGCAAAATTTTCTGCTACGGCGGCAAGACCTATCCCGTCATCGACGTCAACAATCAGGAATTTTACGACTGGTATCGCGGCATTTTGAGCAAAGCGATCAAAGAGGGCGGCGTCGGCGCCATTTACCGCGATATGGACGGTACGGCGGCGCAATGCGTCAACTACGCGACGAAAGATTGCCCCAACGGACTGGCGTCGCAGATCAAATTCTACCGCTTTTTGCAGAATGAGGGCGCGCGCGTTTCCATCGAGGGACAGAATCCCCTTGTCCTCGACGAATACTGGTATCGCGCGCACTTGTACACGCAGAATTTCGTCGGCAATGAATTTGTCCTCGTCGGTTCCTCGCCGAGCGCGGACTTGCGCGGCGGCGTTTCGCTCGACGCTTTTCGTACCGGGATGTACGGCTGTTTCGTCAGTTTCAATATGGGTCCCATTCTGCTCGACATCGACGCCGTCCCCGAATTTCTCACTCGCGGCAGACGCGCGATGGATCTCGCCAAGCCTTTCAATGACGCGCTTGACAATGTCGGAATGCCCTATGTCCGTGAAACCCCCTTCGGCACCAGCTGGATCGGCGAAAAAGGCGGCGCGCTCTTTTTCTGGAATCCGGCGAAAAAAGTCACCGTCGATCTCCCCGAAGGATGGAAGATCAAGGGAGTTGAGGGCAATGTCCTTACGGATGTAAAAGAAGATACGATCGTGTTGATCGAGAAGAAATAAACTTAAAACTTGTAAACTTCTCTCTTTTATGCTATTTTACACTATTCCATATTTCATACCTTAAAAAAGGAGATTTTCGATATGAGTATGACGGAAAAACTTTATGCGGCGGCAAGTGAAGTCTATCAAAGTTGCGGCGTCGATCCCCAAAAGGCGATGGCGCGCCTCGACGAGATCCCGTTGAGTCTGCATGCGTGGCAGGGCGACGACGTCGTCGGTTTCGAGGAAATGGATCACGCATTGACCGGCGGCTGTCAGGTCACCGGCAATTATCCCGGACGCGCCCGCACTGCCGATGAATTGCGTTCTGATCTCGATGCCGCGCTGAAACTTCTGCCCGGCAAAAAGAACCGCGTCTGTCTGCAAAGCCACGAAGTCGATTTTATGAAAAAAGGTCAGGATCGCGACACCCTTTCCGTCGAAAATTACGCTTCCTGGATCGACTGGGCGAAATCGCGCGGCATCGCGCTCGACATCGCCCCCGTCTACTATTCGCATCCCAAACTCGATCACGGTCTTTCGCTCTCCCACCCCGACGCCGGGATCCGCCGTTTCTGGATCGACCACACCAAGGCTTGCCGCGAGATCGGCGCCGCTTTCGGCCGTGAATTCGGAACGCCCGCCGTCAGCAACGTCTGGGTGCCGGACGGTTTCAAAGACATTCCGGCGGACCGCCGCGCTCCGCGCGAACGTCTGCTTGCCTCCCTGGAAGAAATTTTTGCCAAGGAGATCCCCGAAACGCAGTTGCTCGATGCCGTCGAATCCAAACTTTTCGGCATCGGCGTTGAAGCCTATACCGTCGGTTCGCACGATTTTTACCTCACCTTTGCCGCGAAGCACAACAAACTTATCTGCCTTGACACCGGGCACTTCCACCCGACCGAATCGATCGCCGACAAACTTTCTGCGATCTGCTGTCAGCAGGGCAGGATTTTGCTTCACATCAGCCGCGGCGTCCGTTGGGACAGCGATCACGTTCTCGTCCTCAACGACGATCTGCTCGACCTCGGCCGCGAAGCCGTCCGCAACGACAACGGCAGCAACCTCTTTTTCACGCTTGACTACTTCGACGCGTCGATCAACCGCATCGCCGCGTGGGTCATCGGCGCGCGCAACTGGCAGAAGGCATTGCTGATCGCGCTCCTCGAGCCGAAAAACGGTCTCTGCGAAGCCGAATACGCCGGCGATTTCACCGCGCGTTTCGCCAAGCGTGAAGAAATGAAATCGTTGCCGTGGGGCGCCGTCTGGAACTACTATTGCGTTTCGCGCAATTTGCCGACCGATGCCGAGATCCTCGGTCCGATCGGCGCATACGAGAAAGACGTCCTGCTGAAACGGCAGTAAGTCTTTATAGCACAGCATTTTGCGTGGTCTGGAACAAGAGGGCGCTCACGCCGCGCCCTCTTGACTCCCAAGGCGCCCGCCACGGGCGGGATCTGTACCTGCCGCAGATATTTGCGGACTGACGCTTTTATCGCACTCTCAACGAATATCCCCGCAAATCTCCGCGGGCTCGTCTGTTTGTTACCGCAAAGAGGACGGGCGTCCCACGCGGGCTAATGCTCCGCTCTGCCGCTTCCGTCTTCGCCAAGGCTACGCCGTGACAAGCCGCCCGCCCGACTGCCTGATCTGCGCACCTCCCCTCGCAAAGGGTAGCCTCGCAGATGCTACTGCGAAAACCGAGGAATACCACATACGTTTTGACTGCAGTCGGATGCGAGGCGGTTGCCGCCGAGCGCGCAGTCGGATGGGAGCGATTTTACGCATTGCAAAGCAATGCGGAAATGCACAAACAGTTGTTTGTGCAAGCGACCGTAGACGAGCATGGTAGCCGCGAGCGAGAAGGAGCAAGGAACGAAGCGACGACGAAGCGCAGGCGTATGGGAATAAAAGAGGAATATCCACATCCGTCTTGACTGCGGTCACACGGGGAAAGGGGTGGTTAAGGCGGGGAAAGCCGGCACGGCTGTCCCTGCCTTGTCCACATCCGTCAGGCACTTCCGCAAACCTTCCTGTTTTTCTTACCAAAGTATCCTCCTTTTTGAATTCGGGATGAGGATCGTCCCGTTATCCCCTCTAAACAGAAGGATAAAAAAAGCCCCGCGGATTGCGGGGCTTTCCTGGAGCACGATCAAAAATTTTTAGAATTTGCGCGGAGCGCGTTCCTCGCGGGGACGGGCTTCGTTGATGACGGCCTTGCGGCCGCCGATCTCTTTGCCGTTGAGCGCTTCGATCGCGCTTTTGGCTTCAGCGTCATTGGGCATTTCGACAAAACCAAAACCCTTGGAACGACCGGTTTCGCGGTCTGTGACGATACGGGCGGCGCTCACTTCGCCGTAGGCGGTAAAAATCTCGCGCAACTCATCCCGGTCGGTGCTGTAGGGCAGATTGCCCACATAGATGTTCATGAACTTTTCTATCCTTTTCTAACTGTAAAGAAACATTCTGCCGGACGACTTTTTTCGCCGGCACGGTGATCCGCTTTTCCCTCTTTTTACCATTGTACGCTGCAAATTTTTCCTCCGTCCGGGAAATGCGGATCATCGGTTCGCCGGAGTCATAAATCGCAACGTAAAACCCGCCGGCTCCAGTTGACGGCGGATCATTTTTTCACTCTCTTCAGTTAATATGATACGGCTTTGCGATAAAAGCAAGTGGATTTTTGTAAATAATTGCAAAAAAAACAGTTCCGCATCCGTTATTCAAACCGGATCCCCGTTTCCGGACGGAAAAAGGAGAGCATATTCTGATGGATTGCGCCATTGTCCGCGAGCAGTCCCTTTTGCGGATATTCGGCAGCACCGGATAAATCGGTAACGATGCCTCCGGCTTCCCGCACGATGACTTCTCCGGCGGCGATGTCGTAAGGTTGCAATCCCAATTCCCAAAATGCGTCGAGTTTGCCCGCCGCGACATAGGAAAGATCGATCGCCGCGCTCCCGGTACGGCGGAATGCGCACGTCGCGCGTGCGATCTGCGGCAAAAACGCCATATTGTCGAATTTCCGCTTGGCGCGGATGCACGAAAACCCCGTTGCTACGACTGCTTTTCTTAGATCGGAAATCTTTGATACGCAAATGGTTTCGCCGTTGCACGTCGCGCCTTTTTTTGCTTCGGCGAGAAAGAGTTCCCCGAGTTTCGGCGCGTAGACTGCTCCGAGAATACCGATCCCGTTGTGGCGCAAGCCGATGGAAACGCAGTAAAACGGCTGGTCGCGCACGAAACTTGTCGTCCCGTCGATCGGGTCGATCACCCAGCAATAGGGGGCGTCGGCGTTGCTTTTGCCCGTTTCTTCGCCGAAAATACCGTATTCCGGCGTCAATTCGCGGAGTTTTTCGACGATCAGCGCTTCCACGTCGCGGTCGACGTCGGTGACGAGATCGGTGTCGGTCGATTTTGTGTGGATTTCGTTGGACGACAACACTTTGCGCCGTTTTGCGGCAAAGTCGCCGGCAATTTGGACAAGCTCTGAAATCTGTTGCAGTAACATCTTGACTACCTTTTGTTTACGGGAAATCATCCCGCGTCAGTTGAAGCGCGATCTCGCGGAAACGGTCGCCGCGTTCGCCATAGGATTGAAACATATCGAAACTCGCGCATCCGGGGGAAAGCAAAACGGCATCGCCCTGCCGGGACGCTTGTGCCGCAAGTTTCAGCGTTTCAACGAAATCCATACCGCCGTCGAAAACGGGAAAATCCCCTTTCAGCGCATCGCGCATTTTTTTCCGGCATTCGCCGAAAAGGACGACGGCGCGGATTTCCGGCGGCGCAAGTTTGCCGAAAGGCGCAAAGTCCATCCCCTTGTCCAGTCCGCCGAGAAGCAGGACGACCGGGCTTTGCATTGCGGCGAGCGCGGCAAAAACGGCGTGCGGATTGGTCGCTTTGGAATCGTCGATGAAACTGCGTCCGGCGATCTCCGCGACGCGCTCGATGCGGTGGGCTCCGGGGCGGAAATCGGCGACCGCACCGGGGAGAACGGGGTATTTGCCGAGAAAGAGGTGTGTCAATTCCAGCGCGGCGGCGAGGTTTTCCTGATTGTGCGGCGCCGCGAGCGCGGTTTCCCGGGTGTTGAGCAAGACGGTGTCGCCGTCGCAGAGCGAATTTCCGGAGCGCGTGATGCGGTGCGGCATATCGGCAAAGGAGAGCCCGTAGACCCGGTGCGCGGCGTCCACCCGGTCGAAAATGCTCTTTTTCACCCGGCAGTATCCGGCAAAGCCGTCGCGGTAGCGGTCTTCGTGGTCGCTTGCAAGATTGAGGAGCGCGGCGGCAAACGGCGCGAATGTCGGGGCTTTTTCCAGTTGGAAATTGCTGACTTCAAGCGCAACGGCATCGGGATTTCTGCCGGAAACGAGCGCGTCGGCGACGACATCCGCGAGCGGACGGCCGATATTGCCCGCCGCAACGGCGTCGACACCGCATTTTTTCAGCAGATGAGAGGTCAATTCCGTCGTCGTCGTCTTGCCGTTGGTGCCGGTGATCGCCAGAAGCGGGAAGCGGCAAGTGCGGAATGCGTATTCGAGTTCGCCGATCAATTCGACGCCGGAATTTTCCGCCTGCTGATAAAGGTGCGATTTCAAAGGCGGCACGCCGGGACTGGCGACGACGAGGTCGCAAGCGGGCAAAAGATCGGTGTCGTTGTCGCAGACGATTTTGGCGTTGTCGCCGAGGACTTGGGCAAGTTTTTTGACCGCGTTGCCGGAAACGCCCGCACCGAGGATGACGATGTTACGCTTCATCAAACAACCAGCTTGACAAGTAGCGTTCACCCGAATCGGGCAGCAATGCTACGATGGTTTTGCCGGCAAATTCCGGCTTTTCGGCGATCTGCAAGGCGGCGTAGAGCGCGGCGCCGCCGGAAATCCCGATGAGAAGCCCCTCTTTTTTAGCGGCTTCGCGGGCGGTTTTGCCGGCGTCTTGGTGGCGCACGTCGCAAACCTCATCAATGATTTCGGTGTTGAGGATCTTGGGAATGAAATTCGCCCCGATCCCCTGAATTTTATGAGCTCCCGCCTGACCGCCGGAAAGGATCGGCGAATCCGCCGGTTCCACGGCAAAAAGTTTGATCCCGGGATTGCGTTCCTTGAGGACTTCGCCGACGCCGGTGAAAGTACCGCCCGTCCCGATGCCCGCGACAAAAGCGTCGATTTTGCCGTCGGTGTCGCGCCAGATCTCCTCGGCGGTCGTCGCGCGGTGGATGGCGGTGTTGTCGGGGTTTTCAAACTGCTGGGGGATCCAGGCTCCGGGATTCTGATCGCGCAATTCTTCGGCTTTGGCGATCGAGCCTGACATCCCAAGTCTGCCGTCTGTGAGGACGAGTTCCGCTCCGTAGGCGGCGAGCAGTTTGCGCCGTTCGACGCTCATCGAGTCGGGCATTGTCAGAATAAGGCGGTAGCCTTTGATGGCGGCGGCGAGCGCAAGTCCGATGCCGGTGTTGCCGCTCGTCGGCTCGATGATGAGCGCGCCCTTTTTGAGGACGCCCCGTTTTTCCGCGCCTTCGATCATCGCGATGCCGATGCGGTCTTTGGCGGAGCCGCCGGGGTTGCGCGATTCCAATTTGACGAGCACGGTCGCTTTGCCGGAGTGAAGTTTGTGGATTTTGACCAGCGGAGTGTTGCCGATCAATTCAAGTGCATTTTCCGCGATATTCATAAGTAGAGACCTCCTGAAAAAAATCTGTCATCTAATATAGGCGGGAGTGAAGAAAAAAACAAGCCGTTTTTCCGGGAAAAAGCGAAGCATCGCGCGCGAGTGTGTATAAAAAACGCGCGCCCGACTTGCAAGAATGCGGTTTTTGCGGTATATTAAAAAAATTTATTTTACGGAAAAATTTTTGCCCCGCGAGGGGCTCTGGAGGGACAGTATGAAAAAAATCATCATTGCCGACGCCACTTTGCGGCTTGGCGGGTCGGCGGAATGCGCGCCGGGTTTCAAGGAGAAAACCGAGATCGTCAAGGCGCTCGAAAGGCTCGGCGTCGACATCATCGAGACCGCGCCGCCGGTCAACGGCAAATCCGACATCCTTTTGCTCCACACGATCGCGCCGCTTGCGGGAAAACGCATCCTTTCGTGCTCGCTGCCGCTGGATGAAACTTTGATCGAAAGCGGCTGGCACGCCATTGCCAAGGCGAAACATCCGCGGCTTCACCTGATGGCTCCGGTTTCCGCCGCCCGGATGGAATACCTCTGCCACCAGAAAGTTCCCGCGTTTCTGGAATCGTTGCGCAAATGGATCGCCAGGGCGAAAGGTTTCGGAGCCGAAGTGGAAGTTTCTCTGCTCGACGCGACCCGAGCCGAAAAGGAAACGCTTGCGCAGGCGGTCCAAGTCGTCTGCGAAGAAAAAGCCGACGTTTTGACGCTCTGCGACAACGACGGGACTTTGTTGCCCGATGAGATGCGCGATTTTGTCGCCGAAGTGGCGGAACTTCTGCCGGAAAAGGATGCTCCCGCGCTCGGCGTGGAGTGTTCCAATGGTCTGCATCTCGGCTTCGCCGCCGCGATGGGGTGTGTCGAAGCGGGCGCGACGCAGATCAAGTGCGCCGTTGCCGCAAAAGATGCGCTGCCGCTCGGAGAGATCGCCGATTTCCTGCGGGTCAAAGGGCGTGATCTTGATCTTGCGACTTCGCTTGATCTCACCGTCGCGGAGCGTCTGATCGGCAATATCACGGCGGTTTTGCTCGGCAATGCGGTGCCGCACCGTGAGGAAAACAGCGCCGTCGGCGAGGCGGTGCAGTTGACGCCCGACGCCGACATCGCGGAGATCGGCAACGCCGTCAGTCAGCTCGGTTATGAACTCAGCGCCGACGATCTCGCCAAAGTTTTTGAGGAATACCGGCGGATCGCCAGTAAAAAAACGCTGGGCGTCAAGGATCTCGACGCGATCGTCGCCGCCGTGGCGATGCAGGTGCCGCCGACATTCAAGCTCAAAAGTTTCGTCATCACCAGCGGCAACATCGTCACTTCGATGGCGCACGTCATTCTGTTGCGCAAAGACGAGGAAGTGCAGGGCTTCAGTATGGGCGACGGCCCGATCGACGCCGCGTTCCTCTCGATCGAAAACGTCCTCGGAGTCCACTTTGAGCTGGACGATTTCAAGATCAATGCGGTGACCGAGGGGCGCGAAGCCGTCGCTTCGGCGATCGTGCGGCTGCGTTCCAACGGAAAACTTTTTTCCGGCAAAGGAATTTCGACCGACGTCATCGGCGCCGGGATCCGCGCCTACATCGACGCGTTGAATAAAATCTATTACGACGAAAGCGCGAAACAATGAAACTGGCATTTTCCACCAACCGCTGGCGCGGTTCTTCGGTCGATGGATTTTTCGATCTCGCCGCCCGTTACAATTTTGCCGGCATCGAGATCCACGATGCGCAGAAAATGCTGGGCGGTCTCGACGGAGCCGCGCTCGCCGCGCTCCGCCGCCGGACGTTTGAAAAGCATTTGCAGATCGTCTGTCTTGATCTGGTGAGCGACATCGCCGACAGTGCCGAAGCGGCGCTTGCGGAATTGACGCAACTTGCCGTGATCGCGCGTAAACTTCACGCTGCGGGGATCCGCCTCCGCACGGCGGCGGACGACGACGGCGCCGTTGACCGCGTCCGCGCATTTTTGCGTCAGGCGCTTGAAATCGCCGGACGGGAAAAGACGCCGCTCTGGATCGAAACGGTCGGCGTCTTTGCCGACACGGCAAAACTGCGCGCTTTGTTTGAGGAATTCATCAGCGATCATCTTGCCGCGCTCTGGGATTTGCACCATCCTTTCCGCATCGGCAACGAAACGCCCGCCGCGACGATCAAAAATCTGGGCGCCTACGTCCGTCACGTCCACGTCAAGGACTCCGAGAGCGCCGAAAAGTTTTCGCTCGTCGGCGAGGGGACTTTGCCGCTCGGTCAGGTGATGGATGCGTTGAAATCGATCAACTACGACGGATTTGCTTCGATCGAATGGGACCCGGAATGGGACGAGATCGCCGACGCGGACATCGTGTTGCCGCACTTCGTCAGCTTTATGAGCCGCTTCGACACGGCGCGCGCCAAGAGCGCGCTCTACGAGAACAATGCGCACACCGGAAAATTCGTCTGGAAAAAGGAGACCCTGATCGAAAAGACCTTTTCCCAGGTACTCGACACGATGGTGCGGGAATTTCCCGACCAGCTCGCCTTTAAGTACACGACGCTCGACTATACCCGCACTTACGGGGAATTCCGCGACGACGTCGACGAATTTGCGCGCGCGCTCATCGCGCTCGGCGTCAAGCCGGGGATGAAAGTCGCCGTCTGGATGACCAATTTGCCCCAGTGGTTCATCAGTTTCTGGGCGACGACCAAGATCGGCGCGATCCTCGTCACGGTCAACACCGCCTACAAGATCGCCGAGGCGGAATATCTTTTGAAGCAGTCCGACACGCATACGCTGATCCTCGAAAAGAGCTGGCGCGATTCCGACTACGCCGGGATCATCGCCGAACTCTGCCCGGAACTTGCTTTGTGCCGCGCCGGAGAGGAACTGCATGCGCGTAAACTGCCGTTTCTGCGCCACGTGATCACCGTCGGCTATCATCAGGAGGGTGCGATGACGTGGGAGCAGTCGCTCGGTCGCGCCAAAAGCGTTTCCGTCGAGGAATTGCGGCGTCGCGCCGAGGCGGTCGACATCCACGACGTCTGCAATATGCAGTACACTTCGGGGACGACCGGCTTCCCCAAGGGGGTGATGCTGACGCACCTCGGCGTGGTCAACAACGGCAAATGCATCGGCGACCGGATGGATCTTTCGACCGCCGACCGGATGATGATCCAGGTGCCGATGTTTCACTGCTTCGGGATGGTGCTCGCGATGACGGCGTCGATGACGCACGGCGCGACGCTGCTGCCGCTGCCCTACTTTTCGGCGAAGCCCGCGCTCGCCTGCATCGATCAGGAAAAGATCACTTGTTTTCACGGCGTGCCGACGATGTTCATCGCGCTGCTCGGGCATCCCGATTTCGCCAGAACCGATTTCTCGGCGATGCGCACCGGGATCATGGCGGGCTCGCCCTGTCCGATCTCGGTGATGCGCGACGTCATCGGCAAGATGAATATGAAAGAAATCACGATCGTTTACGGACAGACCGAGGCTTCGCCCGGATGTACGATGTCGATGACGAGCGACCCGATCGAAGACCGCGTCGCGACGGTCGGGCGCGATCTGCCCGAAATCGAGAACCGCATCGTCGATCCGGAAACGGGGCGCACGCTCGGCGACAACGAAGTCGGCGAATTTGTGACGCGCGGCTATCACGTGATGAAAGGCTATTACAAGATGCCCGCCGAAACGGTCGCCGCGATCGACGCCGAGGGCTGGCTTCATACCGGCGACCTCGCGATGCGGACTCCGGACGGGAATTACCGCATTACCGGGCGGCTCAAGGATATGATCATCCGCGGCGGCGAAAACATCTATCCCAAGGAGATCGAGGAATTCATCTACACGCATCCCAAAGTCGAGGACGTGCAGGTGATCGGGATCCCCGACAAGGCGCTCGGCGAGGAGATCCTCGCCGCCGTCATCCTCAAAAAAGGCGAAAAAATGACGGCGGAGGAATTGCAGGATTTCGTCCGGCGCAATATGGCGAAGCACAAAGTGCCGCGCTACGTCGATTTCGTCGAGGCCTTTCCGCAGAATGCGGCGGGCAAGATATTGAAGTACAAAATGCGCGAGGATGCCGCGAAACGTCTTCACATCGCCCGGGTGGAAGGCATCGTCGCCGAATAAAAATATCAAGAGGCAGAAAATATGGATACCGTCAAAAAGAATTTTGCGACGATGGACGGCAATGAAGCGTGTGCCTACGTCGCCTACGCTTTTACCGAGATCGCCGCGATCTATCCGATCACGCCGTCGTCGCCGATGGCGGGCAAGACCGACGCCTGGTCGGCGAAAGGCAAAAAGAATCTTTTCGGTCAGGAAGTGACGCTCGTCGAAATGGAGTCCGAAGCCGGAGCGGCGGCGGCGATCCACGGCGCGCTGGAAGCGGGCGCGCTCTCGACAAGTTTCACCTCGTCGCAGGGATTGATGCTGATGATCCCGGTGATGCACCGCATTTCCGGCGAAAGACTGCCGGGGGTGCTTCACGTCGCGTCGCGCACGGTGGGAACGCATGCGCTCTCCATTTTCGGCGATCACTCCGACGTGATGAATTGCCGTCAGACCGGCTTTGCGCTCTTGTCGAGCGCGAATTCGCAGGAGATCATGGATCTCGCCCCCGTCGCCCACCTGGCGGCACTGGCGGGCAGGATCCCTTTTCTCCATTTTTTCGACGGTTTCCGCACTTCGCACGAGATGAGCAAAGTCGAAACGATCCCCTACGAGGTTTTCGACGCGTTGCTCGACCGTGAAAAACTCGCCGAATTCCGGGCGCAGGCGCTCAATCCGGAACATCCGAAACTGCGCGCCACGGTGCAAAACGGCGACATCTATTTCCAGGTGCGCGAGGCGAACAACCGCTTTTACGACGCGCTTCCCGGCATCGTTCAGGATTATATGGACAAACTCGGCGCGGTGACGGGGCGGCAGTATCATCTTTTTGACTACTACGGCGCCGCCGATGCGACGCGCGTCATCGTCGCGATGGGCTCCGTTTCCGGAGCGGTGCGCGAAACGGTCGATTTCCTCAATGCGCGCGGCGAAAAAACGGGATTTCTGCAAGTGCATTTATTCCGTCCCTTTTCGGCGGAGGCATTTCTCGGCGCGCTCCCCGCGGGCGTCGAAAAGATCGCCGTTCTCGACCGTTGCAAGGAAATGGGCAGTGCCGGAGAGCCGCTCTTTCAGGATGTCGCGACCGTCGTCGCGCGGCGCAATGCGCCGGTTGCCGTCGTCGGCGGACGTTACGGTTTGTCGAGCAAGGACGTCGATCCGGCGCAGATCGCCGCCGTCTTTGAAAATCTCAACCAGGCGGAGCCGCGCAACAACTTCACGATCGGCATCGACGACGATGTGACGCATTTGTCGCTGACGACAAACGGCGCGCTTTACCCCGACGACGAGCATCAGATATGCTGTAAATTCTGGGGACTTGGCTCCGACGGCACGGTCGGCGCCAACAAGAGCACGGTCGAGATCATCAACGCGCACACCGCGAAATTCGCCCAGGCGTATTTCGAGTACGATGCGAAAAAATCGTTCGGCGTCACCAAGTCGCATTTGCGTTTCGGCGATCAGTTGATCCGCTCGAGTTATTACGTCAAGCGCGCCGATTTCATCGGGTGCCACAATGAAACTTACATCCGGCAGTACGACGTCGCCGGAGAGTTGAAGGAAAACGGCACATTGCTGCTCAACACCGGGCGGAGCGCGGAAGAGCTGGAAAAATATCTGCCCTGCCGCGTCAAGCGCATTTTGGCACAGCGTCACGCGAAACTTTATACGATCGACGCGGTCGCCATCGCCGACAGACTCGGGCTCGGAAGTCACTACAATTTAGTCCTGCAGTCGGCATTTTTCCGTTTGGCGAATGTCATTCCATTTGAAGAAGCGCGCAACTATATGAAAGAACTCGCGCGCCGCACCTACTTCGCCAAAGGCGACGAGGTCGTGCAGAAAAATTTTGCGGCGATCGACGCGGGCGCCGACGCGCTCGTCGCGGTGGAAATTCCGTCCGAGTGGGCTTCTCTTGCCGACGATGCGCCGGAAAATGATCCCGCGCGTCCCGATGTCGTGCGCCGTCTTGCCGATCCCATCAACCGTCAGCAGGGCGACGATCTGCCCGTCAGCGCCTTCAAGGGCTACGAGGACGGCGTTGTCGAAATGGGGTTGACCGCATGGGAAAAACGCGGCATCGCCGTGCGCGTACCGGTGTGGGATGCCTCCAAGTGTCTGCAATGCAACCGCTGTGCGCTGGTCTGTCCGCACGCCGTGATCCGTCCTTATCTGCTCAACGATGCGGAAAAATCCGCGGCTCCGGAAGGATTTCAGACGCTCCCTGTGCGCGGCAAGGAAAATCTGCACTTTGCGCTTGCCGCAAGTCTTGCCGACTGCACCGGTTGCGGCGCGTGTGCGAACAACTGTCCTGCCAAAGAAAAGGCGCTGACGATGCTTCCCTACCGCGAAGTCGGGGAAAAGCGCGAACTTTGGGATTACGCGCAGCAAATTTCTCCGAAAGGCGACGTTTTCGATCCGTGGAGCATCAAGGGCAGTCAATTCCGGACTCCGTTGCTCGAATTTTCCGCCGCGTGCGCCGGTTGCGGCGAAACGCCTTACGCGAAACTTCTGACCCAGCTTTTCGGCGACCGCGTCTACTGGGCGAATGCGACCGGGTGTTCGCAGGCGTGGGGTTCGCCGATGCCGGGGATCCCCTACACGGTCAACGCTTCGGGCAGGGGGCCCGCGTGGAGCAATTCGCTCTTTGAAAACAATGCGGAATTTTCGCTCGGGATGGCGTTGAGCGTCAAACAGCAGCGCAATGCCGAAAAACGGCTTCTCACGCAGTTGCTTGAGGCGGAAGATCTGCCCCTTGACGCGAAAAACGCCATCGAAAGGATGCTGGCGGATTTCGATGATTTCGATGCGTCGCGGATCGCCGCCGATGAACTTGTTTCCGTATTGAAAAAACTCCCGGAAACGCTGTCGTGCGCGAAGCTCGTGCGCGAAGCATTGGCGCACAGCGATATGCTTGCGCGCAAAACGTTCTGGATGTTCGGCGGCGACGGCTGGGCGTATGACATCGGCTTCGGCGGGCTCGATCACGTGATCGCTTCCGGCGAAAACATCAATGTTTTCATCGTCGATACCGAAGTTTACAGCAACACCGGCGGACAATCCTCCAAGGCGACGCCGCTCGGCGCGGTCGCCCAGTTTGCCAGCGCCGGTAAAAAAAGCCCCAAGAAAGATCTCGGCAGGATCTTTATGACCTACGGCAACGTCTACGTCGCCCAAGTCGCGATGGGCGCCGACCCCAATCAGCTGATCAAGGCGATCCGCGAAGCCGAATCCTACGACGGTCCGTCGGTCATCATCGCCTATACGCCCTGTCTTTCGCACGGCATCAAGTGCGGGATGGGCTGTACGCAGCAGGAAATGAAGCGCGCGGTCGATGCGGGATACTGGTTGCTCTACCGTTACGATCCGCGCAAGGAAAAGAAACTGACGCTCGATTCGGGAGCGCCGCAAAGCGCCTATACCGATTTCCTTGCGGGCGAAACCCGTTACGCCGCATTGACGCGCACTTTCCCCGAAAACGCCGCGGCATATTTTGCCGCCGGAAGTGAACACGCCGCCAAGCGTTACGAGCATTACAAAAAACTTGAGGAAAATCAGTAGTTTTGCCAACGGGAAACAAAAAGATGACAGATTGGTCCGAAAAATTGCGCCGTTGCGCGATTTTATTCTGGACTTTTGCCCGGATCGCGCTTTTCGTGCTCGGCGGAGGGCTGGCGATGCTCCCCGTCATCGAGGAGACCTTTGCCGTCAAGCGCAAACTTCTTTCCGAAGAGGAAGTGCTCGATATGGTCGCCGTTTCGCAGACGATACCGGGCGTCGTCGCCGCCAACTGCGCCGTTTACGTCGGGATGAAAGTCGCCGGATTTCCCGGCGCGGTTTCCGCATTGGCGGGGGCGGTGCTGCCGAGTTTCGTCATCATTTTGCTGATCGCGGTCTTTTTCCCCTCGCTTGATCCGCAGAATCCGCTTCTTGTCGGGCTTTTCAACGGAGTCCGCGCCGCCGTGACCGCATTGATCGTCTGTACGGCATACCGGATGTTCCGGAAAAACTGCCGCGCGGCGTTTGAGATCGCGCTTGCAATGGCGGCGTTGGTCCTGATCCTCTTTCATGTGCCGAGCGTCTGGATCTTTTTCGGCGCGATCCCGCTTGGAATGCTCGCGTTGCGCGTCCGGATGAAAGAGGAGGACGGCAAATGATTTTGACGCTCCTTTTGCGCTTTTCCGGCTTTTCATTGCTTTGCTTCGGCGGCGGATATATTCTGATCCCGTTGCTTTTTGCCGATCTGGTGACACAGCGCGGGATCCTTGCCGCCAATGAATTTCTCAATCTTGTTTCCATCGCGCAACTGACGCCGGGCCCCGTCGGGATCAACACGGCGACTTACAGCGGTTATCTGGAAGGCGGCGTATGGGGCAGTCTTGCGGCGACTGCAGGTTTCGTTTTGCCGACGTTGTTTCTCGCCTCGCTCGCCGTTGCCGGATTGCGGAAGTACCGCGACAGTTTTTTCGTGCGCGGATTGATGACGGGGGTGCGTCCCGCCGCCGTCGGGATGATCACTTACGCCGCATTGCTCTTTTTGCGGCTTTCGCTTTTCGCGGAAAAAGAAGGCACGCTCAAAATCGACTGGATCTCGCTTGCCGTTTTCGGAATAACGCTTATTTTGATGCTGAAAAGTAAAATTTCCGCATTCCGTCTGATCGTCTGCGGCGCGGCGCTGGGGGCGCTTTCGGCGTTGTTATGATCTGCTATCTTGCCAAACGGTTGACGCTTGCGTTGTTGACACTTTTTGCGATCCTTTTTGTCAGCTATTTTCTGTTGCGGTTGGCGCCGGGCGACCCGACGCGCAGTGCAATGCTCGAAAGTTCCGCTTCCGCCGGAAACGTCGACGCACGTTCCGGGCTTGCCGGAAATATGCAGTTGCGCAAGGAACTTCATCTCGACCGCCCGATCATCGTCGGATTCGCCTGTTGGCTCGGCGGCATCGTGCTTCACGGCGATTTCGGCGTTTCCGCTTCGGTCGATCCGGGACGTCCGGTGACGGCGCTGATCGCCGAAAAACTGCCCAATACGCTCTCGCTGAATTTCTGGGCGGTGCTCGTCACCTATTTTCTCGCGATCCCGCTCGGCGTTTTCAGCGCGAAACACAACGGGACGGTTGCCGACCGCGCGATCGAATTTGTGCTTTTTTTCCTCTATTCACTGCCCGTGATGTGGGTGGGGCTTTTGTTGCAGACGCTTTTGTGCGACGGCGGCGTCTTGCCGCTCTTTCCGTTGCAGGGACTGGAAGTCGTCGACGACGGCGTAAAGTCCGTCTGGCAATTGCAGTGGGAGAGCATCTGCCGCTATATTCTGCCGGTCTTTTCCCTTTCCTATGCCGGATTCGCCGGATTGTCGCGCTATGCGCGCGCGGGGATGCTGGAGGTGCTTCACAGCGATTTCGTCCGCGGCGCGCGCGCCAAGGGGGTTGCCGAATGCGAAGTCGTCTGGCGTCACGCGTTCCGCAACGCGCTGATCACTTTGATCACCCTTTTCGGCGGTCTTTTGCCGTCGCTGGTCGCGGGAAGCGTGATCGTCGAATACATTTTCAACATTCCGGGCATGGGAAATTTGTCGATCCTCGCGTTGTCGAGCCGCGATTACCCGTTGCAGATGGCGATTTTTTTCTTTTCCGGCGTGCTGACGCTCGGCGGCATCCTGATCGCCGACTTGCTCTATATGGCGGCGGACCCGCGCATCGACTTGGCGAAGTGAAGATAGCGGAGCGTTTTCAATCCGTCGAACCAGCGGTGAAACGCCTTTTGCACCGCGTTGTCGTCACACGGCGTATTTTGCAGGACTTTTTCCCATAAAGACAGAAATCTTTCCGCGTCAAAAAACGCCTGCGCCGAGGAAGGAAGCGAAGCCGTCCACGTTTGCGGCGCTTCGCGCAGAAGCGGCGATTTTGCGGCAGTTAATACGAGCGCAAGTTCGTCAAACGCATGATCGGGGATCTCATTCAAACTCCCGCCCGCAAGAAGATCGGCGACCGCCTTGCCCGTGCCGAAAGGCGTGCGTCCCGAAATCCGTCCCGAAGGAAAGACGACGGCATCGCCTTTCAAGGCGCGGACTTTGCCCGTTTTGACCAGTTCGCAGAGAAAATAAAAATCCTCCCCCGCCTGCCGGACTTTCATCCCGTTGGCTTTGAGATAGTTTCCGAGCCTGACGCAAAATGCCGAGCCGACAGTCGAAATCGCATAGGGAGAACCGGCGGCGGCAAGTTTTGCCACATAACGCGCAAGGTAGGCTTCGTAACGGCGCACGGCATTTTCCTGCGACGGATCTTCCACGCGGTGCAAGTAAGGCAGCGTCCACGCGGAAACGCCGCTTTGTTGCGCAATGGCGTGCTCGATGCGCAAAAAGTAATCGGAGGAGACCTGTGTGTCGGCGTCGAGGGAAAAAATCCAGTCGGTGTCATCGTCGGGCGTGCGGGAAGCGAGAAAGGCGTCCATACCACGTTTGCGCGCCGCGCCGACGCCGCCGTCGATTTCAAATGCCGGGATTATAAAAAGCGTTTGATCTTCTTTTTGTCTTTTTTGCAGATATTCGACCGTTTTTTCGCTGGGGGCAGGATCGCTCCCTTGCGGATGATTGACGACGACGAGCGTGGCGACGGGAAAAACTTTTTCAGCGCAATTTAAAGCGTCGAGCGTCGCGGGCAAGTTGTCCAACTCATCCCACGCGGGGATGACGACGGCGCGGGAAAATTTTTCCAGACCGGGAATTGCGGCCGCGTTGTTGCGGCGCAGATATTTTTCGCGTAAAAAGGCAATGCTCGAACTCACGGCATCGCTCCGGCAAAGACTTCGGTTTTGGGCGCATCGGCAAAGGCAACGGCAAGTTCACGGTTGAATTCCTTAAGGGAGAGTTTCCGCAAAAAATCATTTTTCCGTTGCGCCGTCGAAAGCGGTTTTCCGTAGTAAAGGTCGAGCGCGAAGTCGAAAAGTTCCGCTTCTGGATGCTCGGTCTGCGAACCGTTTTCGAAAATCTGCCGTTCGACGGCAAGCGCAAATTCGTCCCGGGTGATCCCCTTGCAGGCAAGACGCCTGATCTCCCCGTCCAGCAACGCGGCAAGTTTTTCTCCCTGATCGGGGCGCGTCAACCCGTGAAAGGCAAAAGAGCCGCGGTGAAATCCGCCGTCGAGGCGCATCCCGACCGAATAAACGAGAGAATTTTTTTCGCGCACTTCCTGAAAAAGACGGGAAAAAAGCCCGTTTTCGTTTTGACGGAGCAGGGAAAAGATCCTGCCGGTACGTTCGTCGCCGAGGCGGACACCGGGGAGGATGCGGACCACGGCAAGCTGTTCCCTTTCCAGCGGGAGTGTTTCGCGATGTACTCCATCGGGGAATACGGCTTGCGGTGCGGCGTAGAGCCGCGTGTTGCACCAAGGTGCATTTCCGAGGAAAAGTTCCAGCGCTTTTTCCGGATCGACCGAGCCGGAAAAACCGACGGCGGCGCGGGATCGCACAAAGCGGTTTTGCCAGAATTTGCGCGCCGCATCGGAAGTCAATTTCTGCAAAGCCTGACGCTCCGGCGTACCGGCATAAGGGTGGTTGCCGAAACAAAGTTGCCGCGCCCGGCGCATCGCCGCACTCAAGGGAGAGCTTTTCTGCAATTCGATGATTTCGATCAACCGCGTTTTTTCCCGTTGAAATTGCGTTTCGTCGAAATCCGGAGCCGCAAGCACTTTGCCGACGACGGCAAGCGTTTTGAGAAATGTGCCGTGCGGCGCATTGACTTCAATGGCAAGTGAATTCATCCCCGCGTTGACATTGACCGCCGCACCCAGATCATCGAGTTTTTTCAGGAAATCGGTTTCATGGATGCCGTTTCCGCCGCAGAGGAAAAGCTGACTCCAAAGTTGCGAAAGTCCTCGTTCGGCAACTTTTTCAAAAAAGGCGCCGCCGGGGAGAATGAGCGTTGCGTAGTCCATCGGGCTTTGCGTTTTTTTGACCGAAACGACGGGGAGTCCGGCGCGAAATGTCATTTGCGGCGTTTCTTCCGCAGTTTTCCGGCAAATACGCGGTGTGGCGGCAGAAAAGTTTTTCTGCCGGATCCGGTCGAATTTTTCTTCATCCAGTAAATTTGCGGCAATATCCCGCACTTCGTCGAGCGTCGTTTCCGCGAGGCGGCGGCGGTAGATGTCGGGAAAATCCGCTCTGCCGCAGGAAAGCAGTGAAACACCGAGCATTCCGGCGAGATAGGAAAAATCATTCATTTCGGCAAGTTCGTTGCCGGACTGCCGTTTCTTTTCGCGCCGGAGCGCCTTTTCCGTCAAGCCGCAATTCAGGAAATTTTTGATCCCGCGCCGCAACGCGGAGTCCGTTTTTGCGAAGTTTTCCGGCGTGGCGGCGGCGTAAAATCCGGCGTAACCGAAATCAGAGATCGGATCGCAGAAACTGCGCACGGTTTGGGCAACGCCAGACTCCAATTCAAGTTTGACGGGCAAAAAGGAACTTTCCGCGCCGCCGAGCATTCCGAAAAGGAGATCCGTCGCCGGGGCGCGGCGATCGGTGATGCCGTAAAGCGGCATTCCCCACCAAATCCTTTCCTGCGGATCGGGAAAGAAAAAAGTTTCCTCTTTGCCCGATGCCGCCTTGACGGACGGGAAAACCGGTTCCGCCATTGCCGCGCGTCGCCAGGAGCCGAAGCTGTTTTCGGCGGCATCGCGAAATTGCGCCGGATCAATGTTGCCGACGGCGACGATGACGCACCGCTCCGGCGTATAACGTGCCGCGTGATAATCGAGCAAATTTTTCCGCGTCAGTTTTTCGACGAGTTCCGGATAGCCGATCACCGGCACCCGCACCGGATGCCGGTCAAAGGAAAGCGCGCGCGCCGCGTCGAAAAGCCGCGACCATGGCTTGTCGGCGTAGAGATTGCATTCGCGCAAGATGACTTTCCGCTCTTCTTCAAACCGCGCGGCGGAAACTTCGGTCGAGCGCACCATCGCGGCGAGAATTGCCATCGATTCGGCGAAGCGGTCGGGCGCGATGTGCGCGGTGACGGCGGTGCGGTCAAAAGTGGTGTAGGCGTTGATGTCGCCGCCGTGACGCTGGATCTTTTCTCCGGCGGAGCGGTTGGGAAAACCGTCGCATCCCTGAAAAAGCATATGTTCGAGGAAATGGCTCGTCCCGCTGCCGAGCAAAGCCGCTTCGTGCATGCTCCCCGTAGCGATAAAGACGTGCAATTCGATGGAGTAGCCGCGCCGGGGCATGGCGACGCAACGCACGCCGTTGGCGAGAGAAAAAGTTTCAATATCGCAAAAAAGATCCATTTTTTCACCTGATTTTCGGAATTTCGCCGGAAAAATCCAACGGCTCCTGTGAAAACGAATAGTCGATCTCAAAATCCTGCGGATCGTCTTTTTCGTCCGCGGCGAGGATCCCGTGCCGGATCATCCGGTAGACGAGAAATCCGACATCGTGCGCCGTGTAAATGCCCCATTCATTCAAGACAAGAGGCGCGACGGCACCGTATTCGCGTTCGGCGAATTCCCGTGCGCCGTCGAGCAATTCCCGCGCCGAAACGTGGCGGCGGCGCGGCAGTTTTTCCACCGTGAAATTGACGGCGGCGGCGACGAAATCATACGCGTCGCTTCGATATTGCGGCGTGTCGGCGGCGAGCGTTCCGGATTCGGGGAGTTTGGCGGTCATTCCCGGTCCTGCTTGCTCTTGCCGTACAAAATGGATTGCGGGTCGGTTTCCAGATAATCCGCCAAGGTCTGAATGGATTCCGCCGTTTCCTTGAGCTGAAACATCAGCGACTGCAAGTCGCTTTGCGTTCCGGCGACGTCCAGATGCTGACTTTGCTCCTCCAGTTTCTCGCTGAGTTTGCGGAAACTTTTGAGCGATGCCGTCAGTTCTTCGCGGATGGAGGCAAGTTCCTGCTCGTCAAAGGTACGGGCAAAGTTGTCGACCATGGATTCGACGCGTTCGGCGGTTTCGCTGATGTGCGCGAGCGTCGACCGGATCGCGGGATCGGAAACGATTTCGGTGAATTTTTCCAGAGAATGCTGCAGATCTTCGCCGATCCGGGCAAAGGGGATCTTGGAAATCGTATCCAATGCGGTGATCATCGTCGCGCTCAAGTCGGTGAAACTCGACGGACGCGAGGGGAGAAATAATTGACTGTCCGGCGTCATCCTCTCTGCGACAACGGCGTTAGGATCGATTTTTTCCGCATAGTTGAGATCGATGTATTTCATCCCCGTGATGCCGGAAAATTCAAGCCGGCAGCGGAGCCCGCGGTGAATTTCCTTTTTCAGATATTGGATCAGCGCATCGCCGGTGAAGGCATCTTTGCCATTGGCGGAAAAATTCTTCAACTGGATCTCCATTTCCACTTCGATGATGCGGTCTTCGGGGTCGATGACGATGTCGGAAACCGTACCGATCGGCACGCCGCGGTATTTGACGGACGAACCGATGGTCAGCCCCTGTACCGATTCGTTGAATGCCGTGTTGACGGTGATTTTTTTGACGAATAAACTGGAAAGTCCAAGGTAAAAAAGCGTCGCGAGCAGAAGAAGCAAGCCTCCGGCGACAAAGATCCCCAGTCTGATGTTCTGTTTGTTTTCGTCCATATTGTTATGCTCCTTTTAATCCGTCGCGGTTCAAAAATTGTTTTACCCAGGGAATATCAGTGTGATCGCGCAGTTCCCGCGGTGAACCGACCGCCACCGCCGTCCGGAGATTTTTATCGAGCATGATCACCCGGTCGACAATCGAAAAAATACTGTCCAATTCATGCGTGACGATGACGATCGTCGAATGAAATTTATCCCGTAACGATTTGATGAGCCGATCCAAACTTGCCGAGGCAAGCGGGTCCAATCCCGCCGAAGGTTCGTCGAAAAAGAGCAACTCCGGCTCCAATGCGAGCGCCCGCGCCAGCCCGGCGCGTTTTTTCATGCCGCCGGAAAGTTCCGCCGGCATGAAGTCTCCGAAATCGGCGAGGTCGACCAATTCAAGTTTTTCGCGGACGATTTTTTGGATCTTTTCCTTGGAGTAATCGGTAAATTCCTGCAACGGCAATGCGACGTTTTCCGCGACCGTCATCGAGCCGAAAAGCGCGCCGCCCTGATAGGTGACGCCAAATGTGCGCATCAATTCCCGCCGCTCTTTCGCCTCGGCGCGGGTCAGACTTTTCCCGTTGAGAAAAATTTCTCCCGCAAGCGGCGGATAAAGCCCGATCAGATTTTTCATCAATGTGCTTTTGCCGCATCCGGAACCGCCGAGCAAACCGAAAATTTCGCCGCGTTTGACGGAAAAATTGAGCTCTTTCATAATCACCCGCGAACCGTAGCCGATCGCCAGATCGCGGACTTCGATGATGTTTTCATTGTCTGCCATTTTCAGTACCCGATGAAAGAGTAAAGCACCGTCAGCATGGCATCGGCGACGATGACGTAAAAGATCGAGGCGACGACCGCCTGCGTCGCACTGCGTCCGACTCCCTGCGCGTCACTGGACGAGCGGAATCCGTAATAACAGCCGGAAACCGTGATCAGCACGGCGAAAACGACGCTTTTGAAAACGCCGAGCATCATCGTGATGCCGTCCAGGACGTCGATCGTGCGCGACCAGTAGGCGGCAAAGGGCAGATCCATCAGCGTGATACCGATGGTAAGTCCGCCGAAAATACCGGCGACATCACCGAAGATGGTCAAGAGCGGCATCGCGATCACCATTGCCGTCAATTTGGGAAGCACCAGATAACCGACCGGGCGGATCCCCATCGTTTCGAGCGCGCTGATCTCCTCGTTGACTTTCATCGTGCCGAGTTCCGCCGCAAAGGCGGAGCCGGCGCGGCCCGTCAGGATGATCGCCACCATCAGCGGACCGAATTCCTTCAGCACCGCGAAGCCGACGAGGTCGGCGGTAAAGATTTCCGCGCCGAATTTGGTCAACTGCAAGGCGGACTGGATGCCGAGGACGCATCCCATCAAAAATGTGATGAGCAGCGTGATCGGAAGCGACTGTACGCCGCAGAGGTCGAGATAATAGCGGAATTCCTTTTTCCGCAATCCCTTTTTGCGGAAAAGCAAAGGAAGCGCTCCGGAAACCGCTCCGATGAATTCGAGCGGTGCGCGCATTTTTTCCCGGAAATCCCGGTAATGCAGTGCGAGCCGGATCAGGCCTCTGTTGACATCGTGCTTCATTTTTTCACCGGTAGAGACGCTCCTGACGCTGTACTTTCATTTTGGGTTCTTCCAGCATCAGGGCATACCACATATCGCCGAAACCGGCGTTGCTGAATTGTTTCGCCTTGCCGTTGACGAGTTTTGCGCAGTTTTCCGCGAGGACGCCGTTGTCGCTTTTTTTGCGCGCCGCGACCAGCGCCTGCGTCGCTTTTTCAACGTCGTTCTGCTTTAATTTGATCCACGCGTAGACCGAAGCGAGGAAAGCGGCGGCATCGCTCTTGGTCTTGGCGCATTTTTTCTGATAGAAACGGTCAAGCCCCGCATCTTCGTTGCGGTAGAGGCGGACCAGTTTGATCGCGAGCGTCTGCTGATCCATCAAAATGCACTTGGGCAACAGCGCATCGACTTTTTTGAATTCCTTCAACTGGAAATAAAGCTGAACGCGCATCGTGTTGAGCTGACGCTCCAGCATCCAGTTCCAGTAAGTGAGAGATTTGCATTTGTCGAGAATGGCGAGGACTTTGCGAACCGCCTCGCTCTGCATTTTGAAAAGTTGCTCCTGCGCGTCTTTCATACTCGACATCTGGCGGCGCTGAAAGATCGTGATCTGGCGGTTGATCTTTTCCTGCGCTTTCAGCATCACGTTCTGGATCTCGTCCTGTTTGCTTTTCATCAGACGGCGGATGACGAGCCCGATGACGAGTTGCACGACGAGCAGCAGCGCGACCGAATAAAATACCGCCCAGCCGTTGGAACAGGCGTGGGTTTTCACCATTGCCGCGGCGGCGGCGCAGGCGACGGCGAGTGCGACCAGAAATCCGAACATAGTTACTTTTTTCTCCTGCGTTGTTTTTGACGCTCTTTGCGTGCCATTTTGGCGAGTTTCTTGCGGCGTTCCTGCTCTTTTTTGGAGATTTGACCGGGCGCGCTGAACATTCCGCGCATCCCCGGCATCGCGGGCATGGCGGCGGGCATCGTCCCCATCGCGCCGGGCGTCATCATCTTGCCGAGCGCGCCCGTTTGCTTCATCATTTTGCGCATCGTTTCAAACTGTTTGACGAGATTGCCGACGGTTTCCACCGGGACGCCCGCGCCTTTGGCGATGCGTTTGCGGCGGCTGAAATCCAGCAGATCGGGGTTGGCGCGCTCTTTCTTGGTCATCGACTGGATGATCGCCTCCATCCTGCCGAATTGTTTCATATCGACGCTCGAAAGCGCATTCTGCAACTGTCTGCCGCCGGGCAAAAAGCGCATCAGCGCTTCGACGCCGCCGAGACGGCCGAGCTGTTTGAGTTGCGACAGGAAATCGTTGTAGTCGAATTGATTTTTCCGCAGTTTTTCCTGCAGTTTTTTCGCTTCCGCCTCGTCGATTTGCGCCGCCGCCTTTTCGACGAGCGAAACGACGTCGCCCATTCCGAGGATGCGTCCCGCCATGCGGTCGGGGAAAAAGACTTCCAGCTGGTCGAGTTTTTCGCCCGCACCGACGAATTTGACCGGCACTTGCGTCACTTTGCGGATCGTGAGCGCGGCGCCGCCGCGGGCGTCGCCGTCAAGTTTCGTCAGGATGAAACCGGTCAGATCCAGCGCTTTGTGGAAATGTTCAGCGACCGAAACCGCTTCCTGACCGAGCGCGGCGTCGGCGACCAGCAATATTTCGTCGGGACGCACCGCGCCGCGGATGCGCACCAGTTCCTGGATCATCGTATCGTCGATCTGCAATCTGCCCGCCGTATCGACCAACACGGCGTCGAAACCCTCTCTGGCGGCGCTTTCCACCGCGTTGAGCGCGATCGCCGCAACGTTGACGCTGGTGCGGTCGAAATAGACGGGAACTCCGATTTCCTTGCCGATGATCTCCAACTGGTCGATGGCGGCGGGACGGTAGACGTCGCCCGCCACGAGCAGGACTTTTTTGCCCTGCTTTTTGAGGTGAAGCGCCAGTTTTCCCGCCGTCGTCGTCTTGCCGGAGCCGTGGAGGCCGACCAGCATCACGACCGCCGGTTTGCGGTCAAGTTTCAATTCGGCGGCGGAGGAGCCGAGCAGTTCGACCAGTTTGTCGTGGACGATTTTGATGACCTGCTGACCGGGCGTGACGCTTCTCAACACGTCGCTCCCGAGGCATCCCTCCCGGACGGAATCGACGAATTCCGTCGCGATCTCCAGATTGACGTCGGCATCCAGCAATGCGAGCCGGATCTCTTTCAGTGCGTCCGCGATATTGGATTCCGTCAACCGGCTTTCCCCGCGGAGACGCTTGAATACATCGTGCAGTTTGTCTCCCAAGACCTCAAACATTTACAAAAACCCCTTACTTACTGAAATTAATAATAATATCATACACATAATATAGCGCGCGAAGCCCCCGACTTCAAGCGCCGCTACCTTAAAAATGCCGCGTAAAACGGTAAAAAAGATGACGTTTTGACTTGATTTTTGGAGAGAACGGTATTATTTTATAGACTAAACTATATACAAACAAAACACAATTGCAAAAGAGGAGAACCCGGTATGAAAGCGGAAAGTCATCTCTGGCGCGGTCTCTGGCAGGTTTCGGCTCTGATGCGCAACCGCGGCGAAAAAAGCGCCGTGTTGCGCAACGACGATATGGTCGCGCACATCACGCTCGCCCAGGCGCGGGTGATCGACCAGTGCTTCCGGGCGCCGAAAAGCGGTTTGATGCTCAAGGATCTCGCGGCGCAATTGCGGCTCACTCCCGGCGCCGTGTCCTTACTGGTGGATGCACTGGTCAGACAGGGTATTCTGTCGCGCAAAGTTTCCGAATCAGACCGGCGCGCCGTTTCGATCACGCTGTCGGAATCGGGGGAGGAATTCCGCTCGAAAATCGAAACGTTTTTTGATGAACTTTCACGGGAGATCATGCAGGACATCCCGGCGGATGATCTCGCCGCGTTTTTGCGCGTACTCGATCAGCTTTGTCTGAATCTGGAAAAGAACAAATAATCAGCATACTGTACAGGAGGTTTGCGATGAAATACGATTGGAAAAGAATTTTGGTGTTGACTGCGGTACTGGCGGGCGTTTGCGCGCCGCTCGGCGCCGCCGATAAAAGCGCGAAAGGCGCGGCGCGCGCCATGCGTATTGAAAAAGTGACCGTTGCTCCGGTCGGAGAAAGCACCGACACGATGACCCGCCGCCTCGCCGGTACGGTGGTGGCGATCGACACCTACAATGTGGTGCCGCGCGTTTCGGGCGACATTCTGCGTCAGGGCTTTTCCGACGGCGGACTGGTCAAAAAAGGACAGTTGCTCTTTGAGATCGAGGATGTCCGTTATCAGGCGGCGGTTGCCGCCGCCGAGGCGAAAGTCGCCCAGATCAAGGCGCAGATCGAATACGCCAAAGGCAATTTCGACCGCAACGACAAACTTTTCAAACAGCAGGCGGTTTCGCTGGATACCCGCGACAACATCAAGAGCACCCTCAACGTTTTGGAAGCGAATCTGCAGGCCGCCGAAGCGGAACTTGCTCTGGCGAAAGACGATCTCAACCATACCAAAATCTACGCGCTGTACGACGGCAAGACCGGCAAAAGCGCGCTTCCTCCGGGCAACTACATCACGCCCGCGACCGGGAAACTGGTGACCGTCACTTCGACGACCCCGGTGCGGGTGCGTTTCGCCGTCAGCGAACGCGATCTGCAGAGCTTTTTCGGTACCGAGGAAAAACTGCGTGCCAACGGCCGCATTTCGGTGAAACTTGCCGATGGCACGATCTATCCGCATCCCGGCAAGATCACCATCGTCGACAATGTTTCCGTCGTGCAGAATACCGACTCCGTCCAGGTGTGGGCGCAATTCGACAATCCCGATTATATCCTGCATCCCGGTTCGGCGGTGACCGTCCTGTTGCGCAAGGAGGATCCGGCAAAACTTCCGGCGGTGCCCCGCACCGCAGTCGTTTTCAATCAGCGCGGAGCGATCGTCTACGTCGTCGATCAGGACAACGTCGCCGAAGCGCGTCCCGTTTCGCTCGGTTCGATCAACGGCGATTTGCAGGTGATCCACTCCGGCGTCAAGACCGGCGAGCGCGTCATTGTCGAAGGGATGCATAAAATTTTCCCCGGTTCCAAAGTCGATCCGGTGACAAAGTAAGCGGCGGAAAGGGTAAGAAACGATGTTTTCCCAGATTTTCATTCAGCGCCCGAAACTTGCTTTCGTCATCAGTCTGGTGATGGTGCTTCTCGGAGTGATCTGTCTGCGGCAGATCCCGATCGCGGAATATCCCGAGATCGCGCCGCCGCAGATTTTTGTGCGCACCTTTTACGTCGGCGCCAGTTGCGAAGTCGTCGCCGACACCGTCGGTTTCCCGATCGAGTCGGAGATCAACGGCGTCGAGGATATGCTTTACTTCACCAGTACCAGCGACAACAGCGGGATGTACAGTTGCACCATCACTTTCAAAAGCGGCACCAACAGCGACATCGCGATGGTCAACGTGCAGAATGCGGTGCGCCGCGCCGAGCCGTCGCTGCCGTCGGAAGTGCTCGCCTACGGCATTCAGGTCGGCAAAAGGTCGACCGATATGCTGGCGGTGGTCAATTTCATAACCGATTTCAGCGAGATGTCGGTCTTGCAGCTCTGCAACTACGTCACGGCGGAAGTCCGCGACCCGATCGCCCGCATCGACGGCATTTCCGATGCCGACATCATGGCGACGCAGGAATATGCGATGCGCGTCTGGCTCGACCCCGTGCGGATGGCGGCGCTCAAAGTAAGTTACAACGAAGTCGTCGATGCGATCAAAAAGCAGAATTTAATGGGCGCCGTCGGCAGTATCGGCTCCGAGGGCAGCAGCAATTTCATGGAGTTCAAACTCAATGTCCAGGGCCGGCTCAAGAGCCCGGAGGAATTCAATAATATCGTCGTGCGCAGTAACGGCGACGGCACGATCATCCGTCTTTCGGACATCGCGCGGTGCGACCTCGGTTCCAAAAATTATTACGGACACGCCTTTTTGAACGGCGTCGAAGGGGTCGGTATGGCGATCTACCGCAGTGACGACGCCAATGCGCTTGATACGATCCGGCGCGTCCGCACGACCCTGGACGATCTGGCGAAACGTTTCCCCAAGGGGGTCAGTTACGACATCACCTACGACCCGACCGAATTCATCACGATTTCGATCCACGAGATCGTCGAAACGCTGATCGTCGCGCTGCTGCTGGTCGTGCTGATCACTTATCTGTTTTTGCAGGACTGGCGGGCGACGCTCGTGCCGACGCTGGCGATCCCGGTGTCGCTGCTGGCGACTTTCCCGTTTATGCTCGCGATGAATTTCAGCATCAACGTGCTGACGATGTTCGGACTGATCCTTGTGATCGGCTCGCTCGTCGACGATGCGATCGTCGTCGTCGAAAACACGCAGAGTCTGATGGAGCGCGAAGGGCTTTCCGCCAAGGAGGCCGCTTCCAAGAGCATGAAACAGATCACGGGCGCGATCATCGCGACGACGCTGGTGACGGTGGCGTGTTATCTGCCGCTTGCTTTCTACGGCGGAATGGTCGGCAACATCTACATCCAGTTCGCCTTTACGATGTGCATTTCGCTCTGCCTCTCGACGTTTGTCGCGATGACGCTGAGTCCTGCGGTCTGCAGTCTGATCATGCGTCCGCCGAGCAAGACAAAGCCGAAAATTTTTGCTCCTTTCAACAAGGGGATGGATTTTTCGCGTAAAATCTATTTGAGCGTGGTGAAACTGCTCGTGCGCCGTTCGCTTCTCACGCTTCTCATTTTCGTTGTTGTACTCTTTTTGAATTACCTTATCTACAACCGTCTGCCGGGAAGTTTCCTGCCGCAGGAGGACAAGGCGTGCGTGATGTGCAACATCGAACTCGCCCCCGGGGCGACGCAAGCAAGAACTTTGCAGACGGTGCGGGAATTCGAGAGCCAGCTCATCGGGATGCACGGCATCGAAAGCGTGATGACGGTCGCCGGTTACAGTATGCTCAACGGTCTTGCGGAAAACGCCGCAATGGCGATCATCCATCTCGACAAGTGGGATCTGCGTACCACTGCCGATATGCAGATCGGCGCGATGCTTTCCAAGATCCAGCGCATCGGCAATACGCTTCCCGCCGCGCGGGTCATCGCCTTTACGCCCCCCGCGATCATGGGGCTCGGTGCGACGGGCGGCGCGACGTTTATGCTCACCGGCAGCGGCGAAGTCGATCCGGTCGATCTTTCCAACGAGACCAAAAAGATGATCGGCACGCTCTTTCAGAATCCCAAGGTGATGTATGCCAACAGCAACTACAACGCGGACAATCCGCAGCTCTTTCTCGACATCGACCGGGAAAAAGCGGAAACGCTCGGAGTGCCGATCAGCAACATCTACACTTCACTGCAGAGCAAACTCGCTTCGCTCTACATCAACGATTTCAACATCCTCGGCTATGCCTTTGACGTCAATATCCAGTCGACCGCCGACGAACGTGAGAAACCGGAAGATATTTTGAGCATTATGGTCAACAACAATCAGGGCGATATGGTGCCGCTTTCTTCGCTGGCGACGTTGCGCTACACCGTCGGCCCGAAGCAGATCAAACGCTTCAACCGTCAGACCTGCGCCGAAATCAACGCGCAGGCCAATCCCGGCATCACTTCCAGCGAGTTGATGAATGTCATCGAAAGCGTCAAGACCAAGGACCAGTACCGCGTCGAATGGACGGGGATCAGTTATCAGGAGCGCGCCAACGAGGGGCGCATCCTTTTCCTGCTGGCGATGGCGCTTGTTTTCGCCTACCTCTTTCTGGTGGCGCAGTATGAGAGCTGGACGATGCCGTTTTCGGTGATGCTGTCGGTCGCTTTTGCTTCGCTCGGCGCTCTGCTCGGGCTCTATTTTTGGAAAAACGGCAGTTTGAGCATCTATGCTCAGCTCGGACTGGTGATGCTGATCGGTCTCGCCGCGAAAAATGCGATTCTGATGGTCGAATTTTCCAAGCAGGAGCGCGAACGCGGACTTCCGATCGAGGAAGCCGCCGTCAACGGCGCCGATCTGCGTTACCGCGCCGTGCTGATGACGGCGTGGAGCTTCCTTTTCGGCGTTTTTCCGCTGGTCATCGCCAGCGGCGCCGGGGCCGGCAGCCGTCAGGCGATCGGTGTGACCACCTTTTACGGGATGTTGCTCGCGACCGTCGTCGGGATTATTTTCATCCCCGCATTGTATTCGATGGTCGAAAAAATGCGTACGGCAACGGCGAAGTTGACGCATCGCAAAAAATAAGCCGGAAAATCCGTATCCCGAACCCGCGCATTTGCCGCGGGTTCGTTTTTTTGTCCCTTTATTTGAAAACTTCCCCTTTATGCGCTATATTGTGTGAAACGGCAATGTAAAGGGATTGCGGCGGATGATTCGGATCGGCATATTGGCGGGACTTTTTTTCTGCGCGGGAATGACGCTCGCGGCGGATTTCGCCTTGCGTCCGTCGGAAACGCAGATGGATTCGGTGCTTGCCTCCGTCAACGGCGATGCGATCACTTTGCACGACATCATCGGCAAGACGAGAGCGGAGGAGTATCAGCTTTACAGTGGCCGCTCCGGCAAAGAGTTGGAAAAAGCGATCATCAACGTGCGGCGCAAGGCGGTCGACGATCTCATCGACCGTAAACTCATCATCGCCGATTATCAGCAGCAGGAATACAAGATCCCCAACCGCGACATCGAGTCGGAAATGGATGCCGCCGCGACGAAAATGGGGGTGCGCGGTCGTTTGGAATTTGCCCGGAAACTGGAGGAAGGCGGCACTTCGGTCACCGAATTCCGCAAACAGCTCGAAGAGCATATGGCAGTACAGTTGATGCTTTTCCGGCAGTATGCGACGAGGATCACGATCACGCCGCGCGACATTTATCAATATTACGAAGCGCATCCGGATGAATTCATTCAGCCGGAATCGCTGGAGTTGGCGATGATTTTGCTTGCCCCTGACCGACAGGATCTCGATGCCGCCGTTTCCGACATCAAGGAAACGCTCGCACAACAGCCGGAGCGTTTTGCGGAGTTGGCGTACCGCTATACCGCAGGTCCGGGCGCGGAGAAGGGCGGTTCGCTCGGCGTGATCGAACGCAAGCGGTTGCGTCCGGAATTCGTCGGCGCGATCATCGATCCGCAAGCGGACAAGATCTACGGTCCGATCCAAACGAAAGACGGCATCGCCTTTCTCAAGGTGCTCGCGTTTCACAATGCCGTCGAAAACGGATTTGAGCAGTCCAAAGAGCCGATCCGGGAAAAATTGGAGAAAGAAATGCGCGAAACGGTGCGTAAGCAATATGTGGAATCCTTGCGCCGCAAGGCGATCATCCGTTATTTTTTCCCGGAGTAAACGATGAGACTCTTTTGTGAACATTGTCAGAAAATCTTTCCTGTGACCGATCCGGGAAATGAAGCCGTTTGCCCCTCGTGCGGAAAAAAGTCCCCGCGCCCGGAATCGCTGACGGCTCCCGGCGTCGTGCTTGGCGATTTCCTTATTTTACGACCGATCACGTCCGGCGGGATGGGGGAAATTTTCGTCGCCCGGCAGTTGTCGCTCGACCGCGAAGTCGCGCTCAAGGTGTTGCAGGAAAAATTCAGTCAGGATCCGGAATCGGCGGAATCGCTTTTGCACGAAGCGCGCGCGGCGGCGAAATTGAATCACCCCAACATCGTCCAGGCGTATGCGGTGGGGCGCGAGGACGGAGTGCTTTTCTTTGCGATGGAACTCATTCGCGGAGAGACCTGCAAGGATCTGCTGAAACGCAAAAAGCGGCTTGACGGTTACGACGCGGCAAAGATCATTCTTGACGTTGCCCGTGCGCTTGACGCCGCATGGAGCGAGCAGAAAATCGTCCATCAGGACATTAAGCCGGAAAACATTATGCTGGATGCGAGCGGCTTTGCCAAACTTGCCGATCTTGGACTTGCGCGCCGTGCCGGAAGCGATCCCGAATGCAATTCCGAAGAGGTGATGGGTACTCCGCAATACATCAGTCCCGAGCAGTTGACCGGAGTTCCGACCGACGTCCGTAGCGACATCTACAGTCTCGGCGCGACGTTTTACCATCTGGTGACCGGGCGTTTTCCCTACGTCGCCCCGACGACGGATGAGATCACGCAAATGCACGTCGAGGGCAAATTGCAGCCGCCGATCGAAGTTTACGATCATCTGAATGAGGAATTGAACCGCATCATTCTCAAGATGATGGCGCGCAATATCGAAGAACGCTATCAGTCGCCGCAGGAATTGATTTCCGATCTCGAGGCATTCATCCGTGGCGAAGTGGTGGCGACAACGCGCAGTGTCAAAGTCCGCCGTCCCTGGTCGCGGCGCAAAAAGTGGATCGTTTTCGGCGGAAGCGCCGCCGTGTTGCTTTTCCTTTGCATCGCGCTCTTTGTGACGGGATGCGTGTTTGCCGCTTCTCCGCAGATGCCGGAGTTCGCACGCGGATTTTTTCTCCAATGCCGCCTGCAGGAGGAAAAAGGCATCGCCGCGCTGAAAAAATTCTTTACGCCCAAAGAAAAACCGCCCGTTCCCAAAGCCAAACCCGTTGAGTACGCCGGACGCGAAGCGTTGTTCCGCTCCGGAAAATCTTTGCTGGCAAGGCTGAAAAGCGGCGAAAATTCGATGGCGTTGCTCGAGGATGCCGATGCTTTTTTCCGCAAATATGCCCGTCCGGAAACGGAAAAGGAAAGAAAGTTGCTTCTTGAAGTTTCCGCGGCGACGGGCAGATGCGACGAAATGTTGCGGCAATCGCCCGCGCGTCAGCAATTTCTTATGCGTTATCAGCGGCAGGCCGATGAGATCGCCGCCCGGCGCGAGGCGGAAAAAGAACGCGCACGGGAGTTTCAGCGCCGTCAGCGCGAACAAGCCGAAGCGGAAAAGCGCCGTCAGCAGGAATGGGCGCGTCAGCAGCAGGAAAAAGCGCGCGCCGAGCAGGCGCTTCTCGCCGGAAAGATCGCCGGATTTAACGCCGCGTTGCAGAAATCGGCGCAACAACTTTTGCTTGATTTCATCGAGTGCGCGAAAAGCGGTGATACGGCACGGTTTGAAAAGAAATTATCCCGTCCGGTCGATTTGCCGCCGCAAATTTCCTATAAAGACGTCAAATCGGGCGTGGATCTCTTTGACCGCTACCGGCAGTCGCTCCGGCAAATTTTCCCCGAATACGTCCGTTTTCTGGAGCAGATGAAAAATCTGCCTCAACTCGGCATCTCCGTTTCCCTGCCCGGACACGGCATTTGCTATGTTCTGGCGGTCGAACCGTCCCGCATGGGGCGTTTCCGTACCATCCGCGGAAGCGAATTCGATTTCCCGCTCGACGAATATCACCGCGCCGAAACGATGCGTTTTCTCAGCGTTTTCGGGCGTTCGCTCGGTTGGCAGTCCCCGAAAAATCCGGCGGCGTTTTACTATGCGCTTTACTGCGGACGGCTGACGCCCGGAGCTGTTGAATCGGCGCCGGATGATTTCTGGCGCAAATTCGGCGAGCCGCTGAAACTGACGCTGCCATCTCCGTAGTGCATTTTTTTTGAAAATCTTTTCCGCCGAAGCGTGAAAATCCCGCGCGGGTGTGATATATTATATAAACGTGATCCATCTATAAATCAGGAGATTTTGATTATGCCGGTTCCCTTGCTTGATCTTCGTGCACAGTACGCTTCTTTCAAAGACGAGGTGCTTCCCGTCATTGCGGAAATCTGCGATGCCCAGCAGTTCATCCTCGGTGCAAAAGTCGAAACCTTTGAAAAGGAAGTCGCCGCTTACTGCCAAAGTGAACGCGCGATCGGCGTCACCAGCGGTTCGGATGCTCTCCTTGTCGCTTTGATGGCGGAAAAGATCGGTCCCGGCGACGAAGTCATCACGACGCCTTTCACCTTTTTTGCGACGGTCGGCGCGATCGTCCGCGTCGGCGCGAAACCGGTCTTTGCCGACATCGATCCCGTGACCTTCAACATCGATCCCGCGGCGATCGAAGCCAAGGTGACGGCAAAAACGCGCGCCATCATTCCCGTCCACCTTTTCGGGCAGGCCGCCGATATGGATCCCATTATGGCGATCGCCAGAAAACACGGTCTTATCGTCATTGAGGATGCGTGTCAGGCGATCGGCGCCGAATATCGCGGCAAGCGCGTCGGCTCCATCGGCGATTACGGTGCTTTCAGTTTCTTCCCGAGCAAGAATCTCGGTTGTTTCGGCGACGGCGGCGCGGTCACTTGCACCGATAACGCCAAGGCGGATATGGTGAAAATTTTGCGCAACCACGGGCAGAGCAAAACCTATTTCCACGAGTACGTCGGCGGCAATTTCCGTCTTGACGCGTTGCAGGCGGCGGTGCTTTCGATCAAACTGCGCAAACTTGATTCGTGGAGCGCGGCGCGGCAGAGCAATGCCGCCGATTATGAAAAAATGTTTGCCGACGCAGGTCTTACCGACGGACGCATCACACTGCCCGCCAAGGCACCGTATGTTGTGCGCCACATCTATAACCAGTATTGCATCCGCGTCGCCGACGGCAAACGCGATGCGTTGCGCGATTATCTGCATCAGCAGGGGATCGGCTGTGCCGTCTACTATCCGCTCTCGTTGCATCTTCAGCCCTGTTTCGCTGAATTGGGCGGGAAACCGGGGGATTACCCCGAATCGGAAAAAGCCAGCGCGGAAGTCCTCGCTTTGCCGATCTACGGAGAATGCACGCTGTCGCAGCGTCAGATGGTCGTCGATGCGGTCAAGGCGTTTTACCAGGGGAAATAAATGAGCGAAAAAGTTGACCGCCGCCACGCGTTTCAAACTTACGGGAGAATGATCTCCTACGCCAGACCCTATTGGAAAATGCTGACGATCGGCATTCTCTGCGGGGTGCTGGTGGGCGGTTCCATTTTTGTCGCGCTGATGGCGTTGCCGCAACTGGTCAACGTCGCGGAAAACAATATTACCGGCACAACGGTCACAACGGATGTCGCGGCGGAAAAGATCCTCCGCGCCGTGCAGGACGAAACCTTGACCGATGCGCAAAAGAAACACGCGGTGAATGAGATCCTGCATCCGACTGATGCCGATCCGCAGTTGACTAAACTGCTCAATCAGGCGAAATCGACTTTGCGCACTTTGCATCTGCCCTGCGAGATCGAGGGGTACGAGATCCGGTTTTTCTGGCCGAAACCATATACTTTTTCCCTGCTCGAAAGCGACGGCAGGATCGCCTGGCAGGTCTTTGCGCTTTACGGTCTGATTTTTCTCCTTGCGTGGGTGGTGAAATGCATCGCCAAGTTCGCCAACGGTTATTGCACGCGGCGCGTCGGCGCACAGGTGATCGCCGATTTGCGGGAAAAGATCTTTCAGCGGCTCATCAATCAGTCGCTCGCATACTATGGTGACAGCGATCTCGGTCAGTTGATCAGCCGCTGTACCAACGATACCAACGCGATGGAAAGTTCGATCTCGTCTTCGATCGAAGATCTGACGGCGGCACCGATCCAGATCATAGCGTGTGTGACGGCGATCGTTGTCGCCTGCCGTGAATACAACAACTACACACTGGCGATCATCCTTTTCGTCGGAATGCCGCTGATCTTTCTGCCGTTGCGCATCCTCGGCATCAAGATCCGCAAGATCTACCACAAAAGTTTTGATCGGATCGCGGGAGTCTTTTCGCGGATGCACGAAACGTTTTCCTGTATCAAGGTGGTCAAGGCCTACCATACGGAGAAGATGGAGGAAAGGGTTTTTGAACAGGCGAACCGGAGCTATTTGAAACAGGTTTTCCGCGGGATCAAATATCAGCAGTTGCTGTCGCCGATGATGGAATTGGTCTCGGTGCTGGCGGTAGTTGTTTTCATTTTTTACTCCTACAGCGACGGGATCACCGTCACGCAGTTGACGGCGTTGCTCGCGCCGGCGGCGCTGGCTTCGCGTCCGATCAAGGAATTGTCCAAGGTGATCGTGCTGATCCAGAAGTCGATGGCGGCGGCGGACCGTTATTTTGAATTGCTCGACCACGATGCGAGTCTGCCGGAAAAAGCCGATGCCGTCGAATTGAAAGACTTCCATTCGGAGATCCGCTTCGATCACGTTGTTTTCCGTTACGATACCGCCACGGTGATCGACGATCTGAGTTTCACCATCGGCAAAGGGCAACTGGTTGCCGTCGTCGGCGAAACCGGTTCCGGCAAAACGACAGTCGCCAATCTGATCGCCCGTTTTTACGACGTGAGTTCGGGGCGCGTGACGATCGACGGCATCGACGTCCGCGATTATTCCATTGCGTCGATCCGTGACCAGATCGGCGTTGTGACGCAGGAGGCATTGCTTTTTAACGATACGATCGCGAACAATATCGCTTATGGCAAAAGCGATGCGACGCAGGAAATGATCGAAGCGGCGGCGAAACTTGCCAACGCCCACGAATTCATCGTCAACGGTCATCACGCCGAAGGCTATCAGACGGTCGTCGGCGAAAAAGGATTCAAACTTTCCGGCGGCGAGAAACAGCGCGTTTCGATCGCGCGGGCGATCCTGCGCAATCCGCCGATTTTGATCCTCGACGAAGCGACGAGCGCGCTCGACACCATTACGGAGCGGCTCGTCCAGGAGGCGTTGAACCGCGTGATGAGCAACCGCACCGTCTTTGCGATCGCCCACCGTTTGAGCACGATCCGGAATGCCGACAAGATCCTCGTTTTGGAGCACGGCAGGATCGTGGAGTGCGGCACACACGACGAGTTGCTGCAAAAAGACGGTTTCTACCGCAAACTGCACGATACGCAGTTCAGCCGGGTATGATGAAACGGCATTTTTTCTTTTCCGGCATCGGCGGTGCCGGAATGACGCCGCTTGCCGAATTGTTGCTGGCGCGCCAATGTCAGGTCACGGGGTCCGATGAAATCGCCGGTGCCAACACGGAAAAACTGCGCAAAATGGGGGCGGAAATTTTGATCGGTCACGCCGCCGCCAATCTGCCGGAAAAAGTCGATGTTTTCGTTTATTCTTCCGCCGTGCCGGAGGAAAACCCGGAGCGCCGGGAAGCGGCGAAACGCCATATCCCCCAACTGCGGCGCGGTGAATTCCTCGCGGAATTTGCGGAAAACTACCGCCGCGTCGCCGCCGTTTCGGGGTCGCACGGCAAAAGTTCGACGAGCGCGATGCTCAGCCACATTCTGCGCCGCGCAAATTTGCATCCCGGCGTGATGATCGGCGCCAAGGTCTACGGCGCGCCCGATGCCGAAAACGGTCTCGGCGACGACATTTTTGTCTGCGAAGCGGACGAGTCCGACGGGACGCATACACGGCTTTCGCCTTATCTCGGGATCGTTCCCAATGTCGATGGCGATCACGCGTGGAGCGTCGGCGGCGAGGAAAAACTGCAGGAAAACTTCCGCACGTTTGCGCGCAAGTCGCAACATCTGATTTCGGGGGATTCGCCGCTTTGCCGGAAACTTTTTGCCGATCATCCCGACGTTCGTTTCATCCCGCCGGTCGCCGGGGATTTCGCCGGATTTCTGGGATTTCAGGCGATTGACGCCCAACTTGCGGTCGAGGGCGCGAAATTTTTCGGCGTAAAAGAGGATTTCGCGATCCAAAGTCTCGCCGACTTCGGCGGCGTCGAGCGCAGAATGCACATCGCAGCACGGCAAAACGATGTTACCATCGTCGAAGATTACGCACATCATCCGGTCGAAGTCGCGGCTTCGATCGAATGGATGCGGAAAAAATTTCCCGGCGCTCATCTTGAACTGATTTTTCAGCCGCACCGTTATGCGCGTCTGGAACGTTATTTCGATGATTTTGTCAACGTTCTTTCAACGGCGGATTCCGTGATCGTGACCGACGTTTTCGCCGCCTGGAGCGAGTCGGGCGCGCGCGGCGGCAAAGAGTTGGCGGAAAAGATCCCCGGCGCGATTTACGGCGGCGGCAATTTTTCCGAGATCGCCGCAACGGCGAAAAAAAATCCGGCGCGCCCGCTGGTCATCGCCGTCATCGGCGCCGGAAGTGTCAATCAAACGCTCGACGGTTTGCTTTTTTCTTGAAAAAGGGAAGCTTTGAGAGTATATTATAAAATAATATCTTTTGCAACAACCAAACCTGATAACCAAGGGGTAAAAGATGAAAATCTACAATTTCGCAGCGGGGCCGGCGATGTTGCCGGCGGAAGTGATGGCAAAAGCGCAAGCCGAGTTCACCAACTTTCAGGGCAGTGGCAGCGGCGTGATGGAGCTTTCGCACCGCGGCAAATTCTTTCAGCCGGTTATCGACCACGCAACGCAGAACGTGCGCGATCTTTTGAATCTCAGCGATGAATACTCGGTGCTTTTCATCCAGGGCGGCGCGAGCATGCAGTTCGCGATGATCCCGATGAACTTCCTCAACGGCGCGACCGCGGATTTCGTCGACACCGGCGTCTGGAGCAACAAGGCGGCAAAGGAAGCCGCCTTGTTCGGCACCGCCAACATCGTCGCGTCGAGCCGCGAGAGCAAATACGATCATATTCCCGCGCAGAGCGAATGGAAACTCACTCCCGGCGCGAGTTATATGCACATCACCAGCAACAACACCGTTGCCGGTACGCAGTACCAGACGCTTCCCGAAGCGCCCGCCGGTGTGCCGCTGATCGCCGATATGTCCAGCGATATCATGTCGCGTAAATTCGATGCGTCGAAGTTCTCGATGATCTACGCCGGCGCGCAGAAAAACCTCGGCCCCAGCGGCGTCGCGCTCGTCGTGCTGAAAACGAAACTTGCCGAACGCACCGACAACAGCAAAGTGCCGACGATGCTCCGTTACAGCACCTATATCGAAAACGGTTCGATGTTCAACACTCCGCCGACCTTTGCGATCTATATCCTCGGTCTTGTCACCGACTGGCTCAAGGCGCAGGGCGGCGTCGCCGCGATCGAGGAGATCAACAATGCCAAGGCGGCGAAACTTTACGGCTTCCTGGACGAGAGCAGTTTCTTCCGTTCGACCGTCGCCAAGGCGGACCGTTCGCGGATGAACGTCGTTTTCCGCACGCCCAGCGACGAGCTGGATGCCAAATTCGTCGCCGAAGCGCGCGAAAACGGTCTGACCGACCTCAAGGGACACCGTCTCGTCGGCGGTTGCCGCGCGAGCATCTACAACGCGATGCCGATCGAAGGCGTCGAGGCACTGATCGGCTTCATGAAGAAATTTGAAGTCGCCAACAAGTAAAAAGGATCTCGACGATGCTCGGCAAGGCAAGCCTCAAGTTTCTGGCGGATTTTATGAATTGCGCCAGTCCCTCCGGCTACGAGATGGAAGCGGCGAAATGTTTCGCCGACTACCTCAAAAAGGATTGTCTCGTTTCGACCGACGTACTGGGAAATACCGTCGCGGCGCTCAATACGGGGGCGAAAACGCGGGTGATGCTTGCCGGGCATTACGATGAGATCGGATTTCAGATCGTCTATATTTCCGAGGACGGATTGCTTTATTTCCGCCCCAACGGCGGCATTGACAAACTGAATGTCCCGTCGACCGAAGTGGAGATTCTTACCCCCAACGGCAGAGTGCGCGGCGTCATCGGCAAAAAGCCGATCCACTTGCTCAAAAGCGGGGAACGCGACCGGGCGATCGAGTTGGAGGATATGTGGATCGACATCGGCGCCGAGTCGAAAAAGGAAGCGGAGAAACTCGTTTCCGTCGGCGATCCCGTTGCCGTCAAGGCGAATTTCCAGTTTCTCGGGAAACACCGCTTTTCCTCCAAGGGTACGGACGATAAAGTGGGCGCATTCATCATCGCCGAAGTGATGAAACGCCTTGCCAAACGAAAATTGAAAGTCGCCGTCTACGGCGTCGGCACGGTTCAGGAGGAAGTCGGCTTGCGCGGTTCGGCGACGAGCAGTTTTGCGATCGACCCGCAGGTGGCTTTTGTCCTCGACGTCGGCTTCGCGACCGATCTGCCGGACATTCCCAAAAGACAACTGGGCGACATCGCGCTCGGAAAAGGTCCGGAACTTACGAGAAGTTGCGACAACAATGTTGTGCTCGGCAAAATTCTGCGCGCCGTCGCCAAAAAGAACGGCTTCCCCTATCAGGAAGGGGCGGCGCACCGCGCTTCCGGCGGCACCGACGCGGCGCGCATCCAGTTGACGCGCAGCGGCGTCGCGACCGCGCTTTTGAGCATTCCCAACCGCTATATGCACTCTCCCGTCGAGATCTGCGATTTGCGCGATGTGGAAGCGGCAATCGATATTTTAACTGAAACGATCGCCTCTCTCAAAGGCGACGAATCCTATATCCCGGGGCTCTAAATGGCGGTGCGGCGCAGCGCAAGACCCATTGTCAAACGCTATGTCCATACCGGAGGATTCAACCAGCTTGCGGGCAAATCGCTTGCTCCCGGAAGTATGCGCGCCGAGCTTTTTTACTGGAAATGGCGGCTCTTTTTCGGTATCACGGCTTTATTGATCGTCGGAACCGGTCTTGTTTCGCTTTGCTGGTATTGAGGCACTTATGGCGGAAACGGAAAACTGGTCGGCGCTTTCTCCCGAAGAAAAAAAGCAGAAGCTTTTTGCCAGACAAAAGGAGTTGCTCGACACCTTTCTCGCGACGGGGGCGATCACGCAATCGCAATACGATTTCAGCCTCAACGCGCTGAAGCAAAAGATGTTTTGATTGCGCGCGCTTAATGTTTTTCCGGCACTTCCGGGCGGCGTGAGGTTCCTCAATGCCCGGCACGTCGGAGTTCAGCTTCGGGAATCTTTCAAAACGACGGGGCCGAAAAGTCCGGAAGCGAGACTTTCCTTTTCAAAGAAGCGTTCCCGCGCCTCGTAGGGATTTTCACAGGGGAGTTTTTTCCAGCGCGCCCAGACTTCGTCACCGGAAATCGCATTGGCGAGCGTGTTGATAACGGTGACTTCAAGATGGTTGCGCGTCTTTTTGAGCGCATTTTTGAGCGGAAAAACGTAAGGCGGAAAAAGCCGGGTGCCGAGATCGACGCCGTTGAGCGTCACTTGCGCGGCGTATTTCACCTCTCCGAGATCGAGAAATTTTGCGTTGTCCAGATCTTTGCCGTCAAAGGTCTTGCTGTATTTTGCTTCGCCGCTGAAATTTTCCCCGATGGACCGCCGCCAGTCGCCAAGGGACACTTTTTGCGGGGCTTCCGCCAAAAGTTCCGTTTCGTAATCTTTTTCCGAGGCGCGCGTCTGCCGGAGAGGGCACAACTGCCATTTGCCGGAGAATTTTTTGACGACTTTGCCCGGGGAGGGCGGCATCGGCGCGGCGTTGTTTGCTTGATTGCCGACGAGAAACGCCGCGCTTGCATAGGGTTCAAAATCCCATTGCCACGCGCCGTTGACACCCGCCTGATAAAGATTTCCCGTTTCCGCATCGCAGAAAGCGACGGAATTTTTTTCCTCCGCCTGAAATCGGGCGGAGATCTTTTCTCCGGAAATATTCAAAATCATATACAGGACATCACCACCGGCAAGTTGCCGCTTGCTGACGCGGAAACGCCAGTCGCGCGGTGAGATTTCCAGCGTCGGCGGCACTTTATGCGTTTGATCGGAGGAGAGGATCTCCGCGCCTTTTTTTCGCAGTTTTGCAAAAGCGGAACGCATTTTTTCATCCATTTTGACCGCAGTCGGCAAAACAAGCCGCCGGTAACGCATTTTGCCGATTCGGATCGCGCCGCGGACGACCCTTGCCGCCTGCAATGCGTCGGAATCGACGTAGTCGAAATCGCTTTGTTGCTGCAGCAGCCGGTCGGCGATTTTTTCCTGCTCGTCGTAATGCGGCGTCACGCCGATCTCGGAAAGCGTCGCCGTATCGAAAAAGAGCGCGGTATCGGCGGCGGGCTTGCCCTCCGCCGCGAGGTAGGAGATGCGTGCGGTGTAGTCGTGATAACTTTTGAGATGCCGCCAGAGCGGATTGCAACGTCCGAAAAGCGGCCGTTCGCCCTGCATTTTGTCGCCGCTTGTCGAAAAGGGATAAGTCGCGATGACAAAAGCGTTGACGCCGCATAGTGCCAGATAATCGGTGAGGAATTTCATCTGCCCCGGTGTGATTCCGGCACCGTAAACGCCGAAAACTTCGCCCAAAACGTGACGGTTTCCGCTTTGATGCGCGACGCTCGCGGCGAATTTCGGGAAAGGATGAAGCCGCACCCCCTGCCAGAGTTGCCGCCAGATCACGTCGACGCCGGGCATATCCAGATGGCGCAACGCGCGCAATAATTGATTGCCGTGGAGGTGAAAAAGCGCGTTCTGCGGCTCGTCCTCGCCGTTGAAGTGTCCGCCCGAGAGCAGACGGTGCTCGCGGCACCACTTCCGCAACGGTACGAGGAAGCGTTCCGTAAAAAGTTGGGAAACGACGTCGCTGTAATCGGCAAGCGCGGTGACGATTTCAGGCAGCGTGGAAAAGCGCAGCATTTCCGGAATGAGCGGTTCGACGTCGTAACCTTTTCGCTTTTGAAATTCGGTGAAAAAATCCTCCGTCCACGGCAGTTTGTCGATGCGGTGCTGGGGCGCCGCCGGTTCATCGGTAAAGGCGAAATAAATGCTTTTGCCGAAGTGTTTTCCCGCATACCGGAAATAGCGCTGATGGGTAAGCTCGATGAATTTTTCCGCCACCCCCGGCGTCAGCAGATCGGGGTAGGGCGCGCCGTTTGCCGGACCGGGGGCGTCGATCAGAACTTTGTATTTGCCCTTGCCGTCCGGTACGAGATAGCGGCGGGCGAATTTTTCCGGATTCGAGGCGTAGACTTTGCCGCACGCGCCGCCGGAGGGCCAGCCGCCCTCGTCGTAGAGATAGCAATTCATTTTGAGTTTCGCGCAGGTATCGGCGATCAGCCGGATCTTTTGAAAAAATTTGTCCGAGAGGTATTCCGGCTCCATCGTCGAGTAGAAACTGGCGCGGAAGTTTTTCGGGATCGGGTGCGGGCAGACGCTCCGGGCGCCGCATTGCGCCATATCCGTCAACTGATCGATCAGCCTGTCGTCGTCGAGCCGGTCGTTGAGAAACCAGAAATATCCCGGCGCAAAACGCGCCGGCGGCATCTGAAATGCGCGCAAATGAAACATTTTATTTCCTCGTTGTCTGCGGTCTTTACCCTATAACATAACCTGATCGAAGGATATTACAATGGTATTTTTGTAACAAAAGATTGTTTTTTTGATAAAAATCGGCAAGGAGACTTGACGCGCCGCCGTTATGGCATTATAATAAAAGATGAGACGATTTATGCATAGGGGATGGAAAAGATGCGGATGATCGACGTTGTCTGCCCGACCTGCCATAATACAAAGCAACTGCCGGAAGATCAGAACGGCTGTGCGGCGCAGTGTGAGAAATGCGGGAAATTTTTTGTCGTCCGGATGGAGGATCGTCAGCTGAAAAACTGGGATACCCCGGTTTACGCAAACAATTCCGCGGCGTCGGAAAAAGCGGAAGATCCCGCTATGAAAAAACGGCTTCCCTGGCAGATCTTTCTGATCGCGGTCATGCTGATCGCCGTCGTCGGTTTGGCGGTGTTTGCGGTTTACCGCGAGAAGCAGCGCGCCGCAATGCCGAAAAAACGCCCGGCCCGTATGGTGATGGAGGATCCTGCCGCTCAGCAGAACCGGGAAGGAGAAAAATTGCTCAACGGCGTCGGCGTCGCCCGGGATATGCCGGCGGCGTTTGCCTTGTTTCACGAAGCGGCATTGGCGGGAAATCTCCACGCGCAATGCAATCTTGCCGATTGTTATCTTAACGGCAAAGGCGTGCAAAAGGATCTTTCCCAGGCGTACCGCTGGTATTTTCAGGCGGCGAAAGGGGGCAGTCCCGTCGCGCAGAATGAATTGGCTTCGCTGCTGGATGCCGGGATCGGCGTCGCCAGTCAGCCGGAAGAAGCGGTCAAATGGTACAGCCGCGCCGCAGAGCAGGGTTATGCTCCGGCGCAATTCAATCTCGCTTCCTGCTATGAAAGCGGTTTCGGCGTTGAGCAGGATCCGCAGAAAGCCGTAAAATTCTACCTTTTGGCGGCGAAGCAGGAATATCCCGCCGCATTGAATAATCTCGGCCGCTGTTATGCGCTGGGGATCGGCGTCCCCCGCGATGAAAACGAGGCGGCAAGATATTTTTACCGGGCGGCGGTCGGCGGATGCGCCGAGGGACAGTTCAACTGCGGCGCCGCATCCTATACCGGAAAGGGTATGAAGCAGAGTTTTGCATCGGCATTCCGCTTTTTCCGGAGCGCCGCCGAGCGGGGAAATGTCGCCGCCCAGTACAATATGGCGGTTTATTACGAAAACGCGATCGTCGTCAAAAAAAATCCGACGCGGGCGCGTTTCTGGTACCGCCAGGCGTGGGAAAACGGGGATGAACGCGCCGGTAAGGCGTTGCTCGAAGTGAAAGCTCCCTGATTTTCGCAATACGGAAAAAAGTTCCATTGTAAACGAATGATATCCGCAAAAAGATGCGGATTTTTTTATTGCCGGAAGAAAAAGTAAAAAAATTGTCATTTCGCTTTCAAAAATGCCCAGAAAAATTGCGATTGCGGGTAAATGTGCTATATTAAATAAAATCATCTCCACAACCAAACTTAAAGGGAGTTCAATGAAAAAACTGCTTGTCTTTCTCATCGCTGTTGCCGCGGGGGTCCTGCCGTCTTTGGCGGAAGATACCCGTACCATTCGTCTGATCCAGGACGATGCGCAACAGAAAATGGCCACCAAAATCTACGATCTGAAAAATCTGAAAGCGTCCGATATTGCGGCATACATCGACGCCGCCTGCCGCCGTTACGTGGCGACCTCTCAGGTACGCTCGCTGAATTTCAGCGCAAACAATCAGCAGTCGCTGATCGTCACGACGGCGGAATCCTTTTTGCCCTACGTGGACGATCTGGTTCAGAAACTCGACCGTACCGCACCGAAAAATGAATACGGTTCCGCTGTTTCCGGTGTCGGCTACAAATGGAAAGTTTACTATCCGAAATACCGTCCCGCGACCGATCTGCTGGTCACCCCCTATGTGATGCTTTCCTGCAACGGCGACGTCTATGCGATCAACGACACGCTCTGGATCAAAGACGATATCGATGACATCGACTACGCTTTGGATTGGGTGAAATACTTCGACCGTCCGGTCCCGCAGGCGACGCTGACATTCCGTTACTACGCGATCCGCGAAAGCACGCTCCGCGACCTCGGCATCGATTATCTGGCGTGGAAAAACGGTCCCGGTCTGAATCTGCTGGATGTGGAGTACAATACCGGACGCCTCGAATGGGACAAAGTTTTCCGGCAGGCGCTCAATCTGATCCCCGAGGTCGGCAGTGCCTTTTCCTGGTCGTACGGCGGTTTTATGACCGCGCCCGCCTTTGATATGAGTTTCATCCGGTTGCTCCAGCAGTCCGGCGAAGCGAAAGTCGTCGCGACGGCGCAGATGACGGTGGTCAATGCGCAGAAAGAAGGCGTGGTTTCGCTCAGCCCGGTCTACAACAATCTCACCAAAGATGAAGATTTTATTTCGCGCGTCGAGGCATCGGCGATCGCGGCGGATTACACCGTAAAAGTGACCGATCCCATTATCTGTTTCTTTACGGAAAAGAGTGAAGTCAGCGATATGGGGTGGATCCCTTCTACGCCGGAATTTTACGCCAAAAACAAGGGCAGTCTGATTTTCGGCTACGACGTCGAGTCCAACGATGCTGTCGAGGCGAATGTCATCGGAGTTCAGATCGGCACTAGTTTTTCCTCGGCGAGCACGCACAAAACGATCGAATTCGGCAAAGAGCAGATACTGGCGCAGTCCTCGCGGGAGCACGACGTCGAGCAGACGACCGGAGTTCCCTTTCTCTGCCAGCTGCCGGTTTTGAAGTATATTTTCGGCACGACGACGACGATGCACGAAAAAGTCTATAATTTCGTGACGGTCGAAGCCAATCTGACGCATCCGGAAACGGTGGCGGCGGCAAAGTGAAGCAGAAATACTGATAAAAAGGAATAAAAGATATGTTGAAAAAGTTTTCCATCGCTTCCCTTGCCGTTTGTGCTGTCGTTGCCGCCCAGGCGGACCCCATTCAGATAAAAGGTGAAATATCCAATCACGTGGATCCGGTCACGATTCAGCCGGTTCCGCCGGAAGGCACGTTGCGTCCGTTGCGTTATCAGCCCGGCGGCGCCTATGACGCTTCGCGCGTCGAGACCAAGTTGAATGTCGACATCAAGGATTCGACCGGCGCGGTCCGCTTCATCCGCGACAACAGCGATCCCAATACGGTCACTAAAGCCTATCTGATCAAGAACGCCGATCCTTTCGTTTTGCGCGGCATTTTGATGAGCATTGTTTCCGCCGGTATCTCGGGCAGTCCGGTCGCGGTCGATACCATCACCTACCAGGACGGACTCGGCATATTGCTCGTTTCGGCGGAGGAATACCGCTTCAAAGACGTCGGCAACGGTATGAGCATCGACGAAATGGTTGCACGACTCGATAAAAAAGGGTTGCCCAACTCCAGCGGCACGATCGATATGGCGTATTTCCCGAAATACAATAAAGCGGAAGCCCTTTTGAGCATGATGATGGAAAGCGGTATCGGCTTTACCGGAGCCTCGATGACCGTCAAGGCGTTGACGTACGATCCCAACGGGTTGCACGTTCCCTCGGAAAAGCTCAATTACGCCTTGCTTGATAAGCAACTCAACTCTATTGTGATGACCGCGCCCGGCTACGATATGGCGGAAGCGCTCCGTTTCCTCAAGGAAGTGGACACTCCGAGCGGTGAAATCCAACTCAATTACCGGGTCGTCGAAGTCTATGCGGAAAACGACCAGAAACTCGGTCTGGATTTCCAGAGCTGGAAAAACAACGACGGCATCGACCTCTTTACGGTCGGCGGCCGTTACGGCGTCAACAACTGGAATCATACGCTGCATCCCAATCTCGGCAGCACCAATGCCAGTTATTTCAACTTCAATCCCAAGTGGAATACGAAGTACATCGACTTTTTGACCACCTGCGGCAAGGCGAACGTCGTTTCCAGCGGCCGCCTCGTCGTCGCGGACGGCGGTAGTGCCACGCTGACGGTTGCGGACGATCTTTTCAAAATGGCGATCCGGAAACTTGAGCCGAAAACGGCGTGGGATATGACGCCGAAACCGCACGATTATGAAGAAAACAACTACGCGAAAAATATCCGGTCGCTGATCGATGCGGGGATCAAATCGCTCTTTGAAGGGATTAAAACGCAAGAGGGAAATTCCCAGACGGTGGATTATGCGGGGAACCACCTTTTTGTGCTGTCGGTCGCGGGTGACGTCCACAGCAGCGCGTCGAATCTGGATGTTTATCTGAACTCCACATCGCTGATCGGCTGGGACGGCAGCGGCACTCCGCGTCTCTCGACGTCGGATTATGCGACCAAGATCCAGCTCGGCTCGGGGAAGACCGATTTCGTCATCGGCGGCATCACCAAGACCTCGGTCGTCCGCAGTGTTTCCGGGGTGCCTTTCCTCAAGGATCTGCCGGTATTGGGATGGCTCTTTTCGACGGAAACCGATTCGGTGAAAAAATCGCAGTTCGTCGTGATCGTGTCGGCAGAGGTCGTCAAGCCGGCAAGCACGCTTTCGGAAGCGGACAAACTCCAGAAAAAAACGATCACCGACAAGGTTGAAAAGAGCGTTCAGAATCCGGCGTCCACGATCGGCTTCCAGCAGCTTTTGCTGGATGACAGCGACAAATAAATCCGGGGCGGAGAAATGAAAAATCTTTTGCTGTGCTGTGCGGCGATCGCCATGGCGGTATATGCTTCGGGGTGCCGAAGCGTTGCTCCCGCCGATGAAACCGTTGCCGCGCCGCGCGTCGGCGAAGCGTTGGTACAGGCGCTGGTTAAAAACGACGCCGAGGCTTTTTTGTCGCAACTGCCCCGTGAAGTTTCGGAAACCTTTGACGCAAAAAGTTTCCGCGCCACCCGGGAATCGCTGACCAAACAGGTCGGGGAACCCGTTGCGTATGAATTCGCGATGAATCTCGCGCATCCGAAATTTACGCTTTCGGTGTGGCGGATCCATTGCGAACGCAAGAGTTCCGACGGGAAGGAAACGATCCGGCAGGATATGCTTTTCCGCGTCGTTTCCGGCAAGTTGCAGGACAATAAAGAGCATCTTCTGCAATTTCAATTTTTGTAAAGCAAATTTTTCAGGAATGTAACGTGAAAGACGGTTTTTCCAGCAAGGTTGGTTATGTGCTCGCCGCCGCCGGGGCGGCGGTCGGCTTGGGCAACATTTGGCGTTTCCCTTATCTGGCGGCGAAGCACGGAGGCGGGATTTTTCTGGTCACTTATCTGATTCTGGTGTTGACTTTCGGTTATGCGCTTTTGATCGCGGAAAACGGCATCGGCAGAATAACGGGATGCGGTCCGATCGGCAGTTTCCGCTATTTCTGCAAGGATCGTACCGGATTTATGAAAAGCGTCCGGTGGGGCGGCTGGATCAACGCGCTCGTACCGTTGATCATCGTACCTTATTATTGCGTGATTGGCGGCTGGGTGACGAAATACGTGGTGGCGTTGGCGGCGAACCCGATCGGAAAATTCGCCTCAAAATCCGCGTGCGACGCTTATTTCGGGAACTTCATCTCTTCGACGTGGGAGCCGATTGCCTTTTTTCTCCTCTTTATGGTGATCCTTGTCATCGTCGTCGCATTCGGTGTGCAAAAAGGGGTCGAGCGTTTCAACAAAATTCTGATGCCTTTGCTCTTTCTGATGATCGTCGGCATTTGCATTTACTGCCTCTTTCTGCCCAACGCCAAAGAGGGATTTGTTTACTATTTCAAGCCGGATTTCTCGAAATTCAGCTATATGACCGTCGTCGCCGCGATGGGACAGCTCTTTTTCTCGCTCTCGATCGCGATGGGGATCACGATCACTTACGGCTCCTATATGTGCAAGGCGGACGATCTGGTTTCCAACGTCAATCAGGTTGAATTTTTCGATACCGCAGTGGCGTTTCTCGCCGGGATGATGATCATTCCGGCGGTGGTCGCATTCGGCGGCAAGGCGGCGGCGGAAGCCGCCGGGCCCGGATTGGTCTTTGTGACGATGCCGCAGGTTTTCGCGAATTTTGCCGGCGGCAGGATCGCCGGAGTCTTCTTTTTCATCCTCGTTCTTTTGGCGGCGGCGACCAGCGCGATCTCCCTGTTGGAAACCAACGTCCAGACGGTTTGTCAGGAATTGCACGTTTCCCGTCCGCGTGCGATCGCGATCTGCGTCTTGGAGATCATTGCGATCGGCGTGATCACCGTACTCGGCTATAGCGTCTTCAAAAATTTTCATCCGCTTGCTTTCATCGACAAGTACAAGAATATGGATATTCTTGACACGCTTGATTTCGTCAGCAACAACGTGATGATGCCGGTCGCGGCGATCTTTACGACCATTCTCGTCGTTTCGGTGATCGGTCTGGAGAAATTTTCCCGCGAAGTCAGGCAGGACAAAAAGTGGTATCGCGAGTACCTTTTTCAGCTCTGTATGAGCGTTGTCGTGATCCCCTGTCTGCTCGTCGTTTTGTTGCAGGCGACGGGACTTCTGCAGTAAAAAATTTCATTTCCCCGCTTTTTTAGCGGTCAAAGGAGATCAATATGGAAATTTTCCGCACTTACCGTCACGAAAATCTTTTGCTTGTCTACTACCGGGACAAGGATGTTTTCGCTTTCACGCTGATCCCGGCTGAAATGGAAAAGGAGATCACCGCGCGCCGCACCAAGATCAAAGATACGCTCGCCGCGCGCGCCATCTGCAAAGCGCTCGATTTCGTCTTTCCGACACTGGAAGCGGAAAGCATGGTGCAATTTCACCTGTGCGGTACGCCCTTTTGCAACGATACCGGCAGTTCGATGCGCAACACCCCTTGCACCAAGGCGTTGAAATTTCTTGACCAGAAAGCGGAAAACAACCGCATCGTGACGTGTTTCGAGTATGAAAAGGGACTCTTTTTCGATCACATTGCCGAATTGGTTTCAGGCGGCGTCAAAATCCATACCGAGGTGCGCAATGCTTCCGGAAAAAGCGTGAGATTCGATTATCTTGCAAGTTTTTCCTTGGGAATGCTTTCCCCCTTTCAGCGGGAGGACGGCGCCAACGAGTATGCGATCCACCGCGTCCAGTCCAACTGGGCGGCGGAAGGACGGCACGAAATCCTTTCGGCGGAAGCCGCGGGACTGGAAATGTCGTGGCAGGCGGCGGGCGTGCGCAGTCTCCGCTTCGGACAGACCAGCACCAAGCCCGTGCGCAAATATTTTCCCTTTGCCGCGTTGGAGGACAAGGGCAACCGCGTGCTGTGGGGCGCGCAACTGGAGGCGCTCGGCGCGTGGGAACTGGAAATCGCCCGTTTCTGCGACGTTTGCAATCTTTCCGGCGGACAGGTCGACCGCGAATTCTGCAACTGGAGCGCGACGCTCGGCGACGGGGAAAGTTTTTCGACGATGGTTGCCAATGTCACGTGTGCGCGCGGCGACATCCTCGATCTTTTTAACGCGCTGTTGAAAATGCAGTACGCCCCCGCGATCCGCGCGGCGGCGGAGCGCGAACTTCCCGTGCTTTTCAATGAATTTTGCACCACGTGGGGCGATCCCCGCGAGGAAAAACTGCTTTCGCAGATTTCCGCCGTGAAAGAACTCGGGCTCAAATATTTCGTCCTCGACGACGGCTGGTTTCAGCGCAATGAAAATTTCTGGCAGGGCGACTGGATGCTCGACGAGAGCAAATATCCCTCGTCCTTTGACCGCTTCCTCGATGTGATCCGCCGCGAAAATATGATCCCCGGCATCTGGTTCGAGATGGAAACCGTGATGACCAGATCCCGCGTCGCCAAAGAGCATCCCGAATATCTCCTGACGCTCGACGGCAACGTGATCTGCAACGGGGAAAGACTTTTCCTCGACTTGCGCCGTGAAGACGCGAGAAACTTTTTGCGCGAACGTGTGATCGCGTTTCTCAAACGGCATCGGATCGGATATGTCAAAATCGATTACAATTCCTGCATTTCCTGCGGATGCGACGGTGACGACACGCCGCAGGAAAATCAACGCCGCTACACCGAAAGCGTCTTTTCCTTTTATCAGGAGATCCGCGCCGCGCTTCCCGAACTGGTCATCGAGGTCTGCGCGTCCGGCGGTCACCGCCTCACGCCCGGCTGGATCGGTTTCGCCGATATGCTGAGTTTTTCCGATGCGCACGAGTGTCCCCAGTTGCCGATGATCGCGCTCGACGTCCAGATGCTCGTTCCGATGAAAAAAAGTCAGATTTGGGCGGTCTTGCGCAAAAACGACGGTTCCCGGCGTCTGCATTACAGCATCGCCGCCGGAATGATGGGCAGACTTTGTCTTTCCGGAGAACCCGCTGAACTGACGGTCGATGAACTTGCCATCGTCAGGGACGGCGTCGAATTTTACCGGGAGATCACCCCGTTGCTCGACCGCGGAAGTTTCCGCCTTGAGCACGTGATCGGCGATTACCGTGCCAAGCCGACGGGATGGCAGTATCTCGTCCGCGGCGACGAAGCGGCGAAATTCGTCGTCTTTCACACGTTCGGCGATCCTCCGGACAAAGTCGTGATCGACTTGCCGGAAAATTTCAAAGTCAAACGCACTTTTGTTTCAAATACGCTCAACTGGCGTTTCGCCGACGGAAAATTGACATTCACTTCTCCCGAAGCATTCGAGGGCGCCGCGTTTTTGCTGACAAGAGATTGAGCCCTTTTCGTATTACACACTTTGATGTAACGGGAGCGAGGCTGATTCCCCCTTAAAATCTCCTGCGCACCCATGAGAGGGTGCGCCCCGCTTCGCGGCTTTGGTCGATTTTCGGGGGAGCCCCCGCGCTCTCGCGCATCCGTTCCTCGCTTCGCTCCGGTACTCGCGGCTTCGCGTATGGTAGTTTTTTAATTTTGGCTATGTCACAACAAACAGTTGATAAATAGCCATTTTTATAGGGGAGTAT
>JAKSOF010000010.1 GCA_024405735.1 Victivallaceae bacterium | reverse complement strand
CAAAAGTATCCATCCCGCAAGGATAGTTTCGCGAAGCGGGGCGCACCCTCTCACGAACTGCGCAGGAGATTTTAAGGGGGCAGGGGGATCTTTAACAAAAAGTAAAAACTACCATACGCGAAGCCGCGAGTACCGGAGGTGCGGAGCACCGAGGAACGGATGCGCGGGAGCGCGGGGGCTCCCCCGAAAATCGACCGAAGCCGCGAAGCGGGGCGATGGCTCTTACGCCATCGCAGGAGATTTTAAGGGGGATTACCGCATCGGTTGCAGATTTCCGGACGTTTCGGCGGGCGTATCCGAAATCAGTGTGTAGGTCGTCTGGCGGCTGAAATCGTCGATTTTGATCGTATTTCCGGCAAGGCGGAGCCCGAAATAAAATTTCCAGTTGCGCCATTGCTCGTCGGTCATTTTCAACGTGATCTCGCCGGATTTCTTGTCCAATTCATATTTGCCCGCCCAGTCGCTGTTGGCGCCGGGACGGTTGGAGTTGTCCGGCATTTTTACGCGCAGAAAAATGATGTCCTCGTAGACGCACGCCATGCAGCCGTCCGCCGGATTTGCCGGTTGATAACAGCCGCCGGGGATATGGGCGGATGAGCATCCCGCGAGAATTGCGATACCGGCGCTTGCCAACAATGTCTGCCACATTTTTTTCATCTTCACATTTTCTCCTTCTGAAATCCTGAAAAACTCCTTTGCGGAAGGTTGATTTATTGCCGCAGTTGCACTATCTTATATAGGTGCGCTATTATTATAGCCCGTTTTTGTCGTTTTTTCACGCCAAAAATGAAAAAAAACGTTAATTTTCCGACGGAAACGTCCAACGAAAAAGGAAAATCGCGGTGGATACCAACAGTTATTGCAATCCGTTGACCGATCGTTACGCTGATGCGGCGATGAGTCATATCTGGTCACCTCAATTCAAACATTCTACCTGGCGGAAGTTGTGGCTGACGCTGGCGCGCTGTGAAAAGGAACTCGGACTTGAGATCACCGATCAGCAGATTTCGGAACTCGCCGCGCATATCGAGGATATTGATTTCGACCGCGTTGCGGAGTATGAAAAATCGTTGCGTCACGATGTGATGAGTCATATCCGCACACTGGCGGAACTTTGTCCGGAAGCCGCGCCGATCATCCATCTCGGCGCGACCAGTTGCTTTGTCACCGACAACACTGAATTGATCCAGATGCGTGAAGCGATGAAACTTCTGCGTGGCAAACTGCTGAAACTGATTTCCCAACTCGCCGATTTCTGCGATGCCAACAAGGATTTGCCGGTGCTTGGTTTCACCCATTTGCAGCCGGCGCAGTTGACGACGCTCGGCAAGCGTTTCGCTCTTTATCTGCAGGATTTTTATTTCGATTTTCAGCGTCTGGAGCGGGAAATCGAAACATTGCCTTTCCGCAGTGTCAAAGGCACGACCGGGACACAGGCGAGTTTTCTCGCGCTTTTTGACGGAAATCACGAAAAGTGCCGCGAATTGGAGCGCCGCGTCGCCGCCGAGATGGGATTTTCGCGCGTCGTTGCGGTTTCGGGGCAGACTTACACCCGTAAACTGGACTATTTCGTCCTGTCGATCCTCTCCGGATTGGGGCAGTCCGCGTCCAAGATCGCGACCGACATCCGGCTGATGGCGAATATGAAGGAGCTGGAAGAACCTTTCGGCGCAAAGCAGGTCGGTTCGAGCGCGATGGCGTACAAGCGCAACCCGATGCGGAGCGAGCGCGTCACGTCGCTTGCGAGGTATCTTATCACGTTGCCGCTCAATCCCGCGTTTACGACGGCGACGCAGTGGTTCGAGCGCACGCTCGACGATTCCGCCAACCGCCGCATCGTGCTTGCCGAGGCTTTTCTCGCCGCCGACGTGGTGTTGTCGATCCTGCTCAATGTCACGTCGGGCTTGCAGGTATGGCCCAAGGTGATGGAGCGTCACATCAAGGCGGAACTGCCTTTTATGGCGACGGAAAATCTCCTGATGGCGTCGGTCAAAAAAGGCGGCGACCGGCAGAAACTGCACGAAGTCATCCGCACGCATTCGATGGAAGCGTCGCGCCAGGTCAAAGCCGAAGGGCTTGACAACGATCTGCTCATCCGGTTGAAAAGCGACCCCGCGTTTGCCGCGATCGCCGATGATTTCGACGCGTTGCTCGATCCCAGAACTTTCGTCGGGCGCGCGCCGCGTCAGGTCGAGGATTTCCTTAACGAGGAGATCCGCCCGTTGCTCGCCGCGCACGCGGCGGAAATGGCGGGTGCCGCGGAAGAATTGAGAGTGTAATTTTTTCAAAAGGGTGGTAATATGGCTTTTTTGGATGATTCCTATTTGATCGGCAACAAGACCGGCAGGGCGCTTTTTGCCAAGATTTCCCAACTCCCGGTCGTCGATCCGCACAATCACGCAAATTTGCGGGAGATCGCCGAAAACCGCTGTTACCGCGATGCGTGGCAGCTTTTTGCCGCCACCGACCATTATGTGTGGGAAATGATGCGCAAGCGCGGCGTCCCGGAAAAACTGATCACCGGCAAGAGCGCGAACCGCGATAAATTCTGCGCGCTCGGCAGGATTTTTCCCGAATTGATCGGCAATCCGGTCTACGAATGGATCCATCTTGATCTGCGCCGTTATTTCGGTATCGGGGAGCAACTTTCGGAAAAGACGGCGGAAACGATTTACAACGCGGTCAACGCCAAACTGGCGACCGACGAATTCCGTCCGCAGGCGCTTTTGTCCAAAAAACTCAACGTCGAAGTGATGTGCTCGACCGACGATGCCGCCGATACGCTGGAGCATCACGACCGCATCAACCGGGCGATGGGGCGGATCCTCGTGCGTCCCACCTGGCGTCCCGACAAAACGATGAAAATTCTCGCCCCCGGATGGCGCGCGGGAATGGATCGGTTGGAAAAGCGTGTCGGCATCGAGCTGAAAGATTTGAAAACGCTCGTTTCCGTGATGAAATTAAGTCACGATTTCTTTGCCGAACACGGTTGCCGCGCGAGCGATCACGGATTGCTGATCCTGCCCGACGTCGAAGCGGATTACAAGCAGGCGAACCGCGTTTTCCGCCGCGCGATGGCGGGGGAGGCGGTATCCAAGGAAGACGGGCGCATTTTTATGGGGTATCTCCTCGGCGAGATCGCGGAATTCAATGCCGAAAGCGACTGGGTGACGCAACTTCATCTCGGCGCGGTGCGCGACGTGCGCAAATCGCTTTTTGAATCGCTCGGTCCCGATGTCGGCGGCGACATCAGCGATCACGCGCTTGATCTGCGTCCCAATCTGGTCAAATTCCTCAACCGTTTCGACGGCAGTTTGAAAACGGTGCTTTATTCGCTCGATCCGGCGCACTACGCGACGCTGGCGACGATTTCGCGCGCTTTCGGCGCCAAAGTGTCGCTCGGTTCGGCGTGGTGGCTTTGCGACACGCCGGTCGGGATGCGCCGTCAGTTGGAATACATTTCGTCGGTGGACACGTTGAGCAATTTCGCCGGAATGGTTTCGGATTCGCGGAAACTTTTAAGTTACGGTTCGCGTTTTGAAATGTTCCGCAGGGTGCTTTCCGACGTGCTCGGCAATCTCGTCGAACGCGGTCAGGCGCCGCTTGACTGCGTCGAGGTCCTGATCGAAAAGATCGCCTATTCGGGCGTGAAGAAATTCTGGAATCTGTAAAAACATCATTTGACAATAGGAGAAAAGAATTATGGCGGCAAAAAGTGATCTCTACAAGGCGGCGGGCGTCGACATCGATCTCGCGACCGATCTGTTGACCAAGGTGAAAGGCGCGCTCGCGTCGACCCGGCGGCCCGAAATGCTCGCCCCGATCGGCGGTTTCGGCGGACTTTTTCAGATCGACCTTTCCAAGTACCGCGAACCGGTGATGGTTTCCAGCATCGACGGCGTCGGCACCAAGTTGATGGTCGCGATGAAAATGCAGAAATACGACACCGTCGGCTGCGACATCGTCAATCACTGCATCAACGATATTTCCGTACAGGGCGCGGAGCCGGTCTATTTTATGGACTACATCGGCATCGGCAAACTCCGCAGTCCGCTTTACGAGGAAGTTTTATGCGGTATCGCCCGCGCCTGCAAAGCGGCGGATTGCGCCGTGCTGGGGGGCGAAACGGCGGAAATGCCGGGGATGTACGGCAATGATTTCGACCTCGTCGGCGTCATCACCGGCATCGTGGAAAAGAGCGAACTTATCACCGGGGAAAAGATCCGTCCGGGGCACGTTGCGATCGGTATCGCTTCCAACGGCTTGCATACCAACGGTTTCAGCTTGGCGCGCAAAGTGCTTTTCGACCAGGCGGGTTTCGATGTCAACGACCGTCCGGAGTGCCTCGGCGGCGAGTCGGTCGGGGAAGCGTTGCTTCACCCCCATACCTGTTATTATCCGGCGATCAAGGCGGCGCGCGCCGCCGGTGTCGCGCTCGACGGCATCGCCCATATCACGGGCGGCGGCCTTTACGACAATGTCCCGCGCGTACTGCCCGATGACATCGACGTCGAATTCAACGTCGCGGGATTCCCCGTGCCGCCGATTTTCAAACTGATCGTCGAACGCGGCAACGTCGGGGATGAAGAAGCCTACCGCGTTTTCAATATGGGCGTCGGTATGGTCTGGTTCGTGCCGGAAAATGATGCGGAAAAGGCGCTTCAGGCGATCCGCAACTGCGGTCTTTACGCCGACCGCATCGGCAGGACGGTCAAGGGTGCAAAAAGCGTTCGCGTGACGACGAAATAACGATGTCGTTCTTTTCTTCCATCGGTCGGAAACTGAATATTGCCAAAGTGCCGGAAGCGCTTCGCAGGTCCGGTTCGGCGGCGGTCGGTTTTCTGTTGCGCGACGACAGCGCCGGACGCAATGTCCAGCGCGGTCTGGCGGGGATGATCAAAACGATACTCGCTTCCAAGTCGGGCAAGATCGCCGCGGAGCATTGGACGTTTTTACGGGTGCTGACCGATGTTTTTTCTCCGTCGCAATCCGTCGCGTTGCTCGGCGGGATCCAGGATGCGGATTTTGTGACCCCGGACGAAGCGGCGCTTCTGTTGAAAGATCTTTCCTCCGAAGAACGGGCAAAAGTGATCTTTTTCCTCTTTTCATTGACATTGCAGGCAAAACTGCCGGAAAACCGGCTTGCCATGGTGGAGGAACTTGCCCGGAAACTTGATTTCCCGCAGGATGAAATCGCGTCGATGACCGATGCCGTACGGAGTTCGATGAATGAAAACACTTCTTTGCTCCGCTCCGGCGCGGGCATTTTGATCGTCATCGGGATCATCGTCGTTTTTCTTTTGCTGGCGACGTGGTTGCGTCCGGTCGCTTTCGGTTTGATCGCCGCCTATTTGCTTTTGCCGGTGGAAAAGTTTTTTGAACGGCGTCTTCTGGCAAAGCGGGGATTGGGATACCGCGTCTTTCAACTGCTTCACTGGGTATTGTCGCCATTGCATTATTTATCCGGCAAGATCAAGAGCAAACTTCACCGGACGGATGATGGATCGGGATCGCACCGGGAAAGGGACGAGTACCGCCAGATCATCGGCAAGGCGATCTGGGAAACGGTGTTTGTCGTTTTGTTGGCAATTGCCTTTCTGGTGATCCTTTTCAGCAATTCAGTCCTCTTGCAGGTGCGCGATGCCGGACAGGCGTTCGGCAGTTGGGTGATGCAGGAAAACGTCGTTCCGGGAGAGGAAACCAAGGCTTCGCCCTTTGCTCCGACGGTCGCGTATCTCAACCGGACGGCGGAGAATTTTTCCCGTATCCCGCCTGTCCGTTCAACGATCCAAAAAGTGTCAACGGTGCTTTCCGATCCGCGGAAAATGCGGGAATTACTGGACGGTGTGTTGCAGAAATCAGGCGGCGCTTTTTCGTTGACGACGGGGGCTCTCGGCATGACGGTGGGATTTTTCGGCGATCTCTTGCTGGCGCTCTTTTTCTGCATCTTCTTTTTGGCAAAGCTCGCCGAATTCTGTCATCTTGACGCAAGTACCGGACGGCAGGGGGAATATCTCGTGCGGATGCTCTACAACGGCAAATGGCTGCCGGGGGCGGAAGAGGCGGCGCTCAATGAAGCGACCCGTCTGACCGGAGGGATCTTTATGCGTCTGCGCATCTGGCTTCGCGGATATCTGACACTGATCGTCATTGATACGATGGTCTATACATTCTTTTTCGCCATTATCGGAGTGCCTTATTTCCCGATCCTCGGTATGGTTGCCGGGTGCAGTCAACTTCTGCCTTTCCTCGGGCCCGTGCTGACGATGCTCACCACATTGACCGTCACGCTCGCCTGCGGCGGCAGCGGCACTCAACTGGTGCTGATCATTTTGCTCTATCTTATTTATAACGGGATTTTGGAGCAGTTTATCATTTATCCCGCCGTCGTCGGCGATTCGCTCGGGCTGACGATGCTCGAAACGATCATCGTCGTGTTGATCGGCGCCATCGTCGCCGGGATCCCCGGAATGATCCTGGCGATGCCGACGGCTTCGATCGCCAAATATCTCGTGCCGCAAATTTACCGCTGCTGGGATATCCGCCGCAGTGCATCTGAAAAAACAAAACTGGAAATTTGACCGATAAGGAGAAAAAATTATGATGACATTGACGAGATTCGGGGTGAGAGAATGGGGCAGTGCATTAGTCGTCGCACTCATTTTGTGGAGCGGATGCTATGCTCTGATCCGTTGCGGACATCCCGTTGCCGGATGGAGTCTGGCGGCATTCGTCGCTTTGGTTTTGTTTGCCTTCTGCGCTTTTTTCCGCAATCCCGTGCGGACGATCCCGTCCGATCCGCTGGCGGTGACAAGTCCGGCGGACGGCGTTGTGCGCGACATTACGTATCTCGATAGTTTTGAACAGTTTCCAGAGGGCGTGAAAACGGTGCGGATCGGTATTTTCCTCTCGGTGCTGAATGTCCACGTCAACCGCACTCCGGTCGCGATGCAGGTGCTGTCGAAACATTACCGTCCGGGAGAATATCTTGATGCCCGCAATCCCGATGCGGGGAAACGCAATGAAGCGATGACGATCGCCGGTGTTGCGACGGAAAGAGACAATTTCCCCGTCGCCGTGCGGCAGATCTCCGGCGCGATCGCCCGCCGTATCGTCTGTCCCGACTGCGTCGGAGCAAAATTTGCCAAAGGGTACGTTTACGGAATGATCAAATTCGGTTCGCGGACGGAACTTTATCTGCCTGCCGATCAGGTCAAGGTACTGGTCAACGTCGGGGACGCGGTCAAAGGCGGCGAATCCATTTTAGCGGAAATCGTTTCGCAAGGAGAAACAAAATGAAAAAGTATCTGGAATTTCCCCGCCGCATCGTCAAAAGCATCCCCAATATGCTGACGCTCTGCAACAGTCTGTGCGGCTTTGCCGCGATCCTTTACACATTGCGGGCGTACGGGCAGCCGCCGGATGTCCAGACGCGCATTTTCACGGTCAGCGCGATCATGATTTTCTGCGCGATGGTTTTCGATGCCTTCGACGGTCTTGCCGCGCGTCTGCTTCACGCGGGCAGCATGCACGGACTTCAGATGGATTCCCTGTCGGATATGGTCACTTTCGGCGTCGCTCCGGCAGTGCTGGTGTCGGTGATGACCCACGCGATGAGCGGACATACGCTGATCCCCCGTCAGGAGTTTATGGTTTACGCGCTCGCGGCGATCTATCTCGGCGGCGCCGCGCTCCGGTTGGCGACCTACAACATCAAGGCGATGTTTCCCGGTACCGAGGAGGAAAATCACGACTTTTTCTGCGGATTGCCTTCCCCCGGAGCGGCGGCGGCGATCTGCGTCGCGGTCTTTTTCGCGTCGACCTTTGATCTCGGGGAATCGGGGTTGCGCAACGTCGCTTTCGGCTTGCCGATCTACGCGGCGGTGCTGGGGCTTTTGATGGTCAGCAAATTTCCTTATCCGCACGCCGGAAGAATGATTTTTTCGATGCGCAAAAGCCGTTGGAAAATGTTGCTTTTTATCGCGCTGGTGATCGTCTGGTCGGTCTTTAAGACGCCGGGACTGTTTCTGATCGTGACCGGATACATCCTTTCGGGACCGGTGATCGGATTGATCCGCGTCTGCAAAAAGTAATATCGGTAAGGGCGGATGAAATTCCGCCTTTTGATTATGGAAAGCAAGAGTATGAAAAAAACATTGTCGGGAGTTCTGCTAGTGTGCGCTTCTTTTCTGTCGGCGATGCCGGAAATTTATTTTACCTATCCCGGCTGGGTGCGCAAGGCGGTGACTTTCAGTTTCGACGACGGAGTTCAAGCCGACCGGAAACTTGTTGAAATTTTCAACCGCTACGGGATGAAAGGCACGTTCAATGTCAGCGCGGGCAGGGCGGGCAGCAAGAAAAATTTTCTGAAGCTTGAGGAATACGCCGGTTTATATCAAGGCCACGAGATCGCTTCGCACGGGTTTCATCATCTTGCGATGGCGAAACTTTCCCCGGAGGAGATCGACCGGGAAATCACGCAGGATCTTGCGGCGTTGGAAAAAGTTGCCGGATATCCTGTGCGCGGCTTCGCCTATCCTTTCGGGCAGACTTCGCCGGAGGTGCGCGCCGCGTTGAAAAAACACGGCATCGTCTACGCCCGCGGCACGGGGGAGACCGGCAAGTTCTTTGAGGAAAAAGACCCCTTTTACTGGGTGATGACCGGGCATAATTTTGCACAACTCTCCGCGATTGCGGAAAAATACCGCGATTACAACGGCTGGGGCGGCGTGTTGAGCGTTTGCTCCATCTGGGGGCACAGTTACGAATTCGACGACGCGCAAAATTGGGAGGTCATCGAGAATTTCTGCAAGACGCTGGCGCACCGCCCCGACATCTGGTATGCGACCAATATCGAGATCGTCGATTATATGGCGGCGTGCCGCAAGTTGCAAGTGAGCGTCGACGGCAAAATCCTCGTCAACCCGACGGCGATTCCGGTTTATCTCTGGATCGACGGCAAAAACGTCCTCGTAGAGCCGAAAAAGGAAAGACAGCTTCCGCTTGTTTCCGGGATCGCTTATCCGAATGGGAGTTATCCCGTTTTCCCCGGCGGACGCACCAAGGCGCTGACATTCAGTTACGACGACGGCTTTGAATGCGACCGTAAACTCGTCGATATTTTTGACCGTTATCAGTTGAAAGGCACGTTTAATGTCAATACCAAGCGCAAAATCGATTATTCGATCTACCGCAATCACGAAGTCGCGACGCACGGTTTCCGCCACGGCTGTTATCAGCTCAATCCGAAAGAATCGATCCTTTTGGACATTTACCACGACCGCTCCGTCATCGAGCCGCAGGTCGGTTATATCGTGCGCGGCAATGCGTGGCCCAACGGCGCGAGATGGTCGGATTTTCCCGCCGCCCGCGAGGTTTACCGCGCGTGCAATATCGTTTATTCCCGCGCCACGCATAACGCCAATTTGAATTTCGATTTGCCGCAGGACGACTGGCTCGCGTGGGCGCCGACGGCGCACCATATCAATGACGGAAATCTGCAGGAAATCGGCAAACGGTTTCTCGCCACGGAAAAAGTCCCGGCGCTTTGCACCATCTGGGGGCACAGTTTTGAATTCGACCGCGCAAACAACTGGGATGTGATGGAAAAATTCGCCGCTTTGATGGCACACCGTCCGGAGATCTGGTACGCGACCAATATCGAAATCTATGATTATATGCAGGCGGTGAAGTCCCTGCAATGGAGTTGCGACCGCACATTTTGCCGCAATATGTCGGCGACGACGGTCTTTTATGTCGTCAACGGTAAACTTTACGTTTTCAAGCCGGGGACGACGACGTCAATTCTCTGACGCGCATTCCTTCTCCATCTCGGCAAAAAATCCGGTCATGAATTGCAGCCGTTGTGCCGCAAGCGCACGCCCCGGCTCCGTCAGCATCTTTTCGGGGACGTGACGGAGTTTGACGAGATATTCCCGGAAAGCGGTGTCCTCTTTGCCGTAAGGTTTTCCGGTAAGGGCTTCGGCTTGGGTGTTGTGTACCCGCGCTCCGAATTTTCCGGCGAAGTGAAAGGCCCTGCCGATCCCGATAGCGCCGAGCGAATCAAGTTTGTCCGCATCGTAGACGATCATTTCTTCAAGACTTTGCGGAAGCAATTTGCCGCGGTAGCGATGGCGGGCGATCGCAGAGGCGACCGCATCGGCAAGGACGGGATCGGCGTTTGCCTGAAGCAGGATTTTTTTCGCCCTGACGGCTCCGAGCGCCGCGTGATCGACCTTGCCGCCGGAAGCGTCTTCCTCGGCGCGGGCGCAGTCGTGCAACAGCGCCGCCAGACGGACGACACTTGGATCCGCTTCGGGCAATGCGGCTAGAAGTTTTTCCGCGTTGGCGGCAACGCGCAGGGTATGGTCGAAATCGTGACAGCCCGCCGACTCCTGAAAGAGTTTGCGGGCGATTTCAAAAATTTGCTGTTCCAAATGATCCATAGCCCTAACATAGAATGCAATGCTCTTTTTTTCAAGCGCAGGAACTTTTTTTTTACAGAAAGCGGGGATTTTTTCAGAAAAAAGGCGTCTTGCGCTTGACAAGTATGCGATATGGTGTTTCATTAGATACGGAGCAAGCCCTCTCCGGAGGAAAAGGAAAGCAAAAAGCGGAGATCATGATGCGGTATTTTACGGAAGAGCACGAGTATGTGGATGTAGTGGGCGATGAAGCGACGGTCGGCATCACGGAATATGCCGCTGATTTGCTCGGCGGCATTGCGGATCTCGATCTTCCCGAAGAAGGCGACGATTTCATCATCGGCGACAGCGTCGGAGGCATTGAAGGCGAAGAATCCGAATTGCCTCTTGTTGCTCCGTTGAGCGGCAGCGTTTTTCAAGTCAACGATGGTGTCCTCGAGGATCCGGAAATCATCATCGAATCCCCCGAAGACCGCGGTTGGCTTTTTAAAATGACCGATTTCGATTCGTCCGAATTGGACGATATGATGACCGAAGACGAATATCTGAAAATGGTCGAAAACCTTTAGTTTCCGCTTTTCACTTTAAACAGGAGCTGTTGCAAAAAGTTTTGCAACAGCTCTTTTTTTTGACGATATTTAAAATGTTTTAAAATTCCGCTTGCATAAATTCCCGGAGCGCGTCGTGCCAGTCGGGCATCGGCGGAAGTCCCGCTTTTTTGAGCATCCCCTTGACCAGTCTGGAATTGGCGGGGCGGGGGGCAGGGCGGGGAAATTCCGCAGTCGTGCAGGGAACGACTTCCTGCCGGATCCCCGCGAGACGGAAAATTTCGCGGGCGAAATCGCACCAGGAGGCTTCTCCCTCGCAGGTGAGGTGCCAGGTGCCCCGGTATTCGGGATGTCTGATGAGTTCGCGGAGTTTGCGCGCGACGGCAAAGGTGGAAGTCGGGTTGCCGACTTGATCGGCAACGACTTTCAATTGCGGATGGGTGCCGTCGGCAAGTTTCATCATCGCGTGGACGAAACTCGGGCCGCCGGGACCATAGAGCCACGAAATGCGGCAAATAAGATGATTCGGGCAGTATTTACGCACCATTTCCTCACCGCCGAATTTGGTTTTTCCATAAACGGTTTGCGGGTCGGGCGCATCTTCTTCGGTGTAGGGACGCTCGGCATCGCCGCGGAAAACGTAATCGGTGGAAATAGCGATGAGTTTCGCGTTGCAGGCATGGGCGGCGACGGCGACGTTGCGGGTCCCCTCCACATTGAGGAGCGCGGCAAGTTTTTCTTCCGTTTCGCACCGGTCGACCGCCGTCATCGCGGCGCAGTGGATCACGACATCCGGCATGAAGCCGGCAAAAAACGCCTTTGTCTTTTCCGCATCGGTGATGTCGCATTCGGGGAGATCGGCGATCAGCAGTTCCTGATCGCGGAATTCTTTTTGCAAGGTGCGCCCGAGCATTCCCTTGCCGCCGGTGATGAGGATCTTCATGATTTTTTACTCCCAGTATTCCGCATCGGCGAAACGCGGATGACGGCGGTCTTTGTCCGACAGGATCCACGTTTCTGGTTTGACCTGCCAGTCGATGCCGAGGGCAGGGTCGTCAAAGGCGATGCCGCGCTCCGCGTTCGGCATATAAATGTTGTCGCATTTGTAGGCAAAGGTCGCCTCTTCACTCAAGACGGCGAAGCCGTGCGCGAAGCCGCGGGGGATGAAAAGCTGCCGCTTGTTGTCGCCGGAAAGAACGACGGAAACGTGTTTGCCGAATGTCGGGGAATTTTTCCGGATGTCCAAGGCGACGTCCAGCACGGCGCCGGAAATGACGCGCACAAGTTTCGCCTGCGTGTAAGGCGCCGCCTGATAATGCAGACCGCGCAACACGCCGAAACTTGATTTGGACTCGTTGTCCTGAAGCCAGGCGCAGTCGATGCCGGCTTCGGCAAACGCCTTTTGGTTCCACGATTCAAAGAAATAACCGCGCGCATCGCCGAAAATGCGCGGTTCCACGATTTTGACGTCGGGGATCGCTGTCGGAATAATGGTCATTTTACCAGATCCAGAAGATATTGACCGTAACTGGTCTTTTTCATGATGTTGGCGACGGAAACGACTTCGTCTTTACTCATCCAGTGATTTTCGTAGGCGATTTCCTGCAGACAGGCGACCTGAAGCCCCTGCGTCGTTTCGACGGTGCGGATGAAATTGCCCGCTTCCAGCATCGAGGAGTAAGTGCCGGTGTCGAGCCAGGCGTAACCGCGTTTGAGCAATTCCACGTGGAGTTGTCCGCGCTTGAGATATTCGTTGTTGACCGTGGTGATCTCAAGCTCTCCGCGCGCCGACGGTTTGATGTTTTCAGCGACGCTGACGACGCTGTTGTCGTAAAAGTAAAGTCCGGTCACGGCGTAATTGGATTTCGGCTGTGCCGGTTTTTCCTCAATGGAGATCGCCTTGCCCGATTCGTCGAATTCGACGACGCCGAAACGCTCGGGATCGCGCACGTAAAAGCCGAAAATCGTCGCCCCGTGCTGCTGGTCGGCGGCTTGTATGAGCCGCGAACGCAATCCGGCGCCGTAAAAAATGTTGTCGCCGAGCACCAGCGCGACGGAGTCGTCGCCGATGAATTCCTTGCCGATCAGAAACGCCTGCGCCAAACCTTCGGGTTTCGGCTGGACGGCGTAGGAAAGATGGACTCCGAAACTGGAACCGTCGCCGAGAAGCCGCTGAAACGCACTTTGGTCTTCGGGGGTCGTGATGACCAGAATGTCGCGAATTTTCGCCAGCATCAGAACGGAGAGCGGATAGTAGATCATCGGTTTATCATAAACCGCGAGAAGCTGCTTGGAAACGCCGAGCGTGATCGGGTGAAGCCGGGTGCCGGCGCCGCCGGCAAGTACAATGCCTTTCATTTGTCACCTCCTGTACCGAGCCGTTCCATCCGGTAGGCGCCGGAAAGCACGTGCGCGCACCAGTCGTTGCGATGCTCCAGATACCATAATACCGTTTTGCGGATGCCGCTGTCAAACGATTCCAGCGGTTTCCAGCCGAGTTCCTTTTGGATTTTTGCGGCGTCGATGGCGTAGCGCAGATCGTGACCGGGGCGGTCTTTGACGAAAACGATTTGCTCAAGATAGGATTTGCCGTCCTTTCTCGGTTGCAATTCATCGAGCAAGCGGCAGATCGTTTCGACGACGTCGATATTGCGTTTTTCGTTGTGACCGCCGATGTTGTAGGTTTCGCCGGGGACTCCCTGTGTCGCGACGAGGTAAAGAGCGCGCGCGTGATCTTCGACGTAGAGCCAGTCGCGGATCTGCAACCCTTTGCCGTAGACGGGGAGTTCCCTGCCGTCCAGCGCGTGAAGAATGACCAGCGGAATCAGTTTTTCCGGGAAGTGATACGGTCCGTAATTGTTGGAGCAGTTGGTGACGACCGTCGGCAGACCGAAAGTGCGCTTCCAGGCGCGTACGAGGTGATCGCTTGACGCTTTGCTTGCGGAGTAGGGACTGCTCGGCGCATAAGGGGTCGTTTCGCGGAAGAAATCTTCGGGACCGTTGAGGTCGCCGTAGACTTCGTCGGTCGAAATGTGGTGGAAGCGGAAAGCCGCTTTGCCAGCTTCGTCGAGCATCGCAAAGTATTTGCGCGCGGCTTCGAGCAGCGTGTAGGTGCCGACGATGTTGGTCTGGATGAATTCGCCGGGACCGTCGATGGAGCGGTCGACGTGGCTTTCCGCCGCGAGGTGCATCACATGGGTCGGAGCAAAGGACGCAAAAACGCGGTCGAGTTCCGCTTTGTCGCAGATGTCGACTTTTTCAAACCGGAAACGTGGGGAATCAGCGACTTCGGCAAGGTTTTCCAAATTTCCGGCATAGGTCAATTTGTCGACGACGCAGACGCTGTCCTGCGTTTCTTTCAAAATGTGGCGGACAACGGCGGAGCCGATAAAGCCCGCGCCGCCGGTGACGAGGATACGGTTCATAACAATCATTCTCCTTAGTTTTGATAATAAGATATATGCAAAATGATAAAAATGCCAATTATTTTTTATTTTCAGACGGCAATATCAAAAAATTTTGAATTTTTTTCTGCACGGGATTGGAAACCGGGAGTTCTTTGCGGCAAATCTTTCTCCACCCTTGAATGAAGAAAAGAATTTTAGCCCCGTTGATCTTCAGATAGTCGAGACACAATTTCCCACAGTGCCCCCGCGGATTTTTCGTGACATAGCGGATGACGCTCGGACGCAAGCCATGGAATCGATCCAGCCACCATTGCCGGGAAAAACGGCAGGCATCCGTCATCGCGTTTTCGGAGTTGGACTGCCATTTCGCCGGGAAGAGGAGCATATGCCGGAAATCCGTGCAGATTTCCTGCGGGAACGTTTCTTCTGGCATCCATTTTGCCGGAAAAAAATCGGGAAACGCGCGGAAGAACAAAGCAGGGTACTGCAAATGCCATCTGCCGGAGACCGCGCGCAGTTTTTCCCAATCGATCTTGTCCGCTTTCTGCAACAAAAAGCCGTAATCCATCAGCAATGTGACCGCTTTGTGCCACTGGTGCATTGCACTGTGCTGAAAGAGCATCAGCAGATTCCATTCAAGAGCGAGATGAGGAAATTCATTGGTTGTTTCAACGGCATTCCGCCATACCTCAGGCATCGCTTTTTGGGGGAAGCCCGGCAGTTTGTGATGTAATTCCAGACAGATGCCGTTGCGGAAAAAATCCGCTTCATGATAGGGATTTTTATATCGGTAGGGTTGCTTCCAGCCGTTTTTCTGCAACAATTGCGAGGCGTACTTTTGCTTCTCCTGCGGGACCAACACATCCAGATCGCCGCGCGGACGCAACGCGCTTTTAGGATAGACGCGCGGGGCGAGATCGGCGCCTTTAATGGGACAAAACGGGATCTGATTTGCCGTGAAAAGCCGGGCGATTTCCAGTAACGTCTGCTCCTGAACGAGATCGTTTGCCTGTAATTTCAAAAAAAACATTTTGGCTTTCACCGCGATTTCCTCCGGCAGACGATCCGGCAATATCCCCGCCGCAAGCGCAGAAAGATGCAACTCGTTCAAAAAGCGGTGAGTCAGGTTACCGGGATCCTGTTGAAAAATCCACCGGGAAAGGGCACTAAGCGCATCGGAAACCACGGTTCCCTGTGTGTGATCCAAATCTTTTTTTACAGTCTGATTCATATATTTCTCAACAAAAAACACCGGAGTTGTGTAGGAGATCCAACAGCATTATACAATAGCATCTTTCCTCAACTTTTCAAATTCATCCCCGGATATCGTTTAAAAAAAGCGATTGAAAAGGTATCTGAAAACCGTTTTGAGTAGCGGTGAAAGACGAATGTTGTAGGCGGTGTTTTTACGAAAAAAGCGATGGCATCAGAAAACACAGATTGAAGGCAAAGAGCCCTGTGCGGTTTGAAAAAAATTTTTTTTGTGCTATATTTTGTTGAATTACATCGAATAGGTGGGGATTGGATTTATGGCGAAGATAACCATTGTGACGATTACGCGCGACCGTGAACTTCTGTTGCCGCGTTGCATCGCAAGCATCCAGAAGCAGACGTTTCAGGATTACGAGCATATCATCGTGGACAACTCCACGAATGATTTGACGCAGCATTTGGTGGAAAGCTATCATGATCCGCGAATCCGCTATTTCAGAATGTCTCCCGGTCTCCCCGTGACGGATTATTGGAATGCCGGTTCCGACCGTGCCGAAGGCGAATTTTTGACTTTCCTCGACGACGATGACGAATATCTGCCGGAAAAACTCCAAAAACAGTATGATTTCATCACTTCTTTGCCGGAAGATGTGGGGATGATCTATTGCTGGATGGATTATTTTGATCAGCGCACCGGCAAATGGCTGAAAGGGCATCATCCGGCTTTTCGGGGAAACGTTGCCGATTTTGTATTGGAAATCCCTACCGTTTCCGGTGCTCCCACCTTGCTTTTCAGAAAAAGTGCTTTCCAAAAATGGGGCGGGTGGCGCAATAATATCGTCAATGATTGGGAGTTGACCGCGCGGTTTTGCCAGCATTGCAAAGTTGATTTTCTGCCGGAAGTTCTGGTCAAGGTCTACGAGAATCATCCTTTTTTGAGAATGACGCAGAGAGGTCAGTGGCGGGACCGGATCCATTTCCATGAAACATTTCTTGAAGATTACAAAGATTTCTTTGATCGGAATCCCCGTAAAAGGCACTACCACTTTTACAATCTTTGCTGTTTTTACTTTATGGCCGGAGAATACGGAGAATCATTCCGTTACTGGCTCCGTTGCCTGAAATGCAAAGTCACGTTGAAATACCTGCTTGCCCCCGCGATCTCCTTTGTGCGAAAATACATTTTGCAGCGGGGCAAAAAATGATGGATGACGTAAAAAATCAGTCGCTGGTCGCCGTGACGGTGATCGGTTATAATCGTCTGGATCTTTTGCAGCGTCTCCTGAAATCACTGGAAGCCGCCGATTATTCCGGATGCGAAGTCCCTTTGATCCTCAGCATCGATTGCGGAGGAAATGAAGAACTGAATCGTTTCGCGTCGGAATATCATTGGCCTTTCGGAGAAAAATTCGTCTGCCTGCAACCCGAAAGACTGGGGTTGCGCGATCATATTTTCCTCTGCGGTTCGCGCAGCCGTTATTTCCGCGGCGTTATTTTGCTGGAGGATGATTTGCTCGTTTCTCCGGAATATTACAAGTTTACCATTCAGGCGTTGGACGCATACGAAAACGATCCGGAAGTTGCGGAAATATCCTTGTTTTCCTATATTATGAACGGCTTTGTGAATCTTCCCTTTTTCCCGTTGCACAATGGAGCTGACGTATATGCGATGCAATCGGTCAGCACCTGTGGAGAATGTTTCACGTGGAAAATGTGGTCCGCTTTTGAAAATTGGTTGAAAAACTGGGATCAGGATTTTTATGCGGTTGACCTTTGCGACGAGGAGCGCAGTTGGAAAAATGCCTGGTCAAAATACTACGATGCCTATTGTGCCGATACCGGAAAAACCGTAATTACTCCTTACATTGGCGTAGCGACCAATGGCGGAGAAGGTGGAACGCATGATTCCGCTGGAAGCCGTGTGCAAGCGCAACTGGAAATGGGGCACCGTAAATTCATTTTGCCTCCGTGTCACGCATTGGTTCGCTATGACGGACTCCGGAACTATCTCGGGCTGTATGATGTCCTGGGCGTTCCTCCCGAAGAAACGTGTCTGGATATTTGGGGGATGGGCAGAGAGCATATGATGAAGAAAAAATATCATTATCTGCTGAGTACAAAAGCCTATCCGTATCCGGTACTGAAAAGTTACGGGTGTATCTTGACTCCTCTGGAATTGAATATCATGCAGAAAATCGAGGGGAACGATATCTTCTTGTATGATCTGCGTCAGGTGGAAAAGCTGACCAAAGGAAAATTCCGTCTCTCTACGATCACATATCATTTGCGCGGGTTTGAATTGCGCCGTCTGGTCTGGGCTGTCCCTATGATGACGTTGATCCGGATCAAATTGAAATTGGAAAAATTTTTTCGCATAAAAAAGCATAGGTGAATCTGATGAGTTCCGCCTTTGTCGAATTTCTGAAACAGCAAAATTGGCTTTATTCCGGTTATCAGCGCATTTTGCGTTTTTTGGGGCCGAAATTCCCCGTAGCCGTAGATAAATGGCAGTTCAAAAGATTGACCGGACAACCTTTGCATCTGGATCCGCCCCGTTCTTTTTCTGAAAAGATTCAGTGGCTCAAACTTTATGATTACGGCAACAATTCGCTGGTCATCCAATGCGCGGATAAATATCGGGTGCGTGAGTATTTGCAGGAGAATGGCTGCGGCTCCATTTTGAATGAATTGTACGGGGTCTATGAAAGCGCGGAGGAAATCCCGTGGGACAGTTTGCCGGAGCAATTTGTCATCAAATTGAATACCGCTGCCGGTTATAATCTGATTTGCCGGGACAAATCTGCATTGAATGTGGATCAGGCGACGAGAGAGATCAGAAAATGGTTCAAGAGTCCGCGCGGCGAATCCACCGTGGAATTACACTATATGAAAATCAAACCGTTGCTAGTCTGCGAACGGTATATCCCGACGCTAGATACGGTATTTCCCATTGACTACAAAATTTTCTGTTTTCACGGCAAAGCGCTCTTTACGATGCTCTTTCTGGAACGCGATAAGGAGCTCAAACGAATTGCCGTGGATAAGGATTATCAGGTCATTCACGGGCTTTTGGATTCACAGTATGAAGGAGAACATCTTCCGGAGAAGCCTCCCCGCTTTGCGGAAATGATCGAATATGCGGAAAAACTTTCCAAGCAGTTTCCCTTCGTGCGAATGGATTTTTACTCCGACAGCGGGAATGTGCTTTTCGGCGAAATGACATTCACGCCGACCGGCGGTTTCAACAATTATTTCCCCGCTGACGTCAACCTGCGTTTGGGCAAGGAGATCCATCTGCCGTGCGACGCGGAATAAGAGCAGGAGTTTGATGTGGCATTTCAAGACTTCATCGTCCGGCATAAAGGAACTCTGACCAACCTTTTGGTTTATTTCCTTGCATCCGTGGTTCCGATGGTTCTCAACATCGTTTCCATGCCGCTTTTTTCCTGTTATCTTTCGGCGGAAGATTTTGCCGTTGTCGGTTTTTACAGTTCCTTGTCGCTTCTTTTTGCTCCGCTTATTTCTTTTTTTCTGTTGCACAACTATATGCGAAGCTACTTCCAGTGCGACGAAAAGGGGCGGGAGCAACTTCACGTTGAAACCACGCAGCTTCTGGTTTATTTTTCCGCTGTGCTCGCCGTTGTGTCCGTCGCTCTGATCTGGGGATATCAGAATTGGTTCAACCGGAATTCCCGGATCGCCGTCCTGCCTTATGCGCCGTATGCGATGTTTTATCTGTCGGCGGCGGGACTGCTCAATTTGAAGCTGACGCAATTGAAGATGCAGAAAAAAAGTCTGCCGTATTTTGTATACAACTCCGTCAATGCGGTGCTTACTGTCGGGTTTTCCGTCTTTTTCGTGATGCTCGGCGGCGGCAGCGCCGGTAAACTGGGCGGTGTTTTTCTCGGCGGTTTTCTTTTGTTCGGGTATTTTCTTTGGGACGCCAGAGAATATCTTTTCCGCAAGATGCAATGGGGATCGGTACGGCGGATGCTTGTATTCTGTTTCCCGTTGATGCTTGCCGCGATGCTGGGATTTTTTTCCAACGGATACGACAAGGTTTTTTTGGAACGCCATATTTCTCTGAAAGAATTGGGATACTATTCCGTCGGGGTGTCGATCTCCCATTTCCTTTATGTTTTTTCCGATGCGATCAGTTCCACATTCAGTCCGGATATTTACGAATCGGTAGCAAAAAAAGATTTTAGGCGTTGCTCTTATTTCGTTCTGCTGAAAATCGTGTTGATCACGCTGATCGTGATCCCGTTTGTCGTTTTCGCGCCGCCGATCGTCAACCTCCTGACCGCCTGGAAGTATCAGAAAGCGATCCCCTTTTGCGTTATTACCGCGTTTTCCTCGGTTACCGCCTCTCTTTACTATTCCCTGTCTCAAATCACCATTGCCATGAATCACAATAAAATCCCGCTGCTTACCCGCATCGTAGGTTCTTGTCTGACGATCGGGATGTTTTACGTGCTCATCCAAAAATGGGGGACGTACGGAGCCGCGTGGGGCGTGGTTTTGAATTTCCTGGTTTACTTTTTATGCAATTTCTTGTTTTTGGCAATTACGCTCTTTTGTCCCAAAACGGTGATCGGCAGAGCATTCAAGAAAAAGTTGAAATCTTTGTATGAAAAATGAAAAAAAAGCTGTCATCTATACGCTGAACCACATCAATTACGGTGCGGTATTGCAATGTTGCGGACTGGTGAACTATCTTCGCGGTATCGGCGTTGACGCGGAAAGTTTGAATTTGAACACCCCGTATCATCAAAAACTTTTCCGCGTTTTTGCCCCTTACTCCGATTCCCGTTTGCGCCAGATATTCTATCATTTTTTCTGTCTGTTGCGCTACGCTTCTCTGAAACGGAAGATCCGCCGTTTCATCCGGTTCCGTCGGGAATGGCTTCATCTGACTTCCCGCGCGTATGAGTCGGAGGAGGATGTTTTGAAAAATCCGCCGCCGGCGGATGTATACGTCAGCGGAAGCGATCAGGTTTTTCAGCCGGAGGGAAAAAGACGCCGTATTTTTTATCTGAACTTCCCCGTCGGACAGAAACAGAAAAAAATCGCGTATGCGGCAAGTTTCGGTACCGATACCATCAAGCCGGAAACGCTTGATATCCTGAAACCGTGGGTCGAAGATTTCTTTCAGTTGAGCGTGAGAGAGGAAAGCGGCGCGCGGTTGCTGGAAAAAATGACCGGCTCGCGCCCCCCCGTCGTGCTGGATCCCGTTTTTCTGCCCGATGCATCCTTTTGGCAATCTCTCGCCGGGGAACGCCTTTTTCCGCAAAAATACATTGCCGTATATGAATTGAACGGGGGAAACGCGCTGATCCAAAAAGCGAAGGCCATTGCCGATCGTCTCCATGTGCCGGTTTACGTCATCACCACGAAACCGCACAAGTTTTATCCCGTCGAAAAACAGCTTTACGATTGCGGACCGAAAGAGTTTCTTTCACTTCTGCGTCACGCCGAATACATTGTGACGGATTCTTTTCACGGCACCTGTTTCGCATTGATTTTCCGTATTCCTTTTATCACGATGGCGGCAATCCGCGAGAGCAGCGACCGTCTGGTCACGCTGTTGAAAAATGCGGGGATGGAAAAGCGGTTGATCTTTCCGGAAACTCCGATCCCCCCGGAGGACGGAGCATCTGCGGAAACCGACGGGACTGCCCGGTTGACGAAACTTCAAGACTTATCCCGGGCATACTTGAAAGATATTTTTATCGAGGATAAAGAGTATAACGAAAGGGCTTGAACTATGCAACTCGTCTGTTCTGTCTGCAAGCAAAAATATGAATTGACGGCACAACGCTACAAATGTGACTGCGGCGCGCCGTTGAATTTGGATCAGTCGTTTTCCTTTCGCGTTTCCGATATAGAAAAGGATGATTTTTCGTTGTGGCGCTACCGGAAATTTCTTCCGGTGGAAAATTCGGAAAACATCGTTTCCCTCGGCGAAGGTATGACGCCGCTTCATCTGTTGAAAAATCTGTATTCCGGTAAATTGTATGCGAAATTGGAATATATGAGTGCCACGGGATCTTTCAAAGACCGCGGAGCTTCCGTGATGATCAGTAGATTAAAGGAGATGAATGTAAGCAAATTGGTGGAGGACTCCTCCGGCAATTCCGCGTGTTCCATTGCCGCATACGCGGCATCTGCCGGAATGGATGCGCATATTTTTGTGCCATTCACCAATTCCAAGGTCAAATTTGCGCAGCTTCACGCCTATCACGCTTGTATTTGCAGTGTGCCGGGAAGCCGCAAAGATTGCGCGGTCGCGGCGGAAAAAGCCGCGCAAGATATGTGTTATGCCAGTCATTCATGGAATCCCTTTTTTGTGCAGGGAAACAAAACCTTTTTCTATGAAACGGCGGAGCAGTTGGACTGGGAAGCCCCCGATTATATTTTTATTGCCGTAGGAAGCGGATCGCTTCTGCTGGGAACCTGGTTGGCGATCCGGGAATTGTATCAGGCGCGCGTGATCGATCATATGCCGAAACTGATCGCGGTGCAATCGGAGCATTGTGCCCCCGTTCGGGAAAGTATGGAACCCGGTTGGGAAAGCATAGCCAGCACCCGCCCCGCGCTCGCGGAGGGAATTGCCGTTGCGGCACCTCCCCGTCTTGCGGAAATCGTTTGCGCCGTCCGCGCTTCGGATGGGGGCTTTGTTACGGTATCGGACGATGAAATTCTGGATGCCGCCCTTACACTTGCCAAAAACGGGCTTTTTGTAGAACCGACCTCCGCGTCTGTTTACGCCGCATTTATGCGGTGTGTGAATCAGATCGGACAAGACAAAACGGTGGTTTTGCCGCTGACCGGAAGCGGCTTGAAAACGGGAATGTTGTATTATGACTATTTTTCCGCAAAAAATATATAAACAAATCAGTTGGTATTGGCAGTATATTTTTTACAAACGTGAGATGTCCTGTCAGGAAAAAGCGCGGTTGCAATATGCCGATGTATCCGCTTTTCAAAGTGCCATTCTGATGTTTCACGTTATTTCCTCAAAAGAGGGGTTGTATTCCTGTACCATGACTCCGGAGGAATTTGCCGGATGTCTGGATTTTCTCGCCGACCAATGGGAAGTCCTCGCATTGCCGGAAGCGGCGGAGCGCATCCGGGAGATGAATCCGCAAAAAAAGCGGTTCGCCGTCTTGACTTTTGATGATATTTCTGCTACATTTTACACGGCGGCGTGGCCGGAACTGAAAAAAAGAAATATGCCGTATACCATTTTTGTGGCGCCGGAGTTGATCGATAAAGAAGATTTTATCCGCAAAACGCAGTTGGAGGAGATCGTCTGCGATCCGTTGTGCACTCTTGGCGGTCACAGTATGAGTCACGGTATGTTGCGGTTCAGCCCGGAAATGGGAAAAGAAATTCAGGGGTCGGGGGAGCACTTGCGCGAAATGTTTCACGTGCCGGTACGCTTTTTTGCTTACCCTTACGGAACTCCGATGGCGGTTTCCGGAAAAAGCCGGGATGTCGCCCGTCAGTCAGGGTACGAGATGGCGTTTTCCGCGATCCCGGGAACTGTGAATCCTTCTCTGCGGGATTTGTTTTGGATCCCGCGCGTCCACAGCCGTCTTTTTATGGAATGGCATAAAGCAAAGAGTATGAGAAGTTAATGATTATGGAAGATTCGGCAGTCGTTTTGCGTCAATCAAAGGCAAATCAGTTTTGTACGGCTTTGCTCCTTTGTCTCTCGGTGAATACGATATTTTCGCAATTGGTGTATTATTTCCCCGACAGCGTTTTGTTTTCCTTTGTCCGCTTGGCGATGGTTTGCGTTTTTGATATGATCTCCCTCGTCGTTTTGCTCTTCTTTTTCCCGAAAAACAGCAGCGGCGTCGGCGGTTGGATTTTTATCTGTACGTTTCTCATTCTTTTGCTCTATACCATACTTATTCCGATCCTGCCGTCCTATCAGAACTTCGTAAAAGATTATTTTCAGGCGATCTTTTGGGTGCTGTGTTTGAGCGGAAGCTATGCCGTTGCTTATACAAGGCCGCAGTGTTTGGACAAATTTGTGAAGTTGTTGCCGTGGCTTTGGGCGATACATTTAACTCTCATGCTGATATTTTATGATTTTTCCGTGCAGGTTTCTCACGATCAGGAAAAGGAGGGGATCGAAATTATTTCGACGATATTTTTCATCGTCCTGTTGCTGCCGGGGGGTCTGATGCTGAAAAGCGGAATCCGGAAAAATATCATTCTTTTCATCCTTATGGCAGCCGGTCTTATCGGGATGAAACGCAGTTTGCTTATCGTATCGGTTTTATCCATCATCGTTTACAGTCTTTGCCGACCGAGTCTGCAAAAGAAAAAAGCGTTGAGAAATATCCTGATCTGCATATCGCTTCTGGTCGTCATCGCAGGTGTTTTCTGTTATTCGACCTATGGCGCACAGGCGCTGGATCGATTGGAGGCGATAGAGGAGGACGGGGGAAGCGGACGGATCGATATTTACGAGGATCTTTGGACGGAGATCGAAACCAATACCGAAACCGAGTGGATGATCGGGCACGGTCCGAACGCGGTTCAGCAGTATTTTTCTTCGATATTCGGTACGATGTTCCGCAGTGCGCACAATGATTTTCTGGAAATGATTTATGATTTCGGCATCCTGGGATTTGCACTTTACGTTTTGTTGCATCTCCTGCTTCTGGTATACTGCATTAAATTGAAGCGTCGTCGATCGGAATACTTTGCTCCGTTTTTTTCCGCCTGGATCTTTTTTTTCGTTTTATCTTTGGTAAGCCACATTATCATTTATCCGTCGTATCCGGCTTACATTTTAATTGTGATAGGAATGATCATTGCGGCGGAACAGCGGAAGTATTCCCTGTTTCAAAATAAATTTTTGGAGAGCAACAGCGATCTTTTGGCGGGACAGCCGGAAGAGGATTGGAAAAAAGGAAATATCGGATGAGTCCTTGCCCTAAAATCACGGTCGTAACGCCTTGTTACAATGCGGAAAACAATATCGAGAGATCGATTTTATCCATTCTTTCCCAGGGGTATGAAAACCTGGAATATATCATCGTAGACGGCTTTTCGACGGATCATACGATGGATGTGATAGAAAGGTATCGCGACAGGATCACCTGCGTGATCCACGAACCGGACAAGGGAATGTATGACGCGATCCGGAAAGGTTTCGCGCGGGCGACGGGAGATGTGTTGTGCTGGCTGAATGCCGACGATCAATCCATGCCGTGGACATTGCGGACGATCAGTGAAATTTTTGAAAATCACCCGGACGTGGATTGGGTCATGGGGGTGCCGGCGTTTCTCAATGAAAAATATCAGTTGACGAAAATCTATACGCAACCCGCCGCGATCCCCAGGAAATATATTCAAAACGGATGGTGCCGCAGTGATGTGCGGGGCTTGCTTCAACAGGAAAATATGTTCTGGCGCAAAAGTTTGTACGAAAGAGCCGGCGGCATTGACTCTTCTTATCGTGCCGCCGGTGATTTTGAATTGTGGACCCGTTTTGCGCAGTATGCGGACTTGGCGACGGTCGATATTCCGTTTTCCGCTTTCATGAAGCGTGCGGATTCCTTATCCCGTCGTGATTCTACATACGAAGACGAAGTGAAAATCATTTTGCGGGGCAAGAAAAAGTATCCGTCGTTTTTGTGGAGGATCGGCGCAAAAGTGTCAGTGATAAGGGCGTTGATGAGGCTTTTTGTGCACTATAAAACACCGTTGATTTATTATTCTGAACGTCGTCAGTGTTTTACCATGATAAATTCCTGGCGCGGTGTGTCCGGTAATTCTTTTTCTGAGATCATACGTTATGTGTTCTATAAGTAGCGTATCCACAAAAATAGAGCAGTGGCTTGCCGTAGTCACGGAGTGGATGCAAAAGCGGGTCGGTCTGGTTTTATTTCTGATCGTTATCGGCGGGACTCTTGTCCGTTGGTTTCGCTATATGCTTTGCCGGCAACTCTTTCGGGATGCCTGTTTTTATTTGCTTTTTTTACAAAAGTGGACAACCGGAGTGTCGTGGAATGCGCTTTGTCTGGGAAATGGCGAATTCGCATCCCATCCGATTTTACCGGGGGCGTTTATAGTGCCCGGGATACTGATTGAAAAATTTAATTTTCCGCTGGAGCCGACGGCGGTGTGGTACAATATCGTTGTCGGTACGCTGTTGGTTCCGGTGATTTTTTTCAGCATTCAGGTGCTTTGGCCACAGAAACGGATTTTTGCTTTGGCTTGTGCTCTTTTGGTGGCAGTGCATCCGTCTTTGTGCGAGTATTCTGCGACTGTTTTGCGTGATACGACTTACTTTTTGTGTTGCGGTTGTTTTTTCCTTTTTCTTTTCTGCTGGATCAAGTCTCTGAAAAACAGATATGTTGTCTTGTGCGGTATTTTTACGGGTTTTGCTATTGTGACGAGAATTGAAGGTTTTGAATTCATTTTATTTATGGTGACGGCAATGTGTTTCTTTTTGAAACCTTTTTTCAAAAGAAGCGGTATTCCTTTATCGGTTTTTCTTTCGACTATGCTCGGAACGATCATTCTGATTTGTGCATTGGGGAATATCAGCTTGTGGAACGCTCTGAATTATTATGTCGTTGAGCGGATCCTGCCGCACTTTCATTAAGGGAAAAGTATGATAGAGTTTTTATTCCAGAAGATTCCGGAACTTTTGTTTCCTCCGGTTGCGATTTTCGGTTTCGCCGGATTGCTCATTTCCATTTTGATGTGGAAAAAACAAAAGAGCGACAGTATCCTGGCTTTTTTTGCGGTTATCAGCATATATATATTGCTTTTTCGGGTGATAGTCCAAGTATCGTCGTCGCGTTATGCTTTGATCCTGATTGGATTTGCGATCCCGTATGCGATATGGATCATCAGCCCGCGTTTTACCCGTTATCTTGGTGTGTTTCAACCGAAGGCGTGGTCTTTTTTGCTGTTGTTTTGTTTGATTGTAGCTTGTTGCGGAAAATTGTTTCGTACAGAGGATAATTATTTTCTTCGCGGGATGGACGCACTGAAAAGGAGTATGCAAAAAAATCCGGATCATTCCGTGACGCTTCTCTATCCTGACGGAAAGGATTTTTGGCGGATCCGATACTACACCGGCGCGGAAAACGTGACGGCTTTGAAGTATTCCGATATGGGAATGCAGCAGGCTGATTTTTTGAAGATGCTCGATCGCTATGAAAAACCGCTCTATCTGATTTTTACGGAAAAAAATTGTCGAGTCCCCTCTGAAATCGAAAAATTGTTGGAAAACGATCCGCAAAAGAAATGGGAGATCGTTTACCAGTCCTATACCAATCGCCGCAAAAAGGATCGCTTCACTATTCTCTTGAAGCGCGAAACTCCTCCGATGGAGGTTCCCTCTTTGGCGGGGAGGCGGCAGGAAATACAGAACGGGAATTTTGAAATTTCCGCCGGAGAAAAGGAAAAAGATGCGATGCGGGAAATTTTCGCCAACAGTTGCCGCATCCCGGAAATGAAAGATGAAAAATGGGATATCCCCGCGCATTGGGGTTTTGACTGCAGCCCCGTCAGACCCTGTGATTTCTTTTTCGAAAAAACGAAAGTATTGGATCACGACGGCAAGGAAAGCGAGGCATTGCATCTTCGGGGGAATGATTTATCGCTTTATTTTCGCTATTTGTCCAAGATCCCGCTTGGTGAGAAAAAGTATTTGTCTTTCTATGCCAAAGGAATTCCGCATTCCCAATACATCATTACATTTTTTGTATATAACCGGGAAACCCGTATGCCGAATGTGCACTATTGGTTCGGGTATCATAATGACAGTAATTGGCATCGTCGGCAGATCGTGTTTGACAGTCAGACGTTGCGGGGCGGAGATACCTGTTTTCTTGTGTTGCATTTTCTTTCCGGAGATGTTTATTTTGACGATTTTATTTTGTATTAAAAAGGAATAGCGGACAATGATTCAATCCCAAACTCTTTTTCAGACGGGGAAAATTCACAATATTCCCATTAACGTTTCAAGTGTCGAGCAGGCTTTGTCTGAAATCGAAATGTTGATCCAATTGAATGAGCATCATTATGTATGCTTTTTTGAAGGCAATCTTTTTTTTCACGCTCTTTTTGATAAAAAAGTGCACGATGTGATCGCTGACGCGAGTTTGATCTATCCGGATGGGATCGTTCTTCAAAAGGAAATGGAATGGAATCTGCGGCGGCCCGTATCACGCGTTTCCGGTCCGTCTTTTATGCTGCATGCATGCGAATACGGTGTCGCACGTCAATGGCGGCATTTCTTTCTCGGAGGAGGGGATGGCGTTGTGCAGAAGCTTGCCGACAATCTGAAATCGAAAAATCCCGGAATGATCGTTGCGGGGTGTTATACGCCGCCGTTTCGGGATTTAACGGAGGAAGAAGAACTTCAAGTCAAGACAATGATCGAAAACAGTCACGCCGATTTGCTCTGGGTCGGATTAGGGGGACCGAAACAGGAATTTTGGATGAAAAAGCATTTGAATAACATCAATGTGCCCGTTATGCTCGGTGTCGGCGCGGCGTTTGACTTTCATTCCGGACGTCGGCAGTGGGCTCCCCGCTTTGTCCGCAAGTGGGGGGCGGAGTGGGTCTACCGTACTTTTTGCGGGGGACGCAGGATCTTTATGCGCAATATGAAAGCGATTCCGCTTTTGTGTTTCTGCGTATTGTTTGATTACGTCGCCTGTCTTTTCCGTCCCGCCGGAAAAATCGTTGCCCGCGTGCCGGGACAGAAAAATAAATGTAATTGAATCGTCTTCTCCGGAGCGTGTCCGATATTTGCGCACATTTGTTGCCGAGCCTCATGTTTTTTAAGCTCTGTCTTTAATATGTGCGTAGTTTCTCGGACGTATCTATCGGGCAAGTGAAATTACTTTTTGTAAACTCTCGAGACTCTCTTGCTGATGCCGCAGATGATCTCGTAACCGATCGTGCTGATCATCTTGCCCATATCGTCCGCATTGAAGCCATCGCCGAGCAAGGTGACTTCGTCCTCGAACTGCGCTTCGGGGATCTCCGTCACGTCGACGGTAATTTGATCCATGCACACCCTGCCGACAAGCGGCGCTTTTTTGCCGTGGATCAAAACGAACCCGCGGTTGGAAAGCAACCGGTTGTAGCCGTCGGCATATCCCGTCGGAATCGTCGCGATGCGCATTTCCCTTTTCGCCGTGAAAGTACGTCCGTAACCGACGGTTTCGCCGATGCGGAGCGTCTTGACGAGCGAGATCACCGATTTCCATTGCAGGGCAGGGGAAATGCCGTCGGGAAGTTGATTGTCATAATCCGGCTTCAACCCGTAAAGTACGATGCCGAGCCGCGCGAGATTGCCGTAAGGCTTTTGCCATAAACCGCCCGCGGAATTCATACAGTGGATGAAAGGCAAATGCAAATCTTGGACACTTTCGGCAACGGCTTTGAAATTTTCGATTTGCCCGGAGGTAAACGCTTCTTCGGCGGGGGTGTCGGCAACGCATAAATGCGTAAAAAGCCCCGTCAACTTAAATTGCGTCTGATATTGGCGGATGATGCGTTCGCACTCTTTGGGATCGTCGGAGTCGAGCCCGATACGGTTCATTCCGGTATCAATGGCAAATTGTGCTTTGATGTTTTGTCCGGCAAGGCGTTGCGCATAATCTTCGGAAAGCAACGCCTGTGTGATGTCGTACTGCTTCAGCAGTTCGACGCAGTCGATCGGGGTGTAGCCGAGGATCAGGATCTGCCCTTTGATGCCGGCTTCGCGGAGTTTGATCGCTTCTTCAATATTGGAAACGGCGAAATCGCCGCACCCCTGCGTTTGTAGTACATTCGCGACTTCGACATCGCCGTGCCCGTAGGCGTCGGCTTTGACGACCGCCATCACCTTCAATTGCGGGGCAAGTTGCGATTTGTAGACCGCATAATTACGGGCAATCGCCTGCAAGTCGATTTCAACCCAGGAACGCCGTATCATAAACGATATCGCAATGTCCCGTTAAAAATTAACCTGGCAGGGGACGACTTTGATTGCGTGGGAGATCGGTTTGTCCGAAATCAGCACGAGATAACCGCCGCCGCCGCAACCGGTGATTTTCCAGCCGTAGGCGGTGTTGCGGTAGAATTCGATCGCTTCACTGATTTCCGGCGTCAGCATCCGCGGGAACATTTTAAGCTGCGCGTCGAGAAATTCCCTGGTCGCTTCGCCCCATGCTTTGGTGTCGCCATTCATAATGGAATTCCACGCGCGGTCGGTCGTTTCCGCCATGATTTGTGCCGTCGCAAGGTCGATATGCGTATCTCCGAGCACGTCGTAGCCGTTGCGCCGCTGGGGCATCGCGACCAGATACAAATGATCGGCGACGAATTTCAGTTTTTCCGGATCGGTCACGGAATCGATCGAAACCGGCCAGAAGCCGTTGTCGTAATTGAGTTTATTCAATCCGGGCAAAAGCAATCCCAGTTGATCCTGCGAACCGCTGATCGCCACCGTCCCCGGAGGATTGTCGACGCAAAAGAGCATTTTGGCAAGTTGCTCGCGGTCGCCGACTGGAATTTGCGTTTGCCACAATTCGATCGCCTTTTTGCGCGAACTTGTCGCCATCCCGCTGCGGTCGTTGAATTCCATCGTCGGCTCAATGCTCATCACGATGACGGAGCCTTTGCACAAATGATTGACCCGCGGCTGGTCGAGCCAGCCGCCGCAAAGTTCGACGCGGTAGGGGATGCGGCATTCCTGCCGGATCGCCGTTGTCGAACGCGCCGGAAGTCCCGCGCTCGGGATCCGTTTACTGACGATAAGTTCGATGCCGAGTTCCTTGCAGAAGGCTTCTTTCGCCGGGGTGAATCCGTCGGAATTGACAAAGAAAATATCGGGTTTGAGTTCGCGGACTTCCTTTTCAAAATCCATAATGCCGCTGCCGGAACTGATCCAGGCATCTTTGACGCAACGCAACGCCTTGACCATATAAAGGCGTTCGGCATCGGAGTTGATGGTGCGCCGCCCTTTCAATTCGTAGATCGTCTGATCGGAACCGAGTCCGACGTAAAGGTCGCCGTAACTCGCCGCCTCTTCAAAGAATGCGACGTGCCCGGAGTGGAGCATGTCGTAACAGCCGGAAACAAAAACTTTTTTCTTCATCGACGTTCCTGTATGCACAAAATTTATAATCTGTCGTCCACGATTTCACGCGGCAATGCGCATTTGATGTCGTAGATGACCGGAGTCCCGTTCCCGTACTGCATAATGTCAAGTGCCTGAAATTCTTTGTGGGCAACGGCAAGTACGATCGCGTCATATTGGTGCAACGGCAGTTTTGCCGCATCCTGATGCGATTTCAACTGATAGACTTTTTCCACTTCCTCCGGTTTCGCCCAGGGGTCGAAAATGTCGACGTTGCAACCGAATTTCTGCAATTCTTTTACCACATCGACGGCATGGCTGTTGCGGATGTCCGTGCAATTTTCCTTGAAGGTGATCCCGAGTTGCAACACTTTTGCACCGCGTATTTTATGATCCTTTTTTATCATCAGTTTGACGATTTCCGAAGCGACGAATTGTCCCATCCCGTCATTGATGCGGCGACCGGCAAGGATCACTTCCGGCAGATAGCCGAGTTCCTGCGCCTTGTGAGTAAGATAGTAAGGATCGACGCCGATGCAGTGACCGCCGACGAGACCGGGTTTGAATTTGAGGAAGTTCCACTTGGTGCTTGCGGCATCGAGGACTTCATTGGTGTCGATGCCGATCAAATGGAAGATTTTGGAAAGCTCATTGACGAAAGCGATGTTGATGTCGCGCTGACTGTTTTCGATGACCTTCGCCGCTTCCGCGACTTTTATGGAACTGGCACGGTGCGTCCCGTTGAGCAGGATAGAGTTGTAGAGTTTGTCAACGACCTCGGCGATTTCGGGAGTCGAGCCGGAGGTGATCTTTTTGATCTTGGTCAGCGTACGCTCCTTGTCACCGGGGTTGATCCGTTCCGGGCTGTAGCCGCAGAAGAAGTCCCGGTTGAATTTCATCTTGCTTTCGCGCTCCAGGACGGGAACACATTCTTCCTCGGTGCAACCGGGGTAGACCGTCGATTCGTAAATCACGATGGCGCCCGGCTTCATCACTTTGCCGATGGTCTCGCTCGCGCCGTAAAGCGGTGTGAGATCGGGACGGTTGTATTTATCGACCGGCGTCGGTACGGCTACGATGAGAATGTCCCGGTCGCGCAGAGTTTCGGGATCGTCGCTGTAACGCAGAAATTTTGCGCTTTTCAACTCCTCGGAGGAGGTTTCCAGCGTCGCATCGATACCGCCGCGCAGACTTTCCAGCCGTTCCGTTTTTTTGTCAAATCCGACCGTATCGAATTTTTTTCCGAACTCAACGGCGAGCGGAAGCCCCACATACCCCAGTCCGACCACCGCGACTTTGATTGTACCATCCGTGATTTTTTTCAACATTTCAGATATCCTTACTTCTCCGATTCGGTGCAATAATATAGCATATCCAGTATGTGATGTCAAATTTCGTTTGACAAAAATTGCAAATATGACTATATTACGGCGAAGCAAGCGTTCTTTTGCATGAAATTATGAGGTAAATATGAGGTTCCCGGAAATTCTTGCTGTCGTCAGATTGCTGACATTCCCTTTGATCGCATTTTTTATTTCTTTAGCCGGAACGAAACTTGCGATTCAGATATTGCCGAAATTCGGAATGCTGGATCAGCCCGGCGGCCGTCATATCCATAAGCAACCGGTTCCGCGCGGCGGCGGTATCGCGGTCGTCGTAGCGTTTTTCCTTTCGCTCGGCGCTTATTTTTTGTGGTCGCCGCCGACGAGCAATCTCTTTTTCCGGTTGCTCTTGCCGGGGGGCGTATTGGCGATCCTCGGAGTGGTGGACGACCGTTACGATTTGTCCGCGCGCCTCAAATTGATCGTACAGATCCTGTGCGCCGCCACCGTTTGTTTTATGGCGCCGTGCGCGATGTCGATCGCCGGATGGGAATTCCCCTGGTTCCTGATGCTCGGTTTTACGGTTTTGTGGGTCGTCGGCATCATCAACGCATTCAATCTGATCGACGGTATGGACGGTGTCGCCGGCGGAATTTCTTCGGTGTCGGCAGGATGTCTTGCCATATGGTTTCTGATCCGCGGCGGACATCAGGACGAAGTGGTCGTAATGCTGGTTTTGCTCGGCAGCTGTCTCGGTTTTTTGCGTTATAATTTCCATCCGGCGAAAATTTTTCTCGGCGATGTCGGCAGTACCTTTATCGGTTTCGTCTTTGCCGTGACGGCGCTGTCGGGACAGGATCGCGCGGCGACGCTCACCAGTTTGCTGGTGCCGCTTCTGGCGATCGGGGTGCCGATTTTTGACGAAGCGCTTGCCGTCTGGCGGCGGGTCGTGCGGAAATTGCTCAATCCCACGGCGCAGGGGGTGATGTCAGCCGATCAGGATCACTTGCACCACCGGTTGCTCCGCGAAACGGGGGGGCAGAGCAAAGCGGCGTTCGTTCTCTACTGTCTCGCCGGCGGCTTCGCGCTTTTGTCGATTTTGCTGACGTTTTTCCTGGATACGGCGCCTGGGGTCGCTTTCTTTCTGCTGGTGGCGGGGATCATCGTCGCGATCCGTCATCTGGCGATCCCCGAACTGATGGCATCGGCAAATCTGGTGGGCAAAGGTTTTTCTCTGCCGCGCAAAGGAATTTTGATCAACGTTTTTCATCCGCTTTTTGATCTGGCGATGATCAGCGGCGCGCTCTTTTTCAGTTGCAGAATTCTGCATTTTCACATTCACGGATTGATCGCCGTGATGATGCTGACACCGATTTTGCTGTTGCTGTATGTTTCCGGCATTTACCGGGTCTACTGGTTGCGGGCGAGCATTACCGATTACAGCCGGTTGCTGTGGCTTTTTCTCGGCGGTGCGATGATTGCCTGTGCAATTTTCGGAATTGCCAGACATCAGCAATGGATCCTGATCCCGGCGGGGCGTTTTGTGGTGTTGCTGCTGCTCTTTATCCTGCTCTCGCTTTGCCTCATCGTGGGGGAACGTTTCTTTATCCGCTACGCGGAAGGCTTGTGGCTTTTCAAACTTCAGCAAAGCCGTTTGCTGTCAAACACGGAGCGATTGCGGGCGCTGATTTACGGAGGCGGTCTTTTTTGCCGTCTGTTTGTGACCTATCATTTCCGGATCGGCAACGTCCAGCGTCCCTGTGATTTCATCGGTATCGTGGACGATGAACCCGCCTTGCAGAATATGCGGATCAACAGTCTTCCGGTGATCGGCAGATCCTCCGACTTCGACAGAATTTACGAGAAAACGCCGTTTGACATCATCATCGTCGCTTCCCGGAATATCCCGGAGGAAAAACTTCGGACCGTCAATGAATTTGCCATGCGGCATCATCTGCAGGTGATGCGTTTCTCGGTCCAGGAGGAGATCCTTGACTTTTCGCAGGCGGAAAACAAATCAATGTAATGTCAGATCATAATATAGGAGTGTAAAATGGAATCATTTGCCTATGGGTCCCCTCAACTTTTCGTCTTTTCCAGCAAGAGTAATGGAGGAGAATGTTATGTTGACTGTCCGACTGATGACCTTTGCGGTACTTCGGCAGATGAGCTTTGTTCTGGTTCCGACGAGGTCGATCTCCCCGTTACGTTAAGCGCGACGCAGAATGCCACACAAGTCGATCTTGTCTTTGGGAATTTTCAGGAAGGTTTTCATACTTACGATCTTTATTTGAGTATCAACGGCGGTGCGGAAACATGGGTAAATAAAGAGGAGGGGCGCGGAACCTCCACAAGTTACGTACTTGACAAGTATGGGTATGATCCCGGCATATGGGTTTTCCGCGCGGACGTTTTTGCCGGTTCCTCCGAGAAACCGGTTTACACTCCTTCTGTAAGTTTGAACACGGATATGCGCACCGCGATCACAATCACTGCCGATAGCGGCAGCAAGGTCTATGACGGCAAAGCCTTGACGGCAGGGTATACGTTTGCCGGAGTGAAGGAAGGCGACACGGTCAATGCGACAGTTGAGGGGTCGATCACGGATGCCGGGGAAACGGCGAATAAAGTCACAAGTTACAAAGTGATGCGCGGAGAAGTGGACGTGACCGGAGAATACGCGGTTACAACGTACGACGGGACGTTGACGGTGACGCCGCGTCAAGTGACGTTGACGAGTGGAAGCGCCCAAAAGGTATACGACGGAACGCCGTTGACCTGTGACACGGTCACGGTTTCTGGCGCCGGATGGGCGGCGGGCGAGGGCGCAACTTATACCGTAACGGGCAGTCAGACGGAAGTCGGTACAAGCAAAAACGAATTCACTTATACTCTTGCCGACAATACAAAACCGTCGAACTATAATATCACGCAAGTTGCGGGCGATTTGACGGTGTTGCCGCGCACTGCGATCACGATCTCTACGGCGAATGCCCAAAAGGCTTACAACGGCAAGGCGCTGACGGCAAAGAAATACACCGTTTCCGGCAAAACGCAAAAAGGCGACAAGTTGATCGTGACGGTGACGGGAAGTATCACCGACATCGGCGAGGCGCAAAATACGGCGACTTTGCAGGTCATGCGCGGCAAAACCGACGTGTCAAACGAGTACGATATCACCGTTGTCCCCGGCACGTTGACTGTGACTTACGGTTCGACCTATGTGATCGACGGAAAAGAGGAAACGATCGACGCAAAATTTTTAAGACAGGATTTTAAGAAACTGACGGTGCAAAACGGCGGCGTGTTGCTTGGCGGCACGGCTTCCGTCGGAGCCAAAGAGTTGGTCCTCAAGAGCGGAACTGTTGCGGACGATCCCGGCAAGATAAACGTCGGCAAATTGTCGGTTTCCGATGCGGGCAATGTGATCGACGGTGCGGTCGCGGTCGATTCGCTGTCGGTCGCTGCCGGGAAGCAGGTTGCTTCCTCTCTTGCCATCAACGGTGCGCTGTCGTTCAAGGTGAAAAACGCCAAGTTTTCGGCAGGAAACGACAGCAACCTGACGCTTCAAAGCATTGAGATGACGTCGGGCAACGATACGTTGACTATCGGCAAAGACAGCGTCTGGGAAAGCGACGCGATTGAGTTCTTCGGCGGCAACGACAAGCTGACGATTTCGGGCGGCGAGTTTACGGCGGCATCGCTTGACTTCGGCGCGGGCAACGATACGTTGAGCATCGGCGCGTCGGCAAAAGTTACGATCGATGGTGACATCAAGGATGTCGAGACGCTGACTTCCTCGGCGGGCAAGAGCGGAAACGAAACGAAATTGACCGCCGGTACGGTGACGTTTGACACCAGCGCCAAGAATGCAAAAATGACGTTTGGCAACAACAGCGTCGTCGAGTTGGCATATCTTGATATGCCGACGATGGGCGGTTCGTTGAGCATCGGCAAAGATTCGACTTTCACGGTGGATGAAATCATCTTCCGCGAAAGTCAAAAGAACAGTATTTCCGTCGGCTCGAATTCTGTTGTCACGATAAAGGGAAACAAAGAAAAATCGTTAACGGGAGATGTGGTCAAAGTCAGCAATTTGACGTTTGCCAACGGAAGTGTCGGCAAGAACGGTAAGCCGCAATACACGCAATTGACAGCCTCCGGAACTCTCCGTGCTACCGGAAACAGTGCAAAATTCACGTTCGGTAATTACAATAAAGTCGATGTGGCAAAGGTCAATATGACAGACGGCAACGATACGTTGACTATCGGCAAAGACAGCGTTTGGGAAAGCGGCGCAATTAATTTCTACAGCGGCAACGACAAACTGACGATTTCGGGCGGCGAGTTTACGGCGGCATCGCTTGACTTCGGCAAGGGCAACGATACGTTGAGCATCGGCACGTTGGCGGAAGTCAAGATCGGTGAAATATCCGAGGATGAAAAATTTACCGGCGGTACCATCGCGGACATCACGACGCTGACGGCGGCATCGGGCAAGATCGGCGACGGCAATGAAACGGAATTGACCGCAGGAAACGTGGCGTTTGATGACGAAGCCAAGAGCGCAAAAATGACCTTCGGCAATTACAGCAAGGTTAATGTCGGCAATGTCACGATGAAAAAAGGTAACGACACATTGAGCGTCGGCAAATATAGCGTTTGGCAAAGCGGTGCGATCGAAATGGGCGCGGGTAACGACACCTTGAGTTTCGGTGGCGGTACGTTCAGCGCCGGAGAGATCAAACTCGGCGCGGGCAACGACAAGCTGACGATTTCGGGCGGTACGTTTACGGCGGCATCGCTTGATTTCGGCGATGGTACGGATACATTGACGATCGGCGCGTTGGCGGAAGTTACGATCAATGGTGACATCACAAATGTTACGACGTTGACGAGTGCGTCGGGCAAGATCGGCGACGGCAATGAAACGGAATTGACCGCAGGAAACGTGGCGTTTGATGACGAAGCCAAGAGCGCAAAAATGACCTTCGGCAATTACAGCAAGGTTAATGTCGGCAATGTCACGATGAAAAAGGGTAACGATACATTGAGCGTCGGCAAGGATTCGGTCTTTGCCGCCAAAGCGATCACGTTGGGTGCGGGCAACGATAAAGTGACGCTGGCTGGCGGTGTGTTTACGGCGGAAAGGCTTGATCTCGGCGCGGGCAACGATACGTTGACTTTCGGCAACGATATGACAGCCCGGATCGATGATCTTGATTTCGGCGTCGGCAAAGATACGCTCTCGGTCGGCAAGAATGCTGAAGTCTGGCTCGGCGCCGACGAGATCGACGACGGCTTCAAGATGACGGTCGGCAAAGGTGCGAAGTTGCACCTCGTCGATGGTGAGTTGTATGACTTTGTGCAAGAGAAGTTCGCCAAGGAGATCAAGAGCGGCAGCATTGAGGTCGATACCGACTGGAACGATGCTCCGGAGAAGAACCAATTCTTTGCGGTCATCAAATAGTCGCAATTTCATTTCCACCGGGCGGCAGTTTGCCGCCCGTTTTTTATGCCGGTATGAAAAATCATCAGATCACTTGAAAAAGCGGTAAAGGTACGGCATATTATAATATGTGTTTATTTTCGCTGTGAAAGGAAGCAGGAGTATGAAAAAGTGGATGATGTTGTCGCTGACGGCGGTTTTTGCCGCCGGAGCGTTGATTCTTTCCGGATGCGGCAAAAACGACGGGAAAAAAAGGGTCTTGCGTATGGCGGTGGAAACGTCCTTCCCGCCTTATGTCAGCGTTAAAAACGGCGAAGTTACCGGCATTGACGTCGATATTGCCCGGGAAATCGCACAAAATATCGGGTGCGAACTGGAGATCGTCGTGATGAAATTCGATTCGGTGATCCTTTCGGTCGAAAAGGGAAAATGCGACATCGCCGCATCCGGCATCACGGTCACGGAAGCGCGCAAAGAGCAGATCGCTTTTTCCGAGCCTTACCGCAAAGGGAGTCAGGTGGTCGTCGTCCCGCAGGATTCCGCGATCGCCAATGCAGACGCGCTGAAAGATGCCAATATCCGCATCGGCGTAAAGCAGGGTACGAGCGGAGACGCGTTTGTTTCCAAAAATCTTCACGAGCCGGAGCGTTTTGAAAATGCCGAACTTGCCGTGGCGGCGTTGGCGGCAGGGACTTTGGACGCCGTTGTCTACGACGGCGATCCGGTCAAAGAACTTCTCGCGGAATACAACGGCAAACTGAAAATTCTTCCCGGTGCGCTGACCGAGGAGGAATATGCTTTCGGCTTGAACAAAAACGATGCCGGATTGCTCCGGCAATTCAACGCCGAGGTGGAAAAACTGAAACGATCCGGTCGCTTGCAGGAGATCATCGGGAAACACATTTCCCGGTAGATCCGGCTTTTTATCCCGACCGGGGAGGCGGCGCGTTGATCGATTTGCACACCCACAGTTGCGCATCCGACGGGACCGTACCGCCGGAAAAGATCCCGGAACTCGCCGCCGCGATCCCGCTTGGAGCCGTCGCGCTGACCGATCACGACACGGTGACGGGCATCGACGCTTTTTGCGAAGCGGCAAAAGCGTATCCCGATCTGATCGCCGTGCCGGGGGTGGAGATTTCCACCGATTATTCCGGCAAGGAGATCCACATCGTCGGACTTTTTATCGATCCGCACAACGATGTTTTGCTGGAGTTTCTGGAGCGTCAGCGCGAAGAGCGGTGTCGCCGCAACGAAATGATTTTCCGGAAACTTGCTTCGCTCGGCTATCCGCTTGACGCCGGCGAGCCGGAATTTTCCCGTTTTTCCGATGCTTCCGCCATCGGACGTCCGCATTTTGCCGCCGCGCTCCGCCGGATCTACGGTTTTTCGGATTTGCAGGAAGTTTTCCGCAAACTGCTCGGGCGCGACCGTCCCGCTTACGTCCGGCGCAAGACGCCCGATCCCGCAACGGCGATCGACGTCATTCACGCGGCGCACGGCGTCGCCGTCTGGGCGCATCCCGTCTACCGTCAGCGCAACGAATCCGCCTTTGTCCGCCGTTTCTGTAAGAAATTCGCGCCGCTCGGACTGGATGCGCTGGAGTGCTACTACTCCCTTTTCGGCCCCCCCGAAACGCAGATGCTTTTGCAGACGGCGCAGGATTTCGGCCTCGGCATCAGCGGCGGAAGCGACTTTCACGGGGAACACTCGACGGCGCAACTCGGTACGGGCATGGGAGGACTTGCCGTTCCCGACGATGCGTTCGCGACGCTCGCGGCGAGGAAGCGCTGATTTTTTACGCCTTTCAAGTTGCAAGCAAGGCGTTTTTCCGTTATATTATAAAAACGGTATATTCAACCCCATTTCAGGAGTATTTTTTATGGCTCACGGCACAGTAACCCAGAAAATCATCGACGCGCATTTTGTTTCCGGCAGCCGGGTCCCCGGCGAACCCGTCGCGATCAGGATCGACCAGACGCTCACGCAGGATGCGACCGGCACGATGGCGTATCTCGAATTGGAAGCGATCGGCACCGCCAAAGTCGCGACTGAACTTTCCGTTTCCTACGTCGACCACAATATGATGCAGAACGGTCCCGAAAACCGCAACGATCACCTTTATCTGCAAAGCGTCGCCGCCGACAAGGGCGTGATCTTTTCGCCCCCCGGCAACGGTATCTGCCATCAGTTGCATCTGGAGCGTTTCGGTTTGCCGGGCAAGACGCTGATCGGCTCCGACAGCCATACGCCGACGGGCGGCGGCATCGGGATGATGGCGATCGGTGCGGGCGGTCTCGATGTCGCATTGGCGATGGCGGGCAAGGCCTTTCATATTCCTTATCCCAAAGTCATCGGCGTCAAGTTGACCGGCAAACTTCAGCCGTGGTGCGCCGCCAAGGATGTGATCCTGAAACTGCTTTCCATCTTGACGACCAAGGGCAATGTCGGGTGCATCGTCGAATATTTCGGGGACGGCGTCGCTTCGCTCGGCGTGCCCCAGCGCGCGACGATCACCAATATGGGCGCGGAACTCGGCGTGACGACGAGCATTTTCCCCTCGGATGAAACGACGCTTCGCTGGCTCAAACAACAGCACCGCGAAGAAGGTTTCGTCGCGCTTGCCGCCGATCCCGATGCGGAATATGACCGCGTCATCGAAATCGACCTGGATACGCTTCAGCCGCTTGCCGCCGCGCCTTCCAGTCCCGACAACATCGTCAAGGTTTCCGACCTCGCCGGAAAAAAGGTCGATCAGGTCTTGATCGGCAGTTGCACCAACGGCGGTTACCGCGACCTCGCGCTCGTCGCGATGGCGCTTCACGGCCGCCGCATCAGTCCCGATGTGACGCTGGCGATCGCCCCCGGCAGCCGCGCCGTGCTGGAAATGCTCGCTTCCAACGGGATGCTCGCCGACCTCGTCGCCGCCGGAGCCCGTATTCTCGAAGTCGGTTGCGGTCCCTGCATCGGGCAGGGGCAAAGCCCCGCCAACGATACGATCACGGTGCGGACTTTCAACCGCAACTTCGCCGGACGCAGCGGCACCAAGGGCGATCAGTCCTATCTGGTCAGCCCTGAAACCGCCGTCGCCACCGCGCTGACCGGCGTTTTCACCGATCCCCGGATGCTCGGTTTCGCGGCGCCGGTGCCGGAGGAGCCCGCCGAATTCATCAACGAAGATGCGCTTTTGCAACAGCCGAAAGCCGGAACTTTGATCGTCCGCAAGCCGACCATCGGCGAACCGCCCCGCAACGCCGCGCTTCCCGAAAAGATCGACGGCGTCGTCGTCATCAAAGTCGGCGACAAGATCACGACCGATCACATCATGCCCGCCGGTGTCCACCTCAAGTTGCGCAGCAATATCCCGGCATACTCCAAAGTCGTTTTTGAATGCTTCACCGTCAACGGCAAACCGAGTTTCGCCGAACGCGCTTCAAACGTCCGCGATTCCGGACGTCACGGCATCATCGTCGGCCGCGACAGTTACGGGCAGGGCTCCAGCCGCGAACACGCCGCGATCTGCCCGATGTACCTCGGCGTCAAGGTCGTCGCCGCACTCGCCATCGAGCGCATCCACCGCGCGAATCTCGTCAATTTCGGCATCGTTCCCTTGCTTTTTGACGACGTTGCCCAATACGACGCCATCGAAGAAGGCGACGCCATCGAGATCGACCGCATCCGCGAACAGCTTGCCGAAGGCAAAGGTGTCTGCGGCAAATTGCGCAAAGCCGACGGCAGTGTCAAGGAACTTAGTTTCCACCACACCTTAAGTCGCGAGGACATCGACATCATCCTCGCCGGCGGCCGGCTCAACGTGAAATAGAAAAACGCCTTAAAGTGTCAAAAATTGATGTAATGGGAGCACGAGAGGCTGGTTTCGCCTCTCGTGGCTCTCTCAACCCGCCAGGGGCGGGGCTTTGTACCTGCCGCAGATATTTGCGGATGATCGCTTTGTTCGCGCTTTAAACGTTTGTCCCCGCAAATCTCCGCGGTCTTGTCTGTTTGTTACTGCAAAAAGGACCTGCGTCCCACGCAGGCTAATGCTCCGCTCTGCCGCTTCGCCCGCCCGACTGCCTGATATGCGATACTCCCCATTTAAGTACAAGCCGATTCCTTTTAATGCACTTTTCTATATCGCGAGACGGATATTATAAGATTTTCTTCAAGGCATTAGCAGAAAAAACATTTTAAGGAATTTTCTTGAAATTCCTGATTTTACGTGATATTTTAATGACGGATTGCCGGAGAAAAGGCAATCCGGATCGTCAGATCAAGGTTGTTCGCAACAAAGAAACTTGCAATTTTTCAAATCCCCGCGAATACCGGAACTGGGCGTGCTATGCACAAAACTGTGCATTGGCACGCTCCCTCTTCTTCGCTGGACAGGTTTGCAAGTACCTTTTGTTACGGGGAAGTTCGGGAACGTGCCTTTTTTATCCATTGAGCGTAAGAATGCGTCATTTTTCCGTAGTAAGTTTATTGAGAATGGCGAATTTTATTGTAGAAATTCGTACAAGTGTAAGAGAGATTTTAAGGAAATTGCAACGGTAGCAGATTCCAATGATTCAAACTTGAAAAGTTGCTGAAAGATGCCATCTTCGTATAGCATTATCGGGGCTCCCGCGCTCAAATAAAAGACGTTTGACACTTTTAACACGATGCAGGAGCGTCATTATCAATCAAGTCCGGCAATTTTTGTTAAGCAATAGCGATTAATCTTGAAAACAAGGAGACAATATAATGAACTACGTTCGCAAAAATTTGTCAAGAGGATGTTTTTTTACTTGGTTGGTTATTTGGGTTATTGGATGGGTGGTATGGGACCATACCACCAACGAGGAAATTCATACTTTCTTGTTTGGACTCTTTTTCGTATTAGGATTATTCGTGGTCTATTCTTTTTCTGGCGCTGGTTGTTTGACAGTAATTCCTTCGATGGTATCTCTTTCATATGCGACAAAAGGCTACTATCCGGAAATACTCTGGGGCGCTTTTATAATTTTGCTTATTCTGTTTCTTTTTGGAACTGTCATAGATAGAATAGCCGCAGCACAGAATAGAGGCACTTCTTGGGATGATTATGGCATTACCAATGATTTCGCCTATGCAATCGGCTTTTTTGTATCAATATGGGCGATATATAGATTGCACAATGGTGGCAATCGTTCTTTCTTTTTGGGGTGTTTGCTATGGGGAGCGTCACTACTTGTTACAATGTTTTTGACAACGACACTCATTAGTATATTTGACGACGACACTCGTTAATATATTTCAAGAGTCTTCAAAGCGCAAATAGCAACTAGAACACCCAAAGATTTTCAAAGGGAAAACAGGGCATCGGGCAATTTGTCGGACAAAACGGATGCGTCATCATCGCGTGATTTGGTCATTTCACCATCACGTTATCGTCCGTAGAAGTCCGTTACCGTCCGTTTTGCCTTTATTTCGCCCGGAAGGGCGAGACAACCATTAGCGTGGGGCGTGTCGCACATCAGGCAGTCGGGCGGACGGCGCGCGAAAGCGCAAAGTATTAGCCCGCGTGGGGCGCAACTTATTTTACGGTAACAAACAGACGAGCCCGCGGAGATTTGCGGAGATATTCGCTGGGAGTGCAATAAAAGCGTCAGTCCGCAAATATCTGCGGCAGGTATAAAGTCCAGCCCGTGGCTGGTTGAGGGGAGTTCCAGAGGGGGCGAAACAAGCCCCCTCTGGCTGATTCCTTATTTTTCGATTTCTTTGCGATGCTCCATCAGCGTCTCGAACCATCGTTTGGCGATTTTTTCTTCGCCTGATTTTTTCGGGTGGACGCCGTCGGGCAGGAGATCGTCGGTCGTGAGTGCGCTATTCATATCGACACAGTAGATTTTGCACTTCGGATCTTTGACTTTGGCGATGCCGTCTTTAAGCGAAGCGTTGTAGGCATCGACGTTTTCAAATCCCGGACGCGGCGCGCACTGGGGCGGGATCGTCGCGACGAAAAGAACGCCCGTGAAATTTTCCGCGATCGTCTGGATGAGGAGATCGCGTTCTTCCGGCATAAAGCCGTTGCTGCCGGACATCAGCAAAATCACGTCGGGCGACCAGCGGCGGAGCGCATCGACGATGCCCGGCACTTTGATCGGTTTTTCCGGACGGGCGATTTTTCGCATATCCGAGGGCGGCAATGCCATACCCCTGCGGATCGCCCGGTTGCCGAAACCCGACAAGCCGTGGTGATAACGCTGAAAATCGGGATCGCACTCGCCGAGTGTGCCGTATGCCCAGTAACCGAGTTCCCCGACGAATTGATAGGAAAAGTTTTCCGCTTTGAGCATTTTCTGCAACGGCAGACGGTAGCCGCCGCCGTTGACATCGGCGTGATGATTGCTTTCGCCGATGAAATTCCCGCGCGTGATCGAATCGCCGATCGGCATGATGCGGACCGGTTTTTTCGCGGGCAGGGCGGGGATGTGCAGATTGTGATTTCCCGTTTCCGCTTCGGAAATCGGCAACACGATCTTGTCGCCCCAGTGCGGCACTGCGCCGAGTTTGTGATTGAGCAAAAGGAGATTCTGCTCGCTGTACCCGACGGCAAAGGGCCAGCGCGAAGTCGGGCTGTGCTGCATTTCCAGTAAATGCGCGACCAAAGTGAGTTTCGCGTCGATCAGCATTGCGCCGTGGACGATGTCGCCGCCGACGCGCGGATGCATGATCGCAAGATCGGGGGATTTTTTGCACTGCCACTGCATCGTGTCGCAACTGTCGCCGCCGGAAAAGAGCACGAATTCCTTATCGCCGCTTTGGCAGACGATCTCGACGGGCATATTGAATTTGTACCACTTGTAATTGAGGTGGTCGCTTTCATAGGTGCGGAGCGTGACACTTGGCATCACGATTTCGCGGAAAGGTTCTTTGGAGTATCCCGGCTCGAACTTGAGTTTGGCGGCGGAGCAACTCCAGAAATTGGAGTAGACTTGCTTTTTCGCCTTGTTCATCGCCTGCAGAAAATGCCAGGACGTATGGTCTTCGTGATTGTGGGTGACGACGGCGAAGTCAAGGTAGGGGACAAGTTCCGCCGCGCGCCGGTGGCAGAGATCGACGCCGAAAGTCGCCGTCGGGGTCTTGACGACGAAGCCCATATTGTAGAGATAGTAGAAATTGAGCTTCCCCGGGGCGACTTTGTCGTTTTTGATTCCCTTTAAGACTTGCTCAAAAGCCTCCTCGTAGAAGTCGAGGATCGCGTATTTGTCGCGGTACGCTTTGACTTCGCAGGGGAGCATCCTTTCGTGCGTGTAAAAGATGAAATCGTCGCCGCTCGGCATTTTGTCGGCGGCGGCGAGGATGGAATTTTCGATTTTTGTACGCTCCGCGACGGAAATTTTTTCATTCCAAAGTTTGCGGTATTGCGTCTGAAACTCCTGCCGCGCGGGATCGCAACAGCAGCCTGTCAGCAACGCAAGCGCGAAAAAAGGGAGAATTTTTCTCAACACTTACTCCTCCGTTTCGATCTTGAGTACGCGCACGACGGTATCCATCCCATACGGGAAGCCCGCCGTGTAGAAACTGAGGAGCCCCTCTTTTTTGTCCTGAATGACGGATACTTCGCTTTTGTCGTCGAGCCAGTATGCCTTTTTGACCGTCGCATTGAAACCGTATGCGCCGCGGAAAGCCGTGCCGTGCGTGCCAAAGGTCACGTTGTTGTCGCCGAGGCGGTCAAGATCATAGGTGAAGTAGTAATAATTGCTCCCTTCCTTGAGCATAAAGTCGCGGCCGGGATATTTGATGCCGGGCACCGGACGCGGTGTGTAGACCGCTTCCTGATAGAGACGCGCCCATTTGCCGAGGATCGCGAGCGCGGCGCGTTCGTAATCGGGGATGCGTCCCTGCGCTTCCGGACCGATGTTGAGCAGGAAATTGGCGCCGCAACCGCGACTGTGCGCGGCGCGCTCGATCAAGGCGTGCGGCGAGAGAAACGCGAAATCGTTTTCCGCGTGACCCCAGTGGGCGTTCATCGTTTTGCAGACTTCGGCGGCGACATACTTTTTGCGCCCCGTGCGGTCCATCGGTTTCGCCGTGTTGTTTTCAAAGGTGACGCTGTCGATCTCGGGATGACCGTATTCGCCGAGGTTGTTCAATCCGGTGTTGTTGATGATGATCGCATCGGGCTGATAACGCCGGATGATGCCGTACATCCGGTCAAGCTGCCAGTCCGACTGCGGACGCGACCAGTTGCCGTCGAACCACAATCCGCCGATCTTGCCGTAGTTTTTGCAGAGGATCTCGACCGAAGCGCAGAGATAATCGAGATAACGCTTGAAATCCTCTTCGGAAAGTTCAAAGGTCTGGCGGTTTTCCCAGTGCCAGTCGATCGTCGTGTGATAAAAGAAAGGCACGATGTCATATTTGCGGCAGGCCTCGACAAATTCCTTGACGAGGTCGCGCTTCGCCGGACTGTGCGGAGCGTCGTATGTGTTGAGGCCGCAGGTGTCGTAAAGGGAAAATCCCTCGTGATGGCGGGTGGTCAACACGATGTAGTTCATTCCCGCGTTTTTCGCCGTCCGCGCCAAGTCTTCGGCATCGAAGTCGGCGGCGGTGAACGTTTCAGCGAGCCGGAAATAATCTTCGCGCGGACGCTCGTGGATCTTCCAGGTCCACTCGCCGACGCCGAGCTGGGAGTAAAGCCCCCAGTGGACGAAAAGACCAAGTCCCATATTTTCAAATGCGGTGATACGCGGCAACGGCTTCGGTTGATTTTCCATTTTTTTCTCCTTCAGGTTACAGGTGACAGTATAAATATAGCATATCAAGGAGTTTTATACAAGGATGAAAATGGAAAAAGCGGAGCGGCAAACGCCGCTCCGCCGTGCGGAAATGCGTCAGACAGCATCTGCTGTACGCAAGTCAGAAGCCTTGCAGTTTGCCGGAACTCTTCCAAACCGGAAACCGGAAAGACCTTTGACTTGCCGCATTTTTATTCCGCACGAAATTAATATAATACTTAATTTTTGTAAAAGCAATGCCGCACTTGGTAAAAAATGAAATTTTTTTGTGAATTCTTTTGAAAACGGAAAACAAAATTCCGGGAAATGATGAAAAATCACGATCTTTTTTCGGGGATGACTTCGAGCCAGTAGTGATCGGGGTCTTCGCAGAAGTAGATGCCCATCGCGGGATTTTCGTAGCAGATGCACCCCATTTTTTCGTGGCGTGCGTGAGCGGCGGCAAAGTCGTCGACGGTGAAAGCGAGATGAAATTCGTCGTCGCCGAGGTCGTAGGCTTCGGTGCGGTCGCGCAACCAGGTCAATTCCAATTGATGCGCGCTGTTGCCGTCGGAAAGATAGACGATGATGAAACTGCCGTCTTCAGGCTCGATGCGCCGCACTTCGTGCATATCGAAGGCGTCGGCGTAAAACTTCAGGCTTTTTTCAAGATCAAGAACGTTGAAATTATTGTGGACCATGCGGAATTTCATAATGATTATTCTCCCTGTTTTTTGTTCTGCCGCTAATATAGGATGCGATCGAAATAAAATCAAGTTTTTCTTGTAAAAGCACCGCTTCGGCGGTATATTATAAGTCCCTTTTTCAATATGTTTCACTCAATTCCGGAAAGATTTTACCGATGAATGATTTATCCTGCTTTGCCGCGCTCGGCATCACGGAGCCGGCGCTGGTTGCGCTGGAAGCCAAAGGCTTTACCGCGCCGACGCCGATCCAGAAACTTGTGATCCCCAAATTGCTCGCCGGTGAACGCGACCTGATCGGTCAGGCGCAGACGGGGACCGGCAAGACGGCGGCATTCGGACTGCCGATTTTGGAAAAGGTTTCTCCGGGGCAGGGGGTGCAATCGCTGATCCTTGCTCCGACGCGGGAATTGAGCATTCAGATCGCCGATGAAATGACTTCGTTTTGCGGCGCACGCAAAGTGAAAATCGCCCCCTTTTTCGGCGGACAGCCGATCGAAATGCAGATACGGGAGCTGAAATCGGGCATCGATGTCGTCGTCGGTACGCCGGGGCGGATCCTCGATTTGATGCGCCGCAACGTCTTGAAACTCGATAAAATTGATTTTGCCGTGCTCGACGAAGCGGATGAAATGCTGGATATGGGCTTCATCGAGGACATCGAAGCGATCCTTGCCGAGTGCAATCCTTTGCGCCGGACGATGATGTTTTCGGCGACGATGCCGGATGCGATCCGCGCGATCGCGGAAAAATTCATGCGCGATCCCGAGATCGTCCGCGCGGAACCCGAGGTCGTTTCCGGGGAACTTACCGATCAGTTTTACTTTGAGGTGCGCCGCGAGGAAAAACTGGAAGCGCTCTGCCGGATATTATCGACGATCCGCGATTGTTACGGATTGATTTTCTGCCGGACGCGGCTCGACGTCGACGATCTGGTCGAAAAACTCAAAGCGCGCAATTTTGCCGTGGAAGCGCTTCACGGGGAAATTTCGCAGGCACAGCGTCTGCGCACGATCCAGCATTTCAAGGAAAGGAAATTCCCGCTTCTCGTCGCGACCGACGTCGCCGCGCGCGGCATCGACGTCAACGATCTGACGCACGTGATCAACTACGCATTGCCGCTCAATGCGGAAATCTACATCCACCGCATCGGCCGCACGGGGCGCGCGGGCAAGCGCGGATGCGCGGTGACTCTGGTGACGCCCGGAGAGGCGCACCGCTTTTCCCTGATCCGGCAAAGCGTCAAGGTGGAGATCAAAAAAGCGGAGATCCCCGGCGTCGCGGCGTTGATCGAAGGGAAAAAAGCGGATTTTTTCACGCTGATTTTGGAGATGATCTCAAGCGGCAAACACTTGGATTATCTTAATTTCGCCGAGGAACTCTGTAGCGTGTGCGACAATCCAGCCGACGTGATCGGAGCGATGCTCAAATTGCGTTTCAAAGATACACTGCTTGCGTCGCATTATCCGGAAATCGGGGCGGCGCGCAAAGCAAAAGAGCGCAAAAACTGGCAGGAAACGCCCGACGACCCCGCCGGAAAACGCGTTTATATCGGCGTCGGCAAGACGGACGGCTACGGCGCGGTGCGGATGCTTGATTTCCTCTGGGAACGCGCGAAAATCAAAAAGAGCCGGGTCGGGCGCATCGATTGTTTCGACCGCTTCAGTTTCGTCAATCTGACGGCGGAGGATGCGAAACTTCTGATCAAGCGCGGCGAAAAGATGTTTCCGCGCATCGCCTATGCGGAGGACGTGCCGGAAAATCACGCTCCGGCGCCGCGTCCGTCGTCGCCCGCTCCGGAAAAAAAGCACAAGGACAAACAGGAAGATTCCCGCAAACTCAAGGCGTGGATCGAGGAAGTTTCTTCCGGCGTGGAGTTGAAAGCCAAGCGTCCGAAGCGCAAAAAATAATTTTACTCTGCCGCCGGCTCGGCGACGCGGCGCAAGTTGCCGTATGCGTCGACCTGAAAGAGCGTATCTTCCAGAGAGTCGAATTTTTCCGGTGCAAAAAGCGTCGGGTGCATCGCGGCGAATTGCGGCAATTTGTCGGTGAAGTAGACATAATCGATCTTTTCCCGCAAAAGCGCCTGCCGGATGGTTTTCGTCGGGATCACATCCAGACAGCGTTCGTCGAGCACTTCGGCGACCCGGCGGTAATGGTACGGGGTGCGGTAGATGAAGCAAAGCGTCTTGAACCCTGCTCCAGAAAGTCCGATGGAGGTATAATGTTTCCCCGGTGCGAGCAGTAACGCGTCGAAACGCGCGATCTTTTCGTTTTGTTGCCGCCAGTGGTAGCAGTTGTCGAAATGATAACTGCGGTAGGGCAGATAAAAACCGAGAAAGACGGCGACCGCGCAGAGAAAGAGCCATCCTTTGCATTTGTCTGCCGATGATTGCCGAATGGGAATATCTCCGAGAAAAAAGAGGAGAACAACGAGCGGCGAGTACAGAAAACTGCTGCAATAGCGGCAAAGCGACGGGAAATTCGCCTTTTCCTGAAATTCAAATTGATAGTAGATGTAGAGTGTGACGCAAAAAAGGACGAAACTTGCCAGATTGAAAAAAACGAGCATTTTCGCGCTTTGCAGTTTTTCCCGTGTTTTACAAAGTTTGGCGATCCCGAGCAACGCGAGAAGTATGAGCAACAGCGCTTCGATGTAGCCGCTGACCAGCTGGATGCCGAAAAGTTTCAGCGTATAGAGGAAATCGGGTGTCTGGTTGACGACGAGATCCCGGAGCGCCGCCCGGGTGATGTGATTGCCGCCGAAGCGGAGCGCCGTATGGTAGATTTTCAGTTGCGCCGCCCAGGAGATTTTGACGGCAACGGGCAATAAAAACATCGCCGCCATTGCGCTTTTTTTGAGCGGCGAATCGGTCGCGGCGCGGAAATTTTTGGCGACGCGGATAAAGTAGAGGATCAAAAGTCCAACGGCATATCCCCAGCCCGCATTGCGGATCATAAAAAGAAACGCGGTCATAACGGCAAGTTGCAGGAATTTCCAGGGATTTTCAAACGGCGTTGTCGCTACGTCGTACATCGTGACGGCAAAGAGCATCGCAAGCGCGCAATCGCTGTATCCGGTCGCGTAGACGTAATAGGAGACCATCGGCAATGCGACGCCGAGCAACGCGGCGGTCAAAAGGAGCATTTTTTTCCATTCCCCGTGCTCACAGCGGTCGAAAATCCGTGCGAAAACGCCCCACATCACGAGGTCGTGGGCAAAAAGGACGATCCTTTCCTCAAAGGGCAGGGAGAAAAAGCACTTGTGCACCAGAAGCGAAAGGATCGCCTGTCCCGGTGGATAAGAGGCGTGAAGCAGAATACTTTGCGGATATTCGCAGGAAAGTTTCCCTTCCTGAAAGAGCAGTTTCGCATATGCCCCCCAGTGCGAAATCGTATCCCATCCGGTAAAATAAGGATAGCAATTGAGCCAGAATGCCGCCGTAAGCCCGACGAGGAGAAAGATCGTGCCCGGCGTAAAAATCTGCCGGTACGGGATCGCTTCTTTGCGGATGATTTTCCGTCCGGCTGCGGAAGCAAGCGCAAGCAGATTGACCGCGTAAATCAAAGCGAAGCCGGATTCTCCGATATGAAAGGAAATCGCAACGTAAAGGAGCAATGCGTTGACAAAAAGCACCGGCAGCCAGACGCGCTCCGGTTTTTCTCCGCTCCAAAGCGTTATGGCGAAACTCCCGGAAAAGAGAAAAAGGAGCATCCCCAAAAAGAGCGGAAACATCATTTTTGTTTACCCCGCCGGAAAAAGAAGCGGAAAATCACGCCGTAAATGCGCAACGTATCCTTGACCGGATGAAAATGCGTGCCGGAATTCTGATCGAAATAGATCGTTTCGATCGGAAATTCAAAAAATTTCCCCTGCGGCGTGGCAAGGAGCATTTGCGTTTCAAACTCAAAGCCGTTGCCGGGAAGTCCGGCATAACTTGTCATTTGCGATGCGGGGATGCCCCGCAATCCCGTTTGCGTGTCGGCAAGCGGACGGTGCAATAAAACGCGGAATATCCATTTGGTGAGGCGGTTCCCGACGCGGCTTTTCCACGGGAGATCATCGGAAAAGCGGCGGCATCCGAGAATGAGAGAATCGGGATTCTGCCGCAGAAATTTTGCCGCTTTAAGCATGTCTTCGACCGAGTGCTGTCCGTCGCAGTCGGCGGTGACGCCGCCGAGGGCAGGGGCGTTTTGCTGTAAAATAAAGCAAAATGCCGTCTTGAGCGCCGCACCTTTGCCGCGATTGACTTCGTGATGCAAGACGGTGACGCCGGGAAGTGTTTCCAACGGCGCAAAGCACGTTTTTTTGTGCATCGGCGTCGAGCCGTCATCGACGATGAGGATTTGCGCGTCTGCGCTTTTTTTCTCCGTCAGTTCGCGGACGACGGCAAGGATCTTTTCATCCGGGTCGTAAGCCGGCAGAATGAAATAAATGATACCGGAGTGTTTTGTCATTTCGGATTGAAAAAACGACCCTCCACAAGGGAGGGTCGATCGTGTTACCGTTGATTATTTTTCTTTGGCGTCTTTGTCGATTTCTTCCATGTGCGTCTTTTCGGAGAGCGAAACGCCGCCTACGACCATTCCGTTGTCAAGCGGGTTGGCGACGCGCCCTTTGAGGTCGCGGAAGAATTTGATGAGGTCGGTCGTACCGCCGTAGCCGAACCAGAATGCCGTGATGACCGCCATGATCCCCGGGATGACGAGCGTCGTGATCAGGAAGTAGACGCTCCACGCCTTGATGCTCAACGGGTGGACCAGGTGGATGAGCGTGACGATCACAAAGCAGATGAAAAACTTATAAATGTAAGTGTAGACGAAAACACCCCAGGCGATGATCTTGTCGCCGGTCTTGTATTCCTCGGTGATGCCGATGAGTTTGCCCCAGACGGTTTTCCAGCTCCAGACCATCGGCGCGGGTTTTTCTTCGCCGGCGATGGCGTATTTGCCGCGGTGAAGCATACGCTCCAAGTTATAGGGTTTGCGGTAGGTGAGCCAGGAAACGACGATGTAAAGCAAGAGGGAGAGGATCGTCGCGAAGAAGTTCCACTCGATCGTGTTGACGGGGCATTGCGTGTTGCTCATTTCCTTGAAAAGATAACCGTTGCTGAAATGCCGCGCGTCAAGGAAGAATCTGGCAATGGGATCCGCCCAGCCTTTCTGGACGAGGTAAGGATAGAGCGTACCCGCCCAGCAGAAGTTGGTCAGAACTCCGAGAAAACTCAACAGCGAGCCGGTCGCCAGCGACACCCACGCGCCCGCCGCCGTACCGAAACGGCTGTAGAAGCCGAAAAGGAACATCGGTCCGCAACCGGAAAGCCAGATGCCGAAAACGCCGTCGACGAACATTTTGATGTAGTCCAGCTGCGACATATAGTAAGAGGCGACGAGGTAGACTAATCCGACCACGACGGCGAAGATCTTGATGAGTTTGATGTGCCGTTCGGGAGTGAGTTTTTCCACGCTGACAAACGGGACGATACAGTCCTGTACAAAGGTGGTGACGGAGCCGTAAATGCGCTGATCGTCGGTCGAGATGATGAAAAGGACGATCATCAAACAGAAAAGTCCGATCAGACCGACGGGGAGCATTTTGCGCATCGCGAAGGGCAGCATCATCTGACGGAAAAGCGTCTGGAACTGCTTCGTCTTGCTGCTGCCGACCGCATCCTTGCCGAAAACGCTCTCCGCTTCCGCGAAAACTTTGTCGTCCAGGGTGTTCCGGTTGGAAAGCGGCGCATCCTTGCCGATCTCGTGGATGTTGGGAGGCAGGTTTTTGACTTTTTCATCGATCATCGCGCGCTCCTGCGGAGAGGCGAGTTCTTCGGTGATCTTGTAGGTGATGTTGGTGCGGATCTCCTTGGCGTCGTCGGCGAAGTTTTTGTGGTTCATGATGACGATGACGCCGAGCGCGATGACGACGTAGAAAATGACGGTGAAAGCGTTGCTCCACGCCGCGAGGATGGAGCCCATTTTACCCTCGTGCGCGCTGATGGCGCTGTTGGCGGAGCCGGTCATACCGCTGACGCGGTGCAGGAACTGCTGAATGATCGGAAAGAGCAACAAAGTGAAAAGGTTGAAATCGCGCAGTTTGGAAACGTCGAAAGGATTGAGGAAACTTTCCCCCTCGACCCGGTCCATCAGCACCGGAGCGACTTCGTGGCTCCAGTTGAATTTGCAGAGAATGAAGATGATGAAAGTCAACAACAGCGGCATGATGATGACGCACTGCACCGTGTTGGTGACGGTGATGGAAAGAGTTCCGCCGGCGAGGATCAGACTGATCGCCAGTGCCAGCGTGACCAGTACGACGATGAGAAAGGTGTCGATCTGATAACCGAAAATGCAGGTCTTGATCGGCAGATTCAAGTACGCGATGAAAAAGCGCGCGGCGATCGCGGGCATGATGACGTTGGCGAGAATATCGGCGATGACGCGCAAAATGCTCGCAAAGACGCGCAGACTGCGGTTGTAGCGCATTTCGATGAATTGCCCGATACTCATCGCGCGGGTCTCGCGGAAACGGTAAGTCATGAAGCCGATCAAGCCCAGGATAACCGTGACCGGCAACAGCAGCGTCTGAAAGAACGCCAGTGAAAATCCGCTTTTGTAATAAACTTCGACGTACATGACGACGGTCACAAGTCCCAGCGCCGCTACGGTGTCGGCGGTGGTCAGCATATAGCGTCTGCCGAGCCGCCCCGCGACGAGGTAGTCGGAAACGCCGACGATGTATTTGCGGCTGTGAAAGCCCAGATACATCACAAATGCGGTGGGAATCAACGTGATGAGCCAATCAATCCAAGACATATCTTACTCCTGTTATTGTTTTGAGTTCATTTCAACGGATGATCGCCAATATACTACCACTTCGGAAAAAATGCAAATTTCCGGCGCGAAAAACGGGGAATTTTTTTGTCAACTCAATCTCAACGACTGCCACGCTTCCGGAAGTCTGGCGGCCGCCGACTTGATTTTGACGCCGATCTCGGGCGCGAAACAGGCAATGCGGGCTTCGGCGAGAAGCAAATAAAAATCAGCGAGATGCCCGTGGTCTTCGAGCGTGTATTCCGATGCGGCAAGCTGAAAACGCTCGATGTAGGGGGCGATCGCTTCGCCCTTTTGCCCGTCGCGGTCAAGCGGCGCGCTGACCGCACGGTCGAGCCGTTGCCGGAGGGCTTTCAGAAATCGTTCCGATTCGTAGAAGATTTCGGGCGCGCGCAGGAAGCCGTCGCGGGCGAGAAAAATCAATTCGTAATCGACGTCGTCGCGGCTCCAGGTATCCTTTTTCAACCGCTTGGCGAGATTTTTCGCCGCTTCAAAGAGGAAATAGAATTTTTTCACCTTGTCCGTGACGGAATCGAAAGCCCTGCCGAAATTCTGCGAAGCCGAAGAGAGCGCGCGTTCGATCGCTGAAGCGTCGCGCAGCGTTTCCGGCGCGGCTTCAAGCGCGGCGAGAATGGCGAGGTCGGCAAGATCGTGCCGCCACTCTTCGTAATCGAGAAAGAGCGTCATCACGATCTCGTTGGCAAAGGTGACTTTGCGTTCGAGATAAGTGACTTGCTGGGAAAACTTTTTGCGGTAGAGCGCGAGGATCGCGAGCCGGTGGCGGTATTTCGCTTCGCTCTCGTCGAGGAAGTCCGCCCGGGAAAAATGTCCGTCATCGTCGACGACGAGCGCGGGATAGACGATTTTGCCGGAGGGCCGGAGCGTGACTGTTCCGGGGATCTCAAGGTCGGACGGCAGAAATTCCCACGGTCCTGTGTCAACGTTGCCGTTGCGGCGGATCGCAAGGCGCGACGCCCCGCGCGCCGATGCCGGAACTTCGGTGAGGATTTTCAACACCCGTTGGCGGGAATCGGTGACGGCAAGTTTGAGTTGCGTAAAATCCGGCAATTCGACGCCGTCAAAGAGCGATGCGGAAACATGGACATTGCAGTATCCTGCGAGATATTCCGCGAGCGCACCGGCGAGATCGCGGTCGGTGAAAATGGAGCCGTCGAGGACGCCGTCGGCAAAGGAAGCGGCACATCCGGCAAGGGGGGAGATTTTGCGCCTTTCCTCGCGCGGGAGTTTTTTGAGGAGAAATTCGACTTTCCACGCGAGATAGCCGGGGACATTCCACTCGCCGAAATCCACGGGCAACTGCTCCAATTCACGCTCCCTGACGAGCGCCGTGACCCCGTCGTTTTCTTCGCCGGGGGCAAATTCGTAGTGAAGCGCCATCTTGACGCCGCCCGCCGTCCAATGCGAGGGGAAACGCCGCAAGTCATCGGAAATATCCTCATTTCCCGCGATCAGGACATCTTCGGGCGGTGCGTAGTCGCGACGGTCTTTTTGAAAACGCTTTTCCGCCGCGTCGACGCTGATGATGTCAGGAGGCAGATTTTCCCGGAAAAAGGCGGTGATCGCCTCTTCGTCAAGCAGATGTCCGGGACAGCGCATACGGATCTCAAGATTTTCGATTTTTTTGCGCATCTCATTGAAACGGTCGATCCAAAGGCACGTCCGCGACCGGGCAAGTCCCCGGGCGATGCCGTCGGCGAGAAAGACTTCGCGCGCCTTTTCGGGATCGACGGAGCCGTAATGACGGCGGCGGCCGGGATGGATCGGCAACGCGCCCGCCGTGATGCGTTCGCGCGCCGTCACATAGCCGCGCTCCGCTTCGAAGCGGACTTGATCGTACTGCATGCGGCAAAGTTGCGGCGCGACTTCGACCAGATATTGCGGTTTCGCTTCGGCGACGCACCGCGCCCAGACGCGGCTGGTTTCCATCAGCGTGAGGACGAGAAGCCAGGGCGGCGGCGTTTTGCACCGCGCCAGTCCCGAACCGGGGAAAACCGTAAAGCGTTTGCCATTCATATCAAAATAATTTTTCTGCTCCGGGTCGTAAACGGCAAGCCGCCGCGGCATCGCGCCGAGAAGGAGTTTGTGGATGAGGTCGTACTTCAAATCGGTGTCGCGCGTTTCGGATTCGGTGATCTTTTCCTTGCCGGGGGCAAAGATTTCAAGCAGATCGCCGACGAGCGCGCGCCATTCGCGCAAACGGCGGAAGTTGTAGAAATTCTTTTTACAGAAATTGCGGAGCGTTTCGTTTGCCGGACGGTTTTCGCCGTCGTGAAAGGCGCGCCAGAGTTTGACCATGCCGAGAAAATCGGATTTCTCGTGGCTGAACTTGCGGTGACACTCGTCCGCTTTTTTCGCTTCCTCAAAGGGACGCTCCGCCGGATCGGGCAGACTCAATCCCGCGGCGATGACCGCCATCACCGGGATCTCGCCGACCTTGCGGGCGTCGATGAGAAGTTTCCCCAGATGGGGGTCGACGGGCAGTTTCGCCAACTCGTGCCCGAGCGGCGTGATCTTGAGATCGGGCGTCATCGCGCGCAGATCCGTCAGCGTCGTGCGTCCCTCTTTGATCAATGCCGCGCCCGGCGGGTCGAGAAAGGGGAAGTTTTCGATGTCGGGCAAACGCAATTCCGCCATTTGCAGAATGACGCCCGCAAGACTGGCGCGCTGAATTTCGGGCGCGGTGTACTCCGGGGCTTGTTTCAACGCTTCTTCGCCGTAGAGGTGGAGGCACACGCCGTCGGAAACGCGCCCGCACCGTCCGCGCCGCTGACGGATCGCCGCCTGCGAAGCGAATTCGACGCGCAGTTCCTGCAATCGCAACCGCGGATTGTAACGGCTGAGGCGCACCAGTCCGGAATCGATGACGAAGCGGATGCCGGGGATCGTCAGCGAGGTTTCGGCGACGTTGGTCGTGAGGACGATCCGCCGCAAATTTCCGCGGTGAAAAATTTTCTGCTGCTCATCCGACGTCAGCCGCCCGTAAAGCGGCAGGATCTCCGTCTGACGCAGATTTCCCTTTTTCAGAACTTCCATCGTGTCGCGTATTTCGCGTTCGCCGGGCAGGAAAACGAGGGCGTCGCCGCGCGGGTCGATGCCGCTTGCGAAATCGACGGCGCGCGCGACCGCCTGCGGCAGTTCGATCTCGGCGAGTTCGGGGAAATAGCAATCTTCGATCGGGTGCAAGCCGCCGGGGATCTCAAAGACGGGAGCGTTGTCGAAAAATTCCGAAATGCGCTTCGATTCGAGCGTCGCCGACGAGATGACGATGCGCAAATCGCGGCGATGTGTCAAAATGGTCTTGAAACAGCCGAGGAGAAAATCGATGTTGAGGCTCCGCTCGTGCGCTTCGTCGAGGATGATGCAACTGTAATCGTCGAGATTGCGGTCGGAACGGCTCTCGGCGAGCAGGATCCCGTCGGTCATGAATTTGACGACGGTGCTTTTGTCCGTGCGGTTGTCGAAGCGGATCTTGATGCCGACTTCTTTGCCGCACTCGACGTGAAGTTCTTCGGCAAGGCGGCAGGCGAGGGCGGTCGCGGCGATGCGGCGCGGTTGCGTGCAACCGATCAATCCGTTGCGTCCCAGTCCCGCCGCGAGCGCGGCTTTGGGGAGCTGGGTGGTCTTGCCGCTGCCCGTTGAACCGCAGACGATGGTGACGGGATTTTTTTTGAGCGATCCGACGATTTCGGGAATCAATGGCGAGATCGGAAGTTCGTCGGGAAATTCAAATTGAAGCGCGTCGGCTTTGGCGGCGATGCTCGATTCGGCGGCGGAAGCAAATCGCGCTAAAAACGCATTCACTTCGGCGGCGTGAAGGGCGCCGTTGCCTTCTTTTTCCCAGTTCAGCAGTTTTTCGCGTCCGGCGGCGAGGCGCAACTGGTCGCGGCGGCGCAAAGTGCGCCACGCGTCATCGAATTTCTGCCGTAATTCGTCGGTCATCGGTAAAAGACGGGCAACTTATTGCAGATGCGCCATTTCCCGGAACCAGCGCGCGGCGAGGTTTCCCCAGCCGGAAACGGCATTGCCGGTGCGGAGCAAGCCGTAACCGTGACCGCCGTCGGCGTAGCAATGCAACTCCGCCGGACGACCGGCTTGCTTCATCGCGTAAAAGTAAGCGAGCGCATTTTCAACTTGAATGGGGTCGTTTTCCGCCTGAAGCAAAAAAGCGGGCGGCGTCGAGTCGTCGATTTTGAATTCGTCTTTCAGCGCAAGCGGATTTTCCGTGAGGTAGGCGGGGTAGATCAACGCCGTGAAATCGGGTTTGCCGCAGAAGCGGTCGATCTCATCCTGCGGCGCGTAAGGTTGAGCATCAACGGAAGATGCCGCCGTCGCCGTCAAATGCGCCCCCGCTGAAAAGCCGAGCATCCCGAGCCGCGCGGGATCGACGTTGAATCCCGCCGCTTCGGCGCGGATCAGCCGGAGCGCGCGTACCGCGTCGGCGTGCGCCATTTTGCGGCAGTCGGGGACGCGGTATTTGAGGACGAATGCGGAAAAGCCGATCGCGTTGAAAAAACCTGCGATGTCGCATCCCTCGTGATTCCACGCGAGAAACTGATAACCGCCGCCCGGTGCGACCAGTACCGCCGGATGGGGGCCTTTGCCGCTGACGGGATAAAAAGTGATCGAGGGACGATCGACATCGGTCAGACGCTCGATGCCGTCGTTTCCCGGCATAAAATGCCCGGATGATTTTGTTTCGGCGGCGGTGGATAAAGGCACCTCTTTTTCCCAGAGGAAAATTTCCTGATAACGGGTGTATTTCGTCATAGATAAAGAACTCCTTGCTTTGTCATCCTTATACTATATATAAGAAATCGGGTAAAGTCAACGATCCCGGCTTGAAAAAACGCCCGGTATTGAGTATAGTATGGCGCAGAAGGAGATCCCTGTATGCAAAAAATCGATAAAGTGTTTGTGGTCGCGATGGATTGCGAAGCCGAAACGGTGACGCGCCATCTTTCCGATATTGCCGAAACGACGCGCTGGGGACATCGGGTCGTGACGGGCAAACTGAATGACGAAATGTGCGCCGTTGTCGTTTCCGGTATCGGCAAAAGCAACGCGGCGGCGGCGGCGCAACTTGCGCTCTCACTCTTTGACGCAAAAATCCTCCTCAACGCCGGAGTCGCCGGAGGTTTGCAAAAGTCGATGTGCGTCGCCGAACTTTACGAAGTCAAAGCGGCGGTGCAGTACGATTTTGACTTGACGCAACTCAATCATACCCCGATGGGGACGCTCAATGAATATCAGACGCCGGAGTTGCCGCTTGCCGTGACGGGAAAATTCCCCTCCGCGATCCTCGGTACCGGCGACCGTTTCAACGACGATGCGGATGATTTCAAATTGCTTACTTCGGTAATCGGCGCTACATTGCGCGATATGGAAGGCGGCGCCATTGCCCACGTGGCATTGCGCGCGCAAGTTCCCTGCTATTCGCTCAAAGGGGTCTCCGACGTCGCCGGAAGCGCTTCGACGACGGAGCAGTATCTGAAAAATCTTTCCGTCGCGCTGGAAAAACTGGCGGCGGCGATCCCCGGTTTTTTCGCCGCGGTAAAGTAGAAGTTTCCCCATGATCAGAATTCCCGGTTTCGTCGACGCGCACGTCCATATCGAGTCTTCCCACCTTTTGCCGGAGGAATTCGGCAAACTGTTGCTCCGGCACGGCACGACGGCGGCAATTTGCGATCCGCACGAGATCGTCAACGTTTCCGGCGAAGCGGGATTGCGCTTTATGCTCGAAAACGCCAAAAAATCGCCTTGCGATCTTTATTTTGAATTGCCCAGTTGCATTCCGGCGACCGGATTTGAGACTTCGGGCGCGGTGTTGACGGCAAAGGATACGGCGGAACTTTTCGACCGCTATCCGGAGTTGATCGGACTCGGCGAATTGATGAATGTCCCCGGCGTCCTCGACGGCGATTTGGAAGTCCTCGCCAAAATCAACGCGGCAAAAAGCCGTCACAAGATCATCGAGGGGCATTTCCCGGGGGGAAGCGGCGAGGCGTTGCACCGTTACGCCGCAACGGGCATCACCTCCGACCACGAAAGTTTGACGCGCGAGGAAGCATTGGAAAAAGTTTCCTGCGGTCAGACGGTTTTTTTGCGCGAAGGCTCGGCGGCGAAAAATCTTACGGAAACGATCGGCGCCGTCACGCGGGAAAACGCTGATTTTTTCTGCTTTTGCGCCGATGATATTTCCGCCGCCGATCTCCTTGACGGTGGAGATATTCTGCATTGTGTGAAACTTGCGGTCAAACTCGGTATGGATACGGCTCTTGCGCTCAAGATCGCCTGCGACAATCCGCGGCGTTATTTCCGTTTGCCGAACGACGAAACGACTTACGTATTGCTCGATGAAACTCGCGATTTCGAGATCGTCAAGGTGGTGAAAAATGGTCGAAAATTCCGTTAAACTGCCGGATCTGAAAAAATTCGCTTTCCCGTTGCCGCCCGAAAAAGGCAATGTGCGCGTGATCGGCGTCGTCCCCGGTCAAATTGTGACGGAGCACCGTATCGTCCCCGTTGCGGAAATTGCTTCGGGCGGCATCGCCCGGCTCGCCGTCATCGAGCGGCACGGCAAAAACGGCAATATCGGTTACGGCTACGTTTCCGGCACGGGGATCGTGCGCGGCGCCTTCGCGACGACGATCGCCCACGACTCCCATAATCTGCTGATATTGGGCAAAGACGACGCGTCGATGCGTTTCGCCGCCGCGACCCTGCGTGAAATGGGCGGCGGAGCCGTCGCCGTGCTCGACGGTGAAATTCTCGCGGAGATGCCCCTTGCCGTCGGAGGCTTGATGAGTACGCAGCCGGCGGAAGTCGTCGCGGCGCAGGATCGCGCTTTGAAATTTGCGGCAAAGAAGCACCTCGGCATCACCTTGCCGGAACCGTTGACGGCGCTCTCTTTTCTCGCATTACCCGTCATTCCCAGTCTGAAATTGACCGACAGAGGATTGTTTGACGGCGAAAATTTCGAGTTTGTGCCGCTTTATTTTGATTAGAAGTTTTCCGCATCCTTGCGGGGAATGACAAGGTAGCCGTAGTGAAGTTTGCCACCGTCGCGGTAGAAATCCCATATTTTTTGCTGAAGATGATTTTTGGGGGTGACGCTTTCGGGATCGCGTCCGGCAAAAATGCGCCATAAAACGTCCGATTCGTGATGCGTCGGGATCAGTTTCCCGAGTTTCCAAATTTCGCGGATGTTGCTTTTTTGCGGCAGGAATTGATCCAATGCGGGGTCGAAGATCCAGGAATCGCTGATGACGGCGCGGTAATCGTAAGTTTTCTGGTAACGCTTGAGCCAGAGTTGAAGCCGATGCAACGATTCCCGGCAACCTTCCGGCGTAAGCGGTTCCCCCGCGTAGATGTGCAGATCAATGACGGGATCGCCCTTTGCGACATAGGGTGACAAGTCAACATCCCCCTGATAGAAATCGGGCAGTTGAAACTGCAATCTCCCCAATTGAACAAGTTGCGCCGCAACGTGATGGAAATACCAGCCGAAAACGTTGTCGTCAAAGCGCACTTCACCGTAAAGGTCAAGGTAGAATTGCGCCCAGTGACCGAGATCGCGCCAGATTTCCTCAAAGTCGCTTTGAGCATACTGCGCGCGGGCGAAATTCGCCTTTGCCGCCGGATACGAAAGAAAAATGAGCAGCGTGTGAAAACGCTTCAGATCCACCGGGGAAAAATACGCCTTGCCGCAGTCGGTTTTGCCCCTGCCGCAGGAAATGGCGTTACAGCATTCGACGGTGAGGGCGGCAAGTTTGGCGTCAGTTGCGATTTTTTCGTAGAGATTTTTCAGATTTTTCAGAGCGGAAACGGGGACGTTTCCGGCGCGGGCGGCTTCCTCCGCTACCGAAAACGGCGGCAAAAAATCAATGGCGTAAAACACGTTTTACCTTTTCATCTTTTCGATGACCTTTGTCGTGGAAAAGCCGCCGACAAAGGGCATGAAAACGATTTTGACCTGATTTTTTTCCAATGCGGCGCGCTCGGAAGCGTCGAGTTTTTCCAGCGTGTAATCCCCCGCTTTGGCGTAGACGTCGGGCGCGAGCGCGTCAAGTTCTTTGTCACAGCGGCTGTCGTCGAAAATCACCGCTTTGTCGACCGCCTTGAGCTGGGTGAGCAAATAGGCGCGGTCGTTTTCCGCATTGACGGGACGCGAGGGACCTTTGAGCGCGCGCACGGAAGCGTCGGAATTGACCAGCACGAGGAGCGCGTCGCCGAGTTTGCGCGCTTCGGCAAGGTAACTTGCGTGACCGCGGTGCAAAATGTCGAAACAGCCGTTGGTGACGACGAGCGTTTTGCCCTGCGCCTTGAGTTGATGACGGTAGGCGACGGCTTCGTCGAGCGACAGGACGTCCGGCATATTATTCCTCCATCCCGCGGACGATGATGCCCGCTTCGTCAAGGAGTCTCATCGACACGTCGTCGATCGAATAGTGCTGATGATAGACCACTTCGACGATCCCGGCGTTGATGATCATTTTGGCGCATTGCAGGCAGGGACTGAAAGTCGTGTAGATCGTCGAGCCCTTGACCGCGATGCCGTGATAAGCCGCCTGAACGATCGCGTTTTCTTCGGCGTGACTGCAAAGACACGCGGAAAGATCGTGCCCCGAGGGCGTATCGGAGTTGCAGCGCGGACAACCTCCGTCACAGCAGTTGCGGATGCCGCGCGGCGTGCCGTTGTAGCCGGTCGAAATGATCCGGCGGTCGCGCACCAGCACCGCCGCCACCTGACGGCGCGAGCAGTTGCTGCGCGCCGCAGCAACGTGGGCGATGTCCATGAAATAGTGATCCCAGTCGGGCCTCGTCAGGTGAATTTCGCTCATGATCAGCACTTCCTTTTATTTAAGATGGGTGTAGACTGCGGGGCGGATATAGACCAATTTGGTAAGATCGTTGTCAAACGCGATGCTTGTGTTGCGCGCCAGTGCGGCGGTGTCGGCTTTGGCGACGGGGACGACGCCGACGTTTTTCGGCAGGATCGCCTTGACCGCCTCCAGATCGTGCGTATGGCAGACGAAAACTTCATCCTTGCGTCCGGCGAAAAAACTTGCGGCTTCTCCGGCGTTGAGAACGTGCGTTTCGCCCGTCGGGACGGCGGCGCCGTTTTCGCGTTTCAAGCCGAAATAAAGCAATTCATGGTTGCGGCCGTCGTAGAGCGCGCCGATGCGGTCGCTTTGAGGCGCACCGCAAGCGAGGGCGACCGCGCCCGGGACTCCCCGGCAGACGACGTTCTTTTTGCCGAAACACCAGCCGGAAACGAGCGCGGCGACCATGCGGAGCGCGGTGAAACTTCCGGGACCGGAGCCGACGCTCCACTGATCGACGTCATCAAGCGTCAGCGCATTTTCAGCAAGGGCAGTTATGATGAAATCGGGCAATGCGGCGGCTTCTCTGCCGTACATTTCGGTACGGGCATCAATGAGAAGGGCGTCATCCTTGAGAACGGTCAACGCGATGCCGTCCGGTTCGGGATTCAAAACGGCGCAAATCATTTATCGGCTCTCCTTCAAAATCTGATCGACAAGTTCGGCATCGCTCAGGCGTTTGCGTTTTGCGATCACTTCGCCGCCGGAAACGACGACTTCCGTCGGCATCGGGCGCAGATTGTAGACCCCGCCCATCGAGTAACAGTAGGCGCCCGCGTTGCGGATCGCCAAAAGGTCGTATTCGCGGATCTCCGGCACTTCGCGCTGTTCGGCGAAGCGGTCGCCGGTTTCGCAGATGTTGCCGCAGACGTCGTAACAATATTTTTTCCCGCCGGGATTGGAAAGATTGTCGATTTGGTGATACGCTCCGTAGAGCATCGGGCGGATGAGCTGTGGAAATCCGGAATCGCATCCCGCGATCAACCGTTCGCGGTTGTGCTTGATGGTGTTGACTTCGACGACGAGGTGCCCCGACTGCGCGACGAGGAATTTGCCCGGTTCAAAGAGCAGATCCAGTTTTCTGCCGTAATTTTCGCAGAAACGCGCGAATTTTTCCGCGATGACTTTGCCCATTGCGACATAATCGATCTCCGCTTCGTCCGGCTTGTAGGGCACTTTGAAACCGCCGCCGAAATCGAGCATTTCGAGTTCGGGGAAGTTTTCCCGCGTCGCGATCGCCATCAGTTTGTCCATCGCGGCGTAAACCGATTCCGCGTGCTGAAGACCGCTGCCCGTGTGCTCGTGCAACCCGACGATGTGAAGATCACCCGCTTTTACGAGCGATTTGACTTCCTCGAGGTCGTCGAGCAGAATGCCGAATTTCGTCAGCGCGCCCGCCGTCATCGTATGGACGCTGTCGCCGTCGCAGACATCGGGGTTGAAACGCAGACAAAGTTTCATCCCCTTGTGGTCGCGGGCGATCTTGCGCAACCGCGAAAGCGAACCGATATTCATCAAGACTCCGGTCCGCCGCACTTTTTCAAATCCGGCGTCGGACATATTGTTGGCGGTGTAGATGATGCGCTCTTTGGGGAAGCCGAGGCGCAGAGCGAGTTCGACTTCGGCGGGGCTGACGGCGTCGATGCCGGCGCCCTGCGCGAGGAGCGTTTGCAAAATGCCGATCTGGTAATTCGCCTTGAGCGCGTACTGGATCTTGAGGCGGTCGCAGGGGATGAAAGTAAAAAGATCGCGGTAACGCTCCGCGATGCGGTCGGCGTCGTAGACAAAAAGCGGCGTCCCGTATTCCCGGGCAAGCGTCGTCAGCAAGGAATCGGAAATCATCGCTTATTTCTCCGGATATTTGCCGATGAAAGCCAAAAGGACAAGGTCGTCGCTTCCGGCGTTTCTGATCGCGTGTCCCGCGCCGTTTCCCGTAAGAAGCGTGTCGCCCGCGCGGAGGATCCCCTTCTTGCCGTCGTCATCGGCTTCGGCGGTGCCGGAAAGGATGAAAAAGATCTCCTCCTCCTGATCGTGACGGTGAAATCCGATCGAGTTGCCGGGAGCAAGCGTGATGCGACTGCACATGCGCGTCGCCGAAAGCATTTCCTTGCCGGGCTCCCACAAGTGCTCGATTTTGACGGTGCCGTTGCCGCCGCGCATTTCTTCGCGGAGGTCGAGCCGGTATTGATCGGAATGACGGATCATTGCGTTACCTCAAAAAAATAAAATCCTGGTGCATCCTTTGTTTAAATATACTTTGCGCGCGCGATTTTTTCAATTCCTGTTTGGAAAAATCCCGACAGTTGTGCTATGTTAATAAATTGCATTGTTGATTTTTTGCGGAAAATATTATGAAATCAAGTTTTGAAGAACGGTTGATCTCCCGGTGCGGCGAGGCGAATCTCAAGGCGGCGAAGCAACTGTTGAAAAATCATCTTCTGCTCGGAGCCTGGCGCGATCAGGAAAACCGCCTCTGCGGCCGTTTTGCCAATTTGTCCGGCGCTCCGGTCGAAACGGCGGTCGAGACAGGAGAGGAAGCAAGATCCGTTTGCAGTTGCCGCGACGAAATGCCGCTTTGCAGTCACGGCGCCGCCCTCGTATTGTACGCGGGGAGCATTGCCGCGCGCCGCCGCCTCGTCGATGAACCGCCGCCGACCTATTACGCCGGGATGAAACAGGAGGATTTTTCCAAACTCGCCGCACGTTGCCGCCTGCCCAAGGCGTATCTGGAAATCGAAGCGTACAGCAATTTTCCGCACGTGCCGAGCAAGTGGGAAAACGTCACGCTCGCCGTTGCGCTCTACGGCGAAGGAAACCGCAAATATCTGGGCAATCTCAACAACTTGCGCAAACTTTATTTCGATAAAAATTTAAGCGTTTCGCTCCGCTATGAAAACTTTTCGCTTCAGGAGCAGCAGATCATCCGCTTCCTCGCGGTCAACGGCGAGGTGTGCGGCGGTCACGTGACGCTCGACGCCGAAGCGACGGCGGAATTTTTTCATACGCTGATCGACTTCCCCCGCTTTTTCAAGGCGGGCAAGGCGCTGGTCGTTCACGGCGAACACGCGATGCCGGTACTGCTGACTTCGGGAGCGACGCTTTATCCCGGCTTTATGGTCGGCGGCGCGGCGGTCGCCGCCGGCAGCGTCAAAGTCGTCGCGGGGCGCGCCGGGTGCTGGCTCGGCCGCGACGGGGAATACTTTTTCGTCCCGGCGACCTGCGAGATCACCTTTTTACGCAATTTTTTCCGCTCGGGAGTGCACCGCGTCCCCGAAAATACGACGCGCGAGGAGTATCTTGAGCACTTTCCCTTTCCCGTCATTGCGATGCGTTCTCCGGAGCCGAAAATCGTGCCGCCGCAGATCTTGCTCGACGGCAAAATCGCCGACGGCGCGCTGTTGCTTCAGGTGCGTTATCTCTACGACGATCAGTTGTTGCCGATGCACTCGGGCTCGCTCGGAAGGAACGGCAAATTTTTCTACAAACGCGACCGCGAACTGGAAAATCAGTTTGAAACGGCGCTCGAACTTTTCGGCTTCCAGTTCGTCGGCAACGAGGCGAAATTGGATTGCTCCGCCCAGTGGGGGCAGGCGGGATTTTTCCTCGATCACGTCCTGCCGGACTACCTTGCGCGCTATCCGCAGATCGCGCTCGGTGCGACGCTCGGCAAACTTTGCCGCGGCGGCGGAGGAGTTCCGGATATGCAGATCCGTTTCTCGCTTCAAAAAGAACTTGAAGACAGTTGTATTTGGCATTACGACATTCTTGGCGATGGCGAAAAACTGATCTGGCGGGAGATCGCCGACTGCGCCGCAGTCCACGGGGATTACGTCGTTTCGGAGCGCGGACAGATCCTGCGCATCGGCGATGCCGCCGGGAGACTTTTCCGCGCGTTGCCGTCGGTGATGCGCGACCGCAACGACTTCGCGCAGACGTTTGAATTGCCGCGCTGCCATTTCGACTATTTCCTCGCATTGGCGCGCGAAATTCCCGGTGCGTTGCCCGCATCGCTGCTGGCGAACGACGTGCCGGTGGTCGCCGCCGCGCCGGATTTCCGTTTTCAGGGGGAATTGCGCGACTACCAGAAAGAGGGCGTCGGTTTTCTCCAATGGATGTGCGACCGCAATTACAATCCTTTGCTCGCCGACGAGATGGGGCTCGGCAAAACGGTGCAACTGCTCGCTTTGCTCGCTTCGCGGCTCAAGCGCGGCGGCGCTCCGGCGCTGATCGTCTGCCCCGCATCGCTCGTCGTCAACTGGGAGCGCGAAGCGCACCGTTTCGTCCCCGATCTCACCGTCGCCGCTCCGCTCGGTGCGGAACGCGGCGCGTTGCTCAAGAAAAAACTGCGTTGCAATTTGCTGATCCTCTCGTATGCGGCGGCGCGTTTGAGCCGCGAGGAATTGGCAAAAACGCAGTTTGAATACATCGTCCTCGACGAAGCGCAGCATATCAAAAATCCCGGTTCCGGGAATGCGAAAAACTGCAAGCATCTGAAAGGCCGTCACCGGATCGTCCTGACCGGTACGCCGCTGGAAAATTCGCCGGAGGATTTGTGGAGCGTGATGGATTTCCTTCAGCCGGGGATGCTCGGCACTTTGCCGGAATTCCGCCGTCGTTACGCCGATCTTGCGACGAATGAAGAGTTGAGCGCGGATCTCGCATTGCGCGTCAAGCCTTTCTGCAAACGGCGCACCAAAGCGGAAGTCGCCGCCGATCTGCCGCAAAAGAGCGAATTGACGCTCTACTGCGAATTTGCACCCGATCAGAAAAAACTTTACGATACCGTGCTTGCCGAGGGGCGGCGCGTCCTCGCGCAATGCAAAAAAGGCGACGCCCGCGGCAATGCGGCGATCTTCACCACATTGTTGCGTCTGCGTCAGGTGTGCTGTAACCCCGCATTGTTGCCCGACGGCAGCGGCAAAAACGTTTCTTCCGCCAAGCAGGAACTGCTGACGGAATTGCTTCACGAAAATTTTGACAGCCGTCACAAAGTCTTGCTTTTCAGCCAGTTCACGACGCTTTTGCAGTCGCTCATCCCCGCGCTTGAGGCGGAAAACATCCGCTTTGAGTACCTCGACGGCGCGACGACGAAACGGCAACAGCACGTCGACCGTTTCAACAACGATCCCGACATCCCGCTTTTTCTTTTAAGTCTCAAGGCGGGCGGTACGGGGCTGAATCTTACTTCCGCCGACCGCGTCATCATCTACGACCCGTGGTGGAATCCCGCCGTCGAGTTGCAGGCCGCCGACCGGACGCACCGCATCGGTCAGACGCGGTGCGTGACGACGGTCAAACTCGTCGTCCGCGACTCGGTCGAGGAAAAAATTCTGGAATTGCAGGGACGCAAGCGCAAACTTTTCGATCAACTGGTCGAAGCGCCGGGAAGCACCGATCTTTCGCTTGAGGAATTGCGTTTTCTGCTGGAGGATACCCGCCCGTGAAAATCGTCGTCATCATGGGACCGACCGCTTCCGGCAAAAGCGAAATGGCGTTGAAAATGGCAAAAGAGCGCGGCGGAGAGATCATTTCCGCCGACTCGATGCAACTTTACCGGGGATTGGAGATCGGTACGGCGCAACCGTCTGCAAATGAAAGACTTGAAGTGCCTCATCATCTTGTCGGATGTTTCCCGATCGGGGAAAAGATCGACGTCTTCCGCTACTGTGAACTCGCCGATGCCGCGATCTCCGGTGTTGCCGCAAGAGGGAAATTGCCGATCCTCTGCGGCGGGACAGGATTCTATCTCAAAGCGCTTCTGCGCGGTCTGGACGATCTGCCCGGCGACGCCGGATTGCGCCGGGAACTGGATGAAAAATACGATTCCGACGCCGGGTGTCCTCTGCTTGTGAAAGAAATGGAAACCCTTGATCCACAAGGGCTTGAAAAGTGGAGACATTGCCGCCGGAAACTGATCCGCGCACTGGAAGTGCGGCTTCTTTCCGGCAAGTCGATCCTCGAACTTCAACGGGGGCAGGGGGCTTTGCGTTACGATGCGGAAGCCTACCGTCTGGAAATGCCGCCGGAAACGTTGCGCCGACGGATTGAAGTCCGGGCAAAAAAGATGTTGGCATCAGGATGGATAGAGGAAGCGCAAGTTGCTCTTTCTCAAGGACTTCTTGATACGCCGACGGCGCATCAGGCGATCGGCTACCGCGCGATCGGCGAATTTCTCGACGGGAAATATGATCGCGGAAAACTTCTGGAAAACATCGTCACGTCGACCTGTCAGTATGCGCGCCGTCAGCGCACCTGGTTCCGCCATCAGCACCCCGAAGCGCAAGTTATCGCGCTTTAAGGTGCTTTTGGACTTGTAAAAACGCTTTTGCGCGTGTATATTATTATTCAACCGTGGTATAAGGCTTTTTGTGCCGCAGCCATCCGACGGGCGCGTGGTCGTGGAATTCGGACGCTATCAGTTGCCGGTTCATTCGGCGGTTGATACCGGGATTCCGCGCGAAACTCCCGCTTGCAACGACTGTCAAAAAGTTTTATCCATAAAAACCAGAAACAAAATGAAAGGGTTCAAATCAAAATGGCTGAAGAAAAAGTGATCTTTCAGTTCGACGGCGACCGCACGATGGAAATTTCCAGCGGCAAGGTCGCCAAACTCGCCAACGGCGCCGCGCTCGTGCGCCTCGGCGACACCATCGTGCTCGTCACCGCGTGCAGCGGCGCTCCGCGCGAAGGTTCCGACTTTTTCCCGTTGCAGGTCGATTACCGCGAAAAGTACAGCGCCGCAGGCAAATTCCCCGGCGGCTACATCAAGCGCGAAGGCCGTCCTTCGACCAAGGAGATCCTCACCTGCCGTATGATCGACCGTCCGATCCGCCCGCTTTTCCCGAAAGGCTTTTTCGATGAAGTTCAGGTCTGCGCGACGTTGCTTTCCGCCGACGGCGTCAACGAGCCGGACGTGCTCGCGATGCTCGGCGCTTCCGTCTGTCTGATGCTTTCGGATATGCCTTTCCAGGGACCCATCGGCGCGGTCCGCGTCGGTCTGGTCGACGGCAAATACGTCATCAACCCGACCCGTGCCGAGATGGAAAACAGCAAACTCGACCTCATCTACGCCGGCAGTCCCGACAAGGTGATCATGATCGAGGGCGAGGCGGAATTCGTCACCGAGGCGCAGATGCGCGAAGCGATGTACGCCGCCAACGAGGCGATCAAGAAGCAGTGCGCCGCCCAGATCGAACTCGCCGCCAAGGCGGGCCGTCCGAAAAAGGAATACAAACTTTTCCCGGTGCCGGAAAATCTGCAGAAACGCCTCGAAGCCGTCTGCGCCGACCGCATCGAAAACGTTTGCACCATTCCCGGCAAGGAAGACCGTCAGCTCGCGCAGAATGCTCTGCTCGCCGACGCCCGTGAAAAACTCCGCGCCGAATTTGCCGATATGAGCGATGCGGACTTCCTCCTCGAAACCGCCAAGGGCTTCGATGATTTCATCCGCACCGTCACCCGCAACGTCATTTTGACCAAGCAGTTCCGTCCCGACGGCCGCTCGATCACCGAGATCCGTCCGCTTTCCGCCGAAGTCGGGGTGCTCCCCGTCGTTCACGGCAGCGCGCTTTTCAGCCGCGGCGAGACCCAGGCGCTCGTCATCGCCACGCTCGGCAACGATAAGGATGCGCAGGAATTCGACGATCTCGGCAGTCCGACCGGACTCGGCGTCAAACGCTTTTATCTGCACTACAATTTCCCGAATTTCAGCGTCGGCGAAGTCGGCCGCATCACCGGTCCCGGCCGCCGCGAGATCGGTCACGGCAATCTCGCGGAGCGTTCCGTTTCCAAAGTCGTGCCCAAGGATTTTCCCTACGTCATCCGCTGTGTTTCCGAGATCATGAGTTCCAACGGCTCGACCTCGATGGCGAGCGTCTGCGGCGCGACGCTCGCGCTGATGGATGCCGGCGTGCCGATCACCGCCCCCGTCGCGGGCATTTCCTGCGGTCTTGTTACCGGGGATAACGGCGAACGGTTGCTGTTGACCGACATCATCGGCGCGGAAGACCACTTCGGCGATATGGACTTCAAAGTCTGCGGTACCCGCGACGGCATCACCGGATTCCAGCTCGATTTGAAGTTGCCCGGGATTCCGATCGACTTGCTCTGCGAGGGCATGGAGCGCGACCGCGTCGCGCGCCTCAAGATACTCGACGTGATCGAAGCGTGCATCGCCAAACCGCGCGCCGAGATCAGCCCGCGCGCTCCGCGTCTTGACGTCGTCAAGATCAATCCGGAAAAGATCGGCGCCCTCATCGGCCCCGGCGGCAAGAATATCCGCGCGATCACCGACGAGACCGGCGCTTCGATCGACGTCGCCGAAGACGGCACCGTCAAGATCATGGCGTCGAATCTCGATCAGCTCAACGCCGCCAAGGAGCGCGTCCTCGCGTCGACGGCGGAAGCGGAGATCGGCAAGATCTACCGCGGCAAAGTCGTCACCGTGCGCGATTTCGGCGCTTTCGTCGAGATCCTGCCCGGACTGGACGGTTTGCTCCACATTTCCGAAATGGCGGACTACCGCGTCAACAAGGTGACCGACATCTGCAACGAGGGTGACTTTGTCACCGTCAAGGTGATCGACATCGATTCGACCGGCAAGATCCGTTTGAGCCGCAAGGCCGCGCTCAAGGAAATGGGCGAGTAGATCCCGTTGCGTTTCTCGAAAAGGGGCGTTGCAGAACTTCACCGTTTGGCACCGCCCCCTTTTTTTGATTTTGAAAAAATATTGCAGTTTACGGCGTGTCCGCTTTGGCGGGGAAAGGATGTGTTGCGGCGATGGCGGAATTGTCTTCCAAAGACCTGTTTTCGTTTGTCCCGATGACCCGTGAGGAGATGGCGGCGCGTCACTGGGATGCGATCGACATTCTGATCGTGACGGGCGACGCCTATATCGATCATCCGAGTTTCGGACCGTCGCTCATCGCCCGCGTACTGCTCGACAAAGGCTACCGCGTCGGCATCGTTTCCCAGCCGGACTGGAAAAATCCCGACAGTCTCAAAACTTTCGGACGGCCGCTTCTCGGCGTCGGCGTCGCCAGCGGCAACCTGGATTCGATGGTCAAACTTTATACCGCAGGGCGGCGGCTCCGCCGCGAAGACCTCTATTCGCCCGGCGGCAAACCGGGGCTTTGTCCGCCCCACGCGACGGTAGTCTACGCGCAACTGGCGCGGCGGGCATTTCCGGGGCTTCCCGTCATATTGGGCGGAGTGGAGGCAAGTTTGCGCCGCGTCGCGCATTACGATTACTGGCAGGACAAAATGCGTCCGTCGGTGCTCGTCGACGCCAAGGCGGACTTGCTCTGCTACGGCCTGGGCGAGGAAACGATGCCGGAAATTTTCGACCGTCTGAAAAACCGACGGACGCTTGCCGGGATCAGAGGGACCTGCCGTTATCTCGGCGGCAGGGAAAGTGCGGAATTTGCCGTCGGCGAAAATGTCCTTGAACTGCCTTCCTTTGAGGAGATGTGCACGGATAAACTTGCCATTATGCGCGAAACGAAAATCATCGAAGCCGAGATGAATCCGTGGAACGGCCGCCGTCTGATCCAGCGTACCAACGGCCGCATTCTGCTCGTTGAACCGCCGCGCGTCCCGATGACGACGGAAGTTTTCGACCACGTTTCGGAACTGCCGTTTACCGGACTTCCCCATTGGAGTTACAAGGAAAAAATCCCGGCGTGGGAAGTCATCAAGGATTCCATTCAGGTCGTGCGCGGCTGTCCGGGGGGATGCGCCTTTTGCGGACTCGTGGCGCATCAGGGACACCATCTGGTTTCGCGCAGTTGCGCAAGCATCGTGCGAAGCGTCGAAAAACTCACGCAAAAACCCTGGTTTCACGGGACGGTGAGCGACATCGGCGGTGCGGCTGGCAACATTTACGGACATCACCCCGTCGATACTGAAAAATGCAAAAAATGCAAACGCTGCAGTTGCTTGTTTCCTCATTTCTGCCCCAATTACGGCATTGAGGAAAAGCCGCTGATGGATTTGCTCGACCGCCTCCGTGAGATCCCGCGCGTCAAACACGTTTTCATCAATTCCGGCGTCCGGCTCGATCTCGCCTTGAAACAGCCGCGCCAGACGGAAAAGATCATCCGCGATCACGTTTCGGGGCAGATCAGCGTCGCGCCCGAGCATCTCGACGGAAAAGTTCTGCAGTTGATGCGCAAAGGCGAACCGGGGGAATTCGATGCCTTCAAGGAGATTTTCGACCGCGTCAACCGTCAAAGCGGTAAAGAGCAGTATATGGTGCCTTACTTTATTTCCAATTTTCCCGGCAGTACTGCGAAAGAGATGAAAGTCGTCGACGAATACCTCGAAAAATACCACTGGAGCCCCCAGCAGGTACAGGATTTCATGCCGCTTGCGATGACGATGGGATGCGCGATGTACTGCGCCGGGATCGCGCCGGACGGCACGCCGATCGAAGTCAGCAAGGGGCTTGCCGAACGCCGCGATCAGCGCGATCTCTTGCGCCGCGACCGCACCCAGGGTAAAAAGCGTTTTGCCCCCGGTGCCAATTTTCAGCGGAAAAAGAAAAAATAGTCTATTTTGCGGCTTCGGCGATCAGCTGATGAAAAATCAGCGGCGCGAGATCGTCCATTCTTTCCGGGTGGAACTGAACTCCGGCAACCATCCGTGCCCCCGGTATTTCCAGCGCTTCGACGCTTCCGTCAAAAGCGGTCGCCGTCACGACCAGTCCTCTGCCGGGATACGCGGGATCGACCGCCTGATGGTGAAAACTGTTGACCGTGATTTTTTCTCCCGCTTTTTTGCCGACGGCGCGGGGAAAAAAGCCGTCGCGCACAATGGTCGCTTCGTGCATTGCGCCCTGCGTGTGTTTTTCCGCATTGCCGAGGTGCTGGATCAATTTGCCGCCGAGTGCGATATTGAGTAACTGGCATCCGGCGCAGATGCCGAGGATCGGAAGATCGCTTTGCAATGCCGCGCGGGCAAAGGCAAGGTCGAAAAGGGGGCGCATCCGCGTCGTCTGCGTTGCCGGATGTGCCGTTTCTCCGTAAAAGGAGGGCGGATAATCCTTGCCGCCGATGAGAAGCACGCCGTCGGCGCGGGCAAGCAAAGTCTGAATGATCTCCTCTTTTTCGATCGACGGGATCAGTATCGGGACTCCGCCCGCGTCGCTGACGCGCTCCGCATATTGGCTGATCAAAATTTCACATTCTCTGCCGTTGTGCAGATCGACTGCCGTGTTGAGCAGGATGACGGGACGCTTCATGACGCTTATCTCCTTGCGGCGGAAATGATCGCGCCGATCAGCGCGGTGTAGGGATCGTCGATCGGATGATAAAGCGCGTAAATCTGCGGGCTCCAGCTTTTTTCCGGTTTCAAGCCGGGAATGCCGTTGACTTCCATGATGCGCAGTTTGCCATCCGCACCCTCGCGCATATCGATGCGGACGTGGTCGCGGCAGTCGAGCGCGTCGCACGCGGCGGCGGCAAGCGCGATCGCCTCTTCGCGGTGTTCCTCCGGAAGCGAAATGTGCGTCAAGCCGACGCCGCGCAAGTCACTGCGCAGGATCGGGTATTTCCCGTAATGAGCCGCATCGACGGTGACGCGGCCGGGGAGGATCTCGCGCTTTTTGCCGTTGCCGATCACCAGCACCGTGTATTCGCGTCCCGGCAGATATTCTTCGACCAATGCCGGTTGCCGTAAATTCTGCCGGATGAAACGCACTTGCCGGACAAGTTCATCGCGGTTCTGCACGACGCTTTTGTCGCTGATGCCGACCGAGCGCGATTCGCCGTTGGGCTTGACAAACGCGGGGAAATAGCCGATCTCGTCCGGGGATGACGGCGGACATAAGGTATGCTCCGGCACGGAAATACCCGCCGCCGCCATCACTTCGTGCGTGTCGAATTTTTCAATGAGTTTTTTCATCGTCGAGCCGGAAGGACCGATGTAGGGGATATGCAGTTCATCCAGAATGTCCGAGACCCATTCGGCATCGTCGGGGACCCCGACGATGTCGCCGCGTCCCGAAAAGAAATAGAGCGAACTCCAGATGATCGGGCACTTGATGTTTTGCAAGCCGCGGATCAATTCCTCTTTGTTTTCGGCGAGGACGATCCGGCAGTTGATGTGATTGCGTTCGATCGCCGCCTTGACGCTTTGCGTAACTTGCATATTTCCCCACCCTTGCGCGTCGCCGCCTTGACCCGTTACCAGAACGACGGTAAAATCATCTTTCATTTTCAGCCTCTATTGTTTATCAAAAAATTTTTCCGGCACCTGAAACAAGCCGGGATCTGCCTGCGCCGTTGCCAATGCGTTGGAAATTTCCGGCGCACTGCCGGAAAAAAACTGCGTCATCGTCTTTTGCCCGTCGCCGAAAAAGGGGATCCGGCTTACGTACTGAAATTTTTTGCCGGCGGCATTCCCGCCGAACCATTGATCGGGATCGAGCAACGTCGGTTTCATTTTGAAAACGGCGGAAAATTCCCGCTCCCAGATACGGGAAGCGAAGCCGAAGTGCGTACAGCATAAGCCGAGGTAGAGTTTTTCCGTCCCCGGCGGAAGAAGTTCTTTCGCCTGTCCGGCGCAAACGGCAATTGTTTTTGCGACTTCGGGCGTATCGATGCCTGATTCCAGTTGTGTCGCCAAACCGGGGACGGCGAGCGAAAAGATCCTGCTTTTATCAACTCCCTGCCGGATAAGTTGTTGCGGATAAAATCCGGAATCCATCGTCGTTTTGGTGCCGAGCAACAGCAGCGGAATTGTTTCATTTCCGCGCAGAGCGCTTGCCATTTTTTCAGTTGCCGGATCCAAGATCCCCTGAACGGGGAAAGCGGCTTTGTAATACCGCATAAGTCTTTGGGCGATAATAGATAACGTGTTGCACGCGATCAGGCAGACGTCCGGCGAAAAAGGCGTCATGGCTTCGAGGACGATGCGAAAAAGATTCTCTTGGTCGCGGGGATTTCCGATCGCGTTAAATCCTTTGTTTACCGTGGGATATGCGTTGAAATAAAGGATCTCGGCGTCCTCGCCCGTTGCGCCGGGACGGAAAAAGCGCGCGGCGATGTTGAGCCCGCCGATGCCGGAATCGCAGATGAGGATCCTTTTCAATTTTCCACCTTGCGCGTAAGATAGCGTTTCACCATTTCGACATATTTTTCCGGAGCGTCGGAGATCGTGCCGTCGATGATGCGGCTCAATCCGTCGCGCCATTGCGTCGCGTGTTGCATACATAACAAACGGTTGCGGAGCATCGCCGCGCCTTTGGCGGGGTCGTTTTGCCATTGCGACAAAATACGCTGTAATTCCTCTTCAAATCCGGCGATGCCGCAAGCGGCGAGGACCGCGTGCCACGCATTGCGCGCACTTTTTTCATCCGTCAGCGGTTCAGAAAGTTCTTTCAGCAGTTTTTGAAACTCTTTAAGTTCTTCGTTTTGAAGAAGATGCAATCCGTCGTTTGCAATTTTATAAGGGATCGGGGTACAACGCAAGGATGCGTTTTTTTCCGCTTCGATCTCCAGATAAAAACCGATCTTGCGGTAAAACAGCGCGCTTGGCTGATAAAAGCCGAAATTCCCGAGGCTGAAAAACACGGGCGTTTTACCGAAAAATGTCATTCCCTGCGGTACGTGCGGATGATGCCCGGCGATGAGATCGGCGCCCGCTCCGGCAAGTCGCCGACACGCTTCCCAGACGTAACAAGAAGGGTAGGGCTGGTACTCCAGACCGCAGTGAAGCGAAACGAAAACGAAGTCAAAATCACCCTTGGTTTTCCTGATCTCGTCGGCAAGTAAATCGACTTCCCAAGGGCGGACGCCGGGATGCGACCAAGTCGCGCCTTTTTCGTCTTCGCCCTCGGACATCGCGAAAACGGCGATGCGCAGATGATTTTTTTCGATGACAAGCGGTTTTCTCGCGGCGGAGAGGTTTTCTCCTGCTCCGGCATAAGCGATGCCGTTTTCCCGCAAGGCGGAAACCGTGTCGAGAAATCCCGCGTCGCCGCAATCGAAAACGTGATTGTTGGCGAGGAGCGCCGCGTCAAACGGGACGCACGTCAACGCGTTGACCGCCTTTGGATCTCCGGCAAAGGCGGCGCCGCTCTTGACGATAAAAGGCGCACTTGACAACGGCGATTCAAGGTTGACGATCCGGTAGTCGCATTGCCGCAACCGGGGCAAAAGATCATGGTAAAACGCTTCCGGACTTTTTGTCATCAACGGCGCGAAATCCCGGATCGGCGCCCAGTCGGCGGCAAAGGCGATTTTAAGACGTTTTTTCATTGCGTCTAAGGCATCATCAACGCTTGAAATTCATCGGCGGTGATGCGCTTCCCGTAGGGAGAAAGTTCAAACGCTTCGGCGTAACGGACGCTTTTTCCGGCTTCGCCGTAGATTTGGACTAATCTCTCCCGTCCCGTATTGGCGGCGTCGATGAAACGCTGTCCCCAGTTTTTGAGCAGAAATTCGCGTTTCTTTGCCCAACTCCACGTCGTATGGTCGAATTTCTCGCCGAGTTCCCAAGCGAGCCACTCGTAGACCTGCGAAACGTGGCAGTCGAGCATCCGGCATTTGTCGTCGATCACGCCGTCGATCGGGATCATCGCGTCGTACCGGAGCGGACGCGGCTCGGTGAAGTCATCGTAAACGTGCGCGTAAACGGGATTTTCCGGCGGGATCGGCACATCGGCGCAATACATCGGCACTTGCGTCAGATATGCCGCGTCCAGGACGAGTTGCGCCGTTGCGCGGTGATCGGCGTGATAATCGCACAGACGGTGCGTCAAAACGACGTCCGGCTGAAATTCGCGGATGAGCCGGATCATTTTTTTGCGGTTTTCAAGCGACGGAGTCAATTCGCAGTCGTTGTTTTCGGTAAAGACCTGATATTCGCTGATGCCGGAAACTTCGCGCGACGCCTGCGTTTCCTGAAAACGGCGCACCGCAAGTTGTGCTCCCGCCATTTCGTAATGACCGCAGTTGCCGTTGCAAAAGGAAACGAATTTGACGACATGCCCCGCGCGCGCCAGTTGCAACGCCGTGCCGCCGAAGCGGATGTCCGCATCGTCGGGATGCGCGCCGATCATCAGAAACCGTTTGATCTCTTTCATTTTTTTCTCCTTAACTGCAATAATATGGATCAGCAAAAAGCGTTTTTCAAGCCGGAGATCATCATTTGCATCGAAATCGCGCTGATGATCAAGCCGGTCAGCCGGATCAGGGGACCGACCAGATGGACGCGGTTCAATGTCCGGTTGATCCCGGAGGAAAAAAGCATCAGCGCGAAGTTGATGGCGACCGCGACGGTCAATGCCGCGAGCGTCGGAAATAAACCGTGCTCCATACTCATCGCGACCGCCTGGGCGATCATTCCCGGTCCCGCGATCAGCGGCGCGGCAAGGGGCACGAGCGAAAGATCGGTAAAACTTTGCGGCGGTATTCCCGTTTGCGGGGAAAGAAACCGCCCCTCCCGGATCGCCGTCCAGCCGATCATAAAGACGACCGCGCCTCCGGTGATTTGAAGCGAATAAAGTTGTACCCGGAAAATGCGGAACAAAACGAAATTCCCCGCCGCCGCGAGCAGAAAAAGGATCAGCAATGCCGCCAGACTTGATTTCCACGCCAGTTCCCGCGTCTGCCGCCGGGACAGCGCCGGTTCGTAGGAAGCGAGAAACATCATTTTGCTCGCCGGATTCAGCAATGCCAGCAAATAAAAAGCGTTTTCCCAAATTGCGTTGATGCTCATGGATCCTCGTCGGTTGCGGTTCTTTTAAAAGCATAATATATTTGACTTTTTATAAAACATCAATATATTAAAGTGTCGTTTTTAATAGCAAAAAGGAATAAAATGGAACTTTCTCAGATCCGCTATTTCGTGACGGCGGCGGAAACGATGCACTTCGCGCTCGCCGCCGAAAGACTCGGTGTGACACAGCCGTCTTTGAGCCGTGGCATCCAAAATCTGGAGCGCGAACTCGGCGTTTCACTTTTTATCCGCAAAAACAAGCGCAATCTTTTTCTTTCCGGGAGCGGCAAGGCGTTTCTGCCCCGCGCACGGGCGGCGTTGACTCAACTTGAACTTGCGGCGCGCGACGCACGGGAAAACGCTTGCGGCGATGCCGGGCATCTTGTCATCGGCGCGCTCACTTCGACGCTTGAAACCGTGGCATTCCAAAAGACGCTCCTGGAGATGCAAGCCGAATTTCCCAAGATCAAACTGGAGATCATCGAAAACAATTCTGACGCGCTTGCCGAAAGCATTTTAAAGCGGGAAATCCATATCGCTCTTTCCCGTTTCAACGCGCGGCTTTTTGCCGAGGAGGATTTGATCCATCATCCGCTTTTTGCCGATGAAGTCGTCATCGCGCTTCCGGTCGGTCACCGCCTTGCGGGGAAACGCTTCATCGATTTGAAGGATTTGAAAAACGAGCGCATCATCACGGTGCCCGAACGCACTTCCAGCGCGTTTTACGATGCGATCCGCGACCTCTGCCGCAGTCGCGGGAAATTTCCGTTGCAGGTCGCCGAGGAATGCAGTAACTTTTATACCGCGCTCCATCTCACGATGACGCTTGGCGGCGTCACCTTTGTCCCCGCAAGTCACGAAGCGGCGTTCCGCCGGAAACTTGCCTTTTGCCGTCCTTCGGGAGGTAAGGCTGCCGTCCCCGTCTACACCTTTTACTGGAGCGACGAACTCCCGGGAGCATTGCGTAATTTTTTGAGCATTTTGCACCGGAATTTCCAAAAGGACGGCTTGGGACTTGAAAAACGGTGAAGAATGTGACGGAACTTCGTCTTTTTTCTTGAATATCAGATCCTTTTGCAGTATATTTAAATAATAATGTATCAAAGCCGATCGCATAGAGGAATTTATTATGTCCAAATTTTACGTCACGACCCCGATTTATTACGTCAATGACCGTCCGCACATCGGACACGCCTATACCACCGTGCTCGCGGACGTGCTCGCCCGTTATCACCGCAGTCTCGGCGACGACACCTTTTTTCTGACCGGTACCGACGAGCACGGGCAGAAAGTGGAAAAAGCCGCCGCCAAGCGCGGCATGGACAATCTCGCCCATTGCGACGAAACGGTCGTCCGGTTTCAGGAACTCTGGAAAAAACTCGGCATCACCAATGACCGCTTCATCCGCACGACGCAGGATTTTCACGTCAAAGTCGTTCAGCAGGTGTTGCAAAATCTTTTTGACCGCGGCGAAATCTACAAGGCGGAGTACACCGGATGGTACTGCGTCGGCGACGAACGCTTTTTCACCGAAAAAGACCTCGTCGACGGCAAGTGTCCCGAATGCGGCCGTGAAGTGCAGGCGATCAAGGAGTCGAACTACTTTTTCCGGATGAGCAAATATCAGGACTGGCTGATCGACTACATCAAAACGCATCCCGATTTCATCCTGCCGGCATTCCGCGCCAACGAAACGCTCGGTTTCCTGAAAAAACCGCTGAACGACCTTTGCATCAGCCGTCCGAAATCCCGTCTGGCGTGGGGCATCGAATTGCCCTTTGACAAGGATTATGTCTGCTACGTCTGGTTCGACGCGCTTCTGAATTACGTTTCCGGCGTCGGTTATCTGCAGGACGATAAAACCTTTGCCCGCTGGTGGCCCGCGACTTGCGAGTTGATCGGCAAGGACATTCTGACGACCCACAGCGTTTACTGGCCGACGATGCTCAAGGCGATGGACTTGCCGATGCCCAAGACGATTTTCGCCCACGGCTGGTGGCTGACCGGAAACGCCAAAATGAGCAAATCGCTCGGCAATGTGGTCAATCCGATGGATATGATCGCCAAGTGCGGCGTCGACGCTTTCCGCTATTTCCTGCTCGCCGAAATGTCGCCGGGAAACGATGCGAATTTCTCGGAAGAAACTTTCACGGCGCGCTACAACAGCGACCTCGCCAACGACCTCGGGAACTTGCTTTCGCGCGTCAACAAGCTGACCATCCGCGCGACGGGCGGCGCCGTGCCTTGTGCCGGGGCTTTGGAAGATTGCGACAAGGAATTTCTCGCGGAAATCGAGTCCGCTTCGGCAACGATGCGCACAAGCCTCGGCGAGATGAAACTCGATCAGGGCATCAACGCCGTTTTGTCTGCGGTGCGCGCCGGAAACCGCTATCTGGAAAAATGCGCTCCATGGGCGCTCGCCAAAGAAGGCAAGACCGAAAGACTTCATACCGTTTTGCATACGGCGGCGGAAGTCCTGCGCCGCGTCGCCGTACTGCTCAGCCCCGTGATGCCGGAAAAAATGGCGGCGCTCGGCGAGGCGATGGGCATTCACGCCGATGAACTCGGCGCGATCAGTGCTCTGGATACGCCGTTTGACTGGTCAAATCGCACGATGAAAGAGATCGAACCCCTTTTCCCCCGCATCGTCGAGGAGAAAAAAGAGGAAGCCCCCGCCAAAAAGGAAAAGAAAGCGGAAAAAACCATCCCCGAAATGCCCCTTATCACGATCGAGGATTTTTCGCGCGTCGTCCTGAAAACGGCGAAAATCGTTTCCGCCGAAGCGATCCCCGATGCCGAAAAACTTCTGAAACTTCAACTCGATCTCGGCGGCGAATCCCGTCAGATCGTCGCCGGTATCGCCAAAAGTTACGCGCCGGAAACATTGATCGGCAAAACCATCGTCGTCGTCGCCAACTTGCAGAAAGCCGTTTTGCGCGGCGTCGAATCCGAAGGAATGTTGCTTGCCGCCAAACACGGCAAAGAGTTGAAACTCGTGACCGTTGACGGCGAGATCCCCGCCGGTTGCCGGATCGGGTAAGAGTTCGTTGCCGGATGGGAACAAGAGGGCGCTCACGCCGCGCCCTCTTGACTCCCCAAGCGCCCGCCACAGGCGGGATCTGTACCTGCCGCAGATATTTGCGGACAAGGCGTTTGTCCGCGCTTGAAACGAATATCCCCGCAAATCTCCGCGGGCTCGTCTGTTTGTTACTGCAAAAAGGACCTGCGTCCCACGCGGGCTAATGCTTCGCTCTGCCGCTTCGCCCGCCCGACTGCCTGATGTGCATACCACCCACGCAAAGGATAGTTTCGCGGATACTACCGCGAAAGAAATCGGGGAAATCCCTCATGCGCTTCATTTACTGTCGGATGCGAGGCGGTTGCCGCCGAGCGTATGGGCGGCTCTCATCTCTCATAATTGGCGCAATGAGATTTTGAGTAAGAAAGACAGGGAGGTTTTGTGGTATGCCCGATGGGATCGGCGCAAGAGGGGACAGCCGTTTACTTACGGCTTTCCCCTCTTTGATCACCCCTTTGCCCGTGCGTCTGTAATCGGGACGGATGTGGATGTTCCCTTTTTTTACTCCCATACGCCTGCGTTCGCCTCATTGCATTCGGCTCTTTCGCGGCTACCGTGCTCGTCTACGGTCGCTTGCGCAAACAACTGTTTGCGCATTTCCGCATTGCTTTGCAATGCGTAAAATCACTCCCATCCGACTGCGCGCTCGTCGGCAACCGACTCGCATCCGACAGCAATCAAAGAGTATGCGGTTTTTCTCTCATCTCTCATCTCTCATCTCTAAAGCGCAGGAGATTTTAAGGGGGCAGGGGGATTTTTAACAAAATGTAAAAACTACCATACGCGAAGCCGCGAGTATCCACCTCCGCCAAGGCTACGGCGGACAAGCCAAATGAGGAACGGCTCGTCACGGCGTAGCCCGCAGGGCGAAGACGGAATGCGCGAGAGCGCGGGGTCCCCGGAAAGTCAATCGAAGCCGCGGAGCGGGGCGCACCCTCTCACGGGTGCGCAATTGACTTTTTGGGGAAATGGAGCCAGCTGTCGGATTCGAACCGACGACCTGATGATTACAAATCAACTGCTCTGGCCGACTGAGCTAAGCTGGCGTGTGATGAACATTTCTCAATATAATCCTTAAAAAGGCTCCGTGCAAGTGGAGATTCCGGTTTTTTTAGGGAAAACATCCCCTTTTTTACTTGAAAAATCGCGGAAGAAATGGTAAATTCAATAGGTATCAATGAAGGAGTTTCCGGCAATGGCCGCAGAATATAATGCAGATGCAATCGTAACGCTTGAATCGCTGGATCACATCCGGCTTCGTCCCGGTATGTATATCGGGCGGCTGGGCGACGGCGCGCATCCCGACGACGGCATCTATATTTTGATCAAGGAAATCGTCGACAACAGCGTCGATGAGTTCATTATGGGGTGCGGCAAGCGCATCGAGATATCCGTCGATCAGGAGCAGGGGGTCTCGATCCGCGACTACGGGCGCGGCATCCCGCTTGAAAAAGTCGTCGAATGCGTTTCGGTCATGAATACGGGCGGCAAGTACAACAGCGACGCCTTCCAGTTTTCGATCGGTCTCAACGGTGTCGGCACCAAGGCGGTCAATGCGCTTTCGTCCTCTTTTGTCGTGCGTGCGGTGCGCGACGGCAAATTCCATGAAGCGCGTTTCGAGTGCGGCAAGCTGAAAAGCGAGGACGCCGGTTCGACCGACGAACGCACCGGCACCAAAATTTCTTTCATTCCCGACCCGACGCTTTTTGTCAATTACCGTTACAAGATGGAGTATGTGAAAAAGCGCATCTGGATGTACGCTTATCTCAACAGCGGGCTTTCGCTTTACCTCAACGGCGAGCGTTATTACTCCGCCAACGGCTTGCAGGATCTTTTGCTGAACGAAACGGGCGAGGAAAAACTTTACGACATCATCCATTTCCGCAACAAGGAAATCGAATTTGCCCTGACGCACAGCGACCAGTACGGGGAAAACGCCTACAGTTTCGTCAACGGGCAGTATACGAGCGACGGCGGCACGCACCTTTCCGCATTCAAGGAAGGCGTGTTGAAAGGGATCAACGAATTTTCCGGCAAGTCCTTCAAAGCCGACGCGATCCGCGACGGGATGATCGGGGCGATCTCGATCAAGGTGCGCGAGCCGATTTTTGAATCGCAGACCAAAAACAAACTCGGCAACACCGATGTGCGCGGTCCGATCGTCGCCGCCGTTTCCGCGGCGGTCGCCGACTTTTTGCACAAAAACCGCGAGATCGCCGAGATCGTGCTGGACAAGGTCAGCCGCAACGAGCAGTTGCACCGCCAGATCCAGGAAGTGAAAAAGAAGTCGCGCGAGCTGACGCAAAAAAGTCAGTTGCGCATCCCGAAACTCAAGGATTGCAAATATCACGTCGGCGCCAAGTGGCCGCGCAAGGTCGAACCCAAAACGACGATGATTTTTCTCACCGAGGGCGATTCCGCCGCCGGCAGTCTGGAAAAACGCCGCGACGTCGACAATCAGGCGGTTTTCGCGTTGCGCGGCAAGCCGAAAAACGCATTCGGCGAAAGTTTCGAGATGATCTACAAAAACGAGGAACTCACCTTTTTGATGCAGGCGCTCGGGATCGAGGAATCGACGGAAAATCTGCGTTACGACAAAGTGATCCTTGCGACCGATGCCGATGTCGACGGGTTGCATATCCGGAATTTGCTGTTGACTTTCTTTCTGACGTTTTTTGAACAGCTTGTGCTTTCGGGGCATCTTTTCGTTTTGGAAACGCCGCTTTTCCGTGTGCGCCACGGACGGGACGACATCGCCTATTGCTACAGCGAAGCCGAGCGCGACGAAGCGGTCAAAAAATTCGGTCGCGGCACCGAGATCACCCGGTTCAAGGGCTTGGGCGAGATCGACCCCGAGGACTTCGATGAATTCATCGGGGAAAACATGCGCCTTTCGCCGGTGACGCTCGACAATATGCGCGGAGTGCCCGAATTGCTGAAATTCTATATGGGCGACAACACGCCGGAGCGCAAGGAATACATTATGCAGAATCTGGAGGTCGTCGATTATGAGTGACGAAACGCTTCCTCCCGATGATCTTTCTTTGACGGAAAACGAGGACAACGGCGCCGTCGCCGCGCAGAAGCAGGGCAGCAACGATTACTTCCGCGCGATGATGGACCGCAACTTCCTCGATTATGCGAGTTACGTCATCGGTTCGCGTGCGATCCCCGACGTCGACGACGGCTTGAAACCGGTTCAGCGCCGTATTTTGTGGACGCTCTACCGCGCTTACGACAACGGCCGCACGACCAAGACCGCCAACATCGTCGGCAACACGATGCACTTTCACCCGCACGGCGACGCTTCCATCGGCGACGCGCTCGTCGTGCTTGCCAACAAGGGCGGCGTCATCGAAATGGAAAAGCGCGACGCCAAGACCGGCGAAAGCAAGCCGGTTTTCGTCAGCGTACCGTATTACATCAAAAAGCAGGGCAACTTCGGCAATATCCTGACCGGCAGTCCCGCCGCCGCCGCCCGTTACACCGAATGCAGTCTGACGAAACTTGCCTGTGAAACGCTTTTCAACAACGACATTACGCCGTTTGTCCCCAATTACGACGGGCGCGAAATGGAGCCGGTGGTGCTTCCCGCCAAGGTGCCGAGTCTGCTGATGCTCGGCAGCGACGGCATCGCGGTCGGTATGTCGACGATGGTGTTGCCGCACAATTTCAACGAATTGCTCGACGCCGAGATCGCTCATCTGAAAGGCGAGGATTTTCATTTGTACCCCGACTTTCAGCAGGGCGGCGTGATGGATGTGCGCGAGTACGACGACGGCAACGGACGCATCGTTTTGCGTGCCAAGATCGACATCGAGGGGAGAGAACTTGTCATCCGTGAAATTCCCGCCACCTGTACGGCGACGACGCTCGTCGAATCGATCGAGCGCGCCGCCAAAAAGAACAAGATCAAAATTTCCAACGTCGACGACTTCACGAGCGATCACGTCGAGATACGGGTGACGCCGACGCGCGGTTACGACCCCGAAAAAACGCGGCAGGGGCTTTTTATGTACACCGACTGCTCGGTGTCGCTCTCGCCGAAACTGATGGTGATCTGCGACCACAAGCCCGTGCAGATGAGCGTCAGCGAGGTCTTGAAGCGCAACGTGACAAAACTCGTCGGTTATCTCAAGCGCGAATTCGAGATCGCGCTTGAGCGTCAGTATGAATTGCGCCACGCGAAAACGCTCGCCCAGCTTTTCTTTGAAAACCGCATTTACAAGCGCATCGAGGAATGCAAAAGCCAGGAAGCGGAGTATCAGGAAGTGGAAACGGGGCTGGCGCCTTTCCGCGACCAGTTGCTGCGCGACGTGACCCACGAGGATATCGACAAACTGCTCGCTTTGCCGGTGCGCCGCATCGCCCGTTTCGACATTGAAAAAAATCAGCAGGAATTGCGCGAGATCGCCGCGGAGATCAAAAGCATCAGGCACAACCTTGCGCACCTCACCGAATACACGATCTCCTATCTGGAAAAACTGAAAGAAACTTACGGCAGGGATTTCCCGCGTCACACCGAGATCGAGAGCATCGAAACGATCGACCGCTCCAAGGCGGCGCTCAACAACATCAAAATCGGCTGGGACCGCAAAAATGGTTATATCGGCACCGCCGTCAAGAGCGATGATGTCGTCGTCTGCAACGAATTCGACCGCTTCCTCTGCATGGAGAAAAACGGCACTTACAAGGTGATCCCGTTGCCGCCGGAAAAACTTTTCGTCGACAAACTTTACGATTTCCGCCGCTATGACGCCAAAACGGTTTTCGCCATCGTCTACCGCGACAGGAAATCGGGCAAGAGTTATTGCAAACGTTCCTGTTTCGGCGGATACATTCTGGAAAAGGAATATCATCTGATCCCCGCCGGAGCGGTGTTGGAACTTTTTACGCCCCGACCGGATGCCCTTTATCTTTTGGATGAACTCGACGGGCGCAATCACGCTACACAGCGCGAGATCAATCTGATGGAGTTCCCGATCCGCTCCGCCAAGGCGCGCGGCGTTTTGCTGACCGGCAAAAAGATCAGCAAGATCACGCACAACCGCTATCTGACGGAGGAGGAATTGTCGCCTTTCCTCGCGGCGGAAGCGGAGAGCGAAACGGGGGAGGGCGTGGAAGATAGCGCCGGAGAAAACGCAGAGGAAGTTCCCGCCGTGAGCGCGCCGGAAACGGCGATCCCCGCGCCCGAAGCGGAAAAGGTGCCGGAAACTGTGCCGGAAGAAAAAGCGGAAACGCTTCCGGAAGAAAAAACCGCTTCGGACGTTAACCCCTCCCGGCGCAAAAAGGCGAAAGCCCGGCAAACTGCCGTAGAGGAAGTGGTGTCTGAACCGGAAGAAATACTGACACCCGAGCCCGAGCCGACGCCCGAGCCGACGCCCGAGCCGACGCCCGAGCCGGAACCCGAGCCGGAACCCGAGCCGGAACCCGAGCCGGAACCC
>JAKSOF010000001.1 GCA_024405735.1 Victivallaceae bacterium | reverse complement strand
TTATAACTTAAAACTTATAACTTAAAACTTATAACTTAAAACTTATAACTTAAAAAATCCCGTCGCGTAGGAGGGATTTTTTGATTTTGCATCAAAAACAGCTTGCCTTTTGGTTGCGGTCACGCTATTTTAAGTGTGACAATTCAAGGGAAATGTTTTTGCAGGATTTCTGATTTTATCAGGCAAAGGAGGGGAAATGAAAAAAATTCTTGTTTGCACCATTATGGCGACGTGTATGATCTGCGGCGCATCGGAAGCGGAAAGCGAAATTTACTCACACGAATGCACCAGTTGGCTGGTTTTTCACGATCTGACGCAAAACAACACCCATATCCTGCATAAGAACCGCGACGCCAAATACCGCAATCTGATGCCGGTCAAAAGTCCGGCATCGTCGGCGCGCAAGTGGATCGGGCTGGGGGACGGTCACGCTGAATATCCCGGCAGGGAATCGGTCTGCATGGGGATGAATGCCTCCGGCTTGGCGGCAGTCGTCAACAGCGGAGAAGCCTCGGTGGAACACAGCGATCCTAAAGCGAAAATGGGAACCCCCGCCATTTTGCGTGCGGTGCTTTCAGCTTGCGACACGGCGGCGCAAGCCGTGGAAAAATTGCAGGCGATCATCAGGGAACGCCGCTATTCGCATGGCAAAAAAGGCTCGATCTTCTTTTTTATGGACACCCGGGAGGCGTATATCGCCGAAGTGACGGCAGACCGTTGCTCGTTGATGCGTTACGATCACGGCTATGCGTTTCGTGCCAACATCTGGCACAATCCCGATATGGCAAGCGTTGCGGACAATACGGGCGAGATGTGGCTCAACAGTTGCAACCGCGAATTTATGGTGATGCGCGATCTGAATCGCGCGTACCGCACCCGCGGCAAGATCACGACGGATGATATTCTGGAAATGTCCCGCGATGCCGAAACCCCGGAAAAATCGCCGATCCGCCGCACGCTTTGCTCCAAAAGCACCAATTCCGCCTCGACGCTGGAAATCGATCTCGCTTACCCCGAAGTGCTTTCCACCGGGTATTTTCTGATCGGTCCGCCGCGTCACACGATTTGCGTTCCCGTGCCGGTCTGTGTGAAAAAATTCCATCCGGCGATGACTGATTTGCGCTGGTCGTCTGCGGCGTGGGCAAGTTTTGACAAAAACGGTTTCGGCGCGGAAGTTCCGGCGGCTTGGAAAGATTTTGAGGCGTCATCCTTAGCGGAGTACAAAAAAGCGCAGACGGAAGCGGAAAAACTGTTGAAAGACGGTCAGCGCGATGCCGCCGTCAAACTTCTGAATGATACCGCTTTTGCGATCTGGGAAAAAGCGGCGGTTTTGATCGGGGCGGAAAATCCGCGATGAGATGCCAAATCACATTGGCGCATTTCGCATCCTGATTTCTCTGCGGAAACATTAAGATTTTATTTGAATTGCAATCATCCGCTGTTATCTCAAAATAACGGCAAAACTCCTATAACGCTTGTGCGGCGTTGAGGCGTGCGAAAAGAAGCCAAGCAAGAGACAGATGGCAAAATGATGGTGAATCGCAAAGGGGTAGATCACTTTGACAGATGGAGGAGATCGCTGTTTGACTTTGCAGCGCCCCTCTGCTTTTCCCTCCCGTACTCATTTGAAAAAAACGCGCGGTGACGCTACTTTATGACGATGTATTGAAAAACATTTTTTGCAGGAGATATTCCGTGCGTATAAATTTGGTCAAACAGGGGCAGCTGCTGGTATTTTCTTCTTTTTTGGGATTGATTGCGATCGGGACATTGCTGTTGAAACTGCCGTTTGCCGTGCGCGACGGCGCGCCTCAACTGGAGTGGATCGACGCGCTTTTTACCTCTGTCAGCGCGTCCTGCGTCACCGGATTGTCGACTTACGAAACGATTCATTTTTCCGCATTCGGTCAGACCGTCATCACGCTGTTGATGGAAGTCGGCGGCATCGGCGTCGTCACGCTGAGCACCGCGATCCTGATTATGATCGGGCGGACATTTTCCAGTGACCGGGAAAAAATGATCTCCGAGATCATCAGCGAATTTACCCTTTGGGGATCCAGCGGTCTTTTTATTGCGGTATTGGTTTACACCCTCATCTGCGAAGCGATCGGTTTCGTCATCATCTATATCGGCGCCTTGTACAACGGGAACGACTGGGCGGTTTCGATAGGTCAGTCGGCGATGCTTTCCGTCGCCGGATTTTGTAACGCCGGGTTTGCTCCTTTCGCCGACAATATGGCGAGCCAGAGCCGCATCAGTCAGTTCGGTTGTGCGTTGCTGGCGATTTTCGGCGGTCTCGGCGTCTGTGTGGTTTACGACCTATACCGCCATTTCAAAGAAAAATACCGTCGGTTCCGCAATCACGGCGCCGGAGATGTCACTCCGTTGCATTTGCATACCAAGATCATGCTTTGGGGAACCGCCGTTTTGCTTTTCGGCGGGATGTATTTGTTTTTTGTCGCGGAGCCTGAATGGTCGCTTTTTGACAGTTTTTTTATGTCGGCTTCGGCGCGGACTGCGGGGTTTATCTGTTGTACACCCACATCGGATATCGGATACGACGTGTGCGTCTTTCTGATGGAGATCGGCGGCGGTTCCGGCGGTACGGCGGGCGGCATCAAGATCACGACGTTCGTGATCGCCTGCGCCGGGATCATCAATACGTCGATCGGCAATGAGGATGTCCATCTTTTCGGATACACCATCAACAAGACGGTCGTGATGCGTTCTTTTTCGCTTATCATCTATTTCCGGTTGCTTATTTTCGTCGCGGTCCTTGTGCTGGAATATCTTTACCCCGAAGTCGACCCCAACGGGCTTTGCTTCGACGTTATTTCCGCGTTGAGCACGACCGGACTGTCCGCCGGTGCGATAAACCAATTCGGCGATGCCGGCAAGATCATTGTTTCGATCCTTATGTACGCCGGACGGGTCGGACCGCTGACCTTTCTGCTTTTTCTTTTTGGTCGTGAGCAACTCAAACAGCACAATTATCCCGAAGGAGATATCATCATCGGCTGATGATGCCAAATCTCAAAAGAAAACAAACGGCTGTGATTTCAGCACACTGAATTTTGAAACAATGCATTATGCAATCTTTAAAGGAGGGTAAAAATGAAATATTGGCTGTCAACTCTTTTTTTGCTGGTCGCGACGGCGCTGTTTGCCGATGCTCCGTACAAAACGCCGTTTCACGTTGAGAAACGGACGATCCTCGATGCGGAAAACCGCGAGGTGCGGTTGTGGGGCGTCAATTACTATGCGCCCTTTAATCACAACTTTTTCAACATGGAGGAACTCGGCGTTTTGCACGAGCAGGCGATCGACCGCGATCTCGCGCATTTTAAATTGCTCGGCGTCAATATGATCCGTATGCACTTGTACGAGCGCGAGATCACCGACCCCGTCGGCAATCTGGTGGAAAACCGCAATCTTGAAGTTTTCGACTACCTCGTCGACCGATGCGAAAAAGAGGGGATCTTTTTGATGATTTCCCCCATCACCTGGTGGAATACGATCGCCAATATGAAAGTTCAGGACGAGCAGTACAGTTACTGGCACGTAAGTTCGCAAAGGGCATTCGGTTTTACGAATTTCCACTCGATCGACGCGATGATCTGGGATCAGGACGCGATCGACGCGCAGGTGCGTTATATGGAAGGACTTTTTCAGCATAAAAACCGCTATTCCGGCAAGCCGCTTTGCCAATACCGCAACATCGTCGCCGTGGAACTTTGCAACGAGCCGATCTATCCCCGCTGGGATTTTACTTTCCCCGAACCGCCCGATCTCGTCATCAACCAGACAAATGCCTCTTTCTCGCACGGCGCGGAACGGCAGAAATTCATTGATTTGTGGAAAAAATTCCGCGCCAAAACTCCGGCGGACATCGACGACAGCCGCTGTTTCAAGGAGTTCAGTGCGCAGGTCATGGATAACTACTTCACGACGCTGCGCAAGGTCGTGGACCGGAATTTCGGACGGAATATATTGAATACGCAGTTTTGCAGTTACAACGGGGTCATGCCCGCCGATCTGCAGGAAGCGTTTGACCGCGCCAAAGTCGATGTGGCGTCCGCGCCGACCTACTGTCCGGAAGGCGTTTTCGACGCCGTCAACAACGACGGACTGGAATTTCTGCCGCACGTGCGGCACTACTTCGACCGTCTGGATCGTTTCCCCGCGGGGAAGCAACCGCTGGTGATCTACGAGTTCGACGCCGTCGGCACGACGGTCGGCTACCCGATCGCCGCCATTGCGGCGCAGTATGCGCGGCACCACATCCAGATCGCCAATCATTTTACCTATACGCCTTACGACGTGGCGGCGTGGAATCCGGGGTGGCTGGTTCACTTTATGAATATCGCGCACACCCCTGCCAAGGCGTTGGGCTTCGCGATCGGCGGCGAGATTTTCCGCCGTTTCGGTCCCGGGATGAAACTGGAAATGCTCCCGGGCAAGTGGGGCGGCGACAACTGGGAAATCGAGCATAAGGGCGATCGCGTGCTTCTCAAAACAAACGACTTTTTCGGATATACGGTCGCCAATGACTGGGAACTGCCGGAAATGAAAACGCTCCGGCGCGTTGCCGGACGTTTTTCATCGCGTTTCGCCGAATCCGACGGAAACGGCGCATACTTCTTGGAAAAAATCGGCGAAAATCAATGGAAACTCGACATTTTTCCCGAACACAAACTTCTCGCCGACCCCACCCGGGGACGCACGTACCGTTATATGGCGAATCGTTATGTGAATTGTCAGAAAGAACCGCCGGTTTCGCAACTGCGCAATCAGCGGATCAACTTCCGGTTGAAAGCGTTGACGCTCCGGTCCTGTACCGACAGCGAGGGCAAAGCCGTTGAGGTCAAAGAGAACGGCGTTGTGATCGTTCCGGGAAGTTATATTCTTAATGTGGAATAAGTTTTAAGTGCTGAGCGCAGGAAAGGAGAGCCGAGTATGAAAAAGCGATTTTTGCTGGCATTTCCCGCCGTCGCCGCGGCGTTCGCGTTGAATGCCGCCGAGATCGTCGTCGAGGCGGAAAACTTCAAGACTCCGGGCGACTGGCAGGTCGTCGATTACGGCGGCGCGACCGCGATGATGGGCGGCAAGGCAAAAAGCGTCGCCACGACCACTTTTGACGCGACGCCGGGTGATTATTACGTCTTTGTCCGGGTGATGACCCACGGCGGCGGCTGGCGTTATACCAATTTCACCGTCAACGGCTTGAAAATGGGCAGGGCGGGCGACGAAAAGATCCCCGACGGCGGCAAGCCCGGCTGGCACTGGGTGCCTTTCAAATACAAAGTCCATTTGAATGAAAAGAACAATTCGATCAAGATGACCGCCAATGTCGAGATCGCGCGCGTCGACCGCATTCTCTTTTCGACCGACCGGAATTTCGACTGCTCCAAGGCTCCCGCGCCCGTCGTCAACAAAGACCGCAAACCCTCCGCGCGTCAATTGGAAGGCATTTTCGGCAGACCGCAACCCAAGGGGGACGGTCCCGATATGCTGCTTCTTTCCGGCGGCAGACCGTGGGTCGCCAATCAGCACAGCGGCGACTTCGCCCAGGCGGGCTACCGTGTGACGCTGCTCAACGGCGTTTACCTTGACGGTTGCAGCGGCGCGAGCATCAAGATCACCCCGACCGACCCCGTGGAGCCGACTCCGCTTGACGGGATCACGCCGGAATTCAAAAATCTGGCGAAATACAAAATCATCGTCTTTGATTCGATGCCGACGGCCGGACAGGAAAAACTCTTCACCGCCGAACGCATCGCGACGTTGCAAAACTATATCGAAAACGGCGGTTGCGTCGTCTTTACCGTCAACGTGCCGGAAAAACTCAACCACCTGTTGCCGGTGGAAAAACTCCCGGTCGCGGATACGATGGAGGAGGTTTCCCTCGACAACGTTTTCGCCCTGCGTCCGGCGGATCAGCAGTTTTCGCTGTTGCCGGAAAAATGGGAGATCTACACCGTTTTCCGCAGTTGTCAAGCCAAAAAAGGAAGCCGCGTCCTTTCCTATATCGTCGACGGTACGGGCAGTCCGGTTTCCCCCTACATCGCCGAAATGCCGTTCGGCAAAGGCAAGGTCGTTTTCTGGAATGCGCAGTTTGAAAGGTTACAAAAAGCGCAACAGCTTTTCAATTGGGCGTACACTCCGACGCTCTGCGCCGCGATCGCGGAAACCGCTTATCCCGATGCCAAAGTCGATGCGCAGAGACGCTTGAAAAAGGTTCTCGCGGACAAGGGATTTCAGCCCAAGACGATCGAAAAAGCCGACATCGCCGTCGCGATCCCCGAATTCAATCTCGGCAAAACGGCGACGACCGTTACCGTCAACGGCAACGAATTGCTTTTCAGCAACGGCGCGAAAATCGTCGTTGCCAATGACAAAAAATCGGTTTCGCTCTATTATCCCGGGGCGAAAAAGCCGTACGTGCGCGATCTTGAACTTCCCAAAGTCGGTTACCCCGCCAAGGCGGACAAGGTCGATTCGATGGAAACCGCCGAGGGGGTCGATGTCAAACGCGAGGTAAAAGCCTCCAAGGCGGTCTGGACGATCGCCGGCATCGCGGGCGGCAATCAGGCGATGATCACCGTAAATGCCGATGACGGAAGTAGTTACGATTGGACTTTTGTTACGGGCGAAATGGATATCGACGGCCGCAAATTCACGGGTTTCGGTCAGCAAGTCACGCTGACAAAAATGCCGTCGCACTTGCTCGCGTCGATCAGTCTCGTGCAAAAAGTCGATGTCGGAAATAAAAATTTCCGCCGCTTCACCTGCTATCAGCCGCCGCGCGGGTACAAGGATTTCGATTTCTCCGGCAAGATCGACAACAATACGAGAAACTGGGGATTTTTCTCCGACGGTCAGCCTTTCAGCTGGATCGAGGGCAGCGATGCCGTCTTTGCGGAATTCGTCGACGCACCCGCGCCGACGGGGCTCGGTTACACGGTCAAAAAGGGCAACGATTACGCGACCGGCAGGATCAATTTTGAATTCGGCCGCGTCAAGGCGCCGCAACAGACTCCGCTTTTCTGGCAGATGGTGACCGACGCCAAATACAACACGACCAACGACTGGATCGCGATGTATCAGTATATGCGCAAAAATCTGCGGCAAAAGGTGAATTTCCCCGAAACCGCGGCAAAACCTTGCAGCGCGCACTCCAACACCTGTACGCGTCTGCAGATCGCCAAAATCATGGATTTCGCGCGGGATCACGGTTTTGATCTCCACTTTTTGCCCTACTGCCCCACACCGATGGAGGGTTTTCAGGGAAAACTCTCCATGATGCAGATGTGCAAGGAGCGCGATCTCGCGGGCTATCCATGGTTCCCCTGCTGTCATTCGCCTGACGTGACACCGACGGTAAAAGAGCACCCCGAGTGGTATCACAAAGACGAAAACGGCAAACTCGCGACCTATTTCGGGCACTTCTACACGGCGGACATGAATCACCCCGAATTCATGAAATGGCACCTCGGCGTCGTCGACAACATCATGGCGCAGGGCGTCAAAACGGTCTGGTACGATATGGGCGGTACGGCGTCGCATTGTGTCAATTTCGGCACGCCGGAAAGCCGCGTCAATTTCTGGAGTCAGATGGAAATTTTCCGTCACTACTTCAAAAACGGCGGCTGGGTCGTCACCGAGGGGCAGAATCCCTGTGTGATCGACGGTTACATTTTCCGCGAAAACATCTATAACGAGCCCGTCGGCAATGAATTCGCGATGATCGGCGCCCAGATCCACTGGGGCGGTTTCCGCTGTCCCTTTTTCCGTCTGGCGATGTACGATATTTTCTGGCCGATGGAACTCGACGCGCTGGCGTTGGATTTTGAAACGGGGATCGGCAGAAAGGCGAAACTGGCATCGGCGGTCGCCTTTGTCCCCGCGATCAACGAAACGCTGGCTTTCGGGATGCCTTTCATCCGTGAAACGCCATGCGGGACATCGTGGATCAGCGACAAAGGCGGCGCGCTCTTTTTCTGGGACGGCGTCAAGGAACTCAAAGCGGAACTTCCCGCGGGCTTCGTCGCCGACTATCTCGTTTGTAACGGTAAAAAGGTTGTGCTGAATGGAAAAATGCCGGCTTCGGTCGAAGCGGAAACCATTGTCGTTTTCAGGAAAAAGTGAAAAATCTTTCGTCGCAAGTGCCGTACAGGGAGCTCCGGCTCCCTGACGTCCCGACAGCGTAAACGCAATTACGCATTGACCAAACAAATCAGGAGCAACTATGATGAAAAAGACGATTTCCGTCGGCGTATTGCTGATGATTTCCCTCGCTTGGAGCGCGGCGGAATTCCGGGTCGCAATGCCGGGGAAAAACGCCGGAAATTCTCAAGCCGTTGCGACTTCGGTCGCCGATGCGCTGAATGCGGCAAAACGCTATCGCGCCGGACACCCCGGCGAACCGATCAAAATCCTCTTTGATTCCGGCATATATCCTTTGTCTGAAACGATTTATCTCTCTCCTGATTTGAGTCATCTCACGCTCTGTGCCGCGCCGGGGGCAAGCGTTGTTTTCGATGGCGGCAAACAATTGTTTTGCAAGGGGATGCGTCAAATAAACGGTCGTGATGCTCTGGTTTTCGACGTGCCGCAAGATGCTGTCGTGCAAGGGTTTCTTGATCAATTTTACGTCAACGGACGCCGCGCTGAAGTCGCACGTGTGCCGAAATCGCTGATCGAGATGCAGCATCCGGAAAAAATGCTTTCTCTTGCTCTTTCAAAAACACAAAATGAGGACTCGTACAAAGACGGTTACGTTTATTTTGACGGCGATTTCAACCCCGCGTGGTACAATCTTTCCGGGATCGACCTTTTTTTGCTTTCCGCATGGGGGTCGGTCCATTTGCCCATCCGGCAGGTGATCCCCTCCGAAAGAAAAGTCGTATTCTCCAAACCGATGCGTAGCCGGGCGCACCCCTCTCAGACGTGCGCCGTCTGGCGCAACGTCCGCGAAACGCTGACCGAAAAAGGCGAATACTATTTCGACAATGGAAAAATGGAAGTTTACTACATCCCCCGTGACGGCGAAACGGCGGAAAACATTACGGCAAGTGTGCCCGTCAACTCCTTGCTTTTGCTCGCGGCGGGCGATGAAAAAAACGGTCAAAAAATCATCGACGTCACGATCGACGGCATTACTTTTTGTCACGGCGGCGCGGGAAGATGCGAACTTGAAAACGTTTATCGTTTCCCCGGTGCGGAAAAACTCCCCGTGTTGCACAATGAATTCTTCCGTTTCCGCAAACCGACGCAGGCGGCGGCGTTTGCCCCCGGCGTCATCAGTTTCCAAAACGCCGAACATTGCCGGGTCGTCAATTGTGAAGTGCGCAACAGCAACTTTTACGCGATCGGCGCGCTCGCGGGCGTCAGCGATTTTGAGGTCCGCGACTGCCGCATTTTCGATATGGGGGCAGGGGGCATTGTCGTCAACGGCGTCAATTTTGAACGCGCCCGGCAGGACGCGCACTTGCTGACCGAAAACATCACGATCGTCAACAACCATATCCACGACTGCGGAAAATTTGATTTTGAAGCGGTCGGCATTCTGATCGGTTTCGCCCGCGGCACGTTGGTCGAACATAATCTGATCCACGATCTCTATTACACGGGGATCTCCGCCGGGTGGAACTGGGGTTATGCTCCCGCGACGGGCGGCGAAAACCGCATCGGCTTCAATCATATCTATAATATCGGCAAAAAAGTCCTGAGCGACATGGGCGGTATTTATCTGATGGGAGTCCAGCCCGGCACGCGGGTTTACAACAACCTCGTTCACGATGTTTCCAGCCGTTACTACGGAGGTTGGGCACTTTATGCCGACGCCGGCTCCTCGAATCAAACGTGGGAGCGCAACGTCTGCTACGACTGCAATTGCAACGCCTTTCACCAGAACTATGGACGGGAAAATACCGTGCGTGACAATGTTTTCGCCTTTTGCGGCGAGGAATTGCTGCGCATCAGTTTGTGCGAGGCGTCAATGCGGCGGGGGTATCGTTTCCCCGGCTTGAATTATACGCACGATTTCAATTTGTACCGCAATGTGCTGCTTTCCGACGGAAAACCCTTTTTCCGCGCGAGTTATCTTGAAAATTTCGAGGCGAAAAATCTTTTCTGCGACTGCAATCTCTACTTTGATCTGAAAAACAATGCCGATACAAGTTTGATCGCGGTGAAACTCCTGCGCGCCGACAAGACGCTCCCCGGCGCCGAAACCATTGTGCGGGACGATCTTGCCGCATGGCGCAAAAAAGGACACGATCTCCATTCCGTTTTCACCGATCCCGGTTTCGTCGATGCCCGAAACCGCGATTTCCACTTGAAGCCGGATTCGGCTTTGCTGAAACACGGTTTTTTCGATCCTGCCGAAACGCTGGATCGCGCCGGATTGCTCCGGAAGTGACGAAAAACGTCGAAATCGCCCGGTTTGATTTGAAATCCTTTTCCCCGAAATGTATTTTAATCACCGTGAAGATGTTACTCCGATGACGCATCGGGCAACATCGTGTATTGTTTTTGCCATACAGGAAAGGTCGAAAGAATGAAAAAACAACTTCTTTTTCCCGATTATCCGCATATTCTGCACGGCGGAGATTACAATCCCGATCAATGGCTCGATACGCCGGAGATTATCGACGACGATTTCCGATTGATGGAGCTGTCGCATTGCGGCGTTTTTTCGGTCGGGATCTTTTCCTGGACGCAACTGGAGCCGGAAGAGGGCAAATTCACCTTTGACTGGCTGGACGACATTCTCGACCGCTGCGCGAAACACGGCAAAAAAGTGTTTCTGGCGACGCCGACTGGCGCGCGCCCCCCGTGGATGGCGAAAAAGTATCCGGAATGCCGCCGCGTGACGGCGGACGGTCGCCGCGACGAATACCAGATGCGCCACAACCTCTGCTTTTCGTCGGAGTTGGTGCGCCAAAAGACGGAGATCATCGATGCGAAACTTGCCAGACGCTACGGCAACCATCCGGCGGTGCTGGGCTGGCATATCAGCAACGAATTGAGCGGCGAATGTTTCTGCCCGCTCTGTCTCGCGCGTTTTTACAAGTTTCTGGAAAAGAAATACCATACCGTCGACGAATTGAACCGCCGCATCTGGAGCGGTTTCTGGAGTCACCGTTACACCTCCTTTGACGAGATCAATCCGCGCGACCCCGCGATGGAGGCGATCGTGGTCGACTGGAAGCGTTTCAACGCCGAGCAGATACGCGATTATCTCGCCTTTGAAAAGAGCGTGATCCGCCGTTACTCCGGCAAACCGGTGACGACCAATATGATGGGACTTCACACCGAGATCGACTATTTCCGGCTCGCCCCCGAATGCGATTTCATCGCCGACGACTGCTACCCGATGTGGTATCTCGGCGAGGAAAAGAAAGTCGGCGCGCGTTTTTCGATGTTGCACGATTTGCATTACTCGATGCAGCAGAAACCCTTTGTGATGATGGAATCCGCCCCCGGCGTGCCGAATTTCCGCCCCTACGCGCATTTGCGCCGTCCGGGCGAATTGCAGCGCGAGATGCTCCTCGCCATCGGTCACGGTGCCGACGGCACGATGTATTTCCAATGGCGCAAGAGCCGCGGCGGATTTGAGAAATTCCACGGCGCCGTCGTCGGGCACGACAATTCCGAAGACAACCTTACTTTTCAGCAGGTCGCCGACTACGGCGCGCATCTTTCAAAACTTGACTGCATCGCCGGCTCTCCCCGTAAAATCGACGCCGCTTTGATCTGGGACTGGGACAATTCCTGGGCGCTCGACAAGGGCGATTATACTCACAATTTCAAGGAAGTCCATCCCTTTTTCCTGCGTCACTACAAGGCGCTCTGGGAAAGCAATTTCTCGCTCGGCGTCGTCGAGAGCACCGGAGATTTTTCACCCTACCGCGTCCTCGTCGCTCCGATGCTCTTTATGGTAAAATCCGGCATCCGCGAAAAACTGGAAGCCTTTGTCCGCAACGGCGGAACTTTGATCGTGACGCAGATGTTCGGCTATGTCAACGAAGATTCCCTCTGCTACCGTCCCGCCGATCTCACGCCGCTTACGGGCGTCGAAGTCCTCGATTACGACTGCATGGAGCCGACTCGCACCCAAAGCGCCCTCTTTAACGGCAAAGTCGTCAAAATCACGGAAGCCGCCGAATTGCTGCGCAACCACAGCGCCGAAGTGCTCGCGACCTATCAGGAGGATTTCTACGCCGGAACTCCGGCGGTCACGCGCCACGCGCTCGGGCAGGGGAGCGTCTATTATCTTGCCGCCAACTTCGAGGATGAATTTTTGCAGGAATTCTATTTCGACGCGCTGACCAAAGCCGGCATTGCGCCGCAACTGGAAAATTTGCCTTCCAACGTCAAATGCGCCGTCCGCGAAGGCGAAAACGAGCGTTATCTTTTTCTCTACAACTTCGGCGAAAACGAGGAAACTTTCCCCGTCCCCGCCGCTTACGATTTGTGGAATGATCGCACGGTCGACGGCAAACTGACGCTTGCACCCCGCGGTTCGACGGTGTTGCGGATCAAATAAGGAAGCAATGGGAGCAAAAGGGCGCTCACGCCGCGCCCTCTTGACTCCCCGGGCGCCCGCCACGGGCGGGATCTGTAGTTGCCGCAGATATTTGCGGATGATCGTTTTGTCCGCGCTCTAAACATTTGTCCCCGCAAATCTCCGCAGTCGTCTATATTTGTTACCGGAAACCGACCTGCGTCCCACGCGGGCTAATGCTTCGCTTTACGCTTCGCCCGCCCGACTGCCCGATGTGCGTGCCGCCTACGCCAATGTTTCTCTCGCCCTGCCGGGCGAAATAAAGAACCACATACGCTTTGATTGCCGTCGGATGCGAACGGCAGAGTAATGCAACTGCGTTGTCATCCGCTACGGACTTTAACGGACAAAACCGACATTAACGGACAAAACGGACGCATCATCATTGCGTGGTTTTGTCTTTTCCATCACGCTAATTGTCCGTTACTGTCCGTAGAAGTCCGTTTCCACCTTTGTTTCGCCCGGCAGGGTGAGGTAAAAGTATCGTCCTGCGGGTACGGCGAGAGCACTCTTTGACTCCCATTGTATCAAAGTGAAGGCAAGCGTTTTTTATGCGCGTGCCCCTTTTTCAATCTTGCAAATGTGTGCAAAAAATGATATATTGAATAAAAGGATCACTATGAAAAAAACGAAATCATTTCTTTGCGCTTTGGCGGCGTTGCCGGAAAAACAGAGGATTTTTTATGGACACTTTGATACATCATGGAATGCAGTTCAACGCTTGCACCATTCCGACGGAGCACGGTTCCGTTTTGCTGATTTCGGCTTCTCGCGGAATGCTCGGCTGCGGATATTTTTCTGTTGAGACCGCCGATAAGATCGGCGACGCGCTCGCCGTGGTGAGCGGGGTCAAAAACTACGACGACATGCTTCGCGCCGAAGTCAAAAAAGTTTCCGCCGCCGCCGCACAGCGCGGTGTTCTGGTCGGGATGACGGGCGGAGAAGCATTGCTTAAAATGATTTGAATAAAAAGAGGTTTGTATGCTTAAAAAAAACTCCTCCCGCCGTTTTTCGTGGCAAGAATACAGAAAAGATTGCGTCCATCTCGCGACGTTTGTGTTTTTTCATTTGCTGATTGCCGGAGTCTGTCAGTATCTTTGTCTGCGGGCGCTGCAAATGGATTCCAGTTTCAAGGAAGCGCTTTTTTCGCTGATGCTCTATCTTGCTCACTACGGGAGCCTGTTTGCCGGATTTGCGGCCATATTGATGCTGTTTCGCTTTTTCGGAAAACGTTTTTCGGTCGTCTTTTCGCTGATTTCGAGTTGGCTGATTTTTCTGGCGCTGATTTTTGACACCGGGGTCTTTTTGCAGTGGAAATTTCACGTCAATATGCCGATGGTGGCGCTTTTTCTTTCTCCGGCGGGGGCGGAACTGGTCACTTTTCCCGTGTTTATGTACGTTGTCGGCGTGCTCGGGATTCTCGCCGTAACGGGGATCGAGATTTTTTTCTGGTGGGCAAGCCGCAAACTTTATTTTCCTAAAACGCTGCTGGCGATCTTTTTCGTCGCATTCATCAATTTTGTCGCATTCCAGGCGTGGAATGTTTTTGTGTTTTATCACAACCGCAATTCCTATATGATCCGGACGGAGGCGGTTCCTTTCTTTTTCGGATTGACTGCCAATGATCTTTTGAGAGCGCATGGAGTTGTCCGTGAAAACCAGTCGATCGAATTGAAAACGAAATCGGGGGCATTGCGCTATCCGCTTTCGCCGTTGCGTTTTGGAAAGCAGAAGCGTCCCAACGTGCTGATGATCGTGGTGGATTCTCTCCGCGCCGATTGCTTCAACGCGGAAGTGATGCCAAAAATGTTTCACCGCGCCGAAGTTGACGGTGCGCGGTTTCTCCACCATTACAGCGGGGGAAATTGCACGCGGACGGGGATGTTCACGCTCTTTTACGGGATCCCCGGGACTTATTGGAATGCGGCGCTGAAGTCCAACACCCCTTCTGCCGTCATGCTGGCGGCGAAAACTGCGGGCTATGAGATCGGAATTTATTCCAGTACGTTGCTGACCAATCCGGAATTGCATCAGACCGTTTTCTGCAACGTGCCCGGTCTTCGTTTGTCGCCCCGCGGCGGCGGCTCGGTTTCACGGGATCAAGGCACGATCCAGGATATGCTTTCATTCCTGTCCCTGCATCAGAAAAATTCCGAGTCGCCCTATTTTGCCGTGCTGTTTCTGGATGCCATTCACGCAAACTTTAAGCCGAAAAACTACCCCAATCGTTTCCCGACGGACTTGGATACGATGAACTATATGATTTTGAACAACAGCGACCCCACTTTGCATGACCGTGTACTCAATCTTTACCGGAATTGCTCCAACTGGATGGATTTTATTCTGGATGATTGCCTGCAGAAACTTTCCGAAACGGACGCGTTGCAGAATACCATCGTCATTTTGACCGGCGATCACGGACAGGAAGCCAACGAAACACGAACCAACAGTTGGGCACACAACAGCAATTACACCCGTTATCAAATCCAGACCCCGATGGTGATTTGGGGCATCTCTGGCAAAAAAGGCGTTTATTCTCACGTGACGACGCATATGGACGTGCCCGTCACTTTGCTCCGGGCGATGGGATGTGAAAATCCGCCCTCTGATTTTTCGACCGGAAAGGATCTTTTCGACTCCTCCAACCGCGGCACGGTCGTCCTCTCCAGTTATCTCAACCGGGGAATTTTCGTCGACGGAAAAATTTTGGATATTACGCGAAGCGGAGCCAGCCGTTCCTACGATATGGATGGCAAAAGCGTTCCTTCCAATTGCACCCGGGAGAATTTACAGGACGCTCTGGAGCAGATGAAACGCTACGCAAGATAGCATATTTCATTAAAAGGAGCGCGTTTCGATCGTGACAAAGTTTTCCCTGGTCCGTTCCGAGAGGTGCGGTGTCGTTTTTCCGGGGTGGCAAAGCCGGAGTTTTTTGCCGTCGGCATCGTAGGAAATTTGAATTTTTCCGTGCGGCGTGACGACTTCGCCTTCAATGTCGCCGAGTTTGGGAAAACGCGCGATGTCGACCGCAAAATCGGCAAATCCCGGCGAGAGCGGCTCGATGCCGAGGGCGTAGCGGCTGAAAAACCATACGGGGAGCGCGCTCCATCCGTGGCAGAGACTTCCGGCGTTTTCAAAAGCGGCTTCGCCGTCCTCCGTTTCCCACATCGTCGTCGCATCGCCTTTGGTCATCGGGAGATATTTTTCGCGCACCAGTGCTTCGGCGCGGCAAACGAAGTCGCCGCCCTGGCGCATCAAAGCGCGGACAAGATAGTGCAACGCACTCAGCGATATGGAGATGAATTCGTTGTCGAGAATGCGTGTAAGCAGTTGCGGCACATCCGTTTCCGGCACGACGCCGAGTACGATGCCGAGCGCCTGCGTCGTCGCGTGGAATTGCTCGCTCCCGAGCCGGGTGCGCAAAAGACGTTTCTCTTTGTCGTAAAAGATGTTACGCACGGCTTCGCGCTGCAAGTCGGCTTCGCGCTGAAACGCTTCGTCGCGGGTGGATTTGGCGAGGTTTTCCAGCATCTCGATAAGATAAAGATTGTAGATCGATTCCATTCGGGGTGCGCCGCCGAGTTGGGAAAAATCCAATCCGTCGCCGTTGCCGCCGTCAAGACCGTCGCGCCATTCGTAAAAATGCCAGATGCCGTCGCCGGAAGGGGTGAGATACAATCCCGTGCTTTCGTCCCGGTTCTGCATACAGAATTTTGCGATGCGCCGCGCGGCATCGAGGGAAAATTCCGCCATTTTGCGATTTCCGGAAAAGAGTTCGTGCTCGTAGATCGCCGTGCAGTAGGCGATGGCGAAACTGACGATCGGCGGCCCCGCTTTGCTCGGTGCGTTGAGCCGGAGCATCCCGTCGGGACGCAAGGCGTCGGCAAAAAGTTTCCAGTTATATGCGGCATAGTCGTAATTGCCGAAAAGATAGTACCCGAAAAGCATCTGATTGCGCGTATCGTAAGCGTAAAGCAATTGTTCGCGCCATGGGCAATCCTCGTAATGCTCGTGCATACAGCAGATCAAGGTTCTCCGGCTGTTGTCGAGCATTTTCATCATGCCGTCGTCGTGACAAAGTTGTTTCGCCGCCGGGGGCAGGGGAAGTGTTTCCTCGATGAAGTCAAGTGAAACGTCCTTTACCAGTTTCTCATCGGCGAGGATATGCAACTCGACGTAACGCGCGCCGACGCGGCGGAAAAGCTGATATTTCTGTTTGCCCTCTTTGGTGATGTAGCGGTCGGCGAAGTTTCGTTCGCCGATGCGGCAGCGCACCTTTTTGTCGGCGAGGTGCTCGCCGTGCGAAAAGTCGATGACGATCCCGGCGGGGGCGTCGCAATTCAATCCGATCCGTCCGGTGCGTTCACATCCGAGGTCGAAAATCAGAAAAAATCCGTTGCCTTGATCGACGCGGAGCAAATCCTGCGCCATCAAAGCGGCATAACTTTGATCTTCGGCAGGAGTGCGTTTTAAAAAACCTTTTTCGATGCAGACGGCTTGGATTTTGTGTTGCTTCATCACCGGGACGGGGCGGGGAAACATTTCCGGATTTTTGGGAGAAACAACGGCAAATTTCCAATCGCTGTCGTCAAAGGAAAAATCCGTGTGATTTTCCGCCTGCCGCGCGTCGAAGCCGAAGACGAAACCGACTTGCGGATCGACCGTATCGAGCCGGTCGCGCAGGAGGGCGGGAGACAATTTCGCTTTCCACGTCGTATCGCTGACAACAAGACCGGACAATTCGCACCGCAATCCCGGCGTTTTGGACGGCCAGCAACTTTGAAAATCGCTTCCGCAGTAGTAGACTTCGACGGCAAGGAGGTGTTCCCCTTGCGTCAGGAATAAATCAATTTCGGTGAAACTTTTGCGTTCGGGGTAGTCGGAGTATTGGCCGCGCAAAAATTCCTCGCCGTCGCAAAATGCGGCGTAGTTGCTCTCGGCGCTGATCCGGAAACGGTAATTCCCCGAATTTTTTACATAAAATTTTTTCCGGAAATACGCTAAACTGTGCGGCAAAACGGCATCGTCCGCCCAAATCCACTTCGTCATCATCCACCTCGGTTTTGAGTTGTATGTTTTAACATATCTCCGGTCGGCGAAAAATGCAACTGCGGTGAATAAAATACGCAGGGAATTCCTTTTTGCGCTCCCTTTTGCGATGATTGTGGCATTCTGCATGATTTTTCTGTTGCTTTTCGTGCGCGCACAGGTTATATTATTATATACAACCGGATGATAGAGGACTTTTGAATATGGTGGATTCTTCTTCGATAACCGTCGGCAAAATGCCGACCAACGGCGGTATCGCCGTATATTTTGAACTGAGCGACCCCATCGTCTTTCCGCACGGGCTGACCCCTGTCGCCGTCGAGGGCGGCGAAGCGATGACGGCGGTGGAAAACGCATTGCAAAGCGACCGTCTGCTGGCGATCTTTCCGGAATTGCCGCCCCGCGAACAACTGGAAACGGTTCCCGACCGTTACGAATTCAGGGTTTTTGAATTTGAAGGGCACGCCCACACGGCGATCGGGGTACTGGCGCGCATCGTCAAAAAAATGGAGTTTCCCGACGGTTCGACGCGGATCGTTTTGCGCGGTGTGCGCCGCATCAGTTTCGATACGATGTTCCGCGACGGCAAGGGCGTTTTGCAGATCCGCTACACCTATGTCGACGAAATCCTCGGCGACGACGAAAAGGAAAGGGCGGGGCGTTTCAAGAGCGTGCAGATGCTTTTTCAGGAACTGCTTGCTTTGACCCCCAATGTCCCCGAGGAATTGCAGATCACGGTACTTAATTCAACGGATGCCGGACGCGCGGCGGACTTGCTCGCCGACGAATTGAATTTCCGGCTGCCGGAAAAATTTCTTCTGCTTTTGACGGCATCGGTCTCGCGCCGTCTGGAATTGCTCAACATTTTGCTGACGCGTGAGATCGAGATCACCAAGCTCGGCATCAAGATCCAGAGCGAAGTCCACGAAGCGGTCAGCGAATCCCAGCGCGATTTTTATTTACGCGAGCAGTTGCGGACGATCCAGCAGGAACTCGGTCTGGAATCCCGCAATCCCGACATCGTCGAGATCGAAAACAGACTGAAAACGACCGATTTGCCCGACGCGGCGAAAAAGGTGGTGGAAAAGGAACTTTCCCGGCTCGGGCTTCTGCCGACTTCCTCGCCGGAATATCACATCAGTTACACCTACATCTCCTGGGTGCTCGACCTGCCGTGGCGCGTGACGAGCGAGGATTGTCTTGACTGCCGCACCGCGCGGCTCGTGCTTGACGAAGACCACTACGGCTTGGAAGATGTCAAAAAGCGTATTCTAGAGTATCTCGCCGTTTTGCAGTTGCGCCGCGACGATCCCGACAAAAAGGCGCCGATCCTCTGCCTGATCGGACCTCCGGGCGTCGGCAAGACTTCGCTCGGCAAATCGATCGCCCGCGCGATGAACCGCAAATTCATCCGCATGTCGCTCGGCGGCGTGCGCGACGAAGCGGAGATCCGCGGTCACCGCCGCACCTACGTCGGTGCGATGCCGGGCAGGATCTTGCAGAATCTGAAGCGGGCGGGGAGCAACAATCCGGTGTTTATGTTCGACGAGATCGACAAACTGGCGCACGATTTCCGCGGCGATCCCGCGTCGGCGCTGCTTGAGGTGCTCGACCCCGCGCAAAACAACGCTTTCAACGACAACTATCTGGAATTGGACTACGATCTTTCCAAAGTCTTTTTCATCGCGACCGCCAACGTCGAGGAAGACATCCCCGCTCCGTTGCGCGACCGCATGGAGATCATCCGTCTGCCCGGCTACACGGTGCTGGAAAAACGCGAGATCGCGCGCCGTTATCTTGTGCCGCGCCAGATCGAAGCGTGCGGACTGGATTTCAAAAGAGTCCATTTCCTTTTGCCCGCGATCGACGAGATCATCAACTATTACACGCTGGAAGCGGGCGTGCGCAATCTGGAGCGTGCCATTGCGCAAGTCTGCCGCCGCATCGCCTGCCGCATCGTCGACGGGGAAATTCAAAAAGAAAGCATCGTCAAGGTCGACCGCGCGTTGGTCAATGAACTTCTCGGCGCGCGGAAATTCCTGCTCGACAAGGCGGAAAACTTCCGCGAACCGGGCAGGGCGGTCGGGCTGGCATGGACGGGAGCGGGCGGCGTCATCCTCCCGATCGAGGTCGCCGCGATCCCCGGCGGCAAAGGCAATCTGAAATTGACCGGAAGCCTCGGCAAAGTGATGCAGGAATCGGCGGAGACCGCCTTTTCCGTCGTCCGGGGAATCGCGCCGGATTTCGGTGTCGATGCGCAGTATTTCTTTGAAAACGACTTCCATTTGCACGTGCCCGACGGCGCGACCCCCAAAGACGGTCCCTCCGCCGGTATCACGATGACGATGGCGATCTTGTCGCTCGTGCGCAAAATGCCGCTGAAGCCCGACTTCGCGATGACGGGCGAGATCACGTTGCACGGCAAGGTGACGGCGGTCGGCGGCATCCGCGAAAAAATGGTCGCCGCGCTCCGCGCCGGGATCCGCGAGATCATTATGCCGGAGGAGAACCGCAAAGACTACGAGGAACTTCCGGAGGAAGTGCGCGCCAAACTTGCCTTTCACTTCGCAAGCGATTACCGCGACGCGCTGAAACTTGTTTTTGCAAAAGACAAAACTGTCGGAGCCCAAACCAAAAAGGGAAAGAAGAAATGAAAAAAATTGCATTCCTTTTCCTTTTGCTGATTTCTTCCGGCATTTTGACGGCGGAGGAATCGCTTGAGGCGTTTCTCAACCGGGCGCGTCACGGCAATACGATGAGCACCTATGCGATGCTCGACGGGACATTGCAGCACCGCCGCCGGGGCGAAAAGAGTCTGGAAATGCCGATCTATTTCGGCGTGATGATCCGTCCCGACAAATCGAGCGGTCAAGTGATCCTCGATCAGCGCGAAGCGTGTCTTGTCGGTCAGTCGCACACGACGGGCGGTGCGACGGTGATCCCGCAGGGAAAAATTTCGACCGCGCTTTTCGACCGGGTCGGACTGCAGGTTTCCGACCTGACGCTCGGATTCATTTATTACCCGGTGGAAAAAGAACTTGCCCAAGCCTTTGTCGGCGGCATCGTTCCCTGCCGCGTGGTGCGCTTTGCCGTCCCCGATCACCCCGGCGATACGGTACAGGTCGCCTTTTCCAAGGAATACGCATTCCCGTTGCAGGCGGAATTTTTTCACCGCGGAGAGAAAAAATCCTACCGTTTGCTGGAGGTTTCCGGATTTACCAAAAAAAATGATCTTTACTATGCCGAGCAGATCCTGATCGAGGGACCGGGGTGGCGTACGCGGATCAATTTCAAGGAGGCGACGCTCGGTTTGCTTGACGCCGCGCCGCCGTCCGGTATCATACGTTCATTGCCGGAACTTCCGGCTCAAAAAGGAGAATAAAATGGCAGCTTTTATGGAAATGCTGGCAGAAGCCATGCAAAAAAATCATTCGATGCTCTGCGTCGGTCTTGACCCCGCTTTTGCCAAACTTCCGGCGGAATTTCAGCAAAAGGAAAAGGCGTTTTTCGAGTTCAACAAATATATCGTCGACGCGACGCGCGACCTTGTTTCGTGCTACAAGCCGCAGGCGGCGTACTACGCCGGAGCCAACCGCGACGACGAATTGAAAATGACCATCGACTACATCCACAAAAACGCGCCCGGCATCCCCGTCATTCTCGACGTCAAGCGCGGCGACATCGGTTCCACTGCCGAGCAGTACGCGCGCGAAGCCTTTGAGCGTTATCAGGCGGATGCTGTCACCGTCAACGCCTATATGGGCTTCGACGCGGTGAAACCGTTTCTCGACTACGCCGGCAAAGGGGTCATCATCCTCTGCCGCACCTCGAATCCGCATTCCGGCGATCTGCAGAATCTCGTCTGCGACGGGATGCCGCTTTATCAGCACGTCGCCAAACTGGTGCGCGACCAGTGGAACTACAACGGCAACGCCGCGCTCGTCGTCGGCGCGACTTATCCCGAAGAACTGCGCATTTTGCGCGAACTTTGTCCGGAACTGCCTTTCCTCGTCCCCGGCATCGGGGCGCAGGGCGGCGACGTCAAGGCGGTGGTGACGCACGGCGCGGTCAACGGCGCGAAACTGATGATCAATTCCTCGCGCGGCATCATCTTTGCCGCCGATCCCCGCGAGGCGGCGAAAAAACTCCGCGACGAGATCAACCAATACTGCTGAGAAATACGATGTGCGAAAACGAAAATTCCACTTCTTTGAAACGGTGTCCCGTCATCGCGATCGTCGGCCGCCCCAATGTCGGTAAATCGTCGCTTTTCAACGCGATCATCGGCAGACGCTTTGCGATCGTCCACGAGATGAGCGGCGTCACCCGCGACCGCGTTTCCGCATCCGCCCGTTTCGAGGAGCGTAAATTCACTTTGGTCGACACGGGCGGTCTCGGCGAGATGAAAGGCAAGCTCAATATCGACATGTGGGACAGCGGCATCGCCGAACAGGTTTCCGCCGCGATCGAAAATGCCGATCTCTTGATCATGGTCGCCGATGCGCAGGCGGGCGTGACACCGCTTGACGTCGACGTCGCCCAGAGGCTGCGCGCTTCCGGCAAAAAAATCCTTTTCGCCGCCAACAAGTGCGACAGCGACGAATTGAAAAACGATGCGGCGGAATTCACGCGCCTCGGCTTTTCCAAAATCTACCCGGTATGCTCGTTGCACAAGGGCGGCATCAACGCACTTTTGCACGATGCGCTCGCGCTTTGCCCCGCCAAGGATTATTCCGGCGAGGAGGAGCCGGCGAAGATCCGCATTGCGATCGTCGGCCGTCCCAACGTCGGCAAGTCGTCGCTCGTCAATGCGCTGATCGGCGATCAGCGGCTGATGACCAGTCCCGTTGCCGGGACGACGCGCGACGCGGTCGATGTCGATTTCAATTTGAAGTACAACGGCGTCGATCATCCCGCCGTACTGGTCGATACCGCCGGATTGCGCAAGACGGCAAAGGTGGATACCGTTGTCGAACTTTTCAGCGTGATGCGCGCCAAAAGCGCGATCGAGCGCGCCGATCTCGTCGTGATGGTGCTGGAATCGGGCGCCGATGCGATCACGGCGCAGGACCGCCGCATCGCGGGATTGATCGAAAAGGCGGGCAAGGCGTGTGTGCTTGCCGTCAACAAGATCGACTTGCGCCCCGGCGTTTCGATGAAGGAAATGCAAAAGGAGTTGCGCTCGGAATTGCCTAATTTAGGGTATGCCCCCGCCGAATTCATCAGCGCGAAAAATCATCAGATGCTCGACCGCCTGACGGGACGCATCGCCGAAGTGATGGAGCAACTCGACACCGAAATCACGACGGGGGTGCTGAACCGTGTGATCGGAGATGCCTTTGAACGCAATGCGCCCCCCGTGATCGGCAATGCCGCGCTCAAAGTGTATTACGCTTCCCTGGTGGCGATGCGCCCTCCGAAGATCCGGCTTTTCGTCAACCGGATGAATCTCGTCGCCGACAATTATGTGGTATATTTGCAGAAACAGATCCGTAACGCCTTCGGGTTGAACGGGATCCCGGTTATACTTGAATTCAGGGCGCGACCCAAAAAAGTCGTGATCCGGCAGCACGAAAGTCGCACCCGAAAAAGCCGGAAAGGCAGGTGATCTTATGATGGACAAAGCATTGGAAAACGAAATCAAAACCTTTATGGCGCAACAACTTGCTTCCGGCGAGAAATTGAGCGACTTGCAGAATCAGGTCAACGAAAAATTCAATTTGAAATTGACCTATATGGACATTCGCATCCTCGCTTCGACGATCGACGTCGACTGGAAAGCGCGCGACCCGCAACCGGCGCCGAAGCCGGAAGCTCCCGCCGAAGAAAAGGCGCCGGAGCCGGTTCCTTATGACCTCGACGAAAAGCCCGCTCCCGATGCGGCGTCGCGTCCCGCGACCGTCGTCGAAGTGAGCAAGATCGTCCAGCCGGGCACGCTGGTTTCCGGTACGGTCAAATTCGCCAACGGCGCGACTGCCGACTGGTACGTCGACCAGACGGGACGGCTCGGCATCGACAATTTGCAGGGGCCCCAGCCCGGACGGGAAGACATTGAGGATTTTCAAAAGGAATTGCAGTCCAAACTGCGGTAGGATAAGATGAGCGACAAGCCGAAACTTCTGATCGTCGACGACGAATTCAACACCCGCGAAGCGCTTGTGCGTTTTTTCCGCCGCCGCTATGAAACGGAGGCGGCGCCCGACGGTCTGGCGGCGATCGAATTGCTGAAAAATCATCATTTCGATCTTGTTCTGACCGACTTGCGGATGCCGGGGGCGGACGGGATGCAGGTGCTCGACGCCGCCAATCATGCGGGAACTCCCGCGATCGTGCTGACGGCATACGGCAGTATCGGCGATGCGGTAAAGGCGGTCAAACTCGGCGCATTCGATTTTGTTTCCAAGCCGATCAAACTCGACGTCCTCGATCAGATGGTACAGTCTGCGCTTTCGAGAGAAAAGCACGATCCTGCGGCAAAACCGGAAAAGAGGGAATCGGTAAAAAACACCCCGTTGCCCGATTTTGTCGCGCCGCACGGGGAAAACGACCCGATGAGCCGGGTCTTTGAAACGGCGCGCGCGGTGGCGGCAAGCCGCGCCTCGGTATTGCTTTCCGGCGAAAGCGGCACCGGCAAAGAGGTCGTCGCCCAGTTGATCCACCGAGAAAGCCGCCGCAAGGGGCCGTTTGTCCCCGTTCATTGCGCGGCGCTGACGTCGACGATCCTGGAAAGCGAACTTTTCGGCTACGAAAAAGGGGCGTTCACCGGCGCCGCCGAGCGGCGCATCGGAAAATTCGAGCAAGCCGACAACGGCACGGTTTTCCTCGACGAGGTCGGGGAGATCGACGCGGCGACGCAAGTCAAACTTCTGCGCGTACTGGAAACACGCAGTTTCGAGCGTGTCGGCGGCATCGAAACCGTCCACAGCGATTTCCGTCTGGTGGCGGCGACCAACCGCGATCTGCGCGCCATGGTCGACGCGGGGACTTTCCGCGAAGATCTCTACTACCGGATCTCGGTGATCGACCTTGAATTGCCGCCCTTGCGCGAAAGGCGCGATGCGATCCCCGATCTTTTGAATCACTTTGCCCGTTATTTCGCGCGGGAAAACGGCAAAGCGGAACCCCGTTTTTCCAAGGAGGCGATGGAGATTCTCCAAAACGCCGCGTGGCAGGGCAACATCCGCGAATTGCGCAACTGCGTGGAGTCGATGGTCGTGCTGTCGAATACGGAAACGCTTGAAAAATCGGTGATCCCCAGAAACGTTATTGACAATGTTTCCCGTCCGGCGGCGGAAACATCCACGCTCGATCTCCGCGAAACGGAGGAAACCCTGATCGAAAAAGCACTTGCCGAATGCAACGGCAACCGCACCCGCGCCGCCGAAAAACTCGGTATCAGCCGCCGGACTCTGCTGCGCCGGCTGGCGGAAAAGAAATAAGGATTTGACAATGAAAAAAACAGTTTCTCTGGTGATGGCGATGATGGCGGCATGTTTGCTTTGCGGAGCGGAAAAATTAGACTTGACAAAAGTCGAGCACGGGATCCTTTGTCTTACTTTTGACGACCGCAATTTCGAGGGGTGGCAAAAGGCGCTTCCGCTCTTTGCCAAATATCACGCGCACGCTTCGTTTTTTGTGACGGGAAATATCGACCGGGAGACCGCTAAAGTCATGAAAAAACTGCAGGCGGCGGGGCATACCGTCGGTTTGCATACCAAAAATCACTGCGATCCGGTCGCCGGATTGAAAAAATATCCGTCGCTTGAAGTCTATTTCGCCAAGGAGATCGCTCCGCAGTTGAAACAGTGCGAAAAGCAGGGCGTCAAGGTCTGTACGCTCGCCTATCCGGAAAACCGCCACACGCCGGAATCGGATGCGTTGCTCGGCAAGACGTTTGAGCGTTTCCGCGCCGGCACCAAGGATAAACCGAATGATGCCGGGATCCCCGTTCCGGAGATCCCGCAACTTGCCGTGATCGGCGGACGCGGACTGGGCTCCTATTACAAGACCGATCCCGCCGTCGTCGAAAAGAGCATTCGCGATGCGGCGGAAAAAAATCTCTTTATCGCCTATTACTCGCACAACATTCAGACCAAAAAAGCCAACGCCATCAGCATCACGTTTGAATTGCTGGAAAGGATGCTCAAGACCGCCGAGGAGTGCGGAATGAAAGTCGTCGGCTTCGAGGAGCTTCCGAGAACGGAATAAGAGTTATTTTTCCGGGATCGGCAGGAAATCAAGCACTTTTTGGATCTCCTCGTCCCAGAAGTCCCAGGTGTGCTTCCCCGGGCGCGGACGCCAGTCGACGGAAAAACCGAGATCAGTCAGCATCGCGTGATATTGGCAATTGATCTCAAAGAAGGAATCTTCCGTACCGCAGGATTGATAGATCAATGGCAGTTTTTGACTGCTTTTAACGCATTTTTCCGCCTGAAAGGGGAGGTCATCCTCAGTGCCTTGCAGTTTTTCCGGAGAGCCGACGGCAAAGTCGAATTCCGCGCCGGCGCCCCGGAACCACTCAAAACCGAATGCCCCCGACAAGGCGGCGATCGCGGCGAAACGTTCCGGATGATTCAAGCCGAGTTTCAACGCGCCGAATCCCCCCATTGAGAGCCCGGCGGCAAAAGTGTGCTCCCGGTCATCGGCAAGACGGAAAAAGGAGTGCATTTTTTGCGGCAATTCCTCCGAAAGGAAATCCCAGTAGCGCATAAACGGCGTGACGTTGCGGTAGAAACTGCGTCCGCCGTTCGGCATCACGACGGCGATGCCGTGCGCGGCGGCATAGCGTTCGATCGAAGTACGGCGCATCCAGATCGTGTGGTCGTCGCTCAATCCGTGCAGAAGATAAAGGACGCTTGGCGGCGCATCGTGCGACTTGCCGTCCATCCCGATCAGCCGTTTGGGCGCTTCCGGCAGGATGACATTGACCTGCGTGGCAAAGCCGAGCGTGTCGGCAAAAAAATTACATTCGACGAAAGCCATATACAAAAACTCCTTTTGCCATAATATAATACCTCCGCCTTTTTCCCGCAAGGAGAAAATTTGTAAACAACGCGATTTTGCGGTATATTATAAGTCGTATTATATGGTAAAAGCAATGTTTACAAAAAAGAAAACACAAACGCTTTCGCGCGGCGGATTTCTGGAAGTGCTGAAAATCGCGCTTCCATTGGTGCTTTCCCAGTCGTGTCACGCGATGAATATGTTCGTCGACCGGCTGATGCTCGCACGTTTTTCGCAGGAAGCGGTCGCAGCTTCATTTGCGGCAGGGGTGACCAATTTCACGATCGCCTGCTTCTTTATCGGGACGATCGTCTATACGGGAACTTTTGTCGCCCAGTACGAGGGGGCGAATCACCGCGAGCGCATCGGGCAGAGCGTATGGCAAGGCATCTATCTCGCATTGGTCGGCGGCGCGCTTCTCGCGACGGGGTATTACTGGGCGCAACCGCTGTTTGAAGCGTTTCGTCACGAAGCGCAGGTGATCGCCGAAGAGATCCGCTACTTCCGGGTGCTTGCATTGGGAGGTGTCATTCTGATGTTGAGCTGTGTTTTGCCCTGTTTCTGGACGGGGCGCGGCAAGACCCGCTTCGTGCTCGGTGTTTCCTTTGTCATCACGCTTTGCAACATCCCGCTCAACTATATTTTGATTTACGGTAAATGCGGTTTGATCCCCCGCGGCATCGTCGGCGCCGCGCTCGGCACGATTTTGTCGGAAGGGGTCGGCGTGCTGATTTATCTTGCGGCTTTTTTGCATCCCGTTTCACGCCGCCACTTCCGGACGCTGAATTGCCGGATCGACAGAGGACTGCTTGCGAGAATGCTCCGTTTCGGATTGCCCAACGGTATCAATATGGCGGTCGATCTGGTTTCTTTCAACACCTTTGCGTTGCTCCTCGGCTGTTACGGCGTCACGATCCAGGAAGCGACGAGCATCGCTTTCGGCATCAACAATATCGCCTTTTGTCCTGTCATCGGCATCGCGATGACGGCTTCCATCCTCGTCGGGCAGGCGGTCGGCGCCGAAAAAATCCCGCTGGCGAAAAAATCGGTCCGCAGTTGTCTGATCCTCGTCACGCTGTACAATGCGCTGATGATCGTGCTTTTTACCTTTTTTCAGCACGTTGTTCTCGCGCCTTTCATTCGCCCGGGCGACGCGGCGCAGATCGCCACGATCGCCTTTGCCGGGACGATGCTTTACTTCATCAGCGGATATCTTTTCTTCGACGGTTTCAATATGGTGCTGAGCAATGCGTTGCGCGGCGCCGGAGATACACGGTTTACGATGTATGCGATGACGCTGGCGGGGATTTTCTGTTTCGCGCTGCCGTGCATCGTCCTCTATTTCCTCGGTTTCCCGTGGTGGACTTTGTGGCTGACGATGATTTCCTACATCATTTTGCTCGGGATCGTTTTCACGATCCGCTATAAGCAGGGCGCGTGGACAAAAATGCGCGTCATCGAGGAAAACGCCTTGCCGGACAACGAAGAAATTCTTTTATAACATATTAACGAAAAAAAGAGTTTATGACGAATTCGGAAACGATCCGCGACCGGGAACCGCGACGGAAAGCGTTGCTGCCTTTCGGCGTCTTTATGATCTTTTATCTCGGACTTTCGATCTGGTCCGGCGATTTCTACCGGGTCTCGATGCCGGTGGCGTTCCTGATCGCATCCGCCACGGCGATGTTTTTGGACAGAAAACTTTCCCTGACGAAAAAAGTCGATCTTTACGCCCGCGGAATGGGCGACTCCAACATTATGATCATGTGCCTTATTTTCATCCTCGCCGGCGCGTTTGCCGCCACGGCGAAAGGGATGGGGGCGGTCGATTCCGCCGTGGTGATCGCGCGTTGTCTTGTTCCGGAAAATCTGCTGCTTCTGGGAATGTTTCTCGTTTCCTGTTTCATTTCGCTTGCCGTCGGCACGAGTTGCGGCACGATCGCCGCCATCGCTCCGATCGCGGTGGAATTGGTCTCTCCGGCGGAAAATTCGCCCGCTCTGATGCTCGGCGCCGTGATCGGCGGCGCAATGTTCGGCGACAATATGTCGATGATCTCCGATACGACGATCGCGGCGACCCGCACGCAGAATGTGGCGATGCGCGAGAAATTTATCACCAACTTCAAAATCGTGATTCCGGCGGCGATCGCCGCCGTTGCCATCTATCTTGTTGCCGGTCGCGGCAAAGTCGGCATTTTTACTCCGGCGTCAGTGCATCTGGAAGATTTTTTCAAGGTAACGCCCTATCTGCTGATCCTGATCTTTGCATTGTGCGGAATGAATGTGATGGCTTTGCTCTTTTTCGGCACGGTGCTGGCGGCGGCGATCGGCATTTTGACGCACAGTTTTGATTTTTGGGGCGCGCTCGATCTTTGCGGGAAGGGGACGCTCTCGATGTCGGAAACCCTGATCGTCGCGATTCTTGCCGGCGGTCTTTTGGGAATGATCCGTCACAATGGCGGCATCGGTTATATTCTCCATAAAATCAACCGCGGCATTTCTTCGTCAAAAGGATGCGAATTCGGCGTTTTCCTGCTCGTCGCCATCGTCAATTTGTTTACCGCCAACAATACGGTCGCCATCGTTATCGCGGGACCGATCGCACGGGAGTTGTCGCAGAAATTCAACTGTGAAAGCCGCCGCATCGCGAGCATCCTCGATACGGCAAGCTGTGCCGTGCAGGGATTGATCCCCTACGGCGCGCAACTTTTGATCGCGATCGGCATCGCGCAGACGATGAATGTCCCGATCTCGTCATTGGAACTGGTTTCCAAACTCTATTATCCGCAACTTATCGGGCTTGTGTTGCTCATCTCGATTTTTGTGCGCCGTAAAAAGTGACTTAACGGCAGATTTCGGGCGGAAGCAAAATCCCGCCCGGAACGAGCTGTTTTTCTTCGCACTCCAGCGCGAAAAAGTCCTGAGGCGCGCCGCGGCGCATCGGCTGATGACGATCGTTGCGGTAAAAAGGTCCGAAAGCGTTGCGCCGGGAGCCGAGGATTCTGATTTTGAGCGTCGTCGTGCCGCAAGTTTCCATCGTAAAGGGAGGAAGCATTTTGATTTCTCCCGTTTCCGTATTTTCCACGGCGGCGCCGCCGACGGCGGGGAAGCGGATGGCTTTTGTCCCCTCGGGAAGTTCGATTTTGTAAACGATGTTTCCGGCGTAATAGGGCAGTTGCTGTTTCGTCCAGTCGCCGTATTTCAAACGCTTGACGGGAGCGGTCAAAACATCTTCTTTGACACCGAAATTTCCGAGCAGAAAGAGCGATTCCAAGCCCGGCGTCGTTTCATCGTAACGGCGTTTGAGGTGTAATTCATTTTTCCCTTGACGGAAAAATTCCGCCGGCAACGCGATTTTGACGATGGCGCGGTCGCACCAGAAACCGCAATTTTGCGGCGCGACGGCATTTCCGTTAAGTACGATTTCGTAAAGTTCCGGATTTTCCAACACGAGAAAAATTCCTTTTTCGGGGAGCGTTTCGCAGGAAAAACGATAGCGCATTTCAAGTTGGAAAGTATGCTTGGGCGTTTCCTGCTTTTTGCACCAGGGCTGAATGTTTCCGGTGACGCCGCAGAGTTTTTTCAATTCTGCATCGATTTGCAGGTACGTTTCGCCCTCGATTTTTCTGCCGTCGGCAACACATTGCAAACGATCAAGTACGAGGAGATTTTCTTCCTCCAGCGTGACAGCGGCAGCGGTCTGGGGCAGGGGGGTGAAAGCAGCGGATATATCCACTTTTTCCGGCAGAGCGGCGGTGATCTCCTCTTGCGTCGCCAAAAACAACGCGCTTTCCAATGCGCCGAGCGGACAAGGAAATGTGATTTTATCCCTTTGCCGCGTGAAGTTTTTACGGTAAATCTTGCCTGTTTCGGCATCCAGCTGATAGAGTTTGAAGTTTTCCGGCACGCGCCATTGAACTTGCATTTTCAAATGACCGACCGTTCGTTTTGCGACGAGCGGCGCCGCCATCGGATCGGAGGGAAAGGCGCACCCCGTATTGACAAGGTAAAGCGTCGAAAAGTTTTCTCCCTCTTTTTGCAGTGCAAGGCAACTGGTCACGGCTTCGCCGTTTTCCGTAAGTTGAAGATCCGGCGCGACGGCAAGGATGAGCGCCTTTTCGTCAAACGACGCAAAGTTGCGGTAGACTTCCTGCGGCAGAGAGGAAGTTTCCCCGTCGAGATACTCCGGAGCGTCGCCGCAATAAAAGACTTTTCCTCCGTTGCGGACGAATTTTTGGAGCATTTCAAGCGTCGTTGCGCGAAGCGTCGCCATTTCGGGGATGAGGACGGCGAAATAAGCGGCATTGCCGACACGCAATGTGTTGCCGCGACTTTCCCCCTTTTGCGCAAGGATCTCCTCGTCGCCGAAATCGAAATCGATCTGATGCGAGAGCAGAAAATTCGTCAAGTCGGTAAGTTTTTGATTTTCAAGTGTTTCCGCTGTGCCGACGATGCGGCTGAATGCCGATTCGGCAGGGTGAATAACAAGGAGCTTTGTCACTTCGTTTCCTTTGGTCAACACCGCACCGAGCCGTGCAAAATAGTCTTCAACAGCGCGAAACTGTTTCGCCCACGGCGAATGTCCGGAAATACTTGCCGGATAATCGCGTTTGCCCAACCCTTCAAGAGTGTAATGCGCGTGATGCAGACAGCGGAAGTTGATGCCGAGGGCATACTGCCATTCAACGGTCGCGCGGTATCCGGCAAAGGAAAAATCCCATCCGGTGCAACCGTAGCATTCGGTAAGCCGTCGCGGCATTCCCAGTTGCCGGGCGACGGAAACGCATTGCTTTACCGTATTGAAAACGAGCGCGTGCTCCGTCAAAACGTCGATGCCGGGCATTTGCATCTCCCGGTAAAAGCGCATCGGGCTTCCCGTGTTGCGGGCGGCTTTGCTCAAGGTGTCTTCGCCGAGCAGATGCCCGGTAAAGACAAGATCGTGCTTTTGGCACCAGTCGCCGACCGTTTTGCCGAATGCCGCGTCGAAACGGTCGGTGAGGTGACGCCGGAAATCCAGTCGCGCCTTGCTGACCGCTTTTTTTATCGGAAAAACCAGTTCGGGCAGGGCGGACCGGATGTCGTAATGACAGGCTTTTTGAAACGTTTCCGCGAAATTTTCCGTCCAGGGCAGTGTCCTGCCGCCGGGAAAGCTGTTGAAATTGGGTTCGTCGCTGAAAAAACCGCGGACGACGGAGTTGAAATACTTTCCGCAATGTTTGAGGTACGCTTCGTGCGTCGTGTTGACAAATTCATTGACCGCCAACGGGTTAAGCGTGTCGATGTAGCATGATCCGTTGAACCACGGATCGTCGGCTCCGGGGTGAAGGCAAAAAACAAGAAGCGTTTCGTTTGCCTTTGCCGCTTCTCTTTCCCCGAGCGAACGATAGGAAGTCAATGTTTCCCCGTCAAACGAGGCGGCGAAACGCCCGACGACGGGAGTGCCGTCGGAAACATCACTTGTATGGCAGACGAGATAGCGCACCTTGTAACGCGCATCCTGCGTCACGATGCCGCCCGCCGAGCCGGAGGGCCAGCGGTCTTCGTCGTAAATCCACATCTGCAAACCGCATTTTTCCGCTTCGTCGGCGGCGACGTTGACGTAATGGAACCACTCTTCTGAAAGATACGGCGTCGCCATTCCCGAACGGCTGTGAAAGAAAAATCCGCCGAAGCCCATTTCGCGGAAAGTACGGATCTCCTCACGCATCCGCGATCCGTCAAGTTTCCCGTTGAGCGACCAGAAAGGCGCACCGCGGAATTCAACGCCGGGAGCGGCGAAATCGGCAAGCAGTTTTTTCAGCATGGAATTGTGCCAATACGTTACAGTTGAAGCATTTGGCGATAGGTTGCGATTTCCCGCAACGCGCTTTCGACCTGACGGATCTTCCAGTCGAGATGCCACACGTCGCAGACGTACTCCATACTCGGTTCCCAGCCGATGCGCGAATCGGTTTCGACGGCGGAAAAAGTGTCGCGCGCGTTTTCGATCTCGGTCTTGGCGAGATTTTCGATCTCGTCGAGGAGCTTCAAAGCGTCGTCGGCTCCGGAAGCCGTCTGCAGTTTCATATTGAGCAAGTACCATTTTTTGATGTGGATCGTCGTCAGGATCGAGTTGCGGATAAAGTGTCCGAGCGCGGCAAAGCGTTCGCCCTCCGGCGTCGTGGCGGCTTTTTTCGCTTCGCCACAGCCTTTTTCCCAAAGGTCGAGCATCTTTTCAAGCGAACGCAATTCCGCCGGATAACGGAGAAATCCGGGAGATTGTTTCGCGTTTTCAAAAGGTTCGTAAAAAGTCTTGATGATCTGCCACCCGAAGTGCGCGTGCGGCGCCGTCGGGAATTTGATCTCCTTGCCGAGCAGCGTCTGCGTGATGTTGGGGCGGAAAATAAAGGGGTAGGCGGGACCGACGCGCCAGGGACCGTACTGGTCTTCGTTGGAGGCGACGTAATGATCCATCGCATCGCTCCAGTATTTCCACGCCGCCATCACGTGCGGCGCCGCCTCCTTGCCGTAATCGCGGACGGCGATTTTATGCAGCAGCGTTTCGTAGTCCGGCTCGTAGTTTTCCCAGCACGTCCATTTGCCGAGATCGGCGGCGACGCTTGCCCACCAGCCCATGTGGTGCGTGGCGTACTGCGCGTCGACGTGCCATTTGAAGTAGGCTTCGCGCATAAACAGATTGCGTTTGAGCCAGCGGAAGGGGGCGGGCACGACCGGCACGCAGCCGAAATCCCAGCCGATTCCGGCGGAATTGCAGTTGACCGAGAGTGCGAGACCGCATTGTGCCGCTTTTTCGCACTGGAGGTCGAATTCTTCGCTCGGGCGGGTGATGACGCAGGAGTAATCCATCACGGGCGTATGCCAGGATTCGATACGGTGATCGTTGGAACTTTCGATGCAGACATTGACTTCGATTTTCCGGTTTAACTTTTCCAGAAATTCCAACCGTTTGTCGAGCGGGGCGTGACCGAAATTGTAAATACTGTAGATGATGTCGATGCCGGGATTGACCTTGTGGATCGCCTTTTCGATACAGGCAAGGTAAGCGGGATAGTCGTAACAGGGATACCATCCCGGACTGATGCGCGTGTCGGGAATGCCGTCGACGATGGATTCGTTGTACTTTTTTCCGGTCGTGTGCGGATCCTTGCTCGGGAACTCCAACGATTCACCGAGAAGCATCACCGATGAAACTTTGGGGTAACGGCGGAAAAGATCGCCGTAGGCGGCATCGAAAACCTTTTCCGCCCCGGCGTCGTCCGGATGGACGAAAGTCTGCAGATAATTGTAGATTTTGACCTGGATCCCGAAGTTTTCCGCACGGTCGATCAGGTCGTTGACGTTGACGGGGCCCGTCGTCGAAACATCGGCGCCCTTGAGCATCAGCACGATGCCGTCGTATCCCGCGTGGATCGTCGCCGCAAGTTCCGCATCGGGATATTCGTCGATGCCGCACCCTGAATGCACTTCGCGGTAACGGTAGATCGGTTTGCGGTGACATTTGCCGAGCGTGAAAACGGGCGCGCCCTCCAGATTCATCGAATCTTCAAGATAAATGAATGCGCGGTACGCCATTTTTTTGTCGGCGAGCGTCACGGCAAGATGTTCCGGCTCCGCGTCAAAGGCGAAGCCGCGCTCCAGCGCGGGATCGAGCGTCATAAAGATCACCTTTTTACCGTCGGTATGGGTGATTTTGAGCGAAAGCTCCATACTGACCCACAAATAATCCTGAAAATCTTTGACCGCATTCTGAAGGATCTGCGGCGCGTCGGCGGGACAGCCGATCTGCCATTTGGAAGTGATCTCCACCTCATCGGAGTGTGCCGTGCGGTCGCCTTGGCGCATTCCCGGTTTGTGATATTGCCAGTGCCGGGCGCGGAAATCGTAATTCTTTTCTTTCATTTTTCTCTTTCTTCGCATAAAAAATATGGTTTTCTCCTTACTGTATCATCCTTTCGGAAAAAATCAATCCAAAAAGATTGTAAAATCGCGTTGCGGTCTGGTATTTTTTAATAAGGGAAACGGGGTCTGCAAAATACGTCGCCGCAGGAATGATTTTTCAGGTGCGCCTTATTTTTATGTTTTATGTGGATTTTGGTTTGCAAAAAAGACGTTCCGGGGATATATTATCAGACACAACTGGTGTACCGGGCCCCATTGAGAGGCTTGACACCCGGCACACTGTAATAAAAACACCTAAAAGGAAAGGGATTGGTTATGCCAACCGCAAGTCGAGCGAAGCACAAGTTCTGTCGTCGTATTGGTAAATGTCTGTGGAATGATCCGACCTGTCCGAGCGTGAAGCGGCCCTACGCCGCCGGACCGCACGGCAAAGGCAAACGCGTGAAACTCTCCACCTACGGCACCTTGTTGCTCGAAAAACAGAAGCTCCGCAATTACTACGCGATCAGCGAAAAACAGCTTCAGATCGCTTTCGCCAAGGCAAAGGCCGGTGAAGGTCAGACTCACGAAAAACTTTTCCGCAGTCTTGAGCAGCGTCTGGATTCGCTGGTCTACCGCTGCGGTTTCGCGCCGACGATTTTCGCCGCGAAACAGTATGTCAATCACGGTCACATCCTCGTCGACGGCAAGCGCATCGACCGCGCGAGCTACATCGTCCGCGAAGGTCAGGTGATCTCGATCAACGCCGAAAAGTCCCCCGCGATCGCCGAAACCGCCAAAAAGAGCAACGCCACGGCGCCCGCGTACCTTGAAGTCGATCTCGATCACCTGACCGCCACCTTGGTGCGCGCTCCCCAGATCGACGAGGCCAACAGCGGTCTTTTCAACATCATGAGCGTCATCGAATACTACGCACGGTAATTCGTTATGCAAACCGGAAAACTCCCGTTCTTTCACAAGGCGGGAGTTTTTTTGCTTTTTGCGTAACAATTTTTTATCAACCACCCCAAACAAGGAGAAACTCAAATGGGAAAAAGTATGCGCACGATTGACGGCAATTTCGCCGCCAGTTACGTAGCGTATGCCTTCAGCGAAGTCGCGGCGATCTACCCGATCACGCCGTCGTCGCCGATGGGCGAGTACGCCGACACCTGGGCAAGCCAGGGCAAAGTCAATATGTTCGGCCAGAAGGTCGAGATCTCCGAAATGCAGTCCGAAGCCGGCGCCGCCGGTGCGGTTCACGGCAGTTTGAGCGCGGGCGCGCTCACGACGACCTATACCGCCAGTCAGGGCTTGCTGCTGATGATCCCTAATATGTACAAGATCGCCGGCGAAATGCTGCCGTGCGTTTTCCACGTCACCGCCCGTGCGCTCGCCGCCCAGTCGCTCTCGATTTTCGGCGATCACTCCGACGTGATGGCGTGCCGCGCCACCGGTTTCGCGATGACCAGCGCCGCGTCGATCCAGGAAACGCACGATATGGCGATCGTCGCCCATCTGGCGACGCTCGAAAGCGAGATCCCGTTTGTCGCGTTTTTCGACGGGTTCCGCACCAGCCATGAATTCCAGAAAATCGAATTGCTCGACTACGCGGACATCAAGACGCTCGTCGATATGAAGTACATCGAGCGTTTCCGCGCCCGCGCTCTCCGTCCGGAAGCGCCCTACGCCAAAATGGCGGCGCAGAACCCCGACGTCTACTTCCAGGGCCGTGAAACGACCAACAACCAGTACGACGCGCTGCCCGGCATCGTCCAGAAGTATATGGACAAAGTGTCCGCGCTCACCGGCCGTCCGCTGCATCTTTTCGACTACGTCGGCGCGGCGGATGCCGACCGCGTGATCATCGCGATGGGCTCCGGCTGTGAAGTGATCGAGGAAACGATCAACCACCTCAACCGTCAGGGCATGAAACTCGGTCTCGTCAAAGTCCGTCTTTACCGTCCTTTCTCCGCGGATGCGCTTGTCAAGGCGATCCCCGCTAGCGTCAAGAAGATCGCGGTGCTCGACCGCACCAAGGAACCCGGCTGTCTCGGCGAACCGCTTTACCTCGATGTCAAGGCGGCGCTTGCCGGCAAGGACGTGACCGTCGTCGGCGGCCGTTTCGGTCTCGCCAGCAAGGAATTCACCCCGTCGATGGTGCTCGCGGTCTACAAGCACCTCGCAGGAGCCTGCTTCCACAACTTCACCGTCGGCATCACCGACGATGTCAGCCACCGCTCGATCCCCGTGGACGAAGTGATCGTCACCGAGCCCGAGGGCACGACCAGCTGCTGTTTCTGGGGCCTCGGCTCCGACGGTACGGTCGGTTCCAACAAGAACTCCGTGGCGATCATCGGCGACAATACCAATAAATACGTTCAGGCGTATTTCTCCTACGACTCGAAAAAATCCGGCGGCATCACGATCAGCCACTTGCGTTTCGGCGATCAGCCGATCACCAGTGAATATCTCATCACCGCGCCGAATTTCGTCGCCTGCCACAACCCGGCTTATATCGGTATGTACGATATGATCTCCGGCATCAAACAGGGCGGTACTTTCCTCCTCAACACCAGCGCGCCCGCCGATCAGGCGTTTGCGACGCTGACCCGCGAGATGCAGCAGACGATCGTCGACAAAAAGATCAAATTCTACGTCGTCGACGCGCTCAAGGTCGCCCTCTCGGTCGGCAGCCCGAAGTACATCTCGACGATCATGCAGACCTGCTTCTTCAAACTTGCCGGCATCATTCCGGAAGCCGAAGCGATCGGTTACATCAAGAAGGGCATCGAGAAAAAATTCGCCAAGAAAGGTCAGGAAGTCGTCGATCAGAATAAACTCTGCGTCGACAAGGCTCTCGACGGTCTTGCCGAAGTCGCTGTTCCGGCGTCGCTCGACGGCATCGAATGCTTCGTCCCCGCGGTCAAGTACACTGCGGAAATGGGCGAATTCGCCACGAAACTGATGGAACCCGTGCTCGCGCAAAAGGGCGACAGCGTCCCCGTTTCCGCGATGAGCTACGACGGCTCGATGCCGACCGGCACCGCCCGCTTCGAAAAGCGCGGCGTCGCGCCGAAAGTTCCGCACTGGGATGCCGCAAAGTGCATTCAGTGCAACCAGTGCGTGATGAGTTGTCCGCACGCCGCGATCCGCGCAAAACTGATCGAAGAAAAAGATCTGGCGAATGCCCCCGCTTCCTTTGAGGCGGTCGATGCCAAGCCGCCGGTCAAGAAGGAACTCGGCCTCAAGTACCGCTTGCAGGTTTTCGTCGACGACTGCCTCGGTTGCGGCGTCTGCGTGGAAACCTGTATCGCCAAGGAAAAGGCGATCAGCATGGTCAGCGCGGCGGGCGAACGCAAAGCCGGTCAGCAGGAAAACGTCAAATTCTTTATGGATTTGCCGGACAACGTGATGGGCGGCACCACCGATGCCAACATCAAAGGTCTCGGTTTCAAACTGCCGTACTTTGAATTCAACGGCGCCTGCGCCGGTTGCGGCGAGGCTCCCTACGTCAAGATGGTCAGCCAGCTTTTCGGTAACCGCATGATCGTCGCCAACGCCACCGGATGCAGCTCGATCTACTCCGGCAGCTTCCCCTCCTTGCCCTACTGCAAGGACAAGGACGGCCGCGGTCCCGCGTGGGCGAACAGCCTCTTTGAAGACAACGCCGAATACGGCTTCGGTATGCGCGTCGCGGTCGATACGACCCGTAAGCAGCTCAAAGCCAACGTCGAGCGTTTCCTCGAACTCGGCTGTTGCTGCGACGAGATGAAAAATCTCCTCGGCTACGCGCTGGAGCATTGGAGCGACACCGACGATGCGGCGATCGCCAACCAGAAAGCGATCGGCGAGAAACTCGCCGTCGCGGTGACCAAACTTGATGGCGAAAAACTCGACATCGCCCGCAAGATGCTCGAACTCAAGGACTACTTCGTCGACAAATCCGTCTGGATCATCGGCGGCGACGGCTGGGCGTACGACATCGGTTACGGCGGTTTGGATCACGTTGTGGCGCAGAACCGCAACGTCAACATCCTCGTGCTCGACACCGAAGTCTACTCCAACACCGGCGGTCAGTCCTCTAAGTCCACCCCGATCGGCGCGGTCGCGCTTTTCGCGGCGGCGGGCAAGCGCATGACCAAGAAGAACCTCGGCTTTATGTGCATGAGTTACGGCAACGTCTACGTCGCGTCGATCGCGATGGGCGCCAACCGTCAGCAGACCTTGACCGCGATCCGCGAAGCGGAAGCGCACAACGGCCCCTCCATCATCATCGCCTACGCGCCCTGCATGCTCCACGGCATCAATATGTCCAAGAGCCAGGTCGAGCAGAAGCGCGCGGTGGATTCCGGTTACTGGCCGCTCTACCGCTACAACCCGGCGAATGAAGTTCCCTTCACCTGGGAAACCAAGGAAGCGAGCGAGAGCTATCAGGACTTCATCCGCAGCGAGAACCGCTACAAGCAGTTGCTCAAGGCGGCGCCCGCGGAAGCCGAAGCGCTCTTTGCCCAGGCGGAAACGGATGCTCAGCGCCGGATGAATTTCTACAAGAAAATCGGCGAGATCATGAAGTAATCATTCCGATTCTTCACCGACGCCCGGTTCCAAGCGGACCGGGCGTTTTTTTGTCGTGTAGCGATTGCGCGGACTTTGTGTTTCAACACATTTTGAAATGATTAGAATCTGCGTTTTCTCAAAGATCCCGTCAAACCCGGTGTAAAAGCCGGGGCTTTTTGCACTTCTTTCCTTTTGTGCTTGCAAACGACCTTGTTTATGGTATATTATATTATATTATATTATATTATTCTTGTTGTCGGCTTTTACAGAAAGTGTCTCTTATGGAAATGTTGTCTGATGTTATTGGCAAAATCGACTCCTTTCTCTGGGGTGCGCCGCTTTTGATACTGCTCGTTTGCACGCATCTGTTTTTTACTTTCCGGCTGAAATTTATCCAACGGTATATTCCGCTCGGCATCAAATTAAGCGTCGCCCGCGACCCTGACGGAAAAGGGGAGATCTCGCAATTCGGCGCACTTGCCATCGCGCTCGCCGCGACGATCGGCACCGGCAATATCATCGGAGTTTCGACCGCCATCGTGATGGGCGGTCCCGGCGCCGTTTTCTGGTGCTGGCTCCTCGGCGTTTTCGGCATCGCCACCAAGTATGCGGAAACTTTGCTCTCCGTCCGTTACCGGTTTGTCGGCAAGGATGGCATCATTCACGGCGGACCGATGTATGCCATTCAGGAGGGGATGCACAACAAATGGCTCGCTGTCCTCTTTGCCGTTTTTACCGTGATCGCCTCCGTCGGCATCGGGTGCATGGTTCAGAGCAATGCGGTCGCCTCTTTTTCAAAAGAAGCATTTTCCATTCCGGTGTGGATCACGGGAAGTGTTGAAGCGATCCTCTTTTTTGTCGTCGTTATCGGCGGGATCAGCATCATTTCCCGGGTCTGCGGATTCCTGGTTCCCGTGATGGCGTTGCTGTACACCGCAGGATGCATCTTTGTATTGGCGATCAATGCGCCGTTTGTCTTGCCGGCGTTGACTTTGATCGTTAAAAGTGCATTCGGTTTCAAGGCGATCAGCGGCGGTTTCTGCGGCGGAGCGTTGATGCTGGCAATGCGCTACGGGATCGCGCGCGGACTTTTTTCCAACGAGTCCGGTCTCGGTTCCGCACCGATCGTCGCCGCCAGCGCGAAGACCATCAATCCGGTGCGTCAGGCTTTGATCTCGTCGACCGGAACTTTTTGGGATACCGTCTGCATCTGCGCACTCACCGGGCTCGCGGTCGTTTCTTCGATCCTGAAATTTGATATGAATGCCGATTTTTCGACGTATACGGCGGTGCAGTTGCCGAAAATCGCCTTTTCCGCGATCCCCGTCATCGGCAATTACATTCTCGCCGTTTCGTTGGTGATTTTCGGTTACACGACGATCATCGGATGGTTCTGTTACGGGAAGCAGGCGATCGTCTATCTCGGCGGTGCGAAGTCATTTATCATCTACCGGATCGTCTATTTTTTCCTTGTTTTTGTCGGTTCCGTATTGGAACTGAGTGTCGTCTGGGATTTTTCGGACATTGCCAACGGTTTGATGGCGATCCCGAATATCATCGCGCTTTTTGCCTTGAACAGCGTCATCTGCGAGGAAACGAAAAAGTACCTCTGGCAAGGCGACATCAACGCCGTCGATCCGCGTTGTCGGGAGATCAACGACAAAGGCGTGTCGATCAAGGATTGATTACGGCGTAAAAAGTTCCGCTTCCGGCAACAGCTTTTCGGCGACGGCGGGATCAAAATGTCCCGGCGTCGGATCAAGGCAGTTCGCGCTTGCGGCGGCAAGTGCCCGGGCGAATGCGGACGGAGCATCCATTCCGGAAAGCAGATTGCCCAGCAGTACGGCGGATGCAGTATCTCCCGAGCCGATGGGATTGACGACCTTGATTTCCGGCAGAGAATAAGTGTAGGATTTGCCGTCGGCGGCAAGCAACGCGTTGTTGCTTCCGTCGGTGATCGCCAACACGGCATTGGACCATTTTGCGGCGGCGGATCTCAAGGCGGAAACCGTTTCATCCTGCCGCATCAGTTTTTTCAACTCGGAAGCGTTGATTTTTAAAATGAAGCGGTCGGAAGTTTTCAACGCCGCGCCGATCCCCGAAACGGCATCGATGAGCAACGGCAGACGACGCATCAGTGCTTCGCGGATGATTTTGCCGTAAAGCGCGGGGTTTGTTTTGTCCGGCAGACTTCCCGTGATCGCGCACCCCTGACAATCGGGCAGGGCGCTTGCCCACGCGGAAACCATCGCGGCGCACGCCGTTTCGTCAGCCGGAAACGAGGGCTCGATCAATTCCGTCGCGCTTCCGGTCGCAAGGTCGATGCAGGTCGAGCAGATCCGCGTTTCAAAGCCCGTCGCAATGGAAGTATGCCGGATTTTTTCCCGGTCAAGGAAATTTTGATGTTTTTTTCCGTTGTCCCCGTCCGCAAACTGAAAAAGATGCGCTTCTCCCAATTGCGCGCAATGAAGCGCACGGCAGAAATTCACCCCTTTCCCTGAAGCGAAAGCGTCCATTTTGATCGCGCGGTTGACTTCGCCCGGAGTGAATTTCTCATAATAAACGGTTTTCTGCCACGCCGGATTGGCGCCAAAAACTGCGATCATTTTTATCCTCACTTTAACAGCATGCAATCGCCGTAACTGTAAAAACGCATCTTTTCCATTTTTGCCTTTTCGTAGGCGGCAAGAACCATTTCCCGGGGGCAGAAACAACTGACCAGCATCAGCAACGTGCTTTTGGGCAAATGGAAATTGGTGAGCAGTAGATCGATCGCGCGGGGCTGATAAGGCGGATAGAGAAAAATCTGAGTCGAGCCCGTTTTGGCGGTAACGGTACCGTCGGCTGCGGCGCAAGTTTCCAAAACGCGCACCGTCGTCGTGCCGACGGCGAGGACTTTATGATGATTTTGATGCGTCGCATTGACGAGCGCCGCCGTTGTTTCGGGCAGGGAGAAATTCTCGGTGTGCATGTGGTGTTTCGTCGCGTCTTCGACCGAAACAGGGAGAAATGTCCCGGCGCCGACGTGAAGCGTGAGTTCCGCGACGTTGACTCCTTTTTGCCGCAATTCATCGAGGATAGCGGATGTGAAATGCAACCCCGCCGTCGGAGCGGCGACGGCTCCGGGACAACGTGCGTAAACAGTCTGATAGCGTTCGGCATCGGAAGTCTGCGCTTCGCGGCGCAAGTAAGGCGGTAACGGTATTTGCCCGTAACGCGCCTGCAGCAAGTCGACGTCGGTGACGTTGAATTGGATTTGATATGTGTCGTCGTCGTTTTTGCCGAGGACGGTGAAAAAATCACCGAATTCATTCAATGTGCCGTCAACGGAAGCCAACGTGACGCGCACTCCGGGGAGGGCGCGCTTGCCCGGTTTGAGCATCACCTGCCATACGCCCGGCGTCTTGTCGTCGGCGGCGAGCAAAAGCAATTCAAAGTGCGCGCCATGCGTCCCGTCGGGAAGTTGCTTTCTGCCGTACATTCTTCCCGCAAGCACGCGGGTGTTGTTGCAGATGAGCGCGTCGCCGGGAGAAAGAAATTCTTTGATTGCGGGGAAGGGGAGGATGACGCTTTCGCCGCTTTTGCGGTCAAGAACCATCATCCGCGAGCCGTCGCGTCTTTCCGCCGGAAAACGGGCGATGAGTTCGTCGGGCAAATCGTAATCGAATAAACCGGTCGAAAGCATTTTTCCGCTATTTCTCCCCTCGCATTTCCTCTCGCGCCTGACGCAGACGGTTGTATTCTTCGGGCGTAAGACTGTTGATGCCGTCGCGTGAAATCTTGTCAAGCAAAGCATCCAGTTCCGCCGGAGAGACCCGTGTGTTGCCGCCGCCGCGGGGCGGGGGAGGGGGCTCTTTGAAACCGGAAAAATTCACCGTTTTGCCCGGATCGCGGCGGAACGGATCCCACGCCAAAGCTCCGCCAAAAAGGATCTTGAGGTAAAGATAGCCGCCGAGGAATCCGCCGAGATGCGCCAAATGGGCGATCGAACCGCGCGCGCTGAAAATTTCCAGAAACATTTCCAATGCGGCGTAGCAGATGACCAGCGTCGACATTTTCATCGGCGACATCGGGGCGAAAATCATCACGAAACGGCGTTCCGGCTCCAGCATCGCCGCCGCCATCATCATCGCGCAAACGGCGCCGGACGCTCCGACAAGACACCCCATCCGCCCGAAATTGACGGCGAGGTACAGTACGTTTCCGGCAAGCACCCCGGCAAAATAAAGCAGATAAAAACGTACTTCCGGCATTCTGCGGGCAACGATCGAGCCGAAAAGGTAAAGTCCGTACATATTGAAAAAAATATGCCCGAAATCGGCGTGAACGAATCCCGCCGTCAGCAACTGGTAAGGACGGAAGTACTGCGGGATGCTGAAAAGCCCCCAGTTCACCGGCGCGCCCATTATTTCGATGATGACGTTGATGAAGATCAGCACCCATACCGGACGGGTGGAAAAAATTTCATTCCGATACCCCGGGCGCATATAATCACGGTCAAAGAGACCCATCGTAAAACCTCCTGTCAAAAAGAATACAAATACCTTTATATAATATACATTGTTTAAAAGCTTTCTTCAAGCATTGGAAAAGCCGGAATCCCGTGCTATATTAAATTATGTTATCACGGGATTTTTTTATGAACGGCACGTCGAAATCATCTTTCTGGAGCAAAGCGCGCAAAATTTTCGGATTTTTGCTTAAATTTGCCATCGCTTCCGCCGCCGTCTGGTTTCTCTTGCTGCGCAATCCGCAAGCGTTGAAAACTTCTTTGACGGGGTTTTCTTTGTTTTGGCTGATCCCCGCCGGGATCGCCTATTGCTTTCATATGCTCGTCGTCGGCTGGAGATGGAAAAAACTCACTTCGATCCTCGGCGTGGAACTGCCGGGTGCAGAGGCTTACAGTTTGACTTTTCAGGGGTATTTTTTCTCATTGGTGATCCCGGGGGGAGCCATCGGCGGCGACGTCGTCAAAATGGGAGTCTTTTCCAAACGCACCAAAACGGGGGCAAAAGCGGAAGGCGCATTTACGATCCTGATGGACCGGATCGTCGGGATGATCTCGCTTTTTCTGCTGACGCTGGCGTTACTGCCTTTTGCCGTGCCGCTTTTAATGCAAGTCGAAGTCCCCGGCGTCCACCATTCGTTGAACCCGGCGCTGATCGCGGCATTCGCATTGCTTTGCCTTGCCGGACTGGGTGCCAGTTGCATCATCTTTTTTCATCAAGCGATCCGCAAGGTCGGTTTCCTCGACAAATGGATGCAAACCGCCGACCGTATCTCGCACGGTCTCCTTTTCCGGATGACGGCGGCGACCGACGTTTACGCACGTCATTGGAAAGATTTGTCGCTCCTGGTTTTGATCGGCATCTTTCTCGTTCACATTATGACGGTGATCCCGCTTTTTTTTCTCTTTGCGGGAATGGGGGTCCGCTATTCGGTGTTTGCCGTCATCGTCGCGTTGACGATCGGCAACATCGTCGGACTTCTGCCGTTTCTGCCTGCCGGGGTAGGGGGGCGTGATCTCGTGACCGTGATGATTTTGACGGCATCGGGTATCCCTGCCGACCGGGGGACCTGTGCGATGCTGATTTATACAATGATCCTCTTGTTTTTCAATTTGCTCGGCGGCGTTTTCTTTGTCTTCGACTCCGGGCGCAAACAGGAAGCAGTGAAAAATGCCGAATCTTGATTTTCAAATGCAGATGAATTTTACCGGCGAAAGCGAAAATGTTTTCCGCCGTCAACTGGAAAACGGGAAATTCACCATTCTGGTGGAAACCCAGGTGCCGGAAGATACCGTCGACCCGAAATCTGCCGCAGAAAAACTTCTTGAACTGGAAGAAACTGTCGTAAACAGCGGAAACGATGTCAACGCGGCGCTGGCGATCCTCGATCCGTCACAGGGACGGAGTTTGCGCGCGGTGGAATTTGCCGCCAAACTCCCGGAAGAGCGGCGGAACCGTCACGTGATTTACCTTTCCGGCGCCGACACGACCGAAGCGGAATTCGACGATTTATTGAATTTCGCCAATGCCAATCATTTACGGAATTTGATCCCCGTGATCGGCGATGCGGAATTCGGATCCACGGTGCGCGAATGCCGGAAGCGCCATTTTTACGACAGCATTCCGGCAACGGAAAAAATTGTCAAGAAGCATCCGGAAAATTTCGCCGGAGCCGTGGTAAACCCTTATCAATACGGATTTTATTCGCTTTTTGGAGAATATTTTTCGCTGTTGAAAAAATTCGGGCAGGGGGCTCAATTCGCGGTGACTCAAGCCGGATGGGATATGCTGAAACTGCAATCATTGCATTGGTTCCTCAATACGCGCGAATGCTATTATCCGGTATTGACCCGGTTGTTTCTGCTTTCTCCCGGCACCGTCGAAGAAATTGTTTCCGGCAAGCGTCCGGGGATCCGGATCTCTCCCGGTTTTGCGCGTATACTGGAGCGTGAATTGCGTTATTCCCGCAGTCAGTTTGAATCGGCGCAATTCAGACGCATCGAATTGCAGGCGGCGGGATGCCGTCTGCTCGGGGCGAGGGGGATCCAAATCGCCGGGATCGATTCGCCCGCGAAAGCGCATTTTATCATCGGCCGCATCGAAGCGGCATTAAAGGAATTCACCTCCTTTGACGTCTGGCTGGAGGAATACAACGCTTATATGGCGAGTGCGGAAATAACGCCATCCGCCAATGATTTTTACCTTTTTGACCGCTCTTTGAAGCGTGATTACCCGTTGGATGCACCCCCCGTCTGCAACGAAGAAAAAATTGAAAAAATATCCCGCTGGGATCAGGTCAAGTACACCTTGCGGAAGTCGCTTTTTGCCAATGCCGACCGGAAACCGGCGCAACAATTCCGTTTGTTGAAATTGTTGCTGACCGGATGTCCGGGATGCGATCAGTGCGTTTTGCCGCAGACGAATTTCACTTGTCCCTACCGTTGCCCCAAACATCTTGCCAACGGTCCCTGCGGCAACGTCCGCCCCGACGGCCGCTGTGAGATCTCCGATGCCGAATGTATTCACGTCAAAATTCTTCGTGCCGCCTATCAGCGTCATGATTTTTCCGCATTGGAAAAAGTTCTGCCGCCGCCGGATCCCGAAAACATATAAATTCCCTTGAAAAACATCAGCAAAGATGGAGATCATCAAAATCTCCATCTTTTTTTATACCTTTTCACAAAAACCAATTATCAAGTTATTAACAAGTACTATTTGCAATTTTGTAAATCATTGTATATAAATATATTGTAAAACATCTCCTGCCCCTTTTTACTATTTTTAATTTTACATAACATATATTATGCGACGTTATAAAACAAGACAAAAAGAGCAGAATATCCTGTTTTGTAAACGATACGGCAGAGCAACTGCGTTGTCATCCTCTACGGACTTTTACGGACAAAACCGACGCGTCATCATTGCGTGATTTTATCATTGTCCCATCACGCAGTAACAAACAGGCGAGACCGCGGAGATTTGCGGAGATATTCGTCAGGAGCACGATAAAAACATCAGCCCGCAAATATCTGCGGGCAGGTGCAAAGTCCAGCACTGGTTGAGAGTGTTGCGAGGGGCGAAAATCAACCCCTCGCACTCCCAATCGGATTTTCAGTATCTTACGCGCGACGGAAACGGACTTCGCCGTCGACCATCGCCGTTTGGACGACGAAATCCTTGTTGAGAATAACGACGTCGGCGGCGAATCCGGCTTGTAATTTACCGACTCCGCTTAAGCCGATCGAAGCGGCGGGCGTCGATGTCGCCGATTTGATGACTTCCGAAAGCGGCAAGCCGGTGATCTCATAGATGTTTTTGAGCGCGGTCGAGATCAGCAACGTGCTTCCGGCGAGTGCGCCCCCTTCCCTCAAACGGGCGGCGCCTTCTTTGACTACGACCGGCAACCCGCCGAGGGTATAGTCGCCGTCGGGCATCCCGGCGGCGCGCATCGCATCGGAAATCAGGATGACGTGATCGCATTTCTTGATCTGAAAGACCAGTTGGATCATCGGTACGCTGATATGCAGTTTGTCGCAGATGAATTCGGTGAAAACATCGTGATGCAACAGCCCTGCCCCGACAAGTCCGATGTCGCGGTGATGCAAGGCGGTCATCTGATTGCAGAAATGCGACAGATTGCGTAATCCCGAGCGGTAAGCGGCGACGAAATCATCGTATTTCGCGGCACTGTGGGTGCAACTCGGCGTGATGCCGAGTTTCTGCAACTTGCCGGCAAAGGCGGCCCCGCCGGGCATTTCGACGGCATAAGTCACTTTTTTGACCGGAAAGATCGCGTTGAGCCGTTTTATTTCCTCAATATCGGCGGCGCGGACGAAATCGGGATTTTGCGCGCCGAGGCATTTCGGATTGATGAAAGGCCCCTCCAAGTGGACTCCGGGAACCTTGCAACCTGTTTTCTGATCGTAACTTGCGACGCTTTTTAAAGTCGCCGCGAGATCTTTTTCCGGCAGCGTCAGCGTCGTCGGGAGCATCGTCGTGACCCCCTCCTCCAGTTTGTGATCGAGGATCGTGCGCGTCTTTTCGGCATCGCCGTCGGAAAAGTCGCAGTTGTTGCGGCCGTGACAGTGCAAGTCAATAAAGCCGGGCATCACATAATCGCCCTTGGCGTCGATCACCTTGCCGGAGAAATTTTCCGGTTCCTTCTCCAAAAGCGCATCGATTTTGTTGCCGTCGATCATCAGCACACCGTCGAATTCGATCCCCGCGCTGACCAAACGGGCATTTTTGATCATTGTCAAAGCCATTTTTTCACCTCTCTTTTGATGAATGAAAGTGCAACACCATAAAATCTACTCTTTCAAACCGTTTTTTTCCACATAAAATGCAACAAAATCTTTATTCCGGCAAAAGAAAGCGTGAAATATCCATATATTTTCCCGCTTTTCCGACGCAAGGCCCCTCCCCTTTTGTTGAAAAAATGCCGTTTCGCCATTATCTTATATAAATATAAGGTACTATATATCCTATGAAACAGACGCAAAACAGCAACCGGCTCTTGTGGGCGTTGGGGATCTTTTTCGGATTTCTGCTTCTTTTTGCCGCATTTTCGTTGATCAGCGGTAAAAGCGGCAGGATCGCCGGGCGTTTTTTCTACCCTTACCTCGCGTTGGAAAAGTTCACCGGCGACCGGATCGCCGATCAGTCGTTACTGCTTTTTTCCCGCGAGGAACTTGCTCAAAAGATCACGGCATTGCAGGAGCGCAACCAGGAACTTGCCGTCCGCGCCTTTTTTGCCGGCAATGCGGATGCGGAAAACCGGAAACTGCGCAAACTCTGGAAATTGCGGGAGTCTTTGCAATGGCGGAGCGTTTCCGCAGAAATCATTTTGCGCGATCCGCTTTTCTGGCGGACTCAGTTCACCGTTGACCGGGGAAGCGAGGACGGCATTTCCTGCGGCGACGTCGTCGTCACGGTACGGGACGACGGCACTCTGCTTCTTGTCGGCGTCGTCCACACGGTCGACCGTCACAGCGCCTTGGTCTACACGCTTTACAACGGGAATTTCCGTTTTTCTTTCCGTTTGAAAAATTCCGGCGGCATCGGCTTCGCCAATACGGCGAACCGCGATCCGGGCGCGGGGCTGATCGGCATCGAGTATCTTTCCGGTGCAGATAATATCGCTACGGGCGAAGAAATGGTGACAAGCGGTTTTGAATACCGCATTCCGCCGAACATCACGATCGGGACGATCCGCGCGCTCAACACAGTCGATCCGCTTTATTCGGTCGAAAAACGCCATTCCGGAAACGCGATGCCCGCCGCCGCGATCGACGAGATCCATTTTGTCCTCATTCTTTCCCGCAATGAAGGCACAAATCTATGATTGCCCTGCTTTTCAGTTGGTGCGCAACCATCGCGATGATGATTCTGGAACTCATTTTCGGAAACTGCGGTTTTTTTGTTCCGCTTGCCGGAGCATCCATCCTTTATTTCGCGACGACGACTTCCTGGAAAAACGCTTTGCTGCTTTCCATTGTCATCGGGCTTGCGCTCGACGGGATTTACGCGCGGAGTCTGCCGCTGGAAAGTTGTCTGCTTCCGGCGGCATTGCTTTTCAACCGCAGATTCATGCCGGAAACAATAAAAAACAGCGGCGTTTTATCCGCGCTCGTCTGCGGGGCGCTTTATGCGTTTTTGCTGGCGTTTTCCTCGATTTTTTTTGTCGGAAAGAACGCGGCGATCTGGCAGGAAATATGGGGACTCCCGATCATCGTCGCGGTATGGACTTTTCTTTTTTGCCTTTTGATTTTCGGATTCGACGCGATCGCCCGCCGTATCGGGACATTGCCTTATTGCGCCGAACTTGATGAAAATGCGACACTTTATCACGGCGGACGCAAAGTGTCGCAAAAAACGGTGACTCACGAAAGAGGTGTCCGATGAGGCGGGATTATCTGCGTTTCTCGCTTTACAGTCAGCATCACCGGGTCCTGCTTCTGGGCAGTCTGATGTTTCTCGGCGTACTGGTGCTGATTTTCCGGGCATACACGCTGCAAATCGAAAACAGCGGCAAGGCGTTGAAAATCCAGGAGCGGCAGACGCTGCGCCGGATCCGCATCCCTGCCCGGCGCGGGCGGATCCTTTCCGCCGATCAGGTGATCCTCGCGGATAACGAACCGGGGTTTTCGCTTTTGTTTTATCCCGGGGAAATGCGGTTCAACCGCCGTCGGAAAACGATTGATTATATGCTTCGTGCGGCGGAAACTCTTTCGCGAGCCATCGGCAAAGATTCCCCATTGACACGCGAACGCATCGTGCTTCACTTGAATACCAAACCGGGATTGCCGCTTGTGCTTTTTTCACGGCTGTCGCCGCAGGAAGCCGCCCGGCTTTATGAGGAGATCGGCAATTGGCGCGGCGTCGATCTCGAGTCGGAAGCCAGCCGTTGCTATCCCGGCGGACGGTTGGCGTGTCACCTTATCGGCTACACCGGGGTCGACCTTGCCGAAAAACCGAAAGATAAGGAAGATTTTTTCTACTACATCCCCGACATCGTCGGCCGCAACGGAGTGGAGCAAGTCGCCGACCTTGTAGTCCCCGGCACGCAGATCCGCGGTTTGCGGGGCGCCCCCGGTTCATCGCTGATCCGGGTCGATCATCTCGGTTTCGCCCACAATGAACCGGTTGAAAAAAGCGACCCCGTCGACGGGAACCACATCATTCTGACGCTTGACAGCCGCGCTCAGCGCATTGCGGAAAATTTGCTCGAAGGTTCGCGGGGCGCGATCGTCGTCCTCGACGCCGCCAACGGGGACATCCTCGCGGCGGCATCTTCTCCGGGGTACGATCTGGCGAAATTCGTTCCCGCATTGCCCCGCACCTATTATGACGCGTTGCAAAAAGATCCGGAGCGACCGTTGATCCACCGGGCGTTTCAGGGAAGTTTCACCCCCGGCTCCATTGTCAAGCCGCTGGTTTGCCTCGGCTACCAGACGGCGGGACTTTCTTCGTACGAAAAGGTGTTTTGCGACGGATTCAACGAGATCGGCAATGCGGTCGTCCGCTGTGCCGCTTATCGCCGCGGCGGACACGGGGAAATGGATATGAGGGACGCGATCAAGCATTCGTGCAACAGTTTTATGATCCAAAATATGCTGGCGATCGGCAAAAAAAATGTCTGCGAAACGATGCGCCACGCGGGGATCGGACGCAAAACCGGGGTCGAGATCGGCGAAAGCGCCGGGATTTTTCCGTCGGATGAAATCAAAATGCGCCGCTTCCGGACGCGATGGAATGCCTACGACAGCGCGCTGCTTTCCATCGGTCAGGGAATTATTGAAGTCACTCCGCTTCAGGCGGCGCTTTTTGCGGCGGCGATCGCCAACGGCGGCACCGTATGGCAACCTCACCTCATCAAAAACGCAATCGATCCCTACGGCAATATATTATTCACCCGTCCAGTCGTCGCCGTCGATTCCCTCAACGGTACACCGGAAATGCTCAAGGTCATTCAGGACGGGATGGATCAGGTCGTCAATGCGCCGGGAGGTTCCGGCAGACGGGCGGCTTTGGACGGATTGAAAATTTACGGCAAGACCGGCAGTGCGGAAATCGGCAGAAAGCCCAATTTGCGCATCAACGCCTGGTTCATCGCCTTTACGACTTACAAAAAAAGGACTTACAGCATTGCGGTCTTGCAGGAAAACGCCCGTTCGGGAGGTTCAAGCTGTGCGCCGCTTGCCAGTGAGTTTTTCCGCCAGTATCTGCTCAACGCGCCGAAACGTGCCGACGAAGAGCTGTTAATGCCAGACGACGAAGCAGATCCGACCCTTTATCTATGATTTCGTCCGGCACCAGAAGTCCGGCATTGTGCAACGGCGGCAGATGCCGCCCGATGCCGAGTGCGAAAATCGCGCCGCGGCACTTTTGCAAATAATAGGCGAAATCTTCGGAGGACATCGAGGGTTTCGGCGCCGCAAGATAATCCTTGCCCGCGACCTGCCGGACGATTTCGACGGCTTCGGCATCGTTGACCGCCGGCGGATAAAAATCGGGGGACGGGAGAAAATTCACTTCGATTTGATATTTTTTCGCCGCAGCGGCGCAAATCGCGATAAAAGTTTCTTGCATTTTTTCGCAATCCGCCTGGGAAAAGGTGCGGAGCGTACCGCCGAAACGGGCGGTGTCGGGAATGACGTTGTCGACGGCGCCACTTTGCAGAACGCCGATGCTGAATGTAACACCTTTTTCCCTTTGCCGCAACTTTTCCAGTTCGAGAATGATTTCAGCGGCGGGGACGATGGGGGTGCGGGCGCGGTGCGGCATACTGCCGTGTCCCCCCTGCCCTTTTACTTCGATGGCGAAATGCAGACTTGATGCCGCGACCGTACCGGCGCGGCAGGCGATCTGCCCGAAAGGAAGTCTGGGCGCGACGTGAAGCGCAAAGATCCAGTCCGGCATCGGCTCAAGGACTCCCGCCCCGACCAAGTGTTTTGCCATCGCCCTTTTTTCTTCGCCCGGTTGCCAGATGAAACGGATGTTTCCGGCAAACTCCTCCTGACATAAAAGCCGCGCCGCGCCGAGGAGGATCGCCGTGTGAACATCGTGTCCGCATGCGTGCATCATCCCGGGAATCTCCGATTTCCAGTCGATGCCGTTTTTTTCCTCAACGGGGAGCGCGTCGATGTCGGCGCGCAATGCGACGGTAATTCCGGGACGCTTCCCGCGGAGCACGGCGACGGTATCCGTGCCGATCAAAGGCGGAAGCACTTCCAGCGGCAGAGCCGCAAGTTGCGAACGGATCAGGCGTTGCGTTTCAACTTCGCGCCCCGCAATTTCCGGATGCCGATGCAAGGAGTGGCGGAAGTCTTTCAGCGACAAAACTTTGTCATTACCGCCCGTCATAGACCGGTTTGCCCCCGACAAACGTCATCGCGACGCGCCCGACGACCTCTCTGCCGCCGAATGGAGTATTGCGCGCTTTGGATCGGAATCGATCGGGGTCGATCGCGTATTTCTGATCGACGTCGAGGACGACGATATCCGCGTCATTGCCTTCGGCAAGGGAATAATTTTGGATGCCGAGCACCTCCGCCGGTCCCGTCGTCATCCGGGAAATAAGGTCGATCAGCGGCATTCTGCCGCTTGCGACCAATTCCGTGTGGCAGAGAGAAAAGGCGGTTTCCAGTCCGATAATGCCGAAAGGCGCATTATCGAATTCCACTAATTTCGCCGTCTTCGTATGCGGGGCGTGATCGGTCGCGATCACGGAAATCGTCCCGTCGACGACGGCGTCGATCACCGCCAGACGGTCTTCCTCGCTGCGCAGAGGCGGATTCATTTTGTAGTTGGTGTCAAAGTGCTTCACGCATTCATCGGTCAGCGTCATATGGTGCGGCGTCGCTTCGCCGGAAACCATGATGCCGCGCTTGCGCGCTTCGCGGAGAAGTTCGACGCTTCCCTTGGTGGAAACGTGCTGCATGTGGATCTTCCACCGGATCTGCCGCGCCAGCAAAATGTTGCGGGCGATCATCAATTCCTCGGACGCGCTCGAAATGCCGTTCATCCCGAGCAACACCGACCATTTGCCCTCATGCATCACACCGCCCGCCGCCAGAGCGACGTCTTCGCAATGGTCGAGGATCGGCAACTGGAAATATTTCGCGTATTCGACGACGTGACGCATCAGCGCGTGATCCTGAATACAGCGGCCGTCGTCGCTCAATGCGACGACCCCCGCCGATTTCAAGGAGCCGATCGGCGCCATTTCCTCGCCTTTTTGAGCGTTGGTCATACAGCCGCAGGGAAGGACGCGGACGACACCGTCGCGCGCCGCCGTCGCGCGGAGCAATTCGATCGCTCCGGCGTTGTCCGCCGCCGGTTTGGTATTGGGCATCGCGACGATCGAAGTGAAACCGCCCGCCGCCGCCGCCATACAGCCTGTCTTGACCGTTTCGGCGTTGGTATTGCCCGGCTGACGCAAGTGGACGTGAATATCGATAAATCCGGGAGCAACGACCATCCCCTTGAGATCGAGCACTTCCGGGTCGCTCAATTTTCCGGGATCGGAAATCTTGCCGTCGGCGATGCCGAGATCGCCCGTGGAATCCGTTTTCTGCAGCGGATCGACGATCCGCGCGTTTTTCAAGAGATATTCTTTCATTTTTTCACACACCCCGCAACTAAATAGAGTACCGCCATGCGCACGGCAAGCCCGTTGGTGACCTGTTCCAGAATGACCGAATTTTCCCCGTCGGCGACGGAACTGGCAAGTTCGACATCGCGGTTGATCGGTCCCGGATGCATCACGAGAACGTCCTTTTTCATCTTTTTGAGCGTGTCTTCCTTGAGCCCGTAGAAACGCGAGTATTCTCCGGTGCTCGGGAAAAATCCGAGCGTCTGGCGTTCGTGCTGGATGCGGAGCATATTGACCACGTCCGCATCGGCGAGCGCTTCCTCAAGGTTGTGGCAGACGCGCACGCCGACTTCCTCGAATTCGCGCGGCACGAGCGTCGAAGGCCCGGCAAAGGTGACATTTGCCCCCAGTTTCAACAGCCCCCACATATTGCTGCGGGCGACGCGGCTGTGCAGAATGTCGCCGACGATCGTCACGTTGAGACCTTTGATGCGCCCGAGTTTTTCGCGGATGGTGAAAATATCGAGCAACGCCTGCGTCGGATGTCCGTGGGCGCCGTCGCCCGCGTTGATGACGCCGCAGTTGAGGTGGCGCGCGATAAACGCCTGCGCGCCGGGGGCGGAATGGCGCATCACGACCAGATCCACCTGAAGCGATTCGATATTTTTGATCGTGTCGAGCAACGACTCGCCCTTGAGCAGACTGCTCGCCGACGCCTGAACGTTGACGATGTCGGCGCTCAGACGCTGCTCGGCAAGTTCAAAGGAGACCCGCGTGCGGGTACTGGGTTCGACGAAAAAGTTTACGACGGTTTTTCCGCGCAGAGCCGGAACTTTTTTTACGCGCCGCTGGGAAACTTTTTTGAACTCCGCCGCGGTGTCGAGGATCAACTCGATCTCCTCCGGCGTGAGATCGTAAAGTTCGAGCAGATCTTTTCGATTCCATTGCATAGAATATGTTACTCCTTGACTGAAGGGTGTTTGTCGAGCCATAATTCATCGAAAACGCCGGGGTCGCCCTCCCCCTCGAAACGGACCGTTATGCGGTGATCGGGAGGCAGTTCGATTTTTTTGCCGACGTAATCGGCGCGGATCGGATATTCGGGGTTGCCGCGGTCGATCAGCACGGCGAGCCGGATCAGCGCGGGGCGCCCGTAATCGTTGATGGCATCGAGCGCGGCGCGGATCGTGCGCCCGCTTGAAAGCACGTCGTCGACGAGGATCAGCGTGCGGTCGTTGATGTCAAACGGGATGTCGGTCTCGCGGATGCGGGGCAAGTGTTTGGTCTTGCCGATGTCGTCGCGGTACATCGAAATGTCGAGTTTCGCCAGCGGCGGACGGCAACCGCTCATTTTTCCGATCTCATCGGCGATCTTTTCGGAAAGCGGAACCCCTTCTTCGTGGATGCCGACCAATGCGTAGCCGCCGGGAAATCCGGCGTCGACGATTTTCCGCGCGATCTGCCGGATCACTTCCGGCATTTTGGTCGCGCTCATCAAAAGTTTTTGCATTGCCCCCTCCGGCTTTTCTTTAAACTATATAAATATAACGCCGGGAGCACCGCTTGGCAATCGCTTTTTTCAGAAAAAAAGCAACTTTCCCAAAACGCCTTGCACCGACAGCATATATATGACCGTGCCCGCGGCGATCGAAAGCAACGGATTTTTGAAAAAAATCTGCAACAGCACGACGACCGCCGAGGCGGAAAAAAGTCCGATCGTTCCGGCGGGAACTGCCCCTGCTCCCGAAACCGTTGACAGGCTGTAGACGACGAGCATCGCGATCGCCGCCGCTGAAATCGTTTTGCCGAGATAAAGAAAGAGCGAAGAGGGTTTCCGGTGGCGGAAAACAGCAAACGGCAACGCGCGGAGCGCCAGCACGACTGCCGACATCACGGTCAACGCCAGTATCTGATGATTCGTCATGATGCCGCCGCCTCCAGTTTTTTACGCATAAAAAGAAGCGATGATACGATAAGCGCCATCGCGGGGAAAAGCATTTTGTTGACATGTCCGGGCAAAAAGAGGAAAAAGAATCCCCAAACGGCAGCGGTGATGACGCCGCCCGTTATTGCGGGGATCCGGTTGCTTTTTTCGCGGCACTGGTCGACGAGGATGACGATGAAAAGCGCCGCCATCGAGAAATCGATGCCCGTCGTGTCAAAGGTGATGAGTTTCCCCGCCGCCGCGCCGATGACGGTTCCGGCGATCCAGTAGCATTCATCAAAGAAAGCGATGCAAAAAAGATAGCGGCTGCGTCCCCCGCCGGAGTAAGGACACTGCACTTGCAGCGCATAAGTTTCGTCGGTCAGCGCGCAGACAAGATACCAGCGCAAATACCACGGATAGCGTTTGAATTCTTCGATAAAGGGCAACCCGTAGGCGCAGTAGCGGATGTTGATGAGGATCGCCAGAAGCGCGATCAGTCCCAAAGAATAATTCGCGGCGTTTTTGACGATTTCGACCGCGGCGAACTGCATACTGCCGGAAATCGTCGCCGCGCTGACGACGCCCGCCGCGACGGGACCTGCCTGCGGCACTTGCGTCGTAAACAAAACGCCCCACGCCATTCCCATCGACAAATATCCCATCAGAACGGGCAGCGAGGCGACGAAAGCCCGGCGGACAACGGATTGCGGCATCATTTTTCTCCAGTGAAGTTTTTATAAATTATCATATTTTGACCGAAAAAACAAGCCGTCCCCTTGCAAAAGCAATGAAAAAATGGTATAGTAGACCTCTGAAACAACGATTTTACTTTGACTCAGGGATTTTCAGGATATGCCGGCTGATTTTGTTCATTTGCATTTGCACACCCATTACAGTATGCTCGACGGCGCCTGTACCGCCAAGGGCATCGTCAAACTCGCCCAGTCGATGGATATGATCGGCGCGGCGATCACCGACCACGGCTACGTCGGCGGCGCGGAGGAGTATCACCGCGTTTTCAACGAGGCGGGACTGCGTCCCGTCATCGGATGCGAAGCCTACGTCGCCCCCGGAAGCCGTTTCGACAAGACCCCTGCCCTCGATCATTACAAGGGCTTTCATCTGGTTCTGCTCTGCGAAAACGACACGGGCTACCACAACTTGTGCAAACTGATCTCCGAAGCCTACCGCAACGGATTGTATTACAAGCCGCGCATCGACCATGAATTGCTCACGCAGTACAACGAAGGGCTGATCGCGCTTTCCGCCTGTATCCAGGGGGAAGTTTCACGGCGTTACCTCGACTCCAATCCGCGCGCGGCGGAGGAAGCGCTTCAATTCTACCGCGACCTTTTCGGCAAGGAGCGTTATTTCCTCGAAGTGATGGATCACGGCATCCCCGAAGAACGCAACGCAAACCGCTTTTTGGTCGAAATGGCGAAAAAGTACGATCTCGGCATGGTGGCGACCAACGACGTTCATTATATGAAAAAGGAAGATGCCGCCGCGCACGACGTGATGCTTTGCATCCAGACCGGGATGAAATTGAGCGACGAGCACCGGATGCGGATGTCGGGCCCCGATTATTATTTCAAGTCGCCGGAGGAAATGAAGGAACTTTTCCGCGAACTGCCCGACGCGCTCGTCAACACCCGCAAAATCGCCGAACGGTGCGAGATCCACTTTGACTACAAAGCGAACCACTACCCCGTGTTTTATCTCCCCGACAAGTCGGTGCCGACCAAGGAAACTTTGCGCGAGATCTGCTTCGACAATATGATGTACCGTTACGATTTCGACCCGCGCAAGGACGATTGCACGACGCCGGAGCGCAAGGCGGTATTGGAGCGCATGGAGTATGAACTCGGCATCATCGAGCGCACGGGGTTCTGCAGTTACTTTATGGTCGTCGCGGACTTCATCCGCCACGGCAAGGATCACGGCGTCCCGGTCGGCCCCGGACGCGGTTCCGGCGCGGGCAGTCTCGTCGCCTATCTGATGCGCATCACCGACATCGACCCGTTGCGTTACAATCTTCTTTTTGAACGCTTCCTCAACCCGGAACGCGTCAGCCCGCCCGACTTCGACATCGACTTCTGCGAAAAACGGCGCGGCGAAGTGATCGAGTACGTCCGTCAGCGTTACGGCTACGACAGCGTCGCCCAGATCTGCACTTACGGTCAGTTGAAGCCCAAAGCGGTGGTGAAAGACGTCGCCCGCGTCCTCGGTTTCAGTTTCGACGAGGGCAACAAACTGACGAAACTCATCCCCGACGACGATCTCAAGATCACCATCGACAAGGCGATCGAGCGCAATCCCGACTTGAAAAAACTCATCGAAACCGATGAAAGAGTCCAGGAGGTTTTCAAGTACGCCCGCGTTCTGGAGGGGTTGAACCGTCAGACGGGGATCCACGCCGCCGGAGTCATCATCGGCGACCAGAGGCTCGACAACCTCGTGCCGCTTTCGCGCAGCGCGCAGGGCGATATGGTCGTGCAATACCCCAAGGAACCCTGCGAACACCTCGGTTTGCTCAAGATGGACTTCCTCGGTTTGCGCACGCTGACGATCATCCGCAATGCGCTCGATATGATAAAGGAAGATCACGGCATCGACATCGACCCGATCAAGATCCCGCTCGACGATCCCAAGACATTCGATATGCTCCGCCGCGGCGACACGATCGCGGTGTTTCAGTTGGAATCCGGCGGTATGCAAAGCCTCTGCCGCAACCTCGGTGTTGAAACGATCGAGCACATCATCGCGCTGGTCGCGCTCTACCGCCCCGGTCCGATGCAGTTCATCCCGCAGTACATCGCCCGTAAAAAAGGTCAGGAAACGACCGTTTACGACCATCCCAAAATGGAGCCGATCCTCAAGGAAACCTACGGCATCATGGTCTATCAGGAGCAGATCATGCAAGTCGTTCAGGCGCTTGCCGGTTTCTCGCTCGGCGGCGCCGACATCCTCCGCCGCGCGATCGGCAAAAAGAAAATCGACGTGATGGCGGAGCAACGGGAAAAATTCATCAGGGGATGCGCTGAAACAAGCGGGATTTCACCGGAACTCGCAGATCAGATCTGGGAAAAGATCAAGATTTTCGCCGGATACGGTTTCAACAAATCGCACTCCGCCGCCTACGGCATCGTTTCCTATCAGACCGCCTATCTCAAGGCGAATTATCCGGTCGAATTCATGGCGGCGGTGCTCACGGGGGAAATCGAAAACGCCGACAAACTGGCATTTCTGATCCGTGCCTGCCGCGATATGGGCATCAACATCCTGCCGCCGGACGTCAATTCAAGCGGCATCAGTTTTTCCTGCGACAACGGCGCCATCCGCTTCGGCCTCGGCGCGATCAAGGGCGTCGGCGAAGCCGCCGCCGGAGCGATCATCAACAGCCGCAAAATCGACGGTAAATTCAAGAATTTTCTCGATTTCTGCGAACGTTGCGGCAGTGCCGTCAACTCGCGGATGCTGGAATGTCTCACCCGGGCGGGCGCATTCGACAGTCTGCAACTCAAACGTTCGCAGATCCTCGCCATCGCCGAACCGATGATCGCCCTCGCCGCCAGTCAGGCAAAAGACCGCGCCGCCGGACAGGGCTCGCTTTTTGACATGCTCGATGACGGAGGCAAGGAGGAAGCGGTTTCCGTTCCGATCCCCGATCTTCCCGAATTCAGCTGGGACGAGATCCTCAAAAGCGAAAAGCAGTTGCTCGGATTCTACATTTCCGGGCATCCGCTCGATCCTTTGCGGGAACTGGTCAACGCTTACGGCGAGCCGATACGCAACGTCACGGAAAAACAGGACGGCGATATGGCGCGTCTTACGGGAATGATTTCCGATATCACCTACAAATTCAGCAAAACCAGCGGCAAGCAGTTCGGCGTTATGCACATTGAGGATATGGATGCGAACTGCGAGTGCATGGTCTACGAGAAAACGCTCACCAAACTCCGGGAAGCCGGGATCGTCCTCGAACCGGGCAATCCCTGCGTCTTTGAAGTCACCATCAGCAAACGGGATGAATCGGAACCGGCGCGCGTGATGCTCGATATGGCGATGCCGCTTACCGATGCGCCGCAGAAATTGAGCAGCGAACTTTATTTGCATCTTATTCGCGGGAAAACCGGCTTGGAAACGCAGAAAAAACTATCTGAAATCCTGCGTCGGCATCCGGGCGATGTCACGGTCAAACTCTGTATGCTCGACGAGAGCGACGATTCGGTGGTCTTTCTGGAATGCCGTACTCTCTGTGTGGAGATCTCGATGCCGCTTCTTGCGGAAATCGACGCGCTTTTAGGCAAAGGTCACTACCGGATCAAGGCAAAGGAATTCGTTGCAACGCCGCGGCGGACCTGGCGTCCCAAGGAAACGGAAGTTCAGCAATAGACGTTTTGCGTCAGTCGATATGCAACACGCTGTTGAGCGTGCCGAAATCGTTGGCGGTGAAATTCGGATTGGTTTCGTCGGTCTGCCAGGTGTCGTCGACGACAAAACGGTATTCGTGGTCGCCGGAGGAAAGTTCGACGGTCACGCGGTACGCACCGTCCGAAAAAAGCATCGGTATCTGCTCCCAGTCATTGAAAGAACCGGCAAGCATCACCTGATGTCCTTTTTCCAGAGCATAAAGGAATTCGACTTTGAATCCCTCTGCTTCGCTTTTTCTGCTGATTGTAAACATCGACCACCTTGTTTCTCTGCCGCCCGGAAACGACCTTTTTCTCCGAAGCGGTCATTTAATATACTCCATATATGCCGAAAAAGCAAGTCTTACGGTTGCAAAAATCCCTGAAAGATACTATATTATAGCAGAAATCATACGCTTTTTCTCTTTGGAGTTTTTTTATGTCTCGAAATATCCGCAAGGAACTTTTTTCCGCAAGCCGTCAGGTGATCGTCAAAGCGGGCACCCGGTTGCTGATCGACCGCAAATCGATCGCCGCGCTGGTTTCCGGCATCGCCGTGCTCCGCAGTACCGGCAAAAAGGTTCTGCTCGTCACTTCCGGCGCCGTCGGGCGCGGGATGGAAGCGCTCAATCTGACGCGCCGTCCCCGCAAACTTGCCGATGTCCAGGCGCTTGCCGCCATCGGACAGCGGGAATTGATGGCGCTTTACTCGGCGGAATGCCGCAAGCACGGGTTCATTTCCGCGCAGTTGTTGCTGACCGCCGCCGATCTGCGCAACCGCGAGCGTTATCTCAACGTGATGAACTGCATCAATTCGCTCTGGGAGCACGATGTTTTGCCGATCGTCAACGAAAACGACTCCGTTTCGGTCGACGAGTTGAAATTCGGCGACAACGACACCCTCGCCGCGATGCTCGCCGCGCTGACCGGAGCGGAATTGACCTTGATCTTGACCAGTGAAAACGGTTTGCGCGACCGCAATGAAGACGGTTCGCTCGGCGACCGCATCCCCGTTGTGGAAAAGATCAGCGACGAGATCAAAGCGCTTGCCGGAGATACCAACGACAGTAAATTTTCCATCGGCGGAATGCGTTCCAAACTCAACGCCGCGGAGATCGTCACGCGTTCCGGCGCGGCGATGTGGATCGTCGACGGCAACGACGGCGAAGCGATCCCGCACGTCATTTCGGGCGACGACATCGGTACGCTCTTTCTGCCGGGGCGGAACAAAATTCCCGGCAAAAAACGGTGGCTTACTTTTTTCAGCCGCACCAGCGGCAAGATCACCATCGATGACGGTGCGGCAAAGGCGCTTCAAAATTCCGGCAAAAGTCTGCTCCCCTCCGGCATCAAGGCGGTCGAAGGCGATTTCCGTCGCGGCGACGCAGTCGAGGTGGCGGGGTGCGACGGCAAAGTTTTTGCCCGCGGACTCGTCAACTTTTCGGCGGCGGAGTGCCTCAAAATAGTCGGCAAGAAATCTTCGGAACTTCACCAGATCCTCGGCTCCGACGTTGATGATGAAGTCATTCACCGCGATCATTTGACTTTGGTGTAGAGAAAATGAAAATCTATCTCAAAACCTACGGCTGTCAGATGAATGAACGTGACTCCGAGGCGATCGGGGCGCAACTTATCGGCGCGGGGCATACGCTCAGTTGCGACGAAAACGACGCCGATGTGCTGCTTTTCAACACCTGCAGTGTGCGCGATGCCGCCGAGCGCAAAGCAAAAGGCAAGATCGGCTACCTCAAAAAACTCAAAGACCGCCGTCCCGACATCCTTATCGGCGCCGTCGGATGCATGGCGCAACGGCTTGGAAATCAGTTGCTTGAAGAATTGCCGCACCTTGATTTCGTCGTCGGCACGGGGCAGTTGCACAAAATCGTTTCCATCGTCGAAGATTTTGCAAAAAAACGTCAGCGTCAGGTATTTACCGCCGAATCCGCCGACGTACTGACGGGAATGGGCGAACATCAGGATCACGGCGCTTTCGGACAGATCGCGATCACGCGCGGATGCAACCGCTTTTGCACTTACTGTATCGTTCCCTACGTGCGCGGGCGCGAGATCAGCCGCGACAAAGGGGATATTTTGACGGAAGCCCGCGAGATGGTCGATCACGGAGTACGGGAAATCCTGCTTCTTGGACAAAATGTCGCCGCCTACGGTTTGAACGGCAACACGCGTCCTCCGGCAAACGATGTTTCCCCTTTCGGAGAGTTGCTGGAAAGTCTCAATGAGATCAGGGGACTTGCGCGCATCCGTTACACTTCGCCTTATGTCACATACTTTTCCGACCGGCTGATTTCGGCATTGAAAAACTGTGACAAAGTGTGTCACAACATCCATTTGCCGTTGCAGTCCGGCTCCGACCGCATCCTCAAGGCGATGAACCGGCAGTACACGGCATCCGATTATCTGCGCTACGTCGAAAAATTGCGCGCCGCGATCCCCGACGTCACGTTTTCGACCGATGTCATCGTCGGATTTCCCGACGAGAGCGATGAAGATTTCAAGATGACCCGCGATCTGATGAATGAAGTGGGATTTTCACAGTCTTTTATTTTCAAATACTCTCCGCGTCCCGGTGCGAAATCGGCGGAGCGTCCCGACTCCGTGCCGGAAACCGTCAAGGAGGAACGCAATCAGATCCTGCTCGGCGACCTTTCGGCGCGCGTCGAAAAAATGTTGCTCCGGCAAGTGGGCGACACCGTCGAAGTGCTTACGGAGGGCGTCAGCCACCGCAACGAAGCGCGGTGGACGGGGCGCACCGGCACCAATTTCGTCGTTCATTTTGAACCGACGCCGAATTTACAGTCCGGTGTGTTGAAAAAAGTCAAAATCTCTCGGGCGGGCGGAGTTTCGCTTTTCGGAAGCATTGTTGAAGAATGAAAAAAACGATCCAGCTTGGCAGAGAGCGCGGTTTCTGCGCCGGAGTGCGCGGCGCATTGTCGCGTTTCGATGAAACGCTCCGGAAATCCGGCGCGCCGCTCTACGTGCTTGACGAATTGGTGCACAACCGCGCCGTGACGGAAAATATGAAAGCGCGCGGTGCCGTTTTTGTCGATTCGCTCGACCGGGTGCCGGACAACGCCACGTTGCTTTTCGGCGCGCACGGTGTGCCGCCGGAAACGATCTCGACTGCCGAAAGCCGTCACATTCATTTTGTCGACGCGACCTGCCCGCTTGTCCGTCAGTTGCAAAAAGCCGCGGCGGCGGTTCTTCCGGAGCGCGATCTCATCCTTTTCGGCGACCCGTCGCACCCCGAAATGAAAGGCGTCGCCGCTTCGGCGGGGACCCGCAAAATCCATTTTGTTTCCCGTTTGGAAGATGCCGAAGCCATCGATAAAAAACTGAATTGTCCGCTTCTTTTGAGCCAGACGACGCGCAATGAAAAAGAGATCCGCGCCGTTGCCGCCAGATTAAAAGAAATTTTTCCGCAACTGGAAGACCATTCCGGTGTCTGCAATGCCGTGATGGCGCGACAGCAGGCGGTCAGGGAACTGGCGGAGCATTGCGGCATCGTTTTGATCGCGGGGTCGCCTCACAGTTCCAACGCATTGCGTCTCAAGGAGATCGCATCATCCTGCGGCGCAAAAAGTTATCTTGTCGAAAACACCGGTGATCTGCCGCTTGAGGAATTGCAGTCGGCAAGTTGTGTCGGCATTTCTTCCGGAGCCAGCACCCCGGAGGAGTCAGTCCGGCAAATCATCGATGCGTTGTTGCCTTTGGGCTTTTTGCCCCCGGAGGAAACACGATGATCGCGATCCCCGAAAAAGCCGACTTGAAACGCTGTGATGTCGCGCAGTTGGAAAAATTGTGCGCCGATATGCGGCAGGAGATCATTCAGACGGTCGCCGCCAACGGTGGACATCTTTCCTCCAGTCTGGGATGCGTCGAATTGATCACGGCATTGCATTACGTCTTTGACATCCCGGCGGAACCGCTGATTTTCGACGTCGGGCATCAGGCGCTGGCGCACAAACTGCTCACCGGACGCGCCGGAAAATTCGCCACCTTGCGTCAGGCGGGAGGGATTTCCGGATTCCCCTGCCCTGCGGAGTCCGGCGCCGACACCGGTATCAGCGGTCACGCCGGCGTCGCCATTTCGCAGGCGATCGGGCTTGCCGACGGCCGCGCCGCCAATGCCACTCCCGGCAAAGTCATCGCACTGCTCGGCGACGGCGCGATGACCTGCGGCATTTCGTGGGAGGGGTTGAACTCCGCCGCCGGACGGAAAAATCTTGTCATCATCCTCAACGACAACAATATGGCGATTGCCAAAAACGTCGGCGCGCTCGCCCGTTATCTCAATCACATCATTTCCGGTGCGCGCTACAATCAACTGAAAGAAAAAGTCCGGATTTTTTTGCAAACGCATAAGACGCTTTACCGCGCCGCCAGCAAAATCGACGATTTCCTCAAATCGGCGCTGATGCCGCCGAGCACCATTTTTCAGGAACTCGGCATCCGTTACATCGGTCCGGTGCATGGGCACGATCTCGCCGAGTTGATCCCGATTTTCCGTCAGGTGCGCGACAATATCCACGCGCCCGTCCTCATTCACGTCGTCACCACCAAAGGCAAAGGGTGCGATTTCGCCGAAAGATCCCCGGAAATCTATCACGGGATCAGCGGTTGCGACCCCGTTACCGGAGCGATGAAAAAATCTTCGGCGACGAATTTCAGCAAGGCTTTCGGAGAAAAACTGACCGAACTCGGCAAAACGCATCCGGAACTGGAAGCCATCAGCGCTTCCATGCTCGACGGCACGGGGCTTACGCCCTTTCAAAAGGCTTATCCCGAACGCTGTCACGACGTCGGCATCGAGGAGGAGCACGCCGTCGCTTACGCGGCGGGACTGGCAATGGCGCACCGCCGCGTCGTCGTCGCGCTCTACTCGACTTTTGCGCAACGCGCATTGGACAATATCTATCACGACGTCGCGTTGGCGAAACTCCCCGTCATTTTCGCGCTCGACCGCGCGGGGATCGTCGCCGACGGTCCGACGCATCACGGCATCTACGATCTCGGTTTCCTGCGGGAAATGCCGGATATGGAGATCCTTTCGCCCGCAACGGAGCTGGAATTGAAAGCGATGCTCGACTATCTGATGACGGTCAAACTTCCGGCGGTGATCCGTTATCCCCGGGGAAGTTCCCATTGCGACCGCGTCCCCTCCCCGATCGTGCGCGGCAGGGCGGAGCTTTTGCGCGAGGGAAAAGATCTGGTCATCTGGGCGCTCGGCACAATGACGCAGACGGCGCTCGAAAGCGCGGAGATCCTTGCCGCGTCGGGCATTCAATCGACCGTCATCAACACGCGTTTCATCAAACCATTTGACGATGAACTTGCAAAGCGTTTCGCCGCGACCCCGATGCTGACGCTCGAAGATCACCACACATCGGGCGGTCTCGGCGCCGCGCTGGAAGAGAGCCTCGGCGGAATTGTTCACGCCCCCGTTTTGCGGTGCGGATGGAGCGAAAACGCGCCGATCCCGCACGGAGACACCGACGCCGTCAAAAAACAGTATCAGCTTGATGCCGCTTCTGTCGCGGCGCGGGCAAAAACCTTTTTAACCACGATCCCGGAGTAGAAAATGGTCAATCATCTTGCCATCATCATGGACGGCAACGGACGCTGGGCGCAACAGCGCGGTCTTTCCCGCAGCGAGGGACACCGCGCCGGAGCGGAAAACATCGGCAAAATCGCGGAAGCCGCGATGAAATACGGCGTCCGTTATCTGACGCTTTACGCATTCAGTACCGAAAACTGGAAACGTCCGGCACCGGAAGTGAATTTTTTGATGAAGTTGATCCCCGTTTTCTGCAAAAGCCGCATTGCGGCGATGGTCAAAAACGGCATCCGGCTCCGCACGGTCGGGCGAACCGGCGATCTGCCTCTTTTTGCCCGCAAGGCGTTGCTGGAGGCGATCGACAAGACCAAAGACAACGACAAACTGACGCTCAACCTCGCGCTCAGTTACGGCGGACGCGCCGAGATCGTCGATGCGGTCAACGCTCTGCTCCAAGCTCCCGACCGCCCGGAAAAGATCGACGAGGCGACGTTCAGCCGTTACCTTTACGCGCCGGACATCCCCGATCCCGATCTGATGATCCGCACGAGCGGCGAAATGCGCTTGAGCAATTTCCTTTTGTGGGAACTTTCCTACTCGGAACTTTACGTTTCTCCGGTTCACTGGCCCGCGTTTGACGAAGCGGAACTCAAAAAAGCGCTCGACGCTTTTGAAAACCGCAACCGCCGTTTCGGCGACGTCGCGGCTAAAAAATAAAGTTTTATTTGCAAAGGATGTACTGTTACAGTATATTATAGGGAGTTAAACTGGATTTTTTAACAAAAGAAATGGATTTTTCGATGAAAAAAGATTTGACTTTGCTCGTCCTCGCCGCCGGAATGGGAAGCCGTTACGGAGGGTTGAAACAACTGGATCCCCTCGGGCCTTCCGGTGAAACCATTATGGATTACTCCGTTTTCGACGCTTTGCGCGCCGGATTCAACCGGGTGGTTTTCATCATCCGCAAGGATTTTGAGGAGGATTTCAAACGGCAGATCGGCGCGCGTTACGCCGATCACGTCAACGTGGAATACGCTTTCCAGAGCCTCGACGACCTGCCGGGAAATTTCACCGTCCCCGAAGGGCGGCAGAAACCCTGGGGCACGGGGCACGCAGTTTACGCCGCGCGCAAACTGCTTTCCACGCCGTTTGCCGTTATCAACGCCGATGATTTCTACGGCGCCGACAGTTACCGCCAGTTGGCGGATTATCTTGCCAACGCTCCTCAAACGGAAAAGATCCGCGGCTGTATCGCGGCTTTCATCCTCAGCAACACATTGAGTGAAAACGGCTCCGTTTCGCGCGGCATTTGCACGTCGAAAGACGGGAAACTTGCCAAAGTGGTGGAAAACACCAAAATTTTCCGCCGCGACGGCAAAGTCATCAGCGAACAGGAAGACGGCACCGAAGTCATTTTCTCCGGCAACGAACTCGTTTCAATGAATTCCTGGGGCTTCATGCCCGAGATCGTCGGCGAGATCGAAGCGAATTTCGAGGAATTTCTGCGCCGGCGCGGCACCGAGATGAAAAGTGAATTTTATCTGCCCGCGCTCGTCGATACGCTGATAACTTCCGGCAGAGCCGAGATCGAAATGCGTACCAGTCGCGACAGCTGGTTCGGCGTCACCTACCGCGAAGACCGTCCGCTCGTTCAGGCGGCGTTGCAGAACTTGGTCGACAGCGGCAAATACCCCAAATCGCTTTTCGCCTAAAACAAGGAGTGCGCCCGATGCCGAACCGTTCGCAAAAAGAGATCGCTTCGATCATCAATCAATTCATCGTCTACGGAGATTTTCTGGTCGCGGTCCCCTTCGGTTGCGGTCACGTCAACGATACGTTTCAGCTGACATTCGACCAGGGGGGGGTCCGTCTGCACTACACGTTGCAGAAAATCAACAAAAACGTTTTTACCGAACCGGTCAAGGTGATGGACAATGTCGACCGGGTCACGGCGCACATTTTGCACAAGATCCGCGAAGCCCATATCGAAACCCGCAAGCGGACGCTTCGACTGCTTCGCACCCCGGACAACAAGCCTTATGTTTTCGACGGTAACGGCGACTGTTGGCGCGCTTATGTTTTTGTGGAACACGCCCGCGCTTACGAAGTGCTGGAAAACACCGAACAGGCTTTCCACGTTGCCGAAGGCTTCGGCGAATTTCAAAAGCAACTGATCGACTTGCCGGGCGGACGGCTCTTTGAGACCATTCCCGACTTTCACGATACGCCGAAACGGATCGGACAACTGGAAGCCGCCATCAAAGCCGACGTCAAGGGACGCGCCAAAAGCGTCGCCAAAGAGATCGATTTTGTGATGAGCCGCCGCGACGAAGCGGGACTTCTGCTGAAACTTCATAAGGAAGGCTCCATCCCGGAACGGATCACCCACAATGACACCAAAGCCAACAACATCCTGATCGACGACCTTTCCGGCAACGCGCTCTGCGTACTCGACCTCGACACCGTGATGCCGGGGCTGTCGCTCTACGATTTCGGCGATATGGTGCGCAGCGCCACCAATCCCGCCGACGAAGACGAAGTCGATTTGAGTAAGGTGGAGATGCGCTTTGATATGTACGAAGCGCTGGTGAAAGGCTATCTTCAGGGCGCCGGCGATCTTTTGACCGCCGCCGAAAAGGAGATGCTTCCTTTTGCCGGAAAACTCATCACCTTGGAGATCGGCTGCCGTTTCCTCGCCGATTATCTCAACGGCGACACCTATTTCAAGATCCAGCGCCCCGACCAGAATCTCGACCGCGCCCGCAATCAGTTCAAAATGGTCGCGTCGATCGAGTCGCAGATGGAAAAAATGAAATCGCTGATCTGATGGACGATTTCGTCGCCGCCACCGCCAGCGAGGCGCACATCAAGCGTGAACGCGCCAAGGCGCGGGAATTGCGCAAGACGCCTTATTTCCGCAATCTGCTGCAACAGGGCATCTGTCATTATTGCGGAAAACGCTTTCCGGCGGAGGAGCTGACGCTCGATCACATCATTCCCGTCGCCCGCGGCGGGCGCAGTACGAAAGGCAATCTTGTCGTTTCCTGTTGCAACTGCAACCGGACGAAAAGCTGTCTGACTCCGGCGGAGCAGTTGCTCGATGAATTGGAAAAATCCGGCGAGTTATAAGACTTTTTTCAATGCGTCCGCCACGCTTTCCCCGTCGGGGAAACGCCAAAAAGGCGCGATCTCCGCAAGCGGTTCCAGGACAAAACGCCGCAATTTCGCGCGGGGATGAGGGATCTTCAGATCCGGCAGATCAAGCGTTGTTTCATCAAAGAGGATCAAGTCGCAGTCAAGCGTGCGCGCCTGACGGCTCGAATGAATTTCCGGTCGTCCGGCATCGCGCTCGATCTCCTGGGTGACGCGAAGCAACTCAAGCGCGGAGCCTTGCCATAACCCGGTGACGGCGCAATTGAGAAAATCCGGCGTCCCGGGTTCGCAACCGACCGGCTTTGTCCGGTAAAGCGAACTGCGCACAAGAGCGGAAACTCCTGCTTCCGCCAATTTGCAACAGGCGAAGTCAAAGTATTTTTCCGTATCGCCGAGGTCGCCGCCGAGCGACAATGCAATTTTATGAAAAACCGTCACAATTTTCTCGCAAATTCAGCTTTTTAAAGTATATTATAAAATATAACCATTTTCAAATCATTTTACAAGGTGTCCTTTTGAACGGCAAACCGAAAATCTATCTGCTCGGATCGGGAAAACTCGCCATCCCGTTTCTCACGGCGCTTTATCGATCGCAGACGTTGCATTTCGTCGGCGGCGCGACGGGGGTTTCCAAACCCGGGAAGCGGGGCAAAAAATTGTTGCCGACCGCCGCGAAAAGTTTTGCCGGAACGCTCGGCATCGAGCTGGAGGAAGTGCCCGACGTCAATGATCCCGCTTATCTTGAACGCGTCAAAGCGCTTGCGCCGGATATGATTCTCGTCGTTTCTTTCGGACAGATACTGCGCCGCGACATCCTTGCTTTGCCGAAATCAGGATGTGTCAACGTCCACCCCTCGCTGTTGCCGCGCTACCGGGGCGCCTCCCCCGTCGTTCAGGCGGTCTTGAATCAGGACGGTGAAACGGGCGTCTGCTACATGCAGGTCGCTCCGGCTCTGGATGCCGGAAACATCTACCGGGTTTTCCGCCGGAAACTCGACGGCTCGGAATACGCCGACGAATTGGAAGCGGAACTCGCCGAAACGGCGGCGCGGCACCTTGACGAAACGCTGACGGGGATTTTGTCGGGCGAATTTCCCGGCGTACCGCAAACAGGAAACGTCGTCGTCTGCGGCAAGATCGCCAAAAGCGACGCGGCGATCAACTGGAGTGACGATGCCCGGAGCATCGCCGCCAAAGTCCGCGCTTATCACGCGTGGCCGGGAGCCTTCGCCGTGGAAACGGCAACGATGGCGCGCGTCGCCGTTTCCCGTGTCACGTTGCGGGAAGATCTTGCGGGTGAACCCGGCAAAATGATCCCGAATATGCCGAAAAATCAGCTTTGCATCGGTTGCGGAAGCGGTGCCTTGCAACTTGACGAAGTGATCCCGTCCGGCGGCAAACCGATGACGGGCGCGGCTTTCCGCAACGGAAGGCGCGGCGAAGTCAGCTTTTCCCCGGGAAGTGAACTTCCCGGCTGTGAATAACCATTTTATCAGGAATTTATCATGGAAAAATCAAAAAAAACCATCGTGCTCAACTGCGATCGCGTCGAAAGGCGTTTCGCTTTGCTGCACGGAGGCAGGCTCGAGGAATATCAGATCGAGCGCGACGACAACACGCCAAAAGTCGGAGACATTTTTCTCGGGCGTATCGTCAATCTGGATATGCTGTTGCAGGCGGCGTTTGTCGACATCGGCGCCCAGAAAAACGCTTTTTTGCACTTTCAGGAAATGCTCCCCGGATACAGCGATCTCGCCGAGCAATATCAGCAGGAGGCGGAAAAGATCGCCGCCAAACGCCGCAAGCGCAACGCCAAACGCCCCGACAGCAAAGGCAGCGCCGAAACGCTCCGCCGCTCCGGCAAGATCACGGCGGCGGACATCCCCAACATTTTCAAGCCGGGGATGGAGATCCTCGTTCAGGTGGTCAAAGCGCCGATCAGCACCAAGGGCGCGCGGGTGACGACCGATATTTCGATCCCCGGCCGTTATCTCGTATTGATGCCGTACAACGATCACATCGGTCTTTCCAACCGGATCGAAAGCGCACCGGAGCGCGAAAGACTGCGCAAAGTGCTTTCCCAACTGGAGATACCGGAGGGCATGGGGATGATCTGCCGTACCGCCGGAGAGGGGCAAAAAGCGGCGTTTTTCAAAAACGACCTTGAACTTCTGCTTGATTCGTGGTCGAATATCGAGCGCGACATGGATAATTTCAGCGCGCCGCACTTGCTTTTGACCGAACCGACCCTTATCGAACGCACCATCCGCGATTTCATGACCGATGAGATCGACGGCGGCATCGTCGTCGATGACAAAGACGCCAAAAAACGCATCGTCGAAACCTTGAAGCGGTGCGGTGCGAAAAAACTCGCGTCCAAAGTCGAATTCTACGACAAAAGCGAGCCGATCTACGATTACTACCATATCAACGAGCAGTTGAAAACGGTTTTTCAGCGGGAAGTCAAACTGCCGGGCGGCGGCGCGATCGTTATCGACGAAACCGAAGCTCTGATCGCGATCGACGTCAACTCCGGGCGCGGTAAAAACGGTACCGATCAGCCCGATTTCATTTTGAACACCAACCTCGAAGCGGCGGAGGAGATCGCCCGTCAACTGCGTTTGCGCAACGTCGGAGGGCTTGTCGTCCTCGACTTTATCGATATGCGTTCGAGCAAAGACCGCGACGAATTGTACCGGGTGATGAAAAAACTGGTCAAAGACGACCGAGCCAAGACCAAAGTTCTGCCGCTGAGCCGTTTGGGGCTGATGGAAATGACCCGTCAGCGCGAGCACGAAAGCATTCAGGATCAGGTCTACACCCCCTGCCCTTACTGCTCCGGCACGGGATTGGTCAAATCGGTCGTGACGATGAGTGCGGAGATCCAGCGCCGACTCACCGCCGTTTTGCGCGACCGCAAGTACAAGGGGATCCCGATCCGCATTTATATGCACCCCGAAGTGCTTGCGCAACTGCGCAACTCGGATTCCGGATTTCTGGATGAGTTGGAAACGAAATATCATCACGAATTGAGTTTCCGCGCCGACGCTTCGCTCCATCAGGAAAACTTTCGGCTGGTCGACCCCGAAACCGACGCCGAACTGAAGTAACTTTTATTATGCGCAGCGCCGCAGAATTTCACCCCTCGGAGATCCCGGCGAAACCGGGCGTTTACATCTACCGCGACCGTTTCGACCGGGTGATCTACGTCGGCAAGGCGAGCAATCTCCGGCGGCGGATGTCTTCCTATTTTCAACTTTCGCGCCGCAATGCCGCCGATCCCAAACTGCGTTCGCTCATCCACTCGATCGCCAGTTGGAGTTTTGAAGTCGTCCACAGCGAAGCGGAAGCGCTTTTGCTCGAAGCTCGTCTGATCAAAACTTACGCGCCGCACTACAATATTTTGATGCGCGACGACAAACGCTATTTACTGCTCAAGATCGACTGGAGCGAGGATTTCCCGACGCTCGCGCTCGCCCGGGTCAAAAAGCCGGGGAATTTCCAGTATTTCGGCCCTTTCCCCAACGGGAGCGCACTGCGGTCGACACTGGAATTTCTGCTGCGTCATTTCGGTTTGCGCGCCTGCCGCGATTCCCACCCGAATGAGGAGACGCGCCGTCACTGTCTCAAGCGGACGATCAAAGATTGCTGCGCCCCCTGCATCGGCAACGTAACGCAGGAGGAATACAAAGCGCGACTCGACGAAGCGTTGAAAGTTCTCAACGGCGACATCACCCCGTTGCAGGAAAAACTGCGCGAAGAAATGACCGAGGCAAGTTTGAACACCCGCTTTGAAGCCGCCGCGCGTCTGCGCGATATTTCCGCCAATTTAGAGGCGGTTTTCGGCAGAAAAAGCCGGATCTTCGCCCGTCCGGAACTTCCGGAGATCACCCCCGGCAAAGCGGCGGTCGAATCGCTTGCAAAGCACCTCGGCATCGAAAAGATCAAGGGCCCCATCATCGGCTTTGACATTTCCAATATCCTCGGTACGCTTGCCGTCGCCAGTTTGGTCTGCTTCACCGACGGCCGCCCCGATCGCGACCATTACCGCCGCTTCCGCATCAAAACCGTCCATCAAAGCGACGATTTCGCGATGATGCACGAAGCGATCACGCGGCATTTCTCCCGATTGCTTGAAGAAAAGCGACCGTTGCCCGGCGTGTTGCTCGTCGACGGCGGCAAAGGACAGCTTTCCGCCGCGCTCGACGCCTTGGTCGAAATCCATTGTCCGCCTTTTCCGATTTTGGGACTGGCAAAGCGCAATGAGGAAATTTTTCTTCCCGGGCGTTCGGAGCCGGTCATCATCGACCGCCACGATCCGGCGATCCGTCTGCTTCAGGCTTTGCGCGATGAGGCGCACCGTTTCGCGATCACCTATCACCGCGAACTGCGCCGCAAGGCGATCGAGCACTCGGTGATCGAAGAAGTCCCCGGCATCGGGAAAAAGCGGAAAATGGAGATCCTGCGCGCTTTCGGCAGTTTGCGCGCCTTAAAAAAAGCCTCCGCCGGAGAAATCGCGCAAAAGGTACGGGGCATCGGGGAAGAAACCGCGCAGAAACTGCTTGACCACATCCGACAAAAATAAAATGGCAAGGGGGCGTTATTTCCGGCTGGAAATAAGCAATGCGGTCTCGTCACAGCAACGGTTTTTAGAGCAACTTGCGCAGTCGCTCCAGATCTTTTCCGGAAACAATGTGCGGTCGACCGTCTGAAAACCGAGGCGGATGAAAAATTCCGGCGTGCGCGTCAAGGTAAAAAGTTTCCATTCGTCAAAGCGCGACCGCAAACGACCGATCTCGTTTTCGACGAGCATACGACCGATCCCCGTGCCGTGCAAATCGCGTGCAACGACCAGACTGCGGACTTCAAAAAGCCGATTGCCGAAATCGCGGACGGCGACACACCCGACAATGGCGTTTCCGGCGACGGCGACCCGGAAATTCTGCAGATAAAAGCGGATATTTTCCTCGTCGCGCGGCAGGACAATCCCCTCGTCCGCATAGGGTTTCAAAAGGGCGGCGATGGCGGAAACATCGGTATTTGCCGCCTGCCGGAGCGTGATGTTACTCGGCATCGGATTTCCCTTTTCCGGCATCTTCTGCCACTTTTTCCGCGCATTCCGTAAAGACTCCGATTTTGCGGAATTTCTCGTAACGCTGGTCGATCAGTTTGGCGATGAACATCTTATGCAGACTTTTGAGATTGCGCTCGATCGCCTCTCCGACCGCCGCCGCCGCGAGTTCATAATCGCATTGCGCGCCTCCGGCGGGTTCGAGGATCACCTCATCGGCGACGCCGAGTTCCAGCAGACAATCGCTGGTCAAATGCAAGGCATCCGCCGCCTGCGGGGCGAATTTGCGGTCTTTCCAGAGGATCGCGGCGCAACCTTCCGGAGTGATTACGGAATAATAGGCGTTTTCCATCATCAATATCCGGTTGCCGACGCCCAGACCGAGCGCGCCGCCGGAACCGCCCTCGCCGATCACGATGGCGATCACCGGCACGCGGAGCGCGAACATCTCCCGCAAATTGACCGCGATCGCCTCGCCGACGTGACGTTCTTCACTGGCGATCCCGGGGTAAGCTCCCGGCGTGTCGATAAAAGTGATGATCGGCACCCCCGCCTTGTCGGCAAGTTTCATCAGACGCAGCGCCTTGCGGTAGCCGTCCGCGCCGGGCCAGCCGAAATTGCGGATAAGATTACTGCGGGTGTCGCGCCCTTTTTGAGTCCCGATGACCATCACGTTTTCGCCGCGGAACTTCGCAAAGCCGCCCACGATCGCCTTGTCGTCGGAAAAGCGGCGGTCGCCCGCAAGTTCGACGAAATCGGTAAAGAGCAAACCGATGTAATCAAGCATATAAGGCCGCCGCGGGTCGCGCGCCAGTTTAACGTGCTGCCACGCCGTCAGCGCCCGCGCCTTTTTACGTAACGCCGTTTCCAACTCCTCTTTGAGTTTGGCGATCGCCTCGCTCATATCAATGTTGTTTTCCTGTGACAAAGCCCGCAATTCGACGATCTTGTCGCGCAACGCTTCCACCGGATCTTTTTTTACTGTTTTCGCCATATCACACCATCCTTTTATTCCGTGATCGAAACGGGCGTCCCGACCGGACAGAGCAAGTAAAGTTGACGCACTTCAAAATTGCGCATCCGCACACAGCCGTGACTGAGCGACCGCCCTACCCCTGCATCATCGGGAGAACCGTGGATCCCGTATCCGGCAAGCGGACGGCTCTGCTGCTCCATTTTTGCCAACTTCAAAAAGTAATCGCCCATCGGATTTTCGGGGTCGCCGTAAGCATAGATCGCGCCATTCGGCGCGTAATAGTCGGGGTGGTAAACGCGGATCGAAATGACGAATTTTTCCGCCGGAGTGCTGTCCGCGCGACCGACGCCGACGTCGTAAGCGGCAAACAGCGTTTTTTCCTTTGCGAGGTTGAAAAGCTGAAGCCGCCGCGAGGACTTGGAAATTTCGATTTGCCACGGGCCCGGCACGATGACCAACTTGCGCCCGAGAAAAATCGTATTGCCTTTCAGGTGGTTCAATTCCTTGATGAGGGCGACGGTCGTGTGATAGTTTTTGGCGAGTTTTTCCAGATTGTCGCCGCGCGAAATCGCGTGTTTGATGCACCAGACGCCGGTGCCTTTTTGCACTTGCTCCCAGTTGTCGGCGGAGCGTTGCGCTTCCGCTTTTGCCGTTTCATCCGGGATCGGTTTTTCCGGCAGATCAACGGCGGGGTCGCCCTGCCACGCGACGCCTTTTACCGGCTTTTGCGTCGGCACTTTGGCTGTTTTTTCTGCAGTTTCCGCATTTTCCTGCGTTACCGTTTCTTCGGGGATCGCACTTGCGGTCTTTTCGGCGGATCCCGGCTCTGAAGTTGCCGGATCATTTTTTGCAACCTCTTTATCCGAGGCTATTTGCGCGGTTCTTTCCGGCGGGAGTGTTTTTTTATGCGGCACGATCCAGTAGACGATGCCGGACGTTATCGCCAGAACGATCATAAAAATCAGAATCCGCCGACCGGAAGAATTGTTCCTTTTCACTTTCGGCATACGGTCAAATTCATAATCCATCGGGAGATTTCTCCTTTTCTTCGACCAGTTTTCCGCCGGAAAGCGTTACGACGCGATCGGCAAAACAAGCGAGGTCGCGGTTGTGCGTGATCATCACGATACTCATATCCGGCTCTCTTTTGCGCAAATCAACGAGCAACTGCAAAATCGCAAGTCCTGTTTTTTCATCGAGATTGCCGGTCGGCTCGTCGGCAAGCAGAATTTTGGGACGATTCATCAATGCGCGCGCGATCGCCGTGCGCTGCTGCTCGCCGCCGGAAAGTTCCGACGGACGGTGATCGATGCGCTCGACCAACTGCATTTGCGCCAAAAGCTCTTTGGCGCGCGTCACTGCCGCGCGATGCGGCATTCCGGCAAGTTTCCCCGCGAGCGCGACGTTTTCCAGCACGGTGAATTCCGGCAGCAAATGGTACGCCTGAAAGACAAAACCGAGTTTTTCGCGGCGGAAACGCGCGGCTTCCTGCCGACTGAAACGGGAAACGTCACATCCGTCGATGACCACACTCCCCGCGTCCGGCGCTTCGAGCGTCCCCATCACGTTGAGCAATGTCGTTTTGCCGCTCCCCGATGCGCCGAAAACACAACACCACTGACCGCGCGGCAAGGCGAAATCAAGATGCTGTAAGACCGTCAGCGCGACTTCTCCGGTGCGGTAGGTGCGTTCTACATCGCGCAGATAAATCATATTTTCATTTTCCATCGGGAACTCCTCACTCGTAACGCAACGCTTTCGCCGGATCAAGATGCGCCGCCCGCACAGCGGGGATCAGCGCGCCGACCGTGCAGAGGACGATGCTCGCAATAACGATGAAACTCACGTCCGAAAGCAGGATCTTCGCCGGCAATTCGTTGAAATAATAAAATTCTTTGGGGAAAAGTTCGCTTCCCGTCAGATGAGAGACCAGATGCAGGATGTCGTTGCGGAAATAAATCACCGTCGCCCCGAGCGCGACGCCGCACAGACTGCCGAAAAGACCGATCAGAAATCCCTGCAGCAAAAAGACGCGGCGCACCATCGCATCGGAAGCGCCCAGCGCTTTCAAAACGCCGATCTCGCGGGTTTTCTGGTAGACCGATGTGATCAACGTGTTGGCGATACTGAATGCCGCGACGAGCACGATGAAAATCAAAAGGAAAAACATCATCCGTTTTTCGACGGCAAGCACGCTGAGCAGTTGCTGATTGGTTTCTTCCCAGCCGCGGACTTCCAGGGCGGAAGGCAGATTTTTCCGCATTTTTTCCAACAATGCCGTCTGATGAAAGGCATCTTTGCCCCAACCGAAAACCGCCGTCGCATCTTCATAGCCGAGGTCAAAAAGGTCGGCGGCATCGTCGATGTCGACAAAAAGGCAAAGCCGGTCGAAATCATATTTTCCGGCGGAATAAATTCCGGTCACCACAAATTGCGTCGGATAATAGGCGGTCGATGCGGCATCCACCGAAATCTGCCCGCTTTTTTCATCGACTTTGATGAGCTGTGTGAGTTTCCCCGTCGAGTGGAGAAAAATCTTGTCGCCGATGCGCACGTGCCACCGCCGCGCCATATCCGCGCTGATGATGACGCCGCGCCGTCCGGGAAGTTGCGGCAGATATTCCGCGCGGCCGAGCAACATATTTTCAAAATCGAAACGGCCGCTTTGTTTCAGCCGCGGCAAATCTTTCTGGAAATCAAAAGCGAGCACCATCGCATAGGGATCGATGCGGCGTTCGTCGTAGCGGACCAAAACGGGGGAACTGATGACGGGCGCCGCCAGGACTTCGCCGGGGCGGACGCTTTCCATTTGCTTTGCCACCGCGTCGCGGTCGGAAATGACGCCGAATGCGGAGCGCACCTGAAAATGCGCCTGCGTTTCGACGAGTTTTGCTTTCATCAGATCGGTGAAGCCCGTCATCACGGCGAGGACGATCAGCAGCACGGCGACGCCGAGCGTCACCCCGACGATGCTCGTCACGGTGATCCACGAAACGGCGCTGTGTCTGACTTTCAGATAACGCCCGGCGATAAAAAATTCGGTCAACATAACTTGACGAAAAACCTTTTCTTTAATCAAAAAAGACCCAATTGGTCTTTTCCTTTTTTTCCTTGTCGTGCTGTCTGCGCACTTTTTGGTGGATCTCCTCCGATTCCTTGTGCTGGCTCGACCAACTGGCGGAAAAAGCCTCCTTTTCACGGTCGGAAAGGTCTCCGGACTCCGCGATAAAGGGCTTGCTCTCCTTGCGTTCGATCTTAAGCATATCGGAAATGGGGTCGCGCAATGCCTTGCGCTTTTTTTCCGCTTTGCTCATTTTGGGTTTCTGCTCTTTTTGGGCAGGCTCTTTCGGCAAATCGGTCGTTTCGCATCCGGCGCAAAAAAGCACCAATGCGGCAAGCGGCAAGGCAACACGGCTTTTAAACATCTTTTTCCTCTTTCTTTAAACTTTCACTGCGCAACTGACCGCAAGCGGCGCCGCGCTTGAATCCCCGTTCCACGCGTCGGGTCACGCGCGCCCCGGCGGAGGAAATTTCCGTTTCAAACGCCTCGATCGTTTTGCGGTCGGGGCGGCGGAAATCACCTGCCGCCTGATTGAGCGGGATCAGATTGATCTTGGCGTGATGCTTTCTGGCGATCGCGGCAAGTTTTTTCGCCGTTTCGACGGAATCGTTGACCCCCGCGATCATCGTATATTCGAGCGTATACTGCCTTCCGGCGGTCTCGCAGTAAAAATCCGCCGCATCGAGAATTTCGGCGATCGGATAACGCAACGCATCGGGGATCAGTTTTGCGCGCATTTCATCGTCGACGGCGTGCAAGCTGATCGCGAGATTGAATTCCTTTTTCATTTCCGCCAGTTTGCGGATGCCGGGGACGTAACCGCTGGAGGAAACCGTGATCCGCCGCGGCGCGAAACCGAAATAATCGGGAGAAGAAAGCATTTCCAGCGCGCGGGAAAATTCGGCAAAGTTGAGCAACCCCTCCCCGATCCCCATAAAAACGATGTTGTCCGGCTTTTGTCCCGCTTCACGCGAGGAAAGCAGAAGTTCCTCGAGGATCTCGCCGGTCGTCAGATTGCGGATAAGCCCGTGCTCCCCGCTTGCACAGAAACGGCATCCCACGGGACACCCGACCTGCGTACTGAGACAAAACGTCAGCCTTTCCGGCGTCGGAATCAGGACGGTTTCGATGGATTCGCGGTCGTATAATTCGATCCGGAGTTTTGCCGTGCCGTCGGGAGCGACCACCTTGTCCGCCACGCGCGACGCGGGCGCGCGAAAAAAATCGGCGAGATCGCGGCGCAAAGGATCGGGGAGATTGCTCATTTTTTCCGGCTCGACGGTCCATTTCCCGTAAAGCCACCGGGCAATCTGCCGCGCACGGAAAGCAGGGAGCTGCTTTGCCGCGCAAAACGCCGTCAGCTCCTCGTGAGAAGCCCCGGCAAGAAAGGGTTTTCCGGTTTCGTTCATAAATTTTGATCGGTAAAAAGAAGGCGTCCGCCTCCAGATGAAAATCCGCCTAAACGGATCCGTAGAAGCGGACGCTTTTGAGTCTCTCGCAAAAACTGCGGGACTTACTTCTTCTTATGCCGCAAAGCCTTGAGTTGCTTCTTGCGCTTATGCTTGGCGATTTTCGCCCGCCGTTTTTTCTTCAGACTACCCATTTGAACACACTCTTTGTTACTTGAAATGAATGAACCATTCAACCGTCAAAAATGGAGCCAATGTTCGGAATCGAACCGAAGACCTATTCATTACGAGTGAATTGCTCTACCGACTGAGCTACATTGGCATCGCATAAACCTTAATATAGCAGAAATTTTTGTTTTTGCAATCCGATTTTCCGCTATCTTGCGGATTTTTTTACAAAAACACGGCTTCATTCCCGCTTTCTTACAATTCGATCTCTTTTTCCTCAAAAAATGAGCGGGACGACGTGCCGAAGCGCAAAACGAATTTGCCGGGCTCGACGACAAAACGGTTTTCCTTTTCCGAAAAGAAAGCGAAATCGCGTTCCGCAAGGCGCAAGGTCAGCGTCGCGCTTTCACCGGGAGCAAGCGACGCTTTGGCGAAATCGCCGAGTTCCTGCATCGGACGCTCCACGGAGGAAACGGGATCGGCGACGTAAAGCTGGACGACCGCACTGCCCCGGCGTTTCCCGGTATTGACGACTTCGACTTGCGCCGTAACGTTTCTTTCCCTGACATCGAGCGATTTGAGTTTGTAATCAAAACTCGTGTAACTCAAGCCGAAGCCGAAAGGAAAGCGCGGCTCGATCCCCGCGCGGTCGAAATGGCGGTAGCCGATAAAAATGCCGTCGAGATAATCGGTCGCTGCGCCGTAAGGGTCGGTCAAGCCGGGGACAAGCTCCAACTGGTGACAAAGGTAATCATCCAGTTTTTTCGCCCAGGTGCAACTGAGCCGCCCGGCAGGTTCGGCGTCGCCGAAAAGGACTTCGGCAAAGGCGCGCCCCGATTCCATCCCGGGATACCACGCATCCAGTACGGCGGAGACCTGATCGACCCACGGCTCGACATTCATCACCGAGCCGCCGATCAGCGAAACGACGACGTTGGGATTGAGCGTGGCAAGTTTCCGGATGACTTCGTTTTGTCTGCCGGGCAATTCGAGATCGGGAATGTCCGCCATCGCCGAAAGATCGACGCAGCCGACCGCTTCCTTGTCGTAAGTGTGATTGGTGCCGCCGAAGTAAAGCACGGCGTCCGCGCGGCGGATCGCTTCCTCGTCGAGCGGTTCGTCCTGAAAATAGAGCAAGCGGATGCTCAACTGCGAATCAGGCCAGCTTTTTTCGACGCGCAATTCGATCGGGATCGGCACGCCTTTTTTGCCCTCAAAGGCAAAAGTCGATTTGCCGTTGCTGAAACCGGAAGCGAGATTGTCGATCAGCAATTTGCCGTCAAGGTAAAGCCGGGTGTGCGCCGCGCCGCCCTGAAAGAGGGCAAGTTCGCCTTTGCCGTCCTTTTCCGGGACGAGAAAGCCGCTCAGTCTGCCGCCGAAAGCGACGTGATCGATGGGGGTATTTTCCACCTCGAGCGCGACCCAGTTGGACATATTGCCCCAGAGCATATCGAAGTTTTCGATTTGGTTGCTCCAGATCGGCTTGGCACCGGGATCGTCCAATTCGGTGTGTGTGGCGAAGTAATCCGCGCGCAATCCCGGTTTCCCGTCCGCGCTTTGAAGCAGTTTGCCGGGGATGATGCGGGTCAACGTGAATTGATCGCCGGGGAAATAGTCGATTTCAACATCGTTCCCCAGATATTCTTTCAATCCGGCAAGCGGCGTGATCTCGTACTCCGGATGGACGGCGCCGGAGCCGCCGCACATAAAGAGCATCCCGATGTCGTGACGGTAATCCGCGCTCGGACCGACGACGGCAAGACGCCTGATCTTCTTTTTGTCAAGCGGTAAAATGCCGTTGTTTTTGAGGAGCACCATGGACTCCTCGGCAAGTTTTTTCGCCGCGATGCGGTGCTCCGGCGTACTGATGACGGCATCGACGGGAGCCGCCGCGTCGGGAAGTTTTCCCGTGCGCGCCGCAAGACGCAACAACCGCATCACCTTGTCGTCGATAACTTCCTCTGAAACAAGTCCCTTTTGCACCAGTTTCCGCAGATTTTTATTGAAATGCGCCCCCTCGCCGCCCGCCATTTCAAGGTCGAGCCCGCCGACGGCGGCGCGGTAACTGCTGTGCGTCGCGCCCCAGTCGGAAACGGCGACGCCGTCAAAGCCCCACTCGTCCTTGAGGATCTCCTGCTGGATATGACGGTGCTCGGAAGCGTAGATCTGGTTGATGCGGTTGTAACTGGACATCAGCATCCACGGACGGGATCCCTTAACGAGAATTTCAAATCCGCGCAGGTAAAGTTCGCGCAAGGTGCGTTCGTCGATGTTGGAACTCGACACTCGTCGGCAGGTTTCCTGATTGTTGAGCGCGAGATGTTTCGGACAGGCGGCGACCCCGGTCGACTGCACCCCCTCAATATAGGAAGCGCAGATTTTTCCGGCGAGCACGGGGTCTTCGCCGGAATACTCGAAATTGCGTCCGCACAAGGGAGTCCGCATCAGATTCAACCCCGGACCGAGGATCGCCTGATACCCGGCGGACTTCGTTTCTTCGCCGAGGACTTTGCCGTACTCATACGCCGCCTCGCAACTGAAAGTGCTCGCGAGCGCAATCCCGCAGGGCAATGCGGTCGAAGTGCGTCCGTCCTCCAGACGGATGCCGCGCGGACCGTCATTCATCATCACGCTGCCGATCTTGAGACGCGCCACGGGATGCGTGCTGACTTTGCCGTCGCCGTAAAGCATCGTGATCTTTTCGTCGATCGTGAGTTGCTTCAATATCTCACGCAACGCTTTTTCATCCGGGATCATCGGCGCACCTTGCATCGTTAAAGGACTTTGAGCAATTCGACGTCGAAAATCAGCGTCGCACCCGGCGGGATCGCCGCCCCTGCCCCGCGTTCGCCGTAAGCGAGGTCATCGGGGATGTAAAAGCGGTATTTCGCCCCCTCTTTCATCAAAGCGACGCCCTCCGTCCAGCCGGCGATCACCTGATTGAGACCGAATTCCGCCGGTTCGTTGCGCGCGACGGAACTGTCGAAAACCTTGCCATCGAGCAGTTTTCCTGTATAATGCACCCGCACCGTATCGGTTTTTGCGGGCTGTCTGCCATTGCCTTCGGCGAGCACTTCATACTGCAAACCGCTCGCCGTCGTTTTGACCGACGCTTTTTTGCCGTTTTCGGCGAGGAACTTTTTACCGGCTTCGCGGTTGACTTGCGCCGCCTTGTTCAACGCCTGCTGTCCCGCCTGCTGGACGGCGCTCTGAAACGCGCGCATCGCCTTGGCGTATTCCTCCTGCGGCAATTCCGGTTTGCCCGCCAGCGCGTCATCGATCGCTTTGCGGAAAAGCGCGAAATCGATTTTCAACGGCATTTCCGCGAGATTGCCGTAGACATTCATCCCGAGCGCGTAGCTCATTTTTTCCATATCGTTCATCTTGAAATCTCCTTTGATGGGTGATTGACAGACGTTAAGATATCACACCTTGAGGAAGGAATCAAACAAAAAAAGATTTTTTTGAGTTATAAGTTATAAGTTTTTAGTTTACAGTGCTTGGTCGGGGGGTCTACCCCCGCGCCCCTGAATGCGCCGATGCATCGCATCGGCTTAAAGAGCGACACAAAACGGCAGTACGCGAATTGTTTGGTCAATGCGTACTGCCGTTTGCTTTTTAAGCCCAAGCGATGCTTGGGCGCTGTCGGAGGGTCAGGGAGCCGAAAAGCTCCCTGCCGAGTACTGTAAACTTTAAACTTATAACTTATAACTCAAATTACCACTTTTTTGCTTGCAAAACGCATTTTATACGTTATATTTAACTGAATACCCGGAAAACACTCATATAAAGGAGATTTGATTTTATGACGATTCAGGAACTTCCCGTCGGCAGTGCCCCAAAAGCACTGGATTATCCGCATTTCCCCGCGCCGCACCTCGGCGTCATCTGGCGCAACTGGAACCGTGTTGCCCCCCGAAAACTTGCCGAAGTCCTCGAAACGACCGAGGAAAACATCCTTTCCGCCGCGGCGGAAATGGGACTTGTCCGCGACGACCGCGCGCTCGACAAATATATGGAGCGCGGATTCCAGACGCTCATCCGCTACAACTGGCAGTTGCTCAATTACGAACAGCTTTTGAAGTTGCTCGACTGGACACCGGAAAAGATGGAATACACGCTTCTGGAAGACGATTTCCTTTTTGTCAAGTTGAGTTTCTTCAAGCCGCAATGCGACAAGGTCGTCTACCGCGAACTTACTCCCGCCGAACACGCGGCGGCGGCGGAGATCGCTTCCGCAATGAAAGAAGTCGATGCCACGCTTCCGGCGGAAAGCGAAGCGCCGTTTGACTTCATCGCCAAACTGGGCAAAAAGCCTTTTACCGGCAATCCCGACGCGGAAAAACTCCGGATGATCTTTTCCTATTCGGCGGTTTACGGCGACGCGTTGCTTCCCGAAGCCCCCGATCCCTTCCCCGATACCATTTTGCGCGATTATGCCGCGTGCGGCGTCAATGCGGTCTGGATGCCGGGCATCCTCTATCAACTGATCCCCTATCTCGGCAAGGATATGCCGCTTTCGGCAAGGTGCGACGAGCGTTTGGAAAAACTGCGCGCCATTGCCCGGCGTTGCCGCAAGTACGGCATCTCGCTTTTCCTCTACTTCAACGAGCCGCGCGGCATCCCCGCGCGCATCAAGATTGAGCACGAGGAATGGCGCGGTCCCGTCCACGCCTCGACCGGAAGCCGTTCTTTCTGTCCGTGGGCGCCGGGAATGCTCGAAAATCTTTCCTCCGGTATTGAAGCGCTCTGCCGCGCCGTGCCGGAACTCGGCGGCATTTACACGATCACCCAGAGCGAAAACATCACCCACTGTCTCGCCCGCGATCTCGATCCCGTCGATCCCGACGATCCGCCGCTTCCGTCGGAAATGGAAACGCCCTGCCCCGCCTGTCATCAGCACTCCAAGGCGGAAAACATCGCCGCCGTGATGAAAGCGATCGACGACGGCATGAAGCGTTCCGGCGTCAAGATGCGGTTGATCGCTTACACCTGGTCGTGGTGTCCGGAATGGGATCGCCAGTTACTGGAAAGTCTCCCCAAAAACGTCGAGATCATGAGCGTCAGCGAAACCGGCGTCGAGAGTTTCATCGGCGGCGTCAAGGGCAAAGTCCGCGACTATTCGATCTCCAAGGTCGGTCCGGGAAAGCAGGCACAGCGCATGTGGCAAATGGCGAAGGAAACGGGCCACCCGACCGTCGCCAAGATCCAGGCGAACACAAGTTGGGAAATGGGCGGCATCCCGTCGATTCCCGTACCGACGCTCGTCGAGGAGCATCTCGACAATCTGCGCAAGATCGGCGTCGAGGACATTATGCTCAGCTGGACGCTCGGCGGTTATCCCGGCGGCAATCTTGAGTTGCTCAAGTACCGCGCGGCGGAACTTGCCGATCTCCAATTCGGGAAATCCGGCAAGGAGGTTTATGCCGTCTGGCGCGCTTTCGGCGAAGCCTTCCGCGGCATTCCCTTCCACGATGCCTATCAGATCTACTACTCGCCGCAAAACGTCGGACCGGCGAATCTGCTCTACGACAAAAAAACCGGACTTGCGGGCGGCATGGTCTGCGGCATTCCCTATGACGACATCGAACTCTGGTCCGGCAACGGCCATTATTCTTACGAAGTGATGGAAAAAGCCTTCAATGCCGTTTCGCTCCAATGGGGCGCGGCGTTGGAAACTTTGCGCAAAATCGGCGCGAAACTTGAGCCGCAATACCGCGACAACTTCAACGAATTGTGGAGCCGCGCCGAGGGGACTTACTGCTGTCTGCGCAGTACCTACTGCCAGATTGCTTTCATCCGCTTGCGCGATGCGGGCAAACTCGATGCGACGCGCGCCCTCATCGACGAAGAGGAGAGCCTCGCACAACGTCTGCTTCAAGTCGTCAAGGCGGATTCCCGTATCGGTTTCGAGGCGGCGAATCACTATTTCTACGGCGAAAACGAACTGCGTGAAAAGATCATTTCCTGCCGTTATCTGCGCAAAAAACTTTTTTTCTGAAATACATTTGACGATATGATGAACGAAAAAAAGAAACATCGCATCCTCTATCTCGCGGACTACATGATCACGCCCGACCGCACCATCGACAATGCGGCGGTGCTGGTCGAAAACGGTAAAATCCTCGCCGTCGGCGGGCTTTCCGGCTTCGCGATGGACGACACGTTTGAAATCAAAAAGTTCGACAACGCCTACATCACGCCGGGATTCATCGACACGCACATCCACGGCGCGGGCGGTTGCGACTGCTCGTCGATCGCGACCTCCCCCGCTTCGCTGACGGAAATGAGCCGGGTGTTGAGCCGGTGCGGCGTCACCGGATTTTTTCCGAGCGTCGTCGCCGACGAACCGGAAAAAATGCTCGCCAATTTAGCGTATCTCGCCGAAGAGATGAAAAAACCGATGCCGGGCGCGGAACCTCTTGCCATTCATCTGGAAGGACCCTTTTTAAGTCCTTTCCGGCGCGGTTCGCAGCCGGAAAGCGCGATTTTGCCGATCGATCTCGAGCTTACCCGGGAATTGATCGCGGCGGGCAAAGGGTTGATCCGGATGATGACCTTTGCCCCCGAATTGAAGAATGCGGAAAAGTTGATCGAATATCTCCGCAGTGTCAACGTCAAACCGTCGATGGGGCACAGTCTTGCCGACGGCGAGGAAACCTTGCGGGCGATCGACGCCGGAGCCAATCACTGCACACACCTTTTCAACGGGATGCTGCCGCTGCATCAGCGCGAGATCAGCCTTGCCGGCATCGTCCTGACCGACACGCGCGTCACCGCCGAAATGATCATCGACGGGCGTCACGTCCATCCGCGGATGGTCGATCTCGCCTGCCGTTGCAAGCGGGCGAACCGCATCATCGGCATCAGCGACGGCACGATGGCGTACAATATGCCGGACGGTCACTACCGGATCGGTCCCTCCAGCATCAAGGTCATCAACGGCTTTTCGCAGACGGAGGACGGCACGTTTGCCGGAACGACGACGATGCTCGACACCGGATGGCACAGTTTGATGAGTTCCGGACACCTGACGGAAACCCGTGCGGCGCAAGCTGTTACTTCAAATCCTGCGACCAATTTCGGCTTCCTCGACCGGGGGGTGCTGTTGCCGGGACGCCGCGCCGATCTCGCCGTTTTTGAAAAGGAAAGCAACCGCTTGCTGATGACGGTGCGGCGCGGAGAGGTGGTCTATCAAAATGAATGATCTTTACCAACTTCTTGACAGCGGCAACTTGCGCAAACTCGAGCAAGTCGGGCAGTACCGGATCGTCCGCCCCGCCCTCAACGCCTTTTGGGCTCCGGCGTTGCCGCAAAGCGAATGGGATCGCGCCGATTCCGTCTTTTGCCGGAAAAACGACGGTTCGGGCGGCTGGTCGAAAAAACTTCCCGAAGCGTGGATCATCACCTACGCCGGATTCAAGATCAAGGTCAAGCCGACGAATTTCGGTCATCTCGGCTTTTTCGCCGAACAGTACGTCAACTGGGGGCGTTTCGCCGAAATCAACGGAGAGGGGCGGAATATGCTCAATCTTTTCGGCTATTCCGGCTTGGGCAGTATGGCGATGGCACGCTCCGGCGCCAAGGTCTGCCATCTCGACGCCGCGCAGGGCATGATCGAGTGGGGACGCGAGATCCAGCAACTCAATCCCGATGTACCCAACACGATCCGCTGGATCGCCGACGACGTCAACAAATTCGTCAAGCGCGAATTGCGCCGGAATTCGCAATACGACCTGATCGCGCTCGACCCGCCGACTTTCGGGCGCGGCAACAAAGGGGAATTGTGGAAAATCGAAGCGGACTTGCTGCCGCTTCTGGAAATGTGCAAAGCGTTGCACCGTCCCGGACGCCCCTTTACGCTGGTGTTGAGTTCCCACTCGCCCGGATTTTCCATTCTCGTCCTGGAGCGGCTCGTCGCGCAGGTTTTCGGCAACAAAGGCGAATTTGATTCGCGAGAAATGACCATTCCGGAAAGCACGGGACGCGAACTTCCCGCCGGAATTTGTCTTACTTGGAAAGGGCGCATCTGATGGACGAATTAACGCAACTGCGCGCCGAGATCGACCGCATCGACCGCACTCTGGTCGCCGCACTCAACGAACGCGGCAGGATCGTCCGAAAGATCGGTCTTTATAAAAAAGCGGAAAACCTGCCCGTTTTCGACGCTTCCCGCGAAACGGCATTGCTCGAAAAACTTCGTCAGCTCAACACGGGCGGCATTTCCGAAAACGCATTGCTTCAGATCTATCAGTCCATTTTAACGCAATCCCGCAAAATTCAGGAGGATCTATGAGTCTTTACAGCGAAAACGACCGTCCCTGCCTCGGTTCGATGCGGCAACTTGCCGCGATCCGCAATCTGCAAATCGCCGAAGGGCCCGGGCGCGGGATGCGTCTGGTCGAAATCGACAACGGCAGCGGATTGCGTTTCTCGGTCTACCCCGACCGTGCGCTGGATATCGGCGAAGCAAGTTTCCGCGGGGAAAATTTCGTCTGGCTGCCCAACGACGGCGCATCCGCCCCCGCTTTTTACGATGCGCAGGGCTTTGAATGGCTCCGCACCTGGGGCGGCGGAATGATGACGACCTGCGGCTTTCTCAATGTCGGCGGTCCCGGAGAAGCCGGCGGCGAAAATCACGGACTTCACGGACGCATCTCCCATACGCCCGTCACGCATTTGAGCACCGACGCCCGATGGGAAAACGGCCGCTATCAGTTGACCGTTTCCGGCGAAGCGCGGCACGCGCGCGTTTTCGGTGAAAATCTGCTGTTGCGCCGCAAGATCACGACGTTTTACGGTGAAAACACGATCGAGATCGAAAATTGCGTCACCAACGACGGTTTCCGCGACGCGCCCTATATGCTTTTGATGCACATGAATTTCGGCTGGCCGCTCGTTTCTTTCGGGGCGTATCTCGAAGCGCCGAAGCACGAAGTCATCCCGCAGAATGCCGTCGCGCAGGCGGGATTGAAAGCGTGGCAATATATGGAGGAGCCGCAAAAGGGCTTCACCGAGCAGGTTTTTTACCACAAACTGCCCTCCGGCGCCGACGGCTTCGCCGCGATCGAACTTGTCAATCACGACAGCCGCCGGAAACTGCGCGTCGCCTACCGCACCAAAGAACTCCCCTATCTCGTCGAGTGGAAAATGATGGGACAGGGAGAATACGTCCTCGGTCTGGAACCGGCGAACTGCCTCCCCGAAGGGCAAAACGCCAACGCCGCACGCAAGACCTTGCAGACGCTTGCGCCGGGAGAAAGCGCGACGAGCGTCGTGCGCGTTTCGATAGAGGAACTTTAAATGGAAGTTTTTCCCGAAGTCTGGCGGAATTATTTATCGGATTTCGCCGACTTCGATTTGCTGGGCCGTATTTTGTCCGCCGTCGAACTCGAAAGGACAAGCGTCGAAGTCTATCCGCCGCGCGGCGCCGTTTTCCGCGCGCTGGAATTGACGCCGCCGGAAAATGTCCGCGTCGTCCTGATCGGTCAGGATCCCTATCACAACCCCGGCGAAGCGCAGGGACTTGCCTTTTCCGTGCCCGACGGCGTCAAAACACCGCCGTCGCTCCGCAATATTTTCAAGGAATTTTCCCGCGATCTCAATGTCCATTGTCCCGTTTCCACCGACCTTACTTGCTGGGCGAAAAACGGCGTGTTGCTGCTTAACAGCGTCCTCACCGTCCGCCAAAACGCGCCGGGCAGTCACCGCAAATTGAATTGGGAACTTTTTACCGACGCGATCGTCCGCGCCGTCGCGTGTAAAGAAACGCGCAAAGTTTTTCTGCTCTGGGGTAATTTCGCCATCGCCAAAAAATCGCTGATCCCCCAAAACAAGGAGCATCTCGTATTGACGGCACCGCACCCCTCCCCGCTTTCCGCGCACCGGGGCTTTTTCGGCAGCGCGCCTTTTTCGCAGGCGGAAAAATTTCTCGCTCCGTGGCGTTGGGAAAGGAATTTGTGATTTTTGCGGCAATTTTTACGGTTGCGCGCTTGCTTTTTTGATTTTTGATGCTATATTTATGCTTTGACAATCCGATAAAAATTCAACCTTTAGTTTTTGGAGAATGAAACGATGAAAAAAGATATCCATCCGGCTTACGGCGACGCGATCGTCACCTGCGCCTGCGGCGAAGTCTGGCACATCAAATCCACCCGTCCTGAATACAAGGTCGGTATCTGCGCCAAGTGCCACCCCTTCTTTACCGGCAAACAGAAATTCGTCGATACGGCGGGCCGTATCGATAAATTCAACCGCCGCTACAAGAAAGCCGCCAACTGATTTTTCCGACTTCCGGGCTTGCTTTTCGGCAAGCCCTTTTTTTTACGAGGTTTTCATCATGGTGCCCGACGATATCCGTTCTTACGTCGAAAAATTGCACGTTCGCGCCGCCGAATTGGAAAAGCAACTCGCCGATCCCGCGATTTACGCCAAGGCGGACGACTGCCGCCGCGTTACGCGGGAGCACAGCAAACTGGAAACCCTCTTTCAGGACTTCGACACCTGGGTCAAGACTTTGCAGGACATCGAATCCACGCACGAACTGCTGACGCAGGAAACCGATCCGGAAATGCGTGAACTTGCCGCTTCCGACATCGAGGATGCGGAAAAACGCGCCGCCGAATTGGAAGACAAGATCCAGATCTCCTTGCTCCCGCCCGACCCCAACGATTCCAAAAACATCATCGTCGAGATCAAACCGGCGGCGGGCGGCGACGAAGCCGCGCTGTTTGCGGCGGAATTACTGCGCGCTTATTTGTATTTCGCGGAAAAACAGGGGTGGAAAGTGGAAGTCCTCGACCAGTCCGACACGGACTTGGGCGGCATCAAAAACGCCTCGTGCGCCTTTTCCGGCGGCGACGTTTACAGTCTGATGAAATACGAATCGGGCGTCCACCGCGTCCAGCGCATCCCCGAAACCGAGTCCGGCGGCCGCGTCCACACGTCGACCGTCACCGTTTCAGTGATGCCGGAAGCCGAGGAAGTCGAGCTGAATATCAAGCCGGAAGATCTGCGCTTCGACGTTTTCCGCTCCAGCGGTCCCGGCGGACAATGCGTCAACACGACCGACAGCGCGGTGCGCGTCACCCATATCCCGACGGGACTTGCCGTCGCCAGTCAGCAGGAAAAATCCCAGCACCGCAACAAGGAGATCGCGTTGCGCATTCTCTATGCCCGTCTGCTTGAGCATATGCAAAATGAGGAAGCCGCCAAACAGGCGGCGGACAAGCGTTCCCAAGTCGGTACGGGCGACCGCAGCGAACGCATCCGCACCTACAACTTCCCGCAGAACCGGGTGACCGATCACCGTTTCAACGTTTCGACATTCGACCTGCCGAAACTGATGCAAGGCGACCTCGATCTGATCCTTAATCAGATCCTCAAGATCGTCTGCGCGCGCCAACTGGAAGCGTTGAAATAATCAATTTTTTGACGCAATTGGAGCAAGAGGGGCTGATTTCGCCCCTCTTAACACCCTCAACCAGGTGCGGGCTGGACTTTGTAGTTGCCGCAGATATTTGCGGACTGACGCTTTTATCGTACTCTTGACGAATATCTCCGCAAATCTCCGCGGGCTCGTCTGTTTGTTACTGCAAAGAGGACGAGCGTCCCACGCGGGCTAATGCTTCCGTCTTCGCCCTACGGGCTACGCCGTGACAAGCCGCCCGCCCGACTGCCGCGACACCTCACCACGCTGATGCTTGTCTTGCTCTTTTGTATCAGAAACCGTAGTGGATGTAATGGTGCACGCCGATGCCGTAATGCGGATTGCCCCACCGGTAATAATGCGCAGGATAAGCGTATTGCGGGTAAGTGCCGTAATAGTATCCGTTGCGGACGGGAACGACCAGCGGCGTCGTCACGACCGGAGCCGGGACAACGGCAGGAGCGACGACGACCGGTGACGGCACTACGACGGAAGGCGTACAGACGACGCCGGGCGTACAAGTACGCACCGACGGATAAGAAATCGTCGTTGTGCTTCCCGTAACGACTTCCGCCGCGCCGCGGACGATGCCGCCGACGGCTTCAAACAGCCCCGGCTGACGGACGATTACCGTATCGGCAGACGCGATCCCCGCCATCATCAATGTGACTGCAATTACAAATTTTTTACACATTTTAATTGCACGCCTGCATAAAAAACGCCAACAGCACAAAAGCGACGATCAAACCGACGAACGTCGATACGCCGACCGTCCATCCCTTGACAAAACCGAATTTTTTATAAAGTTTATACGATATGAAAATGCCGATGGCAAGTAATATAATGACACCCATAATGCACCTACGGTAATTCGACCCATTTTTTGTAGCGGCAGAAACTGCCCGTCATCGGGCGGCATTCGATCCCTTTCGGGAAGTTGTTGAAAAGTTTACAGGCGCCGAGGACGGAATCGTATTCGATGAAAAGATTGCGTCCCATCACTTTAAGACGACGCCCGACCTTGAAATGCTGACAGGTAAGGCAACATTCCTTTTCGATGTTTTGAGTAAGCCATGACATGATACACCTCCCTGATTTGATCAGCCGAAAATCGGCGGCAGATAGCCGAAACGCCGGATCTTTTCATCATAAAGTTTCTGATAGATGCGATGTTTTTTGACGTAGCGTTTCATTTCCTCGTCGGAAAGGTCTTCCGCGACATCTTCGGGGTCTTCGGAATATTCGGCGTAGGAGCGCAGAATTTTCTCGAATTCGACATATTCCGCCATGCGTTTTTTTCTTTCGTCGAATTTTTTCGTAATACGGGAAACGCAATCGTTGATGTAATCTTCCGCCGTAACCGTTTTTTCTTCTTCGCGCGGCGGAAAAGTCGCGATGAGTTTCAGGACGGCGGCATCCTCGTCATCCAAGGCGGCGCCGTTTTGCGCCGCCTTGGCGAGCATTTTCTGCAACTCCTCTTTCGTCAGTGTGATTTTTTCTTCTTCGGCCATTTGTTTTTCTCCTTTTTTTAAGATTGCCGTGATCGCATTGACTTGCGGTCTTCCAATCTTATATTCGTGAAAAAAACGTTTTTTTGTCACCGGAAAAGAAAAAAATTCACCAGCGTCGTGGATAATAATAACGGGGACCGTAATAATAATCCCGGTAAACTCTTCCGTAGGAATAAGGCGCGCGGACGACGAGCGGCGTCGGCGGCACGATGACGGGCGTTTGTACATAGCCCGGTGCAACGATGACGGGACAAGGCGCGACGGGCGTGACCACGACCGGAGCGGATGCGGGGACGGCGGAGTTCGGCATCACGACGACGGTGTCGCTGCCGAAGACAAGTCCTTTTCCGAATTCGCAAAGTCCGGTACCGACAGCGCCGACCGCCTTGACGGTGCTTGTCAGCAATCCGTCCTGATGGATGGTGACGGTTTCCGCCGCCAACGCCGCACCGCAATAAAATGCGGCGCACATCAAAAATAAATTTTTCATTTTCGCGCGCCCTGCCCTTTCGGGTTAAATCACATTGCTTTGTGGTCAAAGATTTCGACTTTGACGAGTTGATTGCCGTGTGCGGCTTTGAGTTGATTTTTCGCTTCAGTCATGCTCCAGCGGGGCAGTTCGACGAAGCGCGAACAGCGCGTCGGATAAGAACTGTTTTTCGTCCAGTAATTGTAATGCACGTTGAATTTCATTTTTTTCTCCTTGTCACTTTATATTTTTCAAACCGACGATAAGCCAGCTCAACACGATGTTGACGATCGTAAGCACGAGACAGACCGACCACACTTTGCGGAACCCGAATTTTACGCAAAGCATGCCGATGATCAGCAGCCAACCGGCAATCAGTACCAGATAAATCATTTTTCCTCCTCTCCTCCGACGCTTTCACAAAGCAGAGCGTTTCTGGAATCACGCCATGTCTTGTACGCTTCGATTTCCGCACCGAATCCGGCAAGGACAAGTCCGAAAACGGAAATATCGTCGGTCAGCCCGAGTACCGGAATAAAATCGGGGATCGCATCGATCGGCGACACGAGATAGAGAAACGCGAAAACGATCGCGGCGATGAGTTTCCACGGCACGGCGGAATATTCTCCGTTTTTGTAATCTTTGAGCAGATCCCACAACAATTTGAAATCCTGAGCGTGACTGCCGAGTTTTTGAAAGAGGGCAAAAACTTTGCTTTCCTTGCCGATGACTTTGTCAACATCTTCGGCATTGACGGAGGAAGTTCCCTCCGCAAACCGCCGGTTGACATCCTGTTGTTGCTGATTCATTTTTGCTCCTATGTTGCCGACTTGACATCGAGTTCTTTCAATTTTTGAAGCATTTTGTCGAGTTTCGCTTTTTGCGAATGGTAACTCGACGGCGTTTCGCGAATGATTTTTTCCATATCGCTTTGCGACAGCGTTTTCCATAATTTCGGGTCGAGCCCGGAAGTGATGTTGCGCACAAAAAGCTGTTTCATTCCCTCTTTGACCATACTTTCGATGTCGGCGCCGGAATAATTTTCATCGTCCCGCAACAATCCGGCAAGTTTTTCCGGATCAATGCCTTGAGGAAGAACGCCTTTGTTGCGTTTTTTCAAATGGAGCGCAAAAATTTCCTTGCGTTCCTCTTTCGTCGGGAATTTTACCTGAAAGATTTCGTCGAAACGACCGCGGCGCAAAAATTCCGGCGGCAGATTGGAAATATCGTTCGCCGTGGCAACGACGTAGATGCAACTTTTCTTTTCCTGCATCCACGTCAAAAAATAGCCGAACATACGGGTCGTAACACTGCCGCCGCCCGATTCGCCGATCCCGGCGAATGCCTTTTCGATCTCGTCGATCCACAAAATGCACGGAGCGGCGGATTCGGCGACGGCGATCGCACGCCGCATGTTTTCTTCGCTTTCGCCGACGTATTTGCCCATAAGTCTGCCGACATCAAGTTTCAGAAGCGGCACCTCGAACTCTTTTGCGATGCACTTGGAAGTCAGCGATTTGCCGCATCCGGGCATCCCGACGATCATCACTCCGGCAGGGAGTCCCACGCCGTACTCTTGAGCGCGGCCGGGATTTTTGAAGATCGGTCCATTGAGCTTGATGTAGTTAAGCAGTTTTTTCAATCCGGCGGTCTGCACGTTGCCGACTTCGATCATTTCGATCAAACCGGATTTCTGGATCGCCTGGCGTTTTTCGTTGTTGATGAGTTCAAGGTCGTTCTGATCAAGGCATCCGTCGTCGGCGATGGCGAGATTGACGATCTGCCGGATCTCAAATTCGGAAAGTCCCTTGAGCGCCATGATCAAGTCCGGCATAAATCCGTCCTCTATATACGCCTTGTTGGTTTTCGCCATTTCCTCGACGATCCGGCGGATATCGTCGTCATCCGGAAGTTTCATATCCACGAGCGTGATGAGTTTCTCCAGCTCCTGCGGGATCACCATTTTGCTGTCGGCGATGACAACCGTGACGTCGTATTTATTTTGATGCGTGACGTCTTCATCGGACATCTTGACACGCTGGGCGATCGTCTGTAAAATGGAATAGACCTTAGGGTCGTCCAGTTGCGCGTGGACTTCTTTCAGCACCACAAGATATTGATGTTTATCGTTGTTGAAAGAAGAAGAATTGAAAATGCTGAGATATTCCGCGAGCGATATCGGGTTTTTCGTTTTCGGGCTTTTGGTCTTGAAGTCGATGCGCCCACCGGCTTCGGAATATTCATCGATGACATAATCTTCGCCGCAGACCTCGGCAATCAACGAATCGACCGCCTGAAAGTCAAAGTTCCGGATATAGATGATCGGACGCCGCGCGTTCAGATACATCCGCAATTTTTCCTGTGGAGTTTGTTTTTGCATAAGTTTGTCCCGTTATTCAAATTTCCTATTTTTTATATTGCGCATAACTTGTTCAAGAATTGAGTCGGCACGTTGTTGCGATTCCTGCATTTCCTGACATGCAGCATTCATTTCACTGACCTTGTTCAATGTCGGACATCAAACGGTTATTGATCTTACTCATCTTTTTTACTTTGATCTTCCATCCGAACCTCTTATTCAGCATATCCGCATCTTCATTTTAACAACGAAACAATGGTCTCAGCTATACGCTTCACAGGTGAGAACTCGTCAATGCTGTCGTCTTCATCGTTTTTTTCATTAAAGTCCGAATGCTGTCCATGCGAGGAAGAAGCGTTTTCGTCAACCGACGAAGATTCTTCCAGAACGGCGGTCGTCTGTATTTGTTTTTCTTTTTCTTCCGCGGCGGCTTTTTCCGCCGCCTCTTGTTCTTTGATCTGCTCCTCGACTTCGGCAATTTTGGCGTCGTCGAGTTCAAAGACCGCCATCAGCATGGATAACAAGGTTTCATCGTCAAGACCTTCCTCAAAAGAATGGATGTTTTCGAGGATCTCGGTCAAGCCTTGCTCCTCCAGCCATGCCTGCAAACGCTTCACCTTGTAAAAACCGAGAACTTGCTTTGCGTTGAAATTCGCTTTCAAATCATCCAATGATTTGATCTGTTTTCCATTCAGCGCTAAAAAAATCCGTGCCATTTTCTTTTTTTCCTTTTTTTGAAATCGTTGGCGGACGAAATCACCTTACGACCGAATTTTTCCGACATAGTAAGAATAACTATTTTCATCGGTCATAATGATCGTATCTCGAATACAGACGGCGTTGTCGGCAAGTTTCTTTTTCATCTCGTATTTTTTCCAATTTACGAGATCACGCGAATAATACCAACAATTACCGTATGCAAAATAAAAATCGTCGCAAATCAAAACATCGCCATTGGCAGCTTTACCATTCGGCAACTGGATCACCTGCCAAGGACTTCCGTCTTTTGAAAAACAGACTGCATTTTTATCGCCGGGCGTAAATAAACGCACATTATTTTTCCCCCAAAGGGTGCAGAAATCCCGTCCCTGCCGACTTGTGAACGGTCCGACATTTGCCGTTTTTTCACCGTTCAATGTATAAAACACCAATCCGCAGTAACCGGTTTCAAGCGCGCCATAAACATCATTTTGATAACAGCAGCAAGGTACTTGATAATGATAAATACCTTCTTCCCAATAATGCTTATATATTTGCGTCGGCGGCAACCGTTTCCAATGGACGGCATCATCGCTCCACAGAATCGTCCATGCGTCCGCTTCCATTCCCCCGCAGGAAAATTTACCGCAGGAAGAAGCGATACACCAAAAATATCCGTCAAAAGAAAAGAAACGACGGTAATCCAAATGTTTTTCCAGTTGTTTTTTTGTCTTTTTTTCATTCCATCCGATCTGCTCTGCGGAAAAATCCTCGTCTTTCCCTGCGGGGGGAAGCACATAAACGCTCCATTCAATATTCAATTCATCGCGAAACGTTTCCAATGCGGGAGATGCAACGGCAACGGGTTTTTCCTCCTCGACGACCGTCTGTATCGATTTTTCCGTTTCGATGGCTTTTTCCGCCGTCTCTTGTTCTTTGAACTGCTCCTCGACTTCGGCGATTTTGGCATCGTCGAGTTCAAAGACCGCCATCAGCATGGAAAGCAAGGTTTCATCGTTGAGACCTTCCTCAAAAGAATTGATGTTCTCGAGGATCTCGGTCAACCCTTGCTCCTCCAGCCATGCCTGCAAACGCTTCACCTTGTAAAAACCGAGAACTTGCTTTGCGTTGAAATTCGCTTTCAAATCATCTAAAGATTTGATCTGCTTTCCACTCAGTGCAAAAAAGATCCGTGCCATTTTATGCTTCTCTCCCGTTTAAAATCCAAAAAAGTTTGCGATTTTCCGCCCCACGCTTTTCAAAAGTGATTTCCCCTTCTGATAAACGTTTTTCGCGAAACCTTTGACTTTTTCGATGCCTTTGTGGATATAAGGCGATAAATTTGTGTTTAAAAACCCGGCGATTTTTGTTCCGATCACCTTTCCGGCGGCGGCGCCAGCCGGACCGAAAATTCCACCGACAAAAGACCCAACCGCACAACAGCCGACCGTCACCGCATGGCTGATCGTCTGATGAATGACCGTGCCGAAGTGCGACGCTCCGCGATCGATCAACGACTCGACGGCTTCGTCGGCGGCCATTTCGCCTTTGCCGACGGCGTACTCCACGCTTTTTTGGAAAACACTTTTATCGGAAGTCGTTGCCGCCACCGCCGCCGGCACGCCCGCCACCAATGCGATGCCGCATGCCGTAAGTTTCCGGAAATTCGTAAAAGACTCCCCTTTGATCCCTTCGCTGATCGCTTTATCCGCCAATTCCGCCATAATTATTTTTCCTCCTCTTTTCCGCCCAAGTTTGCACAAACGTTGCTCACCAATGCATCGTCGAGATCGCGGATCAGAAACGCCGCATCCAATGCGCTGTACGAAGCGTTTTCATCCGGCAGAGCCGCTTCGTCGCCCTGCATGACTTTAACCGTCGAAGACAACACTTTTCCCACCTCGTCGGGAGAAAAATCTGCGGCGGCGCGATCGACTTCCCGGCGCAGCCATTCTTCACGATTGCCGCCTTCGGCTTTGTATTTTTGCAACCCGGTAAATTTCTGATCGATCGTTTCGAGCGTCGCGGAAATTTCTTTTGCGTATTCCTCCGCGTCTTTCCGTCCCGCCGCAGTCAATTTTTCCTGAATGAAATCATCCATGCTCTTGCCGGATTTTTCATATTCGGCAAGCAATTCTTCCATAACCAGCTGAAATTTTGTTTCGTCCATCTTCATCCCTTTTGTTATTTGCTTGCGTAAAAAAAGAGCGTACTCCGTGTTGCACTTATCCGGTGGTACGCCAATACCATAAAGACCGTGCGGACGGAATACGCTCCAATATAGAGCATATTCGCAAGCAATGCGGTCTTTATCGTGAATTTGGCGTTTCCCGGATAAAACTAAGCTTGTCAAAAAGCGATTTTATTTTGTCGGATCAGATATTTATGTGATAAAAGCCCTCCTTTTGAGATACTTTCACAATATAACATCGTTTCCGGCGCAAAGCAAATCCTTTTCCGTCCGTACGGAAAAATCGGCGAAGTTTGAAAACAACCGCTCCGGTCGTAACCGGAGTCCGTTTTCATTATTCGCCGTCTGATTCACTTTTTGTCGCCGGATTTGAATTTTTTTCGTTTTTTTATCGATCAAGGTGTTTCGCAATGCGATCCACGTTTTTAAATCTTCCTTTTCCTTTTCACTGATCTTGCCGGAAATCAGTATCCCGTCGATCTTTTCACGGATCAGAAGATCCAGCGCGATCCCTTGCATCACCGTATCTTCGGACAGCATTTTCCTCTGAACTTCCAAAGGATTGCCTCCTTCCGTAGCCCAATCATACTGACGGGAACTTTTTATCCCCATTTCCCCTTCGCGGTAATCACGGCACGCATCTGCAATTTCCCTTTCCAGGGAAGACGGCACTTTTCCGTGCCGAAAAATCTTTTTCGAGCCGTGTACCATCCTGGGAATTCCCTCCTCAAACAAAAGGCGAGAAATGAAATTCTTGTTGGTCAACGAGCGAAGCGAAAGCAGATCCCGCATTTTATCCGTATCAAAATATCCGGCATCATGCAAGACATCCGACACGGGAGGAATATCTTTTTTGGGGATATCTTCCCTCTTTCCGACGGGACGGGGGAACGTATCCCCCCGTTTTTGAATACTTTCGGCAGGTTTTTCCGGCACTGCGGGCAGCGGAACTCTTTGCAGTGATTCCGGAGGGGCGACGCGCTTCGCGGGAATCGTTTTCCCCCCGCTCTTTTTATCGATCAATGTGTTTCGCAATGCGATCCACGTTTTTAAATCTTCCTTTTCCTTTTCGCTGATTTTGCCCGCGACCAATATCTCGTCGATTTTTTCACGGATCATACTGTCCAAGGCGAGACATTGCATCGCTTCGTTTTCGGCAAGTTTCATCCGCTGAATGGCAAGTTGATTCCCCCACAAAAGCAAATCGGGAGCGCTCTGCCGCCGCGCATCATCAAACGATGGGGCTTCCGCTTGGTAATCCCGGCAGATTTCCGCCAGTTCACGCTCAAGCGCCGACGGTTTTTTCTCCTCGGCAAGACTCGGCAGGCAAACCAACAGTCTCATACGAGGCGTTTCGGAGCACCTTAAAAGCCGTTTAAAAAATTCATCTTTCGATATCGGACGGGTAAGATCCAGCTGACGGGATTTGTCCGTATCGTAGAATCCCCCTTCGCGCAACGCCTGCAAAACGGAAAATGCGCCGTCATTCCATTTCTTTTCCGTTTCGGGAGGAGTTCGGTCGATCCGGCGAATGACAGGACCATTGCCAGGTAACTTTGACACGGGAATGCTTCCCGCCGCTGTTTCTTCCCGTCGAAACACAAAAAAAGCAACTGCCGCCATCGTCAAAAGCACCGCCGTGGCGGCAATGAGCCATTTGACGATACGTCGTTTCCGGTGGAAGGATACCGTTCCCAAGCGGACGCTTTGCAGAAAATCGCGGAATTCCGCCGCCGATGCGATCGTGCCTTCGCACATCGTGCGGAAGATTTTTCCCCAGTCGGCGTTGCCGCTGAGCGTCATATCCCGCGGCAAAGAGGGATATTCCTCGACCGGATTTCCAGTCAGCGCACAATAGATCACTTTGCCGAGCGCGTAAAAATCGTCCTGCGTTTCGGCGCGCGCCTTTCCCGCAAGCAGTCGCGGCGACAAAAATCCCGGCGTGCCGACGAGACTTCCCTGCCCCGCCGGTACGATCAACCCCGCATCGGCAAGCGTCGGACGGCCGTTGACGTACAAAATATTGTCCGGCTTGATGTCGCGATGTACCAGATTTTTGCCGTGCAATTCTTCCAAGCCCGGCAAAATGCCTGCAAGCATCGTTTCGATTTCCGTGCCGTCAAGCCGCTTGCGAAGCCGCAACCGATTGGCAAGCGTGTCGGGCAGATATTTCCCTTGTCCGCGATGCAGATCGTCGGCGGCATCCATCGTATAGATCACATATTCCGGCGTGATCTCGATATGGCGGATCTTCAACAGATTGGGGTGATTGCAGTCGCGGTAATGGCGCAACCCCGCAATCTCGCGTTCAGAATAACGGCCGCCGTTGGGGACGATTTTGATTGCCACGCGCGCGCCGATCTCGTCTTCGGCAAGATAAACCTCGCCGTAGGAACCGGCGCCGCACCGGTCGATCAATGTACAATGGCAAAGGCGGTCCCCAGGACGGAAATCATTCATCGCCGAGCATTTCCAGTTTCAGTTTCGGATCGCGGCGATTCCATTCGCCGATGATGCCGCGCAAAATGCCGAGACAGCGTTTTTTCGCCTGATAGACCCGGTTGACGGAGCATCCGAGATATTCCGCGACCTTTTCGACCGGACGATTCTGCAAGGCGTAAAGTTCAAAAGCCTGCCAGGTGGCGGCGGAAACCTGCTGTTTCAGCAGATGGTAAGCATCTTCCATGGTGCACTTGCGGAATTCTTCGAGAAAAATCGCATCAAGCCCCGGATCGGAAAAACTTGCATCCATCTGCTCCTCGACAGGTTTATCCACCTTTTTGAACTGATATTTCTCCCGGTAGCAATCGGCGATTTTCGCATCGACGATCCTGCCGAAATAAGTGCGGAAACGGGCGATGTCCGGATCGAAATGAAATGTTTTGCTCTGCTGAAAAAAGGTGAGCATCACCTGTTGGGCGACATCCTGCGCTTCCTCATCCGAGAGCCCCTTGTAGCGCGCGACGGCAAGCACGACCGGATTGTAACGCAAAAAGAACTCCTGCCAGGTGATCTCGTCCCCGGAAGCGATCTTATCTAATAAAGTCCGTGATGTCGACGGATATTGGAGTGCCATAATTCAAACCCCTGCGGTTTTTCTGCATTTCGGCTGAAATATACATTGCCTTGACCGTTTTTGCAAGCCCGCCGAAGCAACTGACAAAAAAAAGAAGCGGAGATTTTCCGCTTCAAAAAACAAAAAATTGGTACACCCGAACGGATTCGAACCGTTGACCTTCTACTCCGGAGGCAGACGCTCTATCCAGCTGAGCTACGGGTGCCCAAATGTTGTTGCTTAATATACGCCGGAAACGGCGATTTTGCAAGGGGATTTTCCTAAAACGTATCGAAGTTCCCGTCTTTGTCGCTCTTTTCGCGGTAATGCGGCGTGATCCCGTCCGACGACAGATTTTCGTCATCGTAGACGCGCACGAAATCCACTTCAAAGTAATCCGGCAGTTTCGCGTTGACCAGCGCCGGTTCCGGTTTCATCGCCTTGCGGTAATCGTGGCACTCCGTCGAAACAAGGATGAATTGATCCACCCACGAAACAGGACCGTAAAGCGTACCTCCGCACGGTTTCCCGTTTTTATCCAATACCGGGGAAACAAGTTTTTCATCCGGCGTCGTTCTGCCGACGAGTTTCCCGTCGATATAGAAATCGTACCCGTCCGGCTTCCAGTCGACACCGTAATAATGCCATTTGTCCGGCGTTTCATGGTGTTCCCACTGGAAGTGACCGCTGCGGCGGTTGTCGCGGCCGTAACCGCCCCAGATGGGACCGCCGACGATCTTGTTTTGCGTGTACAAACTGTAATTTTCCATCACATCCACCTCGACGCCGCAAAAGCGCGGATCGGGATGCGAACCGACTCCCGGCGCCTGAAGCCAGAATGCGCAATGCCAGCCGTCGTTTTTCGGCATCCGGCAACGGATCTCGTAATATCCGAAGCGGTGCATGAAGCGCGGTTTTTCCATTTTGCCGAAAGGCCAGAATTTCGTCGGCGGCGTGTCTTTGGGAATATCGTAGGAAAGGCTTCCCGTCTGCAAGTGCGCCGAGCAGAAATTGCCGTCGGGAAGTTTGACGATATGAAGCCGGAGCGTACCGTCCTTCAGTTCGACCCCCTGATCGGTGTAAGCGGGGAAGCGTTTCCCCCAGAAATTCAGCCGGAAACCCCATTTGGTGCGGTCAAGTTCTTTGCCGTCGAATTCATCGTGCCACGCAAGTTTCCACTTTTTCCCGGCGGGAAGAAAACTTGATTCATGCTCCGCCAGTTTCGTTTCCACGGTGTCGGTTGCTCCGATCGTCATCGCGATCCCTCCTGCCACAAGCATTGTCCATATTGTTTTTTTCATCATTTTAACCTTTATTCCATGACCCGGTTTTTCCGGAAAGTAAAGAAAAACGAGATCATCATCAACAGCGCGCCCGCGAGATAGAATCCCGCCATAATACCGAAACCGATCTCAAAGCCGCGAGTCCCGAATTTCTGCGCGAGATCCCCCATCAGCACACCGGAGAAGCCGCCGACGAAAAAGCCGAGGAAATTGAGCAGTCCGACGGCGGTCGAACGGTATTGAGGCGCGATGACGTCAAAAAGCGAAGCGTGGGTGTTGACTTCAAAACACCCGCGAAAAATTCCGTAAAACGCACTGCAAATGAGAAAGGATTGCCACGCATTTGCCGCACCGAGCAGATAGATCATCGGCGCGCCGCCGAGCAGCGCGATGATTTGAAATCCGAGCCGGAAGCGCGGATATTTCGCCGTGAAGCGATCGGTGATGACGCCGCCCAAAAGGATCGCCGCAAAGGCGCAGAGGTGATGATAGAGCATCACCCCCTGCCCCGCACTGCCGACGGAAATCAGAAATTTCTGCGCCGCAAATTTCGGTGCCCAAAAGAGATAGGCGTTATTGACAAAGACGATCGCGACAAATCCCGCCGATGCGCACAACGCGCTGGGATTGGCGAAAAAGGCTTTCAATCCGGCGCCGACGGCACTTTTGGAAGCGGCGGCGCTCAACTCCTTTCCGACCGGATTTTTCAATGCGAAAATAAAAAAGACGCCGAGCAGAAATCCGGCGATGCCGAAAACGAAAAAGATGTTCCGCCATGAATCCAGATACGCGAGGCACCAGGCGACAAGCACTCCCGACACCATCAAACCGATGTAAAGCGCCGCCTGATGGATGGAAAAAGCGACCGAGCGGCTTTCTTTGTGGTATTCCGCAATCAACGCATAAGCACTTGGCGCGTAGAAACTTTCACCGCTTCCCGTCGCAATGGAGCGCAGAAACATCACAACGGCAAACGTGCCGACCGGGATGCCGAAAAGCGCAAATGAATTTGCCCATCCCATGCAGATCGTCATCAACGACCAGAACATCAATGAGATCGTGATGATCCACTTGCGCGAAAAACGGTCGCCGATGAATCCGGCGACGACCATCATCACCGCCATCGTCCACGACAGCACGGTGTTGATCCAGCCGATCTGGACATCGGCCAAGAGCAATTCTTTCTGGATCGGGATCGTCAGCAAGCCGAAAAGGGCGCGATCCGCCTGATGAAAGAAAAAGGCGAAACTCAACATCGCGACGAGAAACCATTTGTAGAAGTTTTTCATCTTTATCCTCCCTTAAATATCGGTTTCAATGGAAAATTCCGCCGTCAGCACGCGCGATTCACCCGGTTTGAGGAAATCAAATCCGGAATCGGGCTCCTCCTGATGGTGAAAGCAATCGACGATGCCGGACATCGGCTCCGCGCAGAAAAAATCTTTTTTGCCGTTGGCATTCCAGCACATCCAGTACTTCCACTCTTTCCCCGGCGTATAGCGGTAACGCGCATGTTGCATCGGGCAATCGACTTCGACGCCGCGAAACCCCGTTTCGTCGGGGAGCATCGGCAGAAGTTCGTCGAGATCTTCCGGCGTTGTCCCGCCGGGGAAAAAGCCGTCGGGAAGCGTTGAGGGGCATTTCGTCCCGTCCGGCACCAGAAACGGCTTGGGCAACGACAAACACCAGTCGAGGTGGGCAAAGCGCAAAGAGCGGTCGGGCGGCATCGGCAGCGCCGTGTGGAATCCGACGAAAAACGGCATATCAGCGCGGCTTTCATTAGTAACGCAAAGCGTTTGTTTGACGACACTTACACCGAAATCATAAGATAGTTTCATCGAAAAATCGTGCTGCCAGATCTCACGGCTTCGGTGATGCAAAACAAGTTCCGCCTGATTTTCCGTGATTTCGCATTGCCACGGCAGATCCATGATGACGCCGTGAAGATTGTTGTTGCGCGAAACTTCGTTGAGCGGCATCTGATACTCTCTGCCGCGGAAACAGAATTTGCCGTACGGAGTGCGGTTGGGCGGAAAGAGGACGGGGACGCCCCACACTTCCGGCTGTTTCAGGTAAGTTTCAAGGTCGGGCGGCGTGCGGACGATTTCCGTGCCGCTTTTTTTATGGCAAAGCCGGGTCATATTTCCCGCGCGGCAGGGATAAAATTCGGCGAGCCAGCAAGATGTTTCCAGCGTGATTTTTTTGAATTCGTCCATTTAAAACTGCACCTCTATAATCGTGGATTTTGAAATCGGGATCGTGATTTTACCCGTTTTTTCCGCCGGAACGGCATTGGTTTTGTCAAGCAATACCGACTGGCAGGGGCGTTTGAGAGAAAGCATTACTTCGCCGGGAGCGTCGCCGACTTTTTCCACTGTGATACGCGCGATTTTTCTGTCGGCATCCCAGACGGCGTCTTTGATGACGCAATTCAGCCAGTTGTGCAAAGCGAGCGGCTGTTTGCGCAAAAGCAAAAGGGCATGTATTTGCGATTCAAAATAATTTTTCGGCAGGCGGCGGCTGAAAACGTGTATGCCGCGCCATTCGTGAAAAAGCATCCCGTTTTTCCGGGCGAATTCAAGATCTTGCAGTACAACATCTTCCGGGACATTTTCATTCAGCGCGCCGGCGAGCAACACCGAGGAAAACTGCTGGATCATCGTCCAGCTTTTTCTGTCATTATAATGCGTCAGCGCGTCGCGGTAGAGCCGGATCGCCTGATCGAATTCATTTGGCAGGACTTTTTGCATATCGAGGAAGTATTCCGGATAAAGCCCCTCGGTCGTCCCGTTGTAGAGCGCATCGTCCACGGCGCGGTTCCGCCACATTTTGGGAAGCGACTGGAAATCGAAAGCGGGATTGGATTCACTCCGGTACATTTTCCAGAAATAAAAAGGCTCCGTGCGCATATAGCGGTTAAAATAGCAACTTCCGGCGCGCAACCGCGATGCGCGCAACGCCAGTTGCTTCGCCCCGAGGTAAAGGGCGAAGTTTTCCGCCTGAACATCGCCGACGGCATGCGCGAGATGCGGAAAAACGGTAAACGCGCCGTAATTCGCACCCTCGACCCAGCCCAAGCCGCTTTCCGCATAGCCGCTTGCCATACAAGCCCAGTCGTGAAAAAGTTCAAAAAAGGAATTCATCTTTTTGATGTTCAACCAGTTATCCCGTATTTCCCGTGTCGAACCGGTCGCAAGCATCGCGAGATACATATAATAAAAGGTCAATCCGGCGCCCCAGTCGTTTTCGATCAGCGGAAAAACGACGGAGGAAATCTCCTGCGGCGTACCGGTTTTCAATACTTTTTCGACCGTAAACAAGCAGAGGTTGAGATAGCAGATGAAATACTTCTGCCGCGTGAAACGCTCGGTGCGTTCGTAATAATTCCATAACTTTTTCCGGGGCAAGGCGGGATCGCGGTAGATTTTCAGCACCTTTTCGTCATCGGGCATCAAACGCATCATCTCGCCCCAGTCGACGGCGGGATAGACATAACTGCGCTTGACGTCGTTGACAAGTTTCAGCCGATTGGCGATTTTTGCAGTCAATTCTCTTTTTTTCGCTTCCGGCATGAAGTTCAGCATCGTCGACGCCATCGCAAACGGCTCCAGCAACGCGCCCGCATAAGGATAGGACTGCATATCGTCGCCGAAGTTTCCGGTGAAGTCAAGATATTCTTTCAAGCCGTCCGCAAGCAGTTTATCGACGGCATCGTCTTTTGCCTCGCGCAAGGGGAAACTCCGCATCGAATCCGCCAATGGGAGCGTATAGGTCGCCTCGTTTCCGGCAACCGCCGTAAGTTCTCCGTATTTCGTCGGGAAACCGACCGCTTTTCCCCGATGACGGGCAATCCCGCAATGTGACAGGACAGGCGGCAGCGGCGCGATTTCAAGCGGGATCGTCCCCCATTCGTCGGCGATATGAAGATAATCGAATTTCTCCGTGATCGCGACTTCGCCCTTTTGACGGTCGATCCGGTAAAATTCCCTTACGGAAATCGGCATTGCCAATAAAGCGCGGCTCCAGAAACGGCAACGGCGCAACGCTTCTTTGATAAACTTTTCATCGCAAGGGGAAACCGGCGTGAAACTTTCGATGCCGAAAGGCGTCGCCGTGATCGCGCGATCGACACCGTCGAAAACGATTTTTTTCAACCGGTTTGTGCGCGGATCACGCGAAACTTCCAGCGATTTCGGTTTCCGCGTTAAAATAACGAGAAGCGGTACATCGGGAAATTCCGTCGCCCCGAAAAAAAGCAGATAGTTCGCCGCCATTTCCAAATCGCGGAGCGATTCGAGTGTACGGACTTCCGCTCCGCCGGATTTCGGGATCAGGACATACTGATAATTGGAGGCGTATTCCAGGTCGGAAAGCGTGATTTTGCCGCGGCTGTCGTGTACGGCGATGCCGGGATAGGCGATCGAATAACGGCAACTGAAAATGCCGTCGGATGTCTGCGCTTCCCAAAAGACCGAAAGGCGGTTGACTTCGAGCTTATCATCGTTGGTTTTGACCGTCGCGACCGGAAAATCTCCGTGCAACGGCATCCCGTCGGGAAACATCCGGAAACTCCAGCGAAACGGTTTTTGATACTCGGGCAGTCCGCAAAGATACATCTTGTCGACGACGCCGAGATAAGGCATCGCGACGTCGAGCAAGCCGTCGCCCTTGACGAAGCCGAAACGCCCTGCTTTCCCCTCGCTGACGATCCCCTGCTCCCAAGTTGTCACATCGTTTTTTTCCGCATCGGGCAGGATAAAATCGTCGATTTTTGCGGAAATGTCAAATTTGATTTTTTCCGGCGGCGGCACGGGAGCAAGATCGTCGATCAGCGCGACGTGAAGAAATTCCAGCGGCGCGCTTTCCGGCGACGAAAATTCAAACGTCAATTTGACGTCGCTTCCGTCAAAAAAATGCCGCACCCCGAAACGGGAAGCATTCGCCCAGGAATAATAAGGCGATGATTGTGTGTTGAGGTCGATTTTTTCGCCGTTAATAAAAAGCGTATGCGGTACGATACGGTGGTATCCGAGGATCGGTTCCGCCGGAATGGCGATCACCTTGTATCCGCTGCCCCCCGAAAGGAGCGTTTCGGCGCGAAAGCGCGTCCCTTCCTGAAAAACGATACGCCAGTTGCCGATCTGCGGTTCCTGACTGAAATCGTAATAATGCCCTGCAACGCTTTTCATTTTTTCCTCAACAATCGACGTTGATTGGCATATGCTGGCAGGAGCATCCGGCGTTGACGGCGCACATCCGGCGGCAAGCATCACCGCCGCCGCCACCATAAAACAATGTTTCATCAGTTGCTTTTTCCCCTTCGATTTTGAGTTGCGCGGGATAGCGAAACGCAAGGGAAATATCCTCACTGCGTTTGGATTTTTCCTGAATACGGAGAGTATCTGTTTGATCTGCAATACCGTCGAGCCGCGGCTCCCGGTCGAAATCGTAATAATGCCCCGCAACGCTTTTCATATTTTCCTCAACAATCGACGTCGATTGGCATATGCTGGCAGGAGCATCCGGCGTCGCAGGTGATGATCTCACCCGTCATATTGGAACTCAAATCGCTCGCGAGAAACGCGACAACGTTGGCGATGTCGCCGCCTTTGGCCTCGCGGCGGAGCGGACAGTTGAGCCGGCGGCGCGCTTTCTTTTCTTCGGGAAGGACATCCCATCTTTCAGTATAGATATATCCGGGCGCGCAGGCGTTGACGCGGATGCCGAGCGGACCGAGGTCGAGCGCGAGGGCGCGCACCATCGAATTGATCGCGCCTTTGCTCGCACAGTACGCCGTCCGGTTGCGGATCGCCCGCTGTGCCGTGTTGGAGGAAAGAAAAACGACGACGCCTTTGCTTTCCTGCTGTAAAAAGAAGCGGTTGACCGCCTGCTGGGTCACCTGAAATCCGCCGCGCACGTTGACGCCGAGAACTTCCATCAGATAATCCGGCTCCATTTCGACAAAAGGCTTGCCGATCCCCTGATGCGCCGCGTTGTTGACGAGAATATCCAGACGCCCCGCTTCTTTTTCAATGACGTCAAAGAGGTGTTTCACCTCATCGATTTTTGCGACGTCGCAGGGGATCGCGGAAAAGTTTTTCACACCCCACGAAGTCAACGTTTCCGCGCCCTTTTGCGTCGATCCCGCCGTGGAACCGCACATAAAAACGCGCGCGCCCTCGTCGGCAAACTTTTTGACGATGTGAAGCCCCGTATTGCGGTTTCCTCCCGTGACGAGAACGGTTTTGCCGTCAAACATTCCCATATCTACCTCCTATTTTTCATCGTGGATGATCTGATAGTAAAATTCCGCATCCGGCGGACGGATATCGGTGAGATCGCCCCGGTAATGGCGCAGATTCGTGCGGATGTAGGGGTGCTTCAGCAACTCCTTTTCATTCAAGTCGATGCCGATGCCGGGACGCTCCGGGATGACCATTTTGCCGTTGCGGACGACGAGCGTTTCGTCGCAGATCTCCTTACGCCACGGCACGTCGCTCATCATCATTTCGAGCATCACGAAATTCGGCACGCACGCCGCAAGTTGCAACGTCGCCGCATTGGCGACCGGACCCGACGGATTGTGCGGACAGAAACCGATGTGGCGGCATTCGGCTTCGGCGCCGAGCATCCGCATTTCCATAATGCCGCCCGCGTGCGAAATGTCCGGCTGTATGTAATCGGCGCAGTTGAGATCGAAAAACTGCCGGTACTCGTAGCGGTTGTAAAGTCTTTCGCCCGCCGCGATCGAAACGCGCACGCGCTCCTTGACTTCGCGCATCCCTTCCTTGTCGTCCGGCGGGATCGGCTCCTCGAACCAGAAAATGTCGAAATCCTCCAGCATCCGCCCGATCTTGACCGCAGTCGGGATGTCGAAGCGTCCGTGCCCCTCGATCAGAAGTTGCACATCATCGCCGACCGTTTCCGAGACCTTGGCGATATTTTCCATCGCCTGACGCAATTCCTTTTTGCCGATCTGCTGCCACGCCTTGCCGAAAGGATCCCACTTGCAGCCGAGAAACTTGTTTTTGCGCACCTCCTGCGCCTTGGCGGCAAATTCATCCGGCGTTTTGGCGGGGGCGAACCAGCCGTTGACGTAGATCGGCACTTCGTCGCGCACCTTGCCGCCGAGAAGTTGATAAACGGGGACATTCAAATCCTTGCCCTTGATGTCCCAAAGCGCCATTTCAACGCCGGCAAGCGCGCTCATCAATACGGGACCGCCGCGCCAGTAGGCGTCGCGGTAACAGTCGTGCCGGAAAAGTTCGATATTGTGCGGATCTTTGCCGATCAGCCAATCTTTCAGGTCGCCGATCGCGGCGACAACGGTCGATTCCTTGTACTCCAAAGTCGCTTCACCCCAGCCGTAGAGCCCCGAATCCGTTTCCACCTTGACGAAAACGAAATTGGTGCGGAATGCGTTGCAGACAAAAGTTTTGACATCGGTAATTTTCATTTTGACCTCTTTTCATATCTCGCAGGCACTCAATGCGGAGGATAATTCCGCCGCCGCCCCGATCAGGATTTTCAATACTTTTTTGATGTGTTGCACCGTATAACGGCTCGCGGGAATGTTGCACCCCAGCGCCGCGACGAAATTGCCGTCGACCAGAACCGGTACGGCAAAAATCCCCATATCGCGTTTGCGCGTCGTGTAGAACCCCTCCTTGCGTATTCTGGAGAGAAGTTTCTGCAACGCTTCTTCGTCTGTCGCATCCGGCAGACATTCTTTTGCCGGGTAAGCGCGGTACAATGTCAGGACTTCCTGCCACGGACGATACGCCATTTCCGCAAGCCCGGTCGCCGTCCAAAAAAGGTCGCGCGTCCCCGCGCGCTGTACCCGTATCTCCCGTGCCGGATTGCCGTTTTTAAGGTAAAGCACATAACGCAACTTGCCGTAGACGCGCGAGATCAGCACGGTGTCCTGAATGTTTTCCGCAATATGATCGACAAGCGGTTTCCCCGCCGCCAGAAGTTTGCCCTCGAAATCGGCGATATTGCCCAAAACCGCAAGTTTCGGTCCGGCGACATAACCCTCCTGCCGCGAAATCTGCAAGATATACCCCGACTCCAACAGCATTTTCAGAATATGAGATACCGTCGATACCGTCAAATCAAGCGTTTGAGCGAGTTTTTTCGGCGTTACCGCACACGGCGATGCGGAAACGATCGTTTCCAGCACCTTCAAGGTCTTGTCGATGACTTTGATCATAAATTCACAATATGAAATTTAATATCACTATACGCAATAATGTAAAAGCATTTTCCCGCTTTGTCAAATGTTTTCGGCAAAAAATCCGGTTTTCGGCAACAATCATATAAACCAGATGGGAGTGAGAAGGCTGATTACAGCGAAACAATGCAGCTGCGCTGTCATCCCATACGGACTTTTACGGACAAAACCGACATTAACGGACAAAACGGACGCGTCATCATTGCGTGATTTTATCATTTTTTCATCACGCTGATTGTCCGTTACCGTCTGTTGAAGTCCGTTATCGTCCGTTTCCGCCTTTCTTTCGTGGCGGCATCCGCGAGAGAAACATCAGCGTGGGAAGTACTGCATATCGGGCAGTCGGCGTGAGCGCCCTCTTGCTCCCGTTGCGTACAAATAAAAAAGGGACTGCCGGACAGTCCCTTTTCGGTCGGTGCAAATTGAATTTGCCTATCTGCCGATCTCCATAAACGCCGCCGAGCGGAATTTGGTGTTGAAACGCACTTTCAGCACTTCGGCATCGTCCTGCAAGATCTGGTATTCGCGGTCAAAGGAGATGAGATGTTCCTTGGGATCGCGTTTGCGGAAAGTCAATTCGACAAGTTTGTCTTCGTCACTGTTGTTGCGATGCACGACAGCGAAGCCTTTTGCCGTTTCCGCCGCGAGGACACGACCGGAGTCGGCAAACACTTCGACCTTGTTGTCGCGGGCAAAAATTTCCTGCACCGCCTTGATCATCAGTTGGCTGATGACGACGCGTCCGTAGCCGTGACGCTCCCAGAGCATATCGGAAGTCGCCGTGGTCGGCGGCACGTTGAAAAAGTAGGCATTCGCCTTGCCGTTGGTCGCCTTGTAGAGGACGGGGATCTCGCCGTCGATCAGCACCTCCGCGCCGTCGGCAAGAAAGCGTCCGCCGAAGCAGACGTCGGTCGTCGCATCGACCATACCGGGAAGGAATTTCTCCGTACCTTTTGCCATATTGACCTTGACGAATTTGCCGCCGTCTTTCACTTTAAAGAGATCGGCGAGATCGCCCGGCTCCTCGGAGCAGATGATCGTCACGCCCTCGTTGTAGAGGCGGCGGATCTCATTCTGCTGATCGGCGGGAACCCCTTTCAACGGCGGCAGCACGAGGATGTCGCAGTTTTCCGCCTTGAGGTTTTTCAGATTTTTCGCCATCAATTGATAACCGGCGCAGAGACCGTTGTTGCTGACGTTTTCATAGATGAAGGGCATCATCGCGCTCGCCGTCTTGCGCACCTGGGCGGCTTCAAGGACGAATGCGACGTCGGTGCCCTCGACCCCTTTGACCGCGAAGTGGGCGTCGCCGCCCTGGTTGGCGTTCCACGAATCCATACTGAAAACGTAGGCGGCGGAGCGCATCGGCTTCACCGGGAGATTGCGCATCGCGTTGCCCCACGCTTTGAGGAAGTTTTCGAGACGTTCATAGCGGGCGGCGCCGAGCTGGATGCCGAAACGGTTCCAGTACTGGAATTTTTCATCTCCCATAAACGCCGTGCCGTAAATGTACTCGTAAACGCGGTTGCGCGTGCGGTAGAAATAGTTGTTGCCGCCGATGCCGTAGGGCGGATGCGCGAAAAACGCCGCGCCGTCGGGACAGCCGCTGCCGAACCCGTCACCGTAAAGTTCCGGCGCGATGCGGATCTGCGGCACCGACATCGAGAGCGTGCCGAGGAAGAAGGAACCGCGCGATTCGGGATAGTCGCAAAGTTCGGGGTAATCCTCGTACTGCAAATAGGCGACGTCGTCGGGACTGGTTTTCGCCAGACCGAGGTAAAGCGCGAATTCCGGTCCCATATACGTGCCGGTATAGATCGGCGCGGGACCGTAGCAGGCGAACATCAGTTTCGGATTGACCTTGCGCAATTCGACGAGTTTGTCGTGAATGCGCTTTGCCGTGCTCTTGTTGGCGAATTCGAGCCATTCGGGGAAATGGTTCACCACCGTATAGCGGTAGGTTTCCGCGTCGAGACTGCGGTTTTCCATTCCACTAAAAGCCTCCATATTGCCGCCGTCGACCAAAGCGAGTTTTTCCAGCCGGGGGATGTCGTAAAAAGGATCTTTCGTCTGCTTGGCGAATTCCACAAACTCCTTGAGCCGCTGACTGCGGTAAAGGGCAATGAGTCCGCCCGTTTCCAACTCGACGCCGAAGTGGGCGACATCGGCGTTTTTCCAGATGTCTTCAGTTTCGGAGAGGTGCCACTTGTCAAGACAGCGGCTGCCGAGCCACGCGAAGTATTTGCGTCCGTAGAAATGGACGGTGTCGTACAAATTGGTTTCGCGCGCATACCACGGCAGGAAAACCGTGCCGCTGACGTAGTGCCCGAAGTTGCGTTCACACGGTTTGAAAGGGTCGAAAGCATCGGTGCGGAGCCCGCGGGTCTCCGTCAACGCGCTGTAGATGTAAGGCAGTCCCGAAGCTTGCGCCGCCGTCGGCTGCGAGGGGTCGAGAGGCATCACTTCAAACGCCATAAAGCGGTCAAAAGGAATGGTCGCATCCTGCGATTTCACCGTGATATGGTAAACGCCGACGGGAAGTTCATCCAGTTTGATGCGGTAGGTTTCGACCGCGAGGTCGCGCTGACCGAGTTTTTCAACGGATTTTTCAGGAGAAAGCTCCAGTTTTTTCACCGGCTTCAAAAAGGCGTCGGCAAGTGCGATCTCGCTTTTGGCGGGCAGAGTCGCGCCCTTGAGCGTCAGCGTGAAATCCAACGCCTCGCCGGGGTAGAAAAAGTGGTTGACTTTGGCGAAATTGATCGCATCTTCGACGCGCGTACTCGTGCGCGGCAATTTGGCGACGATCTTTTTGTCGGGGGAACTTGTCAGAATGACGGAAACGTTACTTTCCGGCGAAGTCCCGGCAAAGAGCGTCTTGCCTTCCGGTGTAAAAATGGTTTCCCAGTCCTTCATCGTGAGATCGATATGGGGACGGAAAGCGGCGAGCTTCGCGCCGACCGCCATATCAAACGCGCCCTGCGGCTTGAAAAAGCGGATCGTCCGCTTAAAGGGCCACTCCGGTTTGTCGTAGATGACCGTGTAGACGTGGATCGGGGCGATCTCCTTGTTGGCGAGGTGGAGGAAGCCGTCCAGAAGATTGTACTCGATCGTTTTGTCTTTGGTGATGACTTTGAAATAGGGGTGATCGATGCGGTTGGTGCGCATTCCGTGGTAGTTGCCCTGCCCCGGAGGCGTCAGAAACTCGCCGCCGGAAAGCGTCAGCACGGCTTCGTAAAAGAGCCCGTGCTCGGAAAATTCGACGTCGCAGTAAATCGGAAGTCCCATCGGCGCTTCGGGAAGCGTCACGCGGAATTTCCGGGCGTTTTTCGCCGCTTCCGTCTTTTTGCCGGAGACCTCGAATTTACTCAAAACGAGCGAGTCGAAAAAATTCATGCGGTTGATGCTCAACTGACCGTCCGTGCCGCCGACACCGTCGAAAGAAACGCTTTTGCCGTTAAAAGTGGCGATCGCTTTGTCGCCCTTGAATTCGACGGAGACCGTGCAGTCGTTTTTCATCACGTCGGCCGGCACGTCAAAACTTTCGCTTTTGATGGTCTTAAAGAAATTGTCGGCGTAAGTACCGTAACTGACGATCATTTTGCCGCTTTTGCCGCGCACAAAGAAACGGATGCTCTGCGCGGTGCGCCGCACGACGTCCTGCCTGAAATTGACGTTGAAACCGTAGTTGCACTTGGGGTCGAAACCGTAAGCGCGGATCACAAGATCGACTTTGCCGTCGGAAACCGGGTCCATGATCGGCATAAACATATCGCTGGGCGAAAGCAGACGGAACGTGTTGCCGTCGCGGACGAAAACTTCCACCATATTGCTGCTGGTTTTCAGCGTTTCCCAGTTCGCCGCGCCCTTGCCGCGGAAAACGTTGAAGTCCTCGTGAAAAAGCACATCGTTTCCCGCCGACAATCCGATCGCCGCCAATGCCGCCATCGCAAACCCCGCTTTTCTGATGTAATTCATAAATATGATCCTTTCCTTAATGTGGACAACTATGTTATAATTTAGCACACCTCGCGGAAAATTGCAACTTTTCCCCTCCCGGCACGATATGACAACGGGATTTCCGTTTTTTCTTCCCGAAACAGGGTGCCGGAAAAAAGCCGGATCGCCGTCAAAAAAGAGCGATGATTTTTTGCTTTTTTATATTGACAAATCGTCCTTTTTTTGTTATATTAAGGCAACGCTCTTTTATATAAGGATAAAGAAAAATGATCGACGAAAACGTGAGACCCGCGGACATGCTCCGCATCAACACTCCCGAACTCGCGGAGAAATTCATCACTGAGCAAATCGCCAAAGTCCGTGCCCAGGTCGGCACCGGCAAGGTGTTGCTCGCTCTTTCCGGCGGAGTGGACAGCAGTGTCGTCGCCGCTTTGCTCGTCAAGGCGATCGGCAAACAGCTCGTCTGCGTTCACGTCAATCACGGATTGATGCGCAAGGGCGAGAGCGAACAGGTCGTGGAAGTTTTCCGCAATCAGCTCGATGCCAATTTGATCTACGTCGACGCGACCGACCGTTTTCTCGACAAACTCGCGGGCGTCGCGGATCCCGAAACCAAGCGCAAAGTGATCGGCGGCGAATTCATCCGCGTTTTCGAGGAGGAAGCGCGCAAACTTCAGGAGGTCGATTTCCTCGCGCAGGGCACGATCTACCCCGATATTCTCGAAAGCCACGGCGTCAAGGCGCACCACAACGTCGGCGGTCTGCCGGAAGATCTCAAATTCCAGTTGGTCGAGCCGCTCAAACTGCTTTTCAAAGATGAAGTGCGCGTCGTCGGCGCCGCGCTCGGTCTGCCAAATGAAATGGTCAACCGTCAGCCCTTCCCCGGTCCCGGACTCGGCGTGCGCTGTACGGGAGCGATCACCCGCGACCGTTTGAATGCATTGCGCGAATCCGACGCGATTTTGCGCGAGGAATTCGCCAAGGCGGGGCTGGTCGGCAAAGTGTGGCAGTTTTTCACGGTCGTGCCCGATTATCGCTCTACCGGAGTCCGTGACGCCAAGCGCGTTTTCGACTGGCCGGTCATCATCCGCGCCGTCAACACCGTCGACGCGATGTCGGCGACAGTGCCGGAACTGGATTGGGCACTCCTCAAAAAGATCACCGACCGCATCCTTGCCGAAGTGCCGGGCGTTTGCCGCGTGCTTTACGATTTGAGTCCCAAAGGTCCCGCCACGATCGAGTGGGAATAAAAGAAATATGTTTTGTGACGCGGTTTCCGTCAACAGGGAACCGCGTTTTTATTTAAAAAGGGTTTCGCGATGACCGATACGCTCTCTGCCAAACAACATTTCCCCGGCTGGATCTTTTCGCTCTATTTTGCGGAAGGCGTGCCGGCGGCGATCATCTGCGAAGTCGCCGTCGTCCTCTTTGCCGCCTTGAACTATCCGCCGGAAAAAATCGCCCACGCCGTCAGCATCCTCGGTATGCCCTGGGTTTTCAAGCCGATCTGGTCGTCGCTCGTCGACTGTACGGCGACCAAGAAAAAATGGATCGTCGCGATGCAGTTTTTGCTCTGCGGCGTTTTCGGCGTAGCGGCATTCACCTTGCATACCTGGCACGGAATTCTTTTTTATTTTCTGCTCGCGGGGGCTTTCTTTTCGGCGACGCACGACATCGCCGCCGACGGATTTTACCTCGTCGCGCTCGACGACCACCGGCAGGCGGTTTATTCCGGCTGGCGCAGCGTCTGCTACCGCGCGGCGATGATCGTCGCCAACGGCGGATTGCTGCTCTTTGTCGCCCATACGAAACCTTTTGCCGGGCTCACATCGTGGCAACAGGCGCTGGGGCTTTCCGCGATCCTTTTTTTCGCGCTCGCCCTCTGGCATATTTTCACGCTGCCCAAAGAGCGGCAACTTGAAACGCGCGACGCGCAAAGTTGGCTCGACGCCGTAAAGACCTTGGGCAAATTGCCGCACCTCGGAGCATTTTTGCTTTTTCTCCTTTTTTACCGCTTCGCCGAAGCGCAACTGACGATCATCGGCAAACTCTTTTTGCTTGATCCGGCAGGCGGCGCGATGGAGCTTGCGCGTTACAGCCTTTTCAACGGTGTCTACGCGGTGGCGGCGATGCTGGCGGGCGGCGTCATCGGCGGCTGGGCGGCGGCGCATTGGGGGCTCAAAAAGACGCTTTTCCCGATGGCACTGTTGCTCAACGTGCCGGATCTGCTCTATCTTATCTGGGCATTTTTCCCCGTTCATGATCCGGTTTTGCAGGCAACGATCATTTCCGTCGAGCAATTCGGCTACGGATTCGGTTTCACCGGCTATATGCTTCTGATGCTTTTCCTCGCCGGGAAGTGCGGCAAATTCAAAACGACGATTTTTGCATATCTCACCTGCCTGATGATCCTCGGGCTCCGGCTGCCGGGGCTCTTTTCCGGCGACATTCTGCAAAAATTGCCGCAGTATCTTCCTGCGCTCGGGAAATATCAGCTCTTTTACCTCTGGGTGACTCTGGCGACGCTCGTGAGTTTTGCCGTGACGCTTTTCGCCGTCCGGAATCTCCCGGCTGATTTCGGCAAAAAGAATGCACCATCAACGCAGGAATAAAAAAATGACAAAAAATCCCGCCCTCCCCGTCTGGGATCTTGACGCCCTTTACTCGGATATTTCCCTTTGGGAAAAAGATTTTGCCCGCATCGAAACGCTTGCGAAAAAATTTCTTTCTTTCAAGGGCAAGCTCGCCGACTCCGCCCAAACGCTGGCAAAGGCGATCCAAGCCTCCGACGATTTCGACCGTCTGGTCGAAAAAGTCTACACTTTCGCCCATTTGAAAAGCGATGAAAACACGCTTCTCAACGTCAACAAGGAAAGAGCCGACCGCGTTTCCGCGCTGCTCGCCAAACTTGCGCCGACGCAGGCGTGGTTCGACCCCGAACTTCTGGCGATCCCCGACGAAAAAATTGAAAAATTCCTGCGGAGCAAAGCGCTGAAGCCTTACGAGTACACCATCCGCTTCATTTTGCGGAGAAAAAAACATTCTTTGAGCGAAGCCGAGGAAAAAATGCTCGGCATCCTTTCCGACGCGCTCGGCAACGCCTCCGACACCTTTGAGATCCTCAACGATGCGGAACTGGACTTCGCAAAAACCGTCGACGAAAATGGCAAAAGAGTCCCCCTCACCCACGGCAATTACCTCGAATTTCTCGAATCCGCCGACCGCAATGTACGCAAGAAGGCGTTTGAAAAACTCTACAAGACCTACAAAAAGTTCCGCAACACCTTTGCTTCGACGCTGGAGGGCAACGTCAAAGTCCACGTCGCCGAAGCGCAGTTGCGTCATTACGATTCCGCCCTCTGCGCCGCGCTCGACGGCGACGCGATCCCGACCGACGTCTACCACAATCTGATCTCGGCGGTGCACGATCACCTGGATGCCTTTTACCGCTATATCGCCCTGCGCAAAGAGGTGATGAAGCTCGACAAACTCGACATGTACGACATCTACAATCCGCTGTTGCCTGATTGCCGCAAACGTTACACCTTTGACGAGGCGAAACGTCTGGTCAAGGCGGCGCTTGCTCCGCTCGGCAAAGAGTACGGCAAGATCCTCGACCGCGCCTTTGCCGAAAAGTGGATCGACGCTCCCGAACGCAAAGGAAAACGCTCCGGCGCATACTCAAGCGGCTGTTTCGACAGTTATCCCTATTTGCTTTTGAACTTCAACGGCACGCTCAACGACGTCTTTACCCTCGCCCATGAACTCGGTCACTCGCTGCACACGTATTACAGCAAAACGCATCAGAGTTACCACTATGCGGATTACGAGATTTTCGTCGCCGAAGTCGCCAGTACCACCAACGAGATACTGCTCTTTGAATATCTGCTGAAAAAGAGCCGCGGCGATCACGCTTTTCGCGCCTATTTGTACGGGCACCTCGCCGATGAAATACGCGGGACGATCTACCGGCAGACGATGTTTGCGGAATTTGAGGAAAAGATCCACGCTTGCTGCGAAAAGGGGATCCCGCTTTCCGCCGATATGCTGGAAAAGTGTTACTACGAACTCAATCAGCTTTATTACGGTCCCGATGTCAAGGCAAATTTCCTCATCGCGCTCGAATGGGCGAGAATTCCCCACTTCTACTACGATTTCTACGTCTACAAATACGCGACGGGAATGAGCGCGGCGCTGAAACTTGCCAAAGACATTCTTAATGGAAAGACGGAACGCTATTTCGGTTTCCTCTCGGCGGGAGGTTCCAAGGATGCGCTGGACATCATGCGCGACGCGGGAGTCGATCTCTCCACCCCCGCCCCGGTGCATGCCGCGCTCGATTACTTTGCCGGGATCGTCGATGCGCTGAAACGGGAAATCGCTCTCTGCGATGGAAAAATTAATTGAAAAAATCGAAAAGGGGTCAATGCCGACCCACGATGAAATCGTGCAACTTCTTGCCTTGCAGGGAGAAAGCGCATTGCTTTTGCATCGCGCCGCCCATCGCGTCAAGCGTAAAATCCTCGGCAATAAAGTCTTTTTGCGCGGTCTTGTCGAATTTTCCAACGTCTGCCGTTGCGACTGTCTTTATTGCGGCATCCGCAAAAGCAACGAAAAAGTCGCGCGCTACACGTTAAGCGATGCGGAAATCCTTGAAAATGCGCGCTTTGCGATCGACCACGGCTACGGCGCCGTCGTTCTGCAAAGCGGCGAACGCAACGACGAAAACTTTGTAAAACGGGTCGCCGAAATCGTTTCCGGGATCAAAAAAATCTCGGCTGATGTCGGCATCACCCTCTCCTGCGGAGAAGAGACGCCTGACACCTATCGGTTGTGGCGAGAATCCGGTGCGGAACGCTATTTGTTGCGGATCGAAACTTCCGATGCGGCGCTTTTTCAGCAGATCCACGATGAAAAGGCAAATTACCAGAGGCGTCGGCGATCGCTCGACGATTTACGGGAAGCAGGTTTCACCGTCGGAAGCGGCGTGATGATCGGGCTCCCCGGTCAGACGCTCGATCAGCTTGCAACCGATCTTGAATTTTTCCGCGATCAGGACTTGGATATGATCGGAATGGGGCCCTTTCTCGCCCACGGCGACACGCCGCTCGGAAAACGTTATCCCGACACGGAGGAAATCAAGCAAAAACGATTGCTCCTTGCGCTCAATATGATCGCCGTGACGAGGCTGATGCTCCGCGACGTCAACATCGCCGCCGCGACGAGTTTGCAGGCGATCTCCCCTGCCGACGGACGGCAAAGAGGCATTCTCGCGGGCGCAAACGTCATTATGCCCAATCTCGGAGAAGCCGCAAAAAAGCGGAATTACAGGCTCTACGACAACAAGCCGGACATCGACGAAAATGCAAAAAATGCAAGGTTGGAGTTGGAAAAATCCCTGCAAAAAATCGGGGAAATCATCGCTTACCGCGAAAGCGGCACACCCTTGCACTATTTGAAACGGCAATAAACGTTATGCGCGACGCAAGACGCGGTAACGCTGATCGGCATCGCGCTCGATGAGAAATTTCATTTCCAGTTGCATCAAATCACCGAGCAAAGTGGCGACATCGCAATCAAGCGCCATCTGAATTTCCTCAAGCGACGCATCGCCGTTGTCGAGCAACTCCATCAGACGGCGCTGATTCTGCGGCAGGTCGCCGGACGATGCGGCATTGTACGAGGGGGCGTCGCCGTCGCTTTCCCGGGGTGACATCCCGGGTAAAAAGCCGAAACCGAAATTTTCCAGCACGTCGTCGAAATTCTCGATCAAGGCGGCGCCCTCTTTGATGAGTTTGTGACAGCCGCTTGATTGCGGATTATCCGCCTGTCCCGGCACGGCAAAGACTTCGCGGCCGTTTTCCAAGGCGAGTTTCGCGGTGATCAATGCGCCGCTTTGCAATCCCGCTTCGGTGACGATCGTCGCCCGCGTCAACCCGGCGACAATGCGGTTGCGGCGGGGAAACCCGGTGCGGGAAACGGGGAAATCCATCGGAAATTCACTGATGACCGCGCCGCCATGCGCGATGATCGCATTGGCGAGCGGGATATTTTCCATCGGGTGCAAGTGCATCAGTCCGCCCGCCACCACGGCGACCGTCCTGCCGCCCGCGTCAACAGTCGTCTGATGCGCGACGGTATCGACGCCGTACGCCAAGCCGGAAACGACGGTGAATCCCGCGCTGACGGCATCCGCGGCGATGGCTTGCGTCATTCTTCTGCCGTAACTTGTCGTTTTGCGGGTGCCGACGATGGCGACGGCGCGGTCGGGGTATTCGCCGAGCTGACCGCGCACATAGAGCACAAGCGGCGGATCGTAAAGCTGACGCAACACATCGGGATAGTTTTCATCAAAATAAGTGACGAGCCGCACTCCGCCGCGGTCGGCAAGATCCGATTCGGCATCAAAGGAATTACGCCAGTCGCAGTCGGCAAGTTTGCCTGCAAGCATTTCGCCGATACCGGGAACTTCGAGATATTCCGCCTTGCTCCGGTTGGCGATCGCCGCCGCCGAGCCGAAAGCGTCGCGCAACGCGCTGAATTTGACGAATCCGATCCCCGAAATCAGGTTGAGGACGACGGCGACTTCACGGTCGGTCATTTCGCCATATTCCGGGATTTTTTCCGCTTTTCACGGAAAGCGCGGTAACGCGTCACCATCAAACGGACCAAAAAGTAGACGGCGGGAGCCATCACGACGCCCCACAGCAATCCGGCGGCGAAAAAGGCGGCGATCATTTCCCGCCCCAATGCCGAAAAAGCCTTGAAATTCCCGTGCGTCAGCATTTGGACGGTCGCATCCTCGATGCCGGCAAAGGTAAGATTACCGCCGATGAGCCGGTCGCCGAGCCAGATCTGGATCGGATAGATCACGATCGCCGTCGGCGGCGTCGTGATAAACGTCCCGGCGATCGCGCCGAATTTGGAAGCTTTCAGCAAAAAGGAAAGCGGGACCGCAACGTACAACTGGCAGAAAACCGGTACGACGCACCCGACGAAAACGCCGAGCGACCAGCCGCGGGCGATGTATTCGGGAGAACCGTCGCCGCGCACGACTTTGAGGTAAAAAGCGCGCCAGATGTTTTTCAGACGGGAAGATTTCACTGTTTGATTTCCCGCAGATATTTCGGGCGCATGCGGTAGTCGTTGTAGTACTCGTTGCCCCATCCGGCGAGCCGTCCTTCGATAAAGACCAGCGGCATACATTCATCCTCGGTGGTCAACCCGTCCGCCCAGACGGTCCGCGTGTAGTAAAACCAGATATTGGGACGGCAAAAGGCTTCTTCGGACAAAGGTTCGCCCATGACGGCAAGCACTTCCTCCTTGGTCATACCGACGCGGAGATTTTTGGATTTTTCCACCGCCGGATACATCAAATAGCATCCTGCGGTGAAAACGGCAAAAAGCGCCGAAAAGATGATCTTTTTCACGATACCCTTCCCTTGCCTATTCCACCGGGGAGAAATCGTCTTTGCCGACGCCGCAAAGCGGACAGACCCAGTCCGCCGGAATATCTTCAAACGCGGTTCCGGCGGCGATGCCGCTGTCGGGGTCGCCGGTCGCCGGATCGTAAATGTAGCCGCAGACATTGCAAACATACTTTTTCATCATTTTGCTCCTTCGGGTTGCTTTGCGCGCTTGTGCGCATCAAAAAACTGTCCGGATTTAAATATAATGGGCTCCTGCTCTTTTATCAAGGAGAATACGAAAAAAAAAGCGATTTTAACAAAGGAAAAAAGCATTGACAGCCCGACAAAAGAATGCTATATTGTACCATTGACAGAAATATCGGCAAAATACGGCAGGTTTTTATGCAGGATCTAACTCCGGACAGGTTCAAGGACTTGACTTTGCTCCACGCATCGGAAAAACGTTATCCGAAAGCGCCCGGCGAAGCGAAACTTGAAACGTTTGAAAATCTTTATCCCGACCGGGATTACGTCATCGAATTCGATTGCCCCGAATACACTTCGCTCTGCCCGGTCACCGGACAGCCCGACTTCGGTCATCTCAAGGTGCGTTACGTCCCCGGCAAACGGTGTATCGAGAGCAAATCGCTCAAACTTTATCTCTACAGTTTCCGCAACGCCAACATCTTTCACGAGGAGGCGGTCAACCGTCTGCTCGACGCGGTCGTCGAAGCGTGCGCGCCGCGCCGCGCCGAAGTGACGGGGCGTTTCCGTCCCCGCGGCGGCATCGCGATCAACGTCAAAGCGACCTACGGAGGAAAAATCGATGACGAATCTGCAATGGATTGAAAACGGCTCCGTCAGCAGCGTCCCCGGCTTCAAGGCGGCGGGCGTGACCGCCGGATTCAAGCGCAGCGGCGCGCCGGATTTCGCGATGATCTTTTCGGAAGTGCCGTGCGATTTCGCCGGAGTTTTCACCTCCTGCAAATTCGCGGCGGCTCCGGTGCAATTCGACCGTGCCAAAGTCCTGAAAGGCGGCAAACTGCAGGCGGCGATCATCAACAGCGGCATCGCCAATGCCTGTACCGGATTTCAGGGGTTGGAATCGGCAAAAGAAAGCGCGAGACTTGCGGGGATCGCGTTGAACATATCTTCCGACCTTGTCGCCGTCGCTTCGACGGGGCGTATCGGCGTGCAAATGCCGATGCCGATCCTCAAGCGCGGCATTGACGCCGCCGTTGCCGCCCTTTCCGACAAAGGCGGCGAAAATGCGGCGCGCGCCATCATGACGACCGACACCGTGCCCAAGGCAACGGCGTTGCAACTGGAAATTTCCGGCAAAACCGTCACCATCGGCGCGATGACCAAGGGAGCGGGTATGATCGATCCCTGCCTGACAAGTCCGCATGCGACGATGCTCTGTTTTATCGCGACGGATGCCAAGATCGACAATGCGTTGCTTCAGTCGATGCTCGAAAAGAACGCGCAGGATTCTTTCAACCGCATCACGGTCGACGGCGATATGAGCACCAATGATACGGTGATGATCCTCGCCAACGGCAAATCGGGCGCGGCGATCCTGCCGGGAACGCCCGAAGCGACGCAATTTCAGCAGGCGCTTTTGCTCGTGATGCAAAACCTCGCGCGCCGGATGGTCGGCGACGGCGAAGGCTCGACGAAGCTGGTGACGATCGAAGTCGTCAACGCCCGCACGACGCACGACGCCAAAATCGCCGCCGAAGCGGTCGCCAATTCTCTGCTGTGCAAAACGGCGTGGTTCGGCAACGACCCCAACTGGGGACGCGTGGTGGCGGCACTCGGTTATTCAGGGGCGGAATTCTGCCCCGATAAATGCGATGTTTTTTTCGGTTCCATTCCGGTCGTGCTTTCCGGCGGCGACGCCGGCACACCGGAAGCGGATCTTCTGGATACGGTCAAGGCGCCGGAATTCACGATCCGCTGTGACTTTCACGACGGCGACTGCTCCTACTGGGTCTGGAGCAGCGATATATCTTATGAGTATGTAAAAATTAACGCGGATTATCACACCTAATCATGAAAAAGTCTGACATCAAGGTTCTGGTCATCACCGGATTCGGTCTGAACTGTGAAAAAGAGACGGCGGCGGCGTGCAAACTCGTCGGCGCGACTCCCGAACTGGTCCATCTCAACGACCTCGGGGAAAAACGGACGCTCGAAGAATTTCAGATGCTCTGTTTCATCGGCGGGTTTTCTTTCGGCGACCACCTCGGCTCCGGCACGGTTTTCGCCAACCGCGTCAAAGTGAGACTGCAAGCGCAGTTGCAGAAATTCGTCGATGACGGGAAACTGGTCATCGGTATCTGCAACGGGTTCCAGACGCTCACCCGGCTCGGCATGGTGCCGGCGCTCGACGGCGATTACTTCAATCAGACGGTCGCGCTGGCGCACAACGACACGGGGCTTTTCCGCGATGACTGGTGCGAACTTGCCGCCGACAAGCAAAGTCCGTGCGTTTTCACCCGCGGCATCGACCGTCTGCGTCTGCCGTTGCGTCACGGCGAAGGCAAATTCGTCGCCGACGAGGCAACGCTTGACGAATTGGAAAAACGCCATCTCGCGGTCTTGCGTTACGTTGACGCCGACGGAAATCCGGCAACAGAATTTCCGGTCAATCCCAACGGTTCGCTCCGTTCGATCGCCGGTATCTGCGATCCGACGGGACGCATTTTCGGTCTTATGCCGCACCCCGAAGCTTTCCTCTCTCCCTACAACGCGCCCGACTGGACGCGCCGCGGAGCGCAAGCCGAAGGCGACGGCGTAATTTTTTTCCGCAATGCCGTCGACTATATTGCGGACAATTTTTAACAGGAAAGGATTCTGCTGATGGAAGAAAACGCAAAAAAACACTTGTTCCGCAGTTTTGTGGCGTACTCCCGCAAAATGCTGATTTTCCGCGGCGTTTTGCTCATTCTCCTCGGGATACTGGTCTTTTCCAATCTGCCGAAGATCCTGCAATTCGTCACGATGATCGCAGGAATATTGCTTCTTGTGGACGGGATTTTCAATCTGGCGGGCATCTTTGCGGAAAGAAAATACACGTTACCGGGCATTTTGAGCGCCGCCGTGCTGATCGTTTTCGGCATCGTACTGTTGAAACGCCCGCTCGTTTTCGACACCTTTTTGCTGATGTTCATCGGGGCGTGGATCCTTTTCAACGGGATCCAGGAAGTCCTTTTCGGTTTCGGCACGGGAAATGTGCCGGCGTCGATGCTCTCCGGGATTCTTTCCTGCATCGTGGGCGGGATCTTTTTCGCCACGCCGTGGCTCGGATTGGCATCCTACGGATGGGCGGTCGGCACGTTGCTCTGCCTTTCCGGTATCTCGACCGCGTTGACCGGATTTTTCCTCAACGAGAAAAAAATCGGACAATAAACGCTATTTGATTTCCCTTGCGACCGCCGCAAGAAAATCGGCGGCGGCGCGGGGACGCCCGAGTGCTTTCGCACAGCCGGAAGCGCTTTTTCTTTTGCTCTCGTCATCCAAATAACATTTTAAAAGCGCAAGCAACACGTCGGCGGACAAATCGCTTTGCAGTAAAACACTTGCGGCTCCGCCTTTTTCATAGTAACGGGCGTTATCCGTCTGATGCCCCTCTGCGGCATAAGGATAAGGGATCAGAACCGCAGGTTTCCCGAAAAGGGCAAGTTCCGCCACCGTACTGCCGCCGCTGCGCGAAACGACGAGATCCGCCGCCGCAAGGAGCGCGCCCATTTCCGAAGTGGTTTCCAGCAAAAGGCGGCGGTTGGACAACCCCTGATAGGCTTCACGCGCCGCATCCAGTTTGCCGACCCCGGTCAAATGGATGATCTGAATGTCACTTCTGCCGTATTTTCGGAGCGCGACAGGAAGCGCCGCGTTGATTGCCGCCGCCCCCTGACTGCCGCCGAAAACAAGCAGGATCGGCGCATCGGCGGAAAAATCCGTGCCGAAAAGTTCTTTGATTTTTGCCAGCGCATCAAAGCGCGTCATTTCCGCTTGCACGATCAATTCCTGCCGCACCGGCATACCGCATTCATAAACGGGGCAACTGCAATGATTGACTGCGGGAAAGGCGATGCCGAGCATTTTCGCGCAACGGCTCAAAATGCGGTTCGCTTTGCCGATGCGGGCATTTCCGTCGTGCAAAAAGACGGGAATGTGCAGATTTTTCGCCGCGAGCAAAATCGGCAGTGAAGCAAAGGAGCCCATTCCGATCACCGCGTCGGGGCGATCAACTTTCATCGTCTTTCGCGCGGTGGCATACCCTTTTGCCAGTCCGCCGAGGAAACGGAAAAAATGACGCTTCCAAACCGGCATCGGCGGCAATGCGACTGCCGGGATCTCATATTTTTCCGCGATCGCTTTCTGATTTTCAGCGTGGATGCCGGAAAGCAACAATCTTGCATTCTCCTTGCCCGCTTCGCGCGCAAGCGCAAGTCCGGGGAAAAAATGCCCCCCCGTCCCGCCGCAGGAAATGACGATTTTCATAAATTTTTACCTCTGATTTTAGCCCACAGCACCCGGTTGTAATCGGGAAAAATAGAATCCAGCGCAATGGCGATCAACAGCGCCGTCGCGAACATCGACGCAAGCATATTGCTTCCGCCGTAACTGATGAAAGGCGCGGGCATTCCCTTGGTCGGGATGCTGCCGGAAATCACGGCGAGGTTGATCGCCGCCTGTACGGTGATGTAAAAGAGCAACGCCGCGCCGAGGATCATTCCGGAGCGTTCCCGCGCGTGCATCGCGATGCGCCACGCGCAAAAGCCGTAGACCGCGAAACCGACGATCACGGCAAGGATGCCGATAAAGCCCAACTCCTCGCCCACGACGGAAAGGATGAAGTCGGTGTGGCACTCGGGAAGATAATCGGCTTTCATCCGGCTGCCGAGAAATCCGAGTCCGAGCCAATCCCCCTCCCCCAGTGCAAGCAGACTGAACCAGAGCTGATAGCCCTTGCCGCTTTGCAATTCCTCCGGCCGCCAGAAAGTCGTGATGCGGGCAAGCCGCATCGGGTCGAAAAAGTAAATGAATACCGCTCCCGCCGCCGACAACGACAGCGGCACGCCGATATACCGGAAAGGCAAACCCGCCACAAAAAGCGCGCCGCAAGCCATCGTACCGATCAGCAAAGTCGTGCCGAGATCGTGTCCGATCAGCACGGAAGCCATCACCGCACCGACGACTGCGCCGAGCGGCAAAATGCCGCCGCGCCACTTGAGCCGGGCAAAACTCATCCAGTTTTCACTGCAGTATTTGGCGACAAAAAGCGCGACGGCGACTTTTGCGAATTCCGAGGGCTGGATCGAAACCGGCCCGATCCTTATCCAACGGTACGCCCCGTTGACTTTGTGAAAGCACAGACAGGCAAGCAAAAGCACGATGCACAATCCGATCAGCCAGGGACTTATCGCGATCAGCCGGCGGTAGCCGACCGCAACGATCGCCCCTCCTCCCATCAGTCCGAGGATCACCCAAAGCGCCTGTTTGCGGAAATACTGCAATCCGGCGGTGCCGTAACTTGCCGAATAGAGCATCGTCAATCCGAAAAAGATCAGACAGCAAGTGACCATCAACAGCGTGATAAGATGCGGCAGGACGGAGGAGTGATCGGGATCCTCCTCGAATTTCGGCTTGGCAACGTAACTTTCAAACATTGCGGCAAGTCCTTCAGTCGATCACGACCTTTTCGCCGGACGCGATTTCGGAAATGTTGCGCGCCGCGACCAGTTCCGCAACGTCCGCCGCATCAACGGCGAGCGCGGGATCGATCTCGATCTGTGCGCCATCGCCGATTTTGACTCCGGCGGATCTCAAACGGCGGCAGTCGCGGTCGATCAGCATCGCGCGGCAGCTTTCCACCGAATCGACGCCGGTCGGATTTTTGGTCGGAGCGAAAACTTCCGCGCGGTCGCACTCAAGCACCATCGTCTTTTCGGCGAGCGGAAGTGCGTCAAAGATGAAAGATTCCAGTTTGACACCGTTGGGCGACTCGGGAGAAACCAGATTGCCGTCCTGACCGATAAAGGGGATCTTTTTGTCGGCGCGGTGCCAGGGGAGCTGAAGTTTTCCGCCCGCAGTCAGCGTTTCGACAAAAGTGCGATCGATCACGTGAATGGCGGGGCTTCCCGCAATGAAAGCGAGCGTGCCGTCCGGCAGCGTCTTTTCCGCAAGTTCCTTGGGAAGATCGCTGTATTCGATGATCTGAAGTCGGTTTTGCGAAACGCAGAAATTGCCGAGTTTCTCCATCGCATTGGTCTTGGCGAGCATCACCGCGCTCATCTGGGAACCGGTCAAATGGTGCAACCCGATGAATTTCGGATCGATGACGGGCACGAGCGGATTGTCGACCTGGAAATAACTGATCGTATCGACGCCGTCGCGTTTCATTTTGTCCAGTGCGCCGGATTTCCGCAACGCGAGCAATGTGCCGCCGTGACCGTCGGGAGAAAGGGCGAGCGAGTTTTTCGCATTCATCAGCAGTTTCCCGTCGTATCCGATCGCCGGCATCGTGCCCTGCGTAAAAAAGAAAACCTGATCGGCGTCAAGACCGAAATAGTCGTTTTTCCTGAAAAAATCAACGGTCGCTTCGTGATTGAGACGGCTCGTCATCAGATACCAGACGATCTTGACGCCGTATTTCTTTTCGGTACGGCGGATGCCGCCCGCGAAATAGGCGAAAAGCGACCGTCCGGTGACGGGACCGATCGGAAACGTCCCCTTGGGACCGTCGAAACCGAGCCGGGTCCCCTGCCCGCCCGCGACGGTAAGACAGGCGACGCGTCCGGCGCGGATCAGTTTTTCACCGCAGGAAACCGCGTCAAGGTACAACTTCTTTTGCGCGTCGTCGCGCGGCGACAGCGGATAATAAGGCGCGGGACCGAGGTCGTCGGGGATCGTGATGTGCGGACGATTCAAAACGTAATTTTCGACGAGTTCCGGCAAGGCGGCAAAATCGACTTCTTCAAGCTGGGCGGCGAAATCCGCCTGTTCCTTTTCCGTCAGCGCGTCAAAATAACGCAAAAGGTGCTCCTGTTTGGCGGAGGAGATCCGTGCGGTCAAAGCGTCGTTGAGTTTCATTTTTTATCCTTTCCTGTTTTTGGGGGTAACTCCAACATCAAAGTCACGGGTCCGTCGTTGACGAGGTCGACTTGCATATCCGCTCCGAAGCGTCCGGTTTCAACGCCAATGCCGAGTTCTTTCAACGCGGAAATAAATTTTTCATAGCAGGGCACGGCGACGTCCGGACGCGCCGCCGCCGAAAAAGAGGGCCGCCTGCCGCTGCCCGCCGTCTCGCCGTACAAAGTAAATTGCGAAACGACGAGTGCACTGCCGCCGATGTCAAGCAAACTCAAATTAAGTTTTTCGTTTTCATCTTCAAAAATACGCAAATCGGCGCATTTTTTGGCGAGTTTGACCGCATCCTCCGGCGTATCGGTCAGGGTGACGCCCAAAAAGATCAGCAATCCCTGACCGATTTTGCCGACGCAGACGCCGTCGATGTCGACTTGGGCGCGGCGGACTCTCTGCAACAAAGCTCTCATCGGATCAACCGGGTAAATTCGTTGCGGGTGGCAAGTTCGCGGCGGAAAGAGCCGAGCATCGCGCTCGTCGTCATCACGGAACGCTGTTTTTCCACCCCGCGCATCTGCATGCACAGATGCTGGGCTTCCATCACGACGCCGACCCCTTCACAGTCGAGCACTTCCTGAATACTGGCGGCGATCTCGTGGGTCAGCCGCTCCTGGATCTGCAACCGGCGGGCAAACATATCGACGATGCGCGCGACTTTGCTGACGCCGAGGACTTTCTTTTTGGGGATGTAGCCGACGTGGCACTTGCCGAAAAAGGGCAGAAGATGGTGTTCGCAAAGGCTGTAGAACTCGATGTCGCGCACGATGACCATATCGTCGGAGACCGCTTCAAAAAGCGCGCCGTGAACGACCTCGTCCAGTTTCTGGGAATAACCGCGCGTAAGATATTTCAAACTCCGGGTCACCCGTTCGGGGGTCTTGAGCAATCCCTCACGCGATGGGTCTTCCCCGAGTTCCTGCAACAGAGAAACGATCAGTTTTTCCATTTAAAAGAACTCCTTTGTCGCCTTGATCCACTCGTCGGCGATCAACTGGTGTCCGGCGCAGGCGGGATGCACCCCGTCCATCAGCAAATGCGCGTAATTGCCTTTTGCCGCCTTGACCGCGGCGTCGATTTTTTTCTGCAGGGGCAGAAACGGGATATTGAAATCGGCGGCGATCTTTTTGACGATTTTCGCGCGTTTCGGGATTTCCGCGCGCAGTTTTGCCGACCACGTCATCGGCTGACCGAAAGGCAATGCGAATGGCTCCATCAGGAGCATTTGGCACTTCGGCAACGCCCGGCGCGTCCACGCGACGAGCATCCGGTAGACTTCCTCATAGCGGTCGAGCTCGACGCCATTTTGACACTGCGCTTCGTGCCAGGTGTCGTTGACGCCGATCAGAATGGAAAGAATATCCGGTTTCACGTTGATCGTGTCGATTTTCCAACGGGCGTAAAGATCGACGACCCGGTTGCCGGAAATGCCGTGGTTGAAAAAACGCAGTCCGTCGGCGGGGTGATCCGCCAGAAGGCGCGAAGCGACAAGGAGAGCATAACCGTGCCCCATCCCGTAACATATGCCGTCGCAATTGCGGTCGCGCTGACTGTCCGTCACGGAATCCCCTTGAAACAATATCACTTTGGACATAAAAATCCTCCTCAATAGGAAAGTTTGTAAAGCGTACAACCGATTTCCGACGCGATCACGTCGGCAAGTTCACCCGCGACCGGAGCGATGCCGGAACGCTCCTGCTCAAAATAATGTTCGACAAATTCCGGCAGATCGGGCAGCGTCAGCAGACAGGGCAAAGGCTCCGGCAGATCGAGCGCGCGGTTGATGACGACCCGCATCTCGTCGATCATCCGCCCGATTTGACGCAGATCGGGAATGATCTCCAGCTCCGTCACCGGCGGCAGATAATTTTTCTCCGCCGCGAAATCGTTGAGCAGACAGTAAAAGCGCAACGACGGAAAAAGCGTATGGATCCCGGCGACGCGCAAAATGCCGCGCCCGACCAGACGCGCCGTTTCCGCCGACAACAGCGGCAAAAGCGACTCCCGGTCAAACGAGGGCATCTGCGGCAACGGCAACTGCAACGGGGCTTCGCGGTATTCCCGCTCAAAGTGACGGCCCATTTCCAAGATGAGCGTCGGCGTCGCCGCGGATATTTCCGCTTTTTGCATTGATTGCATCACGGCGTCGACGATATGGTTGAAACGGACTTCGGAGCAACTTAAATGCTTGCGCAAAAGCAAGGCGATCTCCGCTTTGGCTCCGGTGTCGATCGTGATGACGCTGGAAACGCCGCGGCGCATATAGACTTGCGCCGCCTGCGGATAACCGGCATTTTCCAGCAGACGCACGATCGCGGCATCCAGTTCGCCCCGCCCGAAAGTGAGATTCGGACGGTCGCAATCGCGGAGCGCGCGCTCCGTCGCCAGCGCGATGTCTTCGGCAAGGCTCGCGCAGTCACTGCGCCCGACGGCGACAAACGCGCCGAAAAGGCGGTTCTGCAACTCCTCCATGCGGAAAAGTTCGCAACTGCCGTCCATTTCAATGACGGTGATGTCGGCGTTACGCGGCTTCATTGTCACTTCAGACCGAGCACATCCTGCATATCGTAAAGCCCGGGCGCGGCATCCTTGAGAAACGCCGCCGCCCGCAACGCGCCCTTGGCGAAAGTATCGCGGCTCGACGCTTTGTGGGTCAATTCGACGCGTTCGCCGTCGATTGCAAAGATCACCGTATGATCGCCGACGACGTCGCCGCCGCGGAGGGAGTGCATCCCGATCTCGTGACCGGTGCGTTTGCCGACCATGCCGACGCGCCCGTGACGGACGTCTTCGTCGTAATTCCAGTTGCGCGCCTCGCAGACGACTTCGGCGAGCCGGACGGCGGTGCCGGAGGGGGCGTCCTTTTTCTGATTGTGGTGCATTTCGACGATCTCGACGTCGTAGGCGTTGCCGAGGATCCGGGTCGCCTCTTTGGCGAGCTTAAAGAGCAGATTGACGCCGACGCTCATATTGCTCGCGGCGACAATGCGGCATCCGGCGCCGGCAAGACGCCCGAGCGCAGACTTGTCATCTGCCGTCAGCGCAGTCGTCCCGATGACGATGGCGCAACGGTTTTTTGCGCAAAGCTCCGCGCATTCGACCACGCCCGCCGTCGCGAAATTGATGACTGCGTCGCAATTTTTCAGAAGCGGAGAAATATCCGCCGTCACCTTGACGCCGCACTCGCCGGCGCCGGCAAGAACTCCCGCATCCTTGCCGAGTTCGGGGGAAGCGGCATACTCGACCGCTCCCGTAAGTTCAAAATCGGGATGTTCCAACACATTGGCGACCAGACGGCGCCCCATTCTGCCGGCGGCGCCGCAAATAATGACTTTTACCATAAAAAACTCCTTTTCAGGCTTCTTTCTTTCTTCGGGAAATAAGATACACTTTATCGGCGCTCAATTCAAGTTGAGAAATGAAAAAACTCCGCTCAAAAAAGAGATTTTCATATTGCAATCTCTTTCTTGGGATGATATATTGAAAAAAATACCGTTTAACAGGAGATTTTTACGATGGCGAAATTGGAATTGACCCGTCCGCTGGCGCTCTTTGACATCGAAAGCACCGGCATCGTCCCGCAACGCGACCGGATCGTCGAAATCGCGGTGCTGATGCTCCGCCCCGACGGCAGCACTCAAAGCAACGTCCGCCGCCTCAACCCCGGGATCCCGATCCCGCCGGGGGCGACGGCGATCCACGGCATCACCGACGCCGACGTCGCCGACTGCCCGCAGTTTGCCGACATCGCCGACAAACTTGCCGGTTATCTCGCCGACTGCGATCTGGGCGGCTACAACATCACGGGCTTCGACATTCCGCTTCTGGATGCGGAATTCAAGCGCGCCGGAGTTGATTTCAGCTTTGAAAACCGCAAAGTCATCGATGTTTACAACATTTTCTGCAAACTTTATCCGCGCACGCTGAGCGCCGCATACAAGTTTTTCTGCGGCAAGGAGTTGGAGGGGGCGCACGGCGCCTGCGCCGACACCGATGCGACGCTGGAAGTTTTGCTCGGTCAGCTCGACCGTCATCCGGAATTGCCCGCCGACGTCGCGGGGCTTGCCGATTTCGGCGACATGACCGACCCCGACGCGATCGACCGCACGCGCCGTTTCAAATGGAACGGCGACGAAGCGATCGTCAATTTCGGCAAAAACGCCGGACGCACATTGCGGGAGATCAGCGAAAACGATCCCGGCTTCCTGCGCTGGATCATCCGCAGCGACTTCCCGGACGACGTCAAGGAAATCGCCGGCAACGCATTGATCGGCAAATTTCCCGAACACAAATAGCGATATGGCGAAAACCGCGACGATCCGCCAACTGGCATCGCTCCTCGACGACCCCGACGAAAATATCGCCGTCAACGCGATGGCGGAAATTTTGTACCGGGAAAGCGAGTTGGGCGACCTTTTGGGCGAATTGCAGGAAAAGGACGACCCCGTTCTCCGCAAAAGAGTCCATCAGTTGCAGGCGGCATTGACTTTGCGCCGCCGCCGCCGCGCATTCGCCCGGAAACTGGCGCAAAAAAATGTCGATTTCATCGACGCGCTGATCGACGTGCATCTGCAATGGTTCGACAACGATTCGCGGCCGCTTTTAGAGGAAAACTGGCGCAAATTCCTTGCCGCCGCACAAAAAAGGGAGATCCGTTCGCCCGAAGACATCGCTTCTTTTATGCGCAAGGAAGGCTTCACCGCCGAGATCGAAACGACGCTCCGTCCGGAAAATTACTGTATCGGATTGATCCTCCGCGAAAAAATCGGTTCCGCGGCTCTGCTCTGCGGCATCTGCCGGAAACTCGTCGGCGATCCGCAAAACTATCTCGTCTTGCGCAATTGCGGTGATTTCACGCTCTGCCACGCCAGCGGCGCGCTTCTCATCCCCGCGCACGACTGGCAGATTTCACGCGCCAAAAGTCTGCGCGACATGGAACTTTTCGACGACCGTACCTTGTTGCAATTCGCCTCGTCAACGCTTTTTTCGGCGGCGGTCAACAGCGACAGTTTCCGTTACATTCTGACCATTGCGCAAGCGCTTTCCGGACGCGACGACGATCAGATGCTCGATTATCTGCCCTACCCCTATTACCCCGACGACGGCAAGCAGGAAGAGCCGCAAGCATAGTCTACAATTTGAAAACGGCGCCGATCCGGCGTCCGAGCAAAGCCGTCGCCGCACCGAGCGTCGCCGCGAGAAAAAGCATCGTCCAGACGCCGAATGCCGCCGCGACCGCATTGCCGGAGCCGATGATTTGCGACAATTCGTAAAGCGCGCGGGAGATCGGAAAAAACTCCGACTTCTGCGCGAGGATCAGCGAATCGGAAACTTCGAGCATCGAAAAGCTGAAAGCAAAAAGTCCCCCGACGAGGATATTGGCGCCGACAAGCGGCAAGGTGATCCGGAGAAACGCCCGCGATGCGCTTGCGCCGAAATTGCGCGCCGCTTCCTCCAGTTCCGCCGGAGTCTGTTCCAAGCCGGAAGCGACCGCGCGCACGACAAAGGGGATCCGCCGCACCGCATAGGCGATGGCGAGCAGAAAAAAGGGATTTTCCAACGCGTTGAATCCCGACGCCCAATGGTAACGTACCGACATAAATAAATATCCGAAAGCGACGACGATCCCCGGCACGGCAAGCGGCGTCATCACCAGTAAATCAAGCAAAATCCCGCCTTTGAGTTGCCAGCGTCCCGCGCCGAGCGCCGCCAAAACGCCGATCCCCATCGCGATGAGCGTCGCCAGCAAAGAATAGCGCAAACTGTTGCCGATCGATGGCAAAACAAGCGAATTGGAAAGCGCCTCCTCAAAATTCGCCAGCGTGAATTGCCCCGGCAATACGCTTTGATAGTAAACGCGGGAAAAAGCGATCAATACCAAGGCGAGATGCGGCAACACGGCAATCAGCGTCACGAAGCCGAAAGCCAAGGTCGGCAGATAACGGCAAAATCCCGGAAGGTCTTTCAAAATCCGCACGTTGTTTCCCTTGACTGCGACGGCACGGCTGCCGCCGAGAAGTTTTTTGGAAACAAGATAAAGAGCAAGCGATACCGCAAGCGTCACCAGTACGAGCGTAAAAGGCACGGGATTGCTTTCCAATTCCGTAAGTCCGTTGAAAATCTGAACTGCGGTCAATTCCGTACAGTTGAACATAAGCGGCGTACCGAGTTCCGTAAAACTCCAGATCAGTACGAGAATGCCGCCCGCAAGCATTCCGGGGCGCAAAAGCGGCAGTGTGATATGGCAAAATCTTTGCAGCGGCGACGCCCCCGAATTCGCCGCCGCATCCTCCAGCGCGGGGTCGATATTGCCGAGCGCCGTGACGAGATTCAGGTAAAAAACGGGATACAAATGCAACGCTTCGATCACGCAAATGCTCCAGAAGCGTCCGCTCCCGCCGAGGAAGTCCACGCGCGCGATCCCGAGATCCGCCAAAACGGCGTTGACGACGCCGTAATACCCGAAAATCTGCTGAAACCCGAGCGCGCCGACAAAAGGCGGCAAAATCATCGGCAGAAACATCGCAAGATTCACGGCATCCCGTCCGGGGAAACGATAACGGTCGTAAAGCAACGCAAGCGGCAATGTCATCGCGCCGACGAGCAACGTCGTCGTCACGGCGATTTTCAAACTGTTGAAAAGTCCGTTCATATAGACCGGATCGCGGAAAACTTCCAGCATCAGTTGCCATTGGCAGCCGACCGCCGCCACGCCGCCGACCGGAAGGACGAGAAAAACGACAAAAAAACCGACGATGGCAACGCCGAGGAGATATTGCATCAGACGCCGGCTTTTCATCATCTGCCCTCCCCTGCAAGTTTTTCGGCAAGGCGGTAATGCGCTCTGGCGAAATCGCTCCACTTGCGCATCGTTGCCGCGACTTGCGCCGCGCTCCGTCCGGAGCGGAGCGAGATCGACTTCGCCGCTTCGTCCGCTTCGGCGTAAGAATAAGGCAAGGCGTTGAAAGCGGCAAAAGCCTGCGGCACCTTTTCCGGTCCGCCCGCCGCGAGGATCGCGCGCCACGCGGAAATCAATTCGGCGTGACAGTCGATCATCAGGATCTTGACCGTCTGCCGGATCAGTGTGTAATAGCGTCCGGTACGCTCCGGACGGTAGACGAAATCCTCCCCCGAAACATAGGGATCATAATTGCAGTCAAAGGCGTATTTTTGGTAATTTTCATCGTAAAGATCCCGGCGCACCGGAGGACGGTTGATCGGATAGGCACGGGGACCATCCGGCGTACCGACGCGGTAGCAATGAAGTTTTTGCCCCTCCGGTGAAAGCAGATAATCGAGAAAATCTTCGGCGACCCGACGATGCGGTGCGCCGCGCAAAATCTGCGCCGGGTCGCCGGAAACCGCCGTACCGCCGCGCGGCGTAAGGTAAGCGAGATGCGTTTTCCCGTCAAACAACGTTTTCTGATATTCCCTCTCGCTGATGCCGTAACTGTCGATGGCGATCCCGCAGACGGAATTGCCGATGCCGACGTCGCGGACGATCGCGCCCGCACTGTCGCTCACCAGACGGCTGTTGGCGAAAATGCGCTTGATGAGATTGAGCCCGCTTGCCCATCCGTCGTCGGGTGTCGGAGCGTCATTCATACACTGCTGGATCATGATTTCAAAGCACTTGGTGACGGAACCCGATTTCGTCGGATCACCGACGGCGAGCGCACCGGAAAACACCCCCTGCCCCAGATCGCGCCACGTTTGCGGAAGCGGAATTTTCTGATCTCGGATCCGGTCAAGATTGCAGACGATGCCGAAAGTCGAAAGCACCACCGAGTAATACCGTCCCTCCTTGTCGTAAACGTCGGAACCGCCGAATTTTTGCGGGATATGCCTGAAATACTCCGGATGACGCACTTCAACGCCGCCCGGGACCGCAAAACCGCGCTCCGCCTGACGCGCCTGATCGAAAATGCCGCCGCCCGCCATCACGTCGATACCGATGCCGACACAGGAATCAAGAAAAAGTTTGCGGAATTTCGCGCCTTCGCCCGTTGCGCGGGGATCGGCAAAACTGCGCGCCGCAAGTTCGCTCCAGTTGCCGCGCGCGGGATCCGCCCGGACGTAGTCGCGGAATTCCGCCTCAAAACGGTCGGCGATGTAACGCACGATGTCGCTCGTCCCGCCCGGTGAGCGGAAATCGATCACCACGTCGCGCCCGCGCAATTTGCGGTAATATTCGCTGAAGCCGCGCTGATACTCGTCGCGGATCGTCTTGTTGTGGGCTGTAATAACGACTAAAGTATCGGCAAAAGGGGCAAAAATGCCGCCGCCGTTGCCGGAATGCAGAAAAAACGGCAGAGCAAGAAGCGCGAACCACAGGGCAAGAAAGAAAAAAATCTGCTTTTTCATCGCTTTTCCGCCACGGCGACCAACTGCCCCTCTTTGAATGAAAGATAAACCGTTTCTCCGGCGCGGCACGGTGCTCCGCCGCATTCGCGGAGCGTCAACGCGACGCCGCCGATTTGCGTTTCGACGCCGATTTGAGTGCTTTCACCGAGAAACGTCACCTCTTTGACGCGGCAGGGAAAACCGTTTTTTTCATCCGAAAATTGAATCATTTCCGGACGGATCATCGCGCAACCGGCATTCCGGGATTTTCCGCCGAGCGGAAAACTTCCGAAAGGCGTTTCCCAGTTTTCACCGCTGACTTTGCCCGAAATAAAATTGGCGTCGCCGAAAAATTCGGCGCAGGCGCGGCTTTCCGGAAAATAATACAGTTCCTCCGGACGTCCCGACTGACCGATGACGCCGCGATCCATCCAGGCGATCCGGTCGCCGATGCTGAAAGCCTCCTGCCGGTCGTGGGTGACGTAGAGCGCCGTCAATTTTTCCCGTCGGCAGATGGTGCGGATCTCGCCGCGCATCGTTTCCCGCAGACGCGCGTCCAGATTGGAAAGCGGTTCGTCGAGCAGGAGCAGTTTCGGCCGCACCGCAAGCGCACGCGCGAGTGCGACCCGTTGCTGTTGTCCGCCGGAAAGCGCGGGGATCCTGCGGTCGGCAAAGTTTTCCAGTCGGACGCTCTCAAGGACTTCGCAAACGCGCGCATCGGCTTCTTTGCCCTTTTTGCCCGCACAGCGCAAGGCAAAGGCGATGTTTTCCCGCACCGTCATATGCGGCCAGAGAGCGTAGTTCTGAAAGACCATCGCCGTCTGCCTTTTTTCCGGCGGCAAAGCGTCGATCGGCTCTCCGTCAAAAAGGATGTGTCCGGCATCCGGCGTCAGCAATCCGGCGAGAATGCGCAACAACGTCGATTTGCCGCATCCCGAAGCCCCGAGCAAAAAGAAAATCTCCCCGTCGGCGATCTCAAAGGAAAGATCGTTCAAAACGGGTTCCTTGCCGTAACTTTTGCAAATTTTTTCGATCGTCACGCGCGCCATGACTTTTTTGCCTTTCCTCAAAAAAAGGCTTCGCCGACAGCACCGCCGACGAAGCCTTCTGTTTTCCGAATCAAGCGGAAATCAATAACGCTTCTGCTTGCTGCGGGCGAGCACTTTGAGGCGCAGGGCATTCAGTTTGATGAAGCCCGCGGCATCTTTGTGGTCGTAAGCGTCGACACCCTCGAAACTCGCGATCGCATCGTCGTAAAGACTGTAAATGCTCCGGCGTCCGGTAACGTGGCAGGCGCCCTTGTAAAGTTTGACGCGGACGTCGCCGGTGACGAATTTCTGGCTTTCGGTAATCATCACCTGAAGCATCTCGCGCTCCGGCGCATACCAGAAACCGTTGTAGATCATATCCGCATAACGCGGGATCAGACTGTCGCGCAAGTGCATCACTTCGCGGTCGAGGGTGATCTCCTCCAGACCGCGGTGCGCCGCCTGCAAAATCGTCCCGGCGGGAGTCTCGTAGACGCCGCGGCTTTTCATCCCGACGAAACGGTTTTCAACGATGTCGATGCGGCCGACGGCGTGACGGCTGCCCATTTCGTTGAGGGTGCGCATAATGTTCGCGGGGCTGTATTCCTTGCCGTTGATCTTGACGGGGATGCCCTTTTCAAAGGTGATGACGACGTCTTCCGGCTCGTCGGCGGCCTGCGAAAGCGGCTTGGTCATCACGGCGATGTCCTCGGGGAATTCATTCCACGGGTCTTCGAGGATGCCGCCCTCGAAACTGATGTGCAGCAGATTGCGGTCCATGCTGTAGGGCTTTTTCGCCGAAACGCTGACGGGGATGTTGTTCTTTTTGGCGTACTCGATCATATCGAGACGGCCGGTGAAATGCCAGTTGGGATCGCGCCACGCGGCGATGACCTTGATCGAGGGATCGATCGCGTTGGCATTCAACTCAAAGCGCACCTGATCGTTGCCTTTGCCGGTCGCGCCGTGACAGATCGCATCGGCGCCTTCGGCTTTGGCGACTTCGACCAGCCGCTTCGCGATGAGGGGACGCGCGATGGAAGTGCCGAGCAGATAATTGTTTTCGTAGATCGCTTCGCCCTGGAGCATCGGGAAAATGAAATCGCGGGCGAATTCTTCGTTGAGGTCGTCGATGATGCATTTGCTCGCACCGGTGGCGATCGCCTTGGCTTCAAGCCCGTCGAGTTCCTCCTGCTGCCCCACGTCGGCGCAGTAGCAGATGACTTCGGCTTTGTACGTTTCTTTGACCCACTTGACGATCACGGAGGTGTCAAGTCCGCCGGAATAGGCGACGACGATTTTCATAATCAAAACTCCATTTCCGCGCAATTTGCGCAAAGGTTGGTTGTAATACCTTTAATATAGCGCAGTATTTTGGTTTCCGCAAGAAAAAAACAGCGGATTTGCAAATCAATATCAACGCGGGTTTTCAAGAAAAGCCGTCAGCACGGCGTCGCTCAGCGCATCAAGGTCGGGCAACTCAAGTTCGCGCGCCGCGTCGGCGACGACGGCATCGATCGGTAAATCCGTGTCGTCCGTTTCAAAGCCGATGCGATTGAAATCATCGTTTTTCAATCTATTGGCAAGTTCTTTTTTGCGCCATGCGTAAGGGGCAAGCGAAACGAAATAACCTTTTTCCAACAGCGCGTCCAAGCGGCGCACCGCGTGACAGAATCCGTGAAAGAGGACGTTGCCGGAAAAATTTTTCAGCACGGCAAAAACTTCATTGTCGCCGCGGACGCTGTGAATGACAAGCGGTTTTTTTAACGTTTCCGCCAATTCGGCGACGGCTTCCAAAGCGCGCATTTGTACGGCAAACGGCGCGCCGCGCAAATGGTCGATGCCGCATTCGCCGAGCGCGGCGGCGCGGGGAGCATTTTCCAGAAAAAGCCGGGGCAACTGCGTGAAAGTTTCCGACACACACCACGGATGAAATTCAAGCGATGTCAAGGGAGCGACGAGGGCAGTCGCGGAAACAAGTTCCCTGCCACCCCTACTCTGGTGAGTATGGCAATTTGCCGCCATTACAGCGGATTTCCCAATTTGCCGTATTCGGGATGCAGTGCGCGCTGGGCGTGACAGATGGCAAGCGCGAGCGCATCGGTCGAATCAAGCGGGATCTGCTCGATCGAAATACCGAGTTCGGAAGCAAGCATCACCGCCACCTGCTCCTTGGTCGCCGAACCGCGTCCCGTCGCCGCCTGTTTCCCGGCGGACGGGGTGTAGCTGAAAGCGGCGACTCCGGCATTGCTCAACGCCGTCAGCAACGCGCCGCGCGCCATACCGAGGATGATCGCCGTCGACGCATTGCGTCCGACAAAAGGACTTTCGACGGCGGCGGCATCGGGACGATAAGCCGCGATCAATTCCGCAATGCCGCCGTAAATGCGGCGCACGCATTCGGAGTGCGGTAATTTCTGACTGTTGACGATCGTGCCGCAGTCGAGGATCTCGATATGCGTCCCCTCGACGCGGATCACGCCGTAACCGGTCGTCCGGATCGCCGGGTCGATGCCGAGTACGATCACGTCAGCACCCGAAAGGTTTTCCGGTAAAGGCAAAAGCCTGTTTTTCATAGACCGCCGCCGCGCCGAGAAGTTTTTCTTCGGCAAGGCTGGGAGCGATCAACTGGATCCCGACCGGAAGTCCGCTTTCAGCATCCACGCCGCCGGGGATGCTGATACCGCAATTCCCGGCGAGGTTGAGGGCGATCGTGAAAATATCCGACAAGTACATCTGCAACGGATCGCTTTTTTCTCCGAAGTGGAAAGGCAGATTCGGCGCGACCGGAGTCAGCAACAAGTCGCACGACTTGAAAGCCTCCTCGAAGTCGCGTTTGATCAGCGTGCGGACTTTTTGCGCGCGCAGATAATAAGCATCGTAATAGCCGCTCGACAAGACGTAGGTGCCGAGCAATATCCTGCGTTTCACTTCCGCGCCGAAGCCCGCGCCGCGGCTCTTGAAGTAGGTGTCGACCAGATCGCGCCCCGCCTTGCGGTCGCCGTAGCGGATGCCGTCGAAACGCGCCAGATTCGCGCTCGCCTCGGCGGTGGCGACGATGTAGTAGACCGCGACCGCGTATTCGGTGTGCGGCAAACTCACTTCGACGATCTCGGCGCCGAGTTTTTTCAGGTTTTCGATCGCCTCTCCGAAAACCTTGGCGACGCCGGAATCCAAACCGGACGAAGCGTAGTATTCTTTGGGAAGACCGATTTTCATTCCCTTGAGTTGCGTGTCGCGCTTTTCCCGGACTGCCGCGAGCGCGTGAGTCCCGGCGAGATCAAGGCTCGTCGCATCCATCGGGTCGTGCCCCGAAACCGCGTCGAGAATGATCGCCGCGTCCTCGACGCAGGGCGACAGAGGTCCGATCTGATCCAGACTGGAAGCGAACGCGACCAGTCCGTAACGGGAAACTCTTCCGTAAGTCGGCTTCAAGCCGACCGTGCCGCAGAAACTTGCCGGCTGACGGATGGAGCCGCCGGTGTCGGAACCGAGCGCCGACGGCAGAAATTTCGCCGCGACCGCCGCCGCGCTGCCGCCGGAGGAACCGCCGGGCACGCGGCTGGTGTCAAGGGGATTCGCCGTCGGGAAAAAGGCGCTGTTTTCACAGCTTGACCCCATCGCGAATTCGTCCATATTGAGACGGCCGAACGGGATGAAACCCTGATTTTTCAGTTTCGCGACCGCCGTCGCATCGTATGGCGACTTGACGGGGGCGAGAATTTTGCTCGCGCAGGAAAGCGTTTCCCCGGTGACGGCGATATTGTCTTTCATGCCGACGGGGATGCCGTCAAACGCGCTCAAAGCCTTGCCGGAAGCGCGGCGCGCGTCGGATTCTTTGGCGGCGCGCAACGCGGCTTCTTCGTCGAAATTCAAAAACGCATGGATCTTGTCATCGTTGCGGCGGATATTTGCCGCGATCGCCTTGACGAGTTCCTCCGAGGAATACTCTTTTTTCGCCAGCGCATCGGCGCAACTTGCGACGGAAAGTTTTGCAAAATCGATTCCGCTCATTTTAATTGCTCCCCTCCCCCGGCAGGACCTGCGGCACTTTGATCAATGTCTCATCGACTAGATCGGGGGCGTTGGCGAGCATCGTTTCCCGGGGGAAAGAGTCGCGCACCTCATCTTCGCGCCAGACGTTGCGCCGCGAAATCGCGTGCGCCGTCGGCTCGACGCCGGTGACGTCGAGCTCGGCGAGTTTATCGATATACCGGACGATATTGCCCAGCTCTCCCTGCAGTTTTTCAGCTTGCGCGGGATCGAGTTCGAGCCGCGCCAGCTGCGCCACATAGGCGATGTCGATCTTGGAGTCCGCCATAGTTATTTCTTTTCAAGTTCAAGGGTCTTGGTGATCTGGTCGCAGACTTCGGAGGGACCGAAGTACTGGATCGGACCGGGATAGACGTAATCCGTCTTGATCGCCCATTCTTCACGAACCGAGGCGAAGAACCGGAAAGGCGCACCGTCCAACTCGACCAGCGCCTTGCGGATCACCGGCTTGTCGACGCCGTGACGGTGCTCGATATTCATCATCATCGTGATCGGGATACCGCCCGAAATCCATTCGGAAGCGTTTTTCGTCGTGTTGCGGACGCTCGACATATAGCCGGTGCGTCCCGCGCCGATCAATGCGGCGGCGTTGAAACCGAGGCTGTAGCAGTAGTCGGCGTCGTAGTTCGACGGCGCGGCGCAACGGCCCTCGTAACCGAAAAAGTGCGTCTGCGTGGCGAATTTGCCCTTGTAGGAGCCGGCGGCTTTCATTTCCTTGAGGCGGTTGCCGACCATTTCGGCGAGCATCTTTTCCGTTTCGATGAGCGAAACCTGGACATTGCCGTGGGGATCGCGGTCGTTGCAAAGCTGTTTGCGGATGCCTTCGGGGAGCGCGTTGAACGTTTTGGCACTCGCTTCGCTCAACTTGCCGGCGGCGAAATTCGCCTTGCCGAGCGCATCCAGAGATTCGACGCTTGCGGCGTTGGCGGCGAGGATGTCGTTGAGTTCGGCGATCAAAGTTTTGATATTGGGAATGAATTCGACCAGACCCTCGGGCACGAGGATGATGCCGAAATTCAGCCCCGCGTTGCCGCGGTTGGCGACGATCGACGCGAGATTATCGACGATTTCCTCAAGCGTCTGCTTTTTGGCGGCGACTTCCTCGGAAACGATCGCGGCGTTGGGATGCGTCTGAAGCGCGCACTCCAGCGCGATGTGGCTCGCACTGCGGCCCATCAGTTTGACGAAGTGCCAGTATTTTTTCGCCGAATTGGCATCGCGGCACAAGTTGCCGATAAGTTCGCTGTAAACGCGGCAGGCGGTGTCGAAACCGAAACTTGCCTCGATCCATTCGTTTTTGAGGTCGCCGTCGATCGTTTTGGGACAGCCGATCACCTGAATTCCGGAATGATGCGCCTTGAAGTATTCGGCGAGCACGCAGGCATTGGTGTTGGAATCGTCGCCGCCGATGATGACCAGCGCGGAAATGTTGCGCGCCTTGCAATGCTTTTCGGCGAGTTGGAATTGCTCCTCGGTTTCCAGTTTTGTGCGTCCGGAGCCGATCATATCGAAGCCGCCGGTGTTGCGGTAGGCATCGATAAAATCGCTCTCAAGCTCCATCACTTCATCCTTGACCAGACCGTCGGGCCCTTTGAGGAAGCCGAAAAGACGGCTGTCGGCGTTGAGGCTCTTGATACCGTCGAAAAGTCCGGCGATCACGTTGTGCCCGCCGGGCGCCTGTCCGCCGGAAAGGATCACGCCGACGTTGATCGCCGGAAGTTTTCCGCCGTTGCCCGCGGCGAAGGTGAGGACGGGGCTGCCGTAGGTTTCCGGAAAGAGCGCGGAAATTTTTTCGCAATCGGCGACCGATCGCGTCGCGGCGCCCTCGGTGACGATGACGGCGGCGCCGTTTTTCAGTGCCGCGGGAAGTTTCGGCGCGTAAGCGGCACGCGCCTTCTGCAATGCGGAAATCGGACTCATAAAACGTTTCTCCTATGTTGAATTGTCTTTTTCTGACGAAAAATTTTGCCGTTCTTTTAAAATACCCCTTCCCTTTTGATTTATCAAGGGTGGAAAAAAAGGCTTTCCCCATATATTTTATAAATATGACAAAAAAAAGCGATTATCAATTCTGGCCCGGCCCGATGGAAGGCGTCGCGCACGAGGAGTTCGTCGGCACAGTCAACGAACTGGATCTTGTTTCGCGCTGGATGACGCCTTTTCTGCGGGTTTCTGAAATCGCGCCGCCGCAGAAAACGGTCGCGCGCTTTTTGAAAAGTTTTCTCGCTTCGGGCAAGCCGGTCGTGCTTCAACTGATGGGGGACGACCCCGCGCTTCTCGCCGAAACGGCAAAAAGAGGGATCTCACTCGGTGCAAGCGGCATCAATCTCAACTGCGGATGTCCGAGCAAGCGCGTCGTCCGCCACCATTCCGGCGGCGCGATGCTGAAACAGCCGTCGCAGATCACCGAAATCTGCCGCGCCGTCAAAGAAGCCGTCGGGAACCGGGAATTTTCGCTTAAATTCCGTTCGGGCAGTACCGACTGGCGCGAGATCGGGGATTTTTTGCCGGGAGTTGCCGCTTCGGGCGCGGTCGATCGTTTTTTCTATCACTGCCGGACGGTCGCGGAAGCCTATAACGAAATCGCCAACCGCCGGGAGCGGTTTCTCGCCGCTGCGGAAATGGCGGGAAACATCCCCCTTGTCCTCAACGGCGATCTCGACGACTCGGCGGTATCCTTTGCCCTCCTCGGCGAATGCCGCGCCGCAGGATTGATGATCGCCCGCAACTGGATGCGCGACCCCTATCTTCTGCGCCGTTGTGAAAAAAAGGATGCGCCCGACGCCGAAACGGGAAGAGAGGAATTTTTCCGCGTTTTTTGCGCCAAAAATCCGCCGCGCGGCGCAAAACTTGAGATCGCGCGGATGCTCTGGGGAGCGGCAAGCCCGCAGTTTCGCGCACTTTGCGAAAAGTAGACCGCCTTATTTTTCCAAATAGATCGCGATATTGCTCGCGACCGGACGGGCGTAACCGCCTGTCGTATGACGGTTGACCATCACGCAGTTTTTCCTTCCCCGGTCGACGTAGAGGAGCGTCGTGGAACCGCCGCCATCCATATTGAGCGCGTCGCTCGCTCCCGCGTCGATCATCAGCTGCGCGAGTTCGGTCAGCGTCGCCCCCTCGCTCCAGCCGGGTTGTCTGCCGTCGACCGTGATCAGAAAAAGATTCCGCCTGTTTTTGGACAAACCGTACGCCATACGGGGATCGCAATGCGTTTTGTCATCGGTGGCGATTTTGCCGTCGAGCAAGATCGGAGAAAAGCCGGAAACGGCGATCTGCAACTTGGGATAAAGTTTTTCCGGCACCGGCTTCGTCCATATTTCCGCCTTGCCGTTGTTGTGCACCAAAAAGACGGCGCCGTGTCTGTGGTCGTCGGAAACGACTTGCCCGTGACCGATATTCAATCCGCTTAAAAAACCGTACTTGTGGGTATAAGGTTTCGTCCACGGCTTCCACGGCGCGGCATTGGCGGCGACGATCACGTTGAGTTTCTTCTGCTGTAGCGAATCGACAAATTCCGCCGTTGTTATCCGCTTGGTCTGGATCGTCACTTGCGGATAATCCGGCATCGGTTTGCCGTAATCCACATTGCGTCCCGTCGCGGCGAAACGGAGTTTGCGGTTGCCGAGGTCGATGCGCATCACATTGATTTTCTGCAACCGCGGCTTTTCGCGGTCGATCGTGATGAGTTTCACCCCCGACTGAACTTCCTTGGCACGCAACCAGTCAAGCGGTTTCGCAAAAAGCAATACGGCAAAACAAAAAACAAAAAGGCAAAACAACGCTTTTTTATTCATTTCTCCGTTCCTTGATTTAAATGATACTGTGTTGTTTTACTATAGCACCGCTTTCATAAATGTCAAAAACCATGCCGGAGCTTGATTATTCCGGAATGCGGATTATATTACTTCATCATGAAAAAAATCTGTCTGCTTTTCGCTTTTCTTTTTTGGGCGCAAACATCCCATGCGGCGGTGGAGAAGTGGAACCGCTGGATCGGCTATCCGCTCCTCAACGACGCGTGGCAATACGATGCCCGACTCCGACTGCCGGGCGACGATAAATTAAAATCGGCATATTTGCGCAACACATTTTTCTGCGGCGTCATGGCGCAGGAATTGAAGTATCATCTCGATCAGGACAAAATCACTTCGGTCGAGATCGTTTTCAGCAACAAAGGCGACGTCGCCGACCACGCCCGCCGCGCGATCGCACAGGCGAAAAAGCACTTGCACGACGATCTCACCCGGCTGGCGGGCAAACCGGAAAAGGGCAAATTCGGACTTGCCCGTTTCAAGAACAAGGCGGAAATCTGGGAAACGCCCGACGCTGTTTTCGCGCTTGAAGCCGATGCCGGAGATTACGTCATATTGCATATCTATCCCCCGGGGAAAACACCGCAGATGCAAAGTTCCGGCGATGTCCGCAAAAAGATCCGGCAGCTTGATCTGCCGGGACGGATCCGGAGAAATTCTTTCGGCGACGTCTTTCTCGTCATCCCGCAAATCGATCAGGGCGGCAAAGGTTACTGCGTTCCGGCGACTTACGCGCGGATATTGCGCTATTACGAAATCGATTCCGTCGGGATGCACCAGTTGGCGGCGCTTTTCAACAGCGACCGGGAGGACGGAACGCAACTCAAAGACTCTTACAAAAAGATCTCCCCGATTTTCCGCAGTGTCGGCATCAACATCCGCAATCAGGGCGACATCGCGTTTCCGGCGATCCGGAAGGCGATCGACAACGGAACGCCGCTTGTCTGGATCCTTTTCGCCGACCCGCGATACGAAGACATCCGCTCCCGCAACACGCAGTTGCGCGGCGGCGACCCGAAATCATGGCGCCGCAACAAGATCACCAAAAGCAAGCGGAACTCTCTGCCCAAAGAAGATTGCGGTCACGCCTGTCTCATCGTCGGTTACAATCTGCTCACCGACGAGATCGCCGTCAGCAATTCATGGCAAAGCGAAAGCGACGGCAAACCGACTTGGGTCCCTTTCCGGGTGGCGAAAAAGTTTTCCGCGGGCGAAAGTTACCTCTGCGAACCTTAACCGCTTTGCGCAAAGTTGAATTTTTTCTTTTTTTTCGTCGAAACAAAGCGATTTTTTGTTGAAAAAAACTCTTTTTCGCGTTATATTAAATGGATTTACCAAGCCGGGGTATTCCGGCGAAAAGCATGCAAGGAAGAAGGGAAAAATGAACCAGTATGCGCAGAACGTGTTGAGCGACGTCAAGAGCCGCTACAGCAATGAACCGGAATTCGTCCAGAGCGTGACCGAAGTCGTCGGCTCCATTTCCAAATTGCTGGACGCCTCTCCGAAGTACGAAAAAAACAAGATCCTCGAACGCATCGTCATTCCGGAGCGCACGATCACCTTTCAGGTGCCTTGGATCGACGACAAAGGCGAATTTCAGATCAATACCGGATACCGCATCCAGTTCAACAGCGCGATCGGTCCCTACAAAGGCGGTCTGCGCTTCCATCCGTCGGTCAACCTCAGCATCCTGAAGTTCCTCGGGTTTGAACAGATTTTCAAAAACAGCCTCACGACGCTCCCGATGGGCGGCGGCAAAGGCGGTGCCGATTTCAACCCCAAGGGCAAGAGCGACCGCGAAGTGATGGCTTTCTGCCAGAGTTTCATGCGTGAACTCTACCGTCACATCGGCGCTTCGACCGACGTCCCCGCCGGTGACATCGGCGTCGGCGCCCGCGAGATCGGTTTCCTTTTCGGTCAGTACAAAAAGATCGTCAACAGTTACGACAGCGTCCTTACCGGAAAAGGTCTCAACTGGGGCGGCAGTCTCGTCCGTCCCGAAGCGACCGGTTACGGCTGCGTCTACTTCGCATTTGAAATGCTCGCCACCCGCAATCAGGATCTTGAAAACAAACGCATCATGGTTTCCGGATCCGGCAACGTCGCGCAGTTCGCGATCGTCAAGGCGACGCACCTCGGCGGCAAGGTGATCTCCTGCAGCGACTCCAACGGCTGTATCATCGACGAAGACGGCATCGACGCCGAAAAACAGGCTTTCATCCGCGAACTCAAAAACGTCAAACGCGGCCGCATCCGCGAATACGCCGAACGCTTCCCCCGCGCCAAATACTACGAGGGCAAGCGCCCCTGGCAGATCACGTCCTGCGATGTCGCGCTCCCCTGCGCCACGCAGAACGAACTTGATCTCGACGACGCCAAGGCGCTCGTCGCCAACGGCTGCATCTGCGTCTGCGAAGGCGCCAACATGCCGACGACACTCGAAGCGACCCAGTTCATCCAATCGAATAAGTTGCTTTTCTCGCCCGGCAAGGCTTCCAACGCCGGCGGCGTCGCGACCAGCGGTCTCGAAATGAGCCAAAACGCGATGCGTTTGAGCTGGGATGCAGGCGAAGTCGACAACCGGCTCCACAACATCATGATCAACATTCACAATTCGGCGCGCAACGCCGCCGCCGAGTTCGGCGAACCCGACAATTACGTCATGGGCGCCAACATCGCCGGCTTCCGCAAAGTCGCCGACGCGATGATCGACCTCGGCATATAGTCCGGTCTTTCCGACGGCGCTTCCCGTTTCCGACGGCGAAGCGCCGTTTCCTTTTCAACGCAAGGAAAAGTGCAAAAAAATCAGCACTTTGATTTGTATTTTCGCGCTTTCGGTGATATAATTATACATAACATCAGCACTTTATAAAAAATTACAGAAAACAAGGTGAGTTATGTCCATGCACTTTTTGACCAAACTCTTTTCCACTTACATCGGGATCGACCTCGGTACGGCGAACTGCCTGATTTATGTGCGTGACCACGGCATTATGCTGGCGGAGCCTTCCGTCGTCGCCCTCAAGGTCAACACCAGGGAAGTCCTCGCCGTCGGCAGTGAAGCCAAGGAGATGATGGGCAAAACGCCGACCAACATCACGACCATCCGTCCGATGAAAGACGGCGTGATCGCCAATTTTGAAGTCACGGAGGATATGCTCCGCTTTTTCATCCAGAAAGCGATGCGTCAGCAGCCGTGGTTCAAGCGTCTGCTTCACCCCCGTGTGCTGATCGCCGTGCCTTCCGGCATCACCGAAGTTGAAAACCGCGCCGTCAAGGACAGCGCCAAGCACGCCGGAGCCGGGGAGATCATCCTCGTCGAGGAACCGATGGCGGCGGCGGTCGGCGTCGGCTTGCCCGTCGCGGAACCTTCCGGCAGTATGATCGTCGATATCGGCGGCGGCACCACCGAAGTCGCGGTGATCTCGCTTTCCGGCATCGTCGAAGCCAAAAGCGTGCGCGTCGGCGGCGATGCCCTCGACGATGCGATCATCCAGTATATGAGAAAGAATCACAATCTTCTGGTCGGCGCGCTTTCCGCCGAACGCATCAAGATCAAACTCGGCAGCGCCTACCCCGTCAAAGACGACCAGACGCTTGACGTGCGCGGTCTCGACATCGTTTCGCGCGGTCCCAAAACGATCCGCATCACGGCGGAGGAGATCCGTATGGCGCTTCAGGAATCGGTCACCACGATCACCGAAGCGGTGCGCAATACGATCGAGCACTGTCCGCCGGATCTGCTCGCCGACCTCGTCGACCGCGGCATCATGCTCGCCGGCGGCGGCGCGATGCTCGCCGGATTGGACAAATTGCTGACCGAGGAAACCGGATTGCCGGTATTCGTTTCCGATGAACCGCTCAACGCGGTGGTCAAAGGCGCCGGCGTCATGCTGCAGGAAGACAGCATCTGGAATTCTTAATATCATGAAAATCGATCTCAGCACGTTGCGCCCGGTCGAACTCAAAGACTGCGCGCTTTTTGAACGTCATCTCAAAACGATGAAAAGCCAGAGCAGTGAATGCTGCTTTGCCAATTTATTCATCTACCGGGAATTCTACGGTTACGAATTCGCCGATCTCGGCGACCGGCTCGTCGTCTACGAGCGTCCGGCACGCCAGATCCATTATCCGATCGGCAAATGGACGACCCCGTCGGAATTGTACAGGATCAGCCGCGCTTTCATCGACGCCGGATTGAGCGACGGCGCCGTCTACGACGTCCCCGAAGAATTCCTCGACAAACACGCCGACTGCGATGCCCGTTTCGACATCGAATACGATGAAGGGGCGATCGACTATCTCTTTTCCATCGAAAAGATCGCGACTTGCGCGGGGCCGAAACTCCGCAAAAAATACAATCTCGTCAAACAATTTCAGGCGAACTGGCCCAAGGCGGAAGTCCGCATCATCGACGACAAGGAAATCGATTCCGCCATCAAATTAGTGCAGAATCTCAACTCCCACCTGGTGCAATGCCAGTTCATCGACGAGGAAACGGCGGCTTTGACCATCGCTTTGAAAAATTTCAAAAAACTGAAACTTCAGGGCATCATCCTCTATGCCGAGGAAGATTACCCCGCCGGAATTTCCATTTACAACATCCTCCCCTCCGATACGGTCGATATTCTCTTTGAAAAAGCCGACCACTCGATCAAGGGCGCGTCGCAGACGCTCACCCGGATGGTTGCGATGGAACTTAACGGCAAAGCCAAATTTATGAATTGCGAGCAGGACTACAACGACGCGGAAATGCGTCATATGAAACGTTCTCTCGACCCCGAGCGTTTCTACAAACGCTATTTGCTCCGGACGAAATAAAAGATCGTCAAAAAATCAAAGGGCTGTTGCAAAACTTGAGGAGAAAGCAACAGCCTTTTTGCATTACCGCACTTTGACGCAATGGAAGCCAAAGGGGGCTTGTTTCGCCCCCTCTGAAACTCCCCTCAACCAGCCACAGGCTGGACTTTGTACCTGCTGCCGCAGATATTTGCGGACTGACGCTTTTATCGTATTCCCGACGAATATCTCCGCAAATCTCCGCGGGCTCTTCTGTTTGTTTCTGCAAAGAGGACGCGCGTCCCACGCGGGCTAATACTTCGCGCTTTCGCGCTTCGTCCGCCCGACTGCCTGATGTGCGAGGCACTTACGCTGATGTCTGTCTCGCGGACGTCGCCGCGAAATGAAGGCAAAAACGGACGATAACGGACTTCTACGGACAGTAACGGACAATTAGCGTGATGGAAAAGACAAAATCACGCAATGATGATGCGTCCGTTTTGTCCGTTAATGTCGGTTTGGTCCGTTAAAGTCCGTAGAGAATGACACCGCAGTTGCACTGCTACGCCGTGACAAGCCGCCCGGCCGCAAAGAGAAATTATTTTTTCTTTTCTTCTTTGGGCATCTCGTAAATGTAGGTGGTTTCTCCGGCACGCCCCTGATTGAATTTTTCACGGGCGACCTTTTCGATTTCCGAAGGAGAGGATTCCAGATCCCGCACTTGTTTTTGCTTGCGCAGAAGTTCCTGCTGAAGCGCGGCGCGTTCGGCTTTGATTTGAATGTACTCGTCGCGCTTTTTGCCGTATTCGCGGTAAACCGGCAACAAAAGGAAAAAGGAGCCGATCACGATCACGGAAATCAGCACCCAAAGCCAGAATCCGGAGCCGGACGATTTTTCTTGCCAAACGCCGCTAAACATAAGATCACCTCATTTTCCGGGTTGTAACGTGAGCAGGAACTCGATATTGTTGTGAACTTTTTTCAAGCGTCCGAGCAAAAGCTCCATCGCTTCGACGGGAGGTACACCGCTGATGGCTTTGCGCAACAGCCAGACTTTGCTCAATTCGTCGGGATGAAGCAGCAATTCCTCCTTGCGGGTGCCGGACTTTTCGATATTGATCGCCGGATAAACACGGCGGTCGGAAACGGCGCGGTCAAGGTGAAGTTCCATATTGCCCGTGCCTTTGAATTCCTCAAAGATGACATCGTCCATCTTGCTTCCGGTCTCGATCAATGCGGTGGCGATGATGGTCAGACTGCCGCCGCCCTCGATGTTGCGCGCGGCGCCGAAAAAGCGTTTCGGCTTGTGGAGCGCGGCGGCGTCGACGCCGCCGGTCAATACTTTGCCGCTGTGAGGTTGCAATGTATTGTATGCGCGCGCCAGACGGGTGATGCTGTCCAGCAGAATGACCACGTCCTTGCCGTATTCGACCATGCGTTTCGCCTTTTCGACGACCATTTCGGCGACTTGCGCGTGTCGTTCGGGCGGTTCGTCAAAAGTGGAACTCACGACTTCGCAGTCGATGACGCGCTTCATGTCGGTAACTTCCTCGGGACGTTCGTCGATGAGGAGAATGATCAGCGTCACTTCGGGATTGTTGGCGCGGATGCTTTTGGCGACTTTTTGCAACAGAACGGTTTTGCCGGTACGCGGCGGAGCGACGATCAACCCGCGCTGCCCTTTACCGATGGGCGTTACCAGATCGACGATGCGGGTCGACATTTCGTCCGGCTCGCGCTCAAGGACGAGCCGCTGGGTCGGGAAATAGGGTTCCAGACTGGTGAAAGGAATGATGTTCTTTTTCCTTTCGGGAGAATCGTGATTGATGTTTTCGACCTTGAGCATCGCGAAAAAGCGTTCCTTTTCGCGGGGGGCACGGATCTGTCCCGCGATATAATCGCCGGTTTTGAGCGCGAAACGCTTGATTTGCGAGGGGCTGAGGTAAATATCCTCGGGGCAAGGCAGATAACTGTAAGAGGGCGAACGCAAAAAGCCGAATCCGTCCGGCAGAACTTCAAGGTAGCCGCTGCCGTACATCTGACCGTTCTTTTCGGCATTGGCGCGCAAAATTTCGCAGATAAGGGTCGATTTTTCCAATGCGCCGATGCCTTCGATGCCGAGTTCCGTCCCCATCTGGGTCAATTCCTGCATCGATTTTTCCTGTAACTCGCTGATGTTGAGGCTCGGTGCGGTGGGATCGCGGACGATGTTTTCGGCGTTTTCGTCGTTTTCGGGAAGCGGCGCGCCGGCGGGCAAAGCGGCATCGTCGCAAGGATTGCCGTTGTTGTGATTGCCCTTGCCGTTGTTGTTGCGGCGGTTTTTCTGAAATTTGTTATTCCGGTTGTTATTATTGTTGCGGCGGTTGTTGAAGCGGCGGTTGCGCTGGGGCATATCCTCCTCCGGGAAACCGTCTTTCGGGTTTGCGGTCGGGGAAACGTTTTCGTAATCGCTCGACGCGCGGAATTCATAATCGCCGCGGTCGGAGTCCGCTTCCATACGGTACTCCTCACGCAAATCGTTTTCGTAGTCCGCGCGTTCGTCGCGCATATTTTCTTCGTGTTCTTCGCTCATTTCCGATACCTGTCTTTCTATAAGTTGATATGGCTTTCAAACATTTCAAGTTGAGTTTCCGCAAATGCGACCGAAGCGGTATTGATGACCGCGTAATCGGCAAGTTCCAGTTTTTTCTCCTCCGGCATCTGCAATGCTTCCCGGCGGAAAATCTCCTTTTCGTCAAGGTGACGCTTTTCCCGCAAACGCAAATGGCGCAACGCCCTGCCCGCCCAGACCGCCATCGTGGCGTCGAATTTCGTTTCGTAATGGTTTTCAAAGAGCAACGGGATCTCAAACGCACCATTTTTCCCTGTTTCGCGGCACAATCTGATTTCTTTTTCCAACGCGGCGTTCAATGCCGGATAAAGTATGGCAAGCCACTTTTTCATCGCTTCCGGATCTCCGAATACGGCATCGGCGATTTTGGCGCGGTCAAATTTTCCGGCGTCGTCAAAGAGCGTCCCGCCGAAATCGCGGCGTATCTGCTCCATCATCGCGGGACCGGGCGACTGCCATAAAGACCGGCAAACCCCGTCCGCATTGAAAACACGCCATCCGCGCCGGAAAAAATAATCGGAAATCAAACTTTTTCCGCCGCCGATTGCACCGGTGATACCTAAAATCATATTGAAAAAATCGCGTTTCCGCCGGAAGATTTTCGGAAAAACTGGAAGTTTCTTCTATAATTTATCCCATTTTCGCCAAAAGTCAAATTTTTTTTGCATTTCAGCGGTAAAAACGCTGGATGGAAAGAACAACGCCGAAAATCAAACGGCGATCCTCCCCTCCTTCAAACCGTTTCACCCGGATCCCGGCGGAGGTAACGGTCACCACCAGATCCCCCGCTTCCGGGACGGCGCGCCATTCCGCCACGACAAGATCCTCCTCAAAAATGCCGATGCCGTGCAACGAATCGTCCGCCATTTTGACGGCGAAGCAGGGATTGCGGGTTTTGGGAAGCACGGCAAGGATCTGCCGCACGGCGTTTTGATCGGCAAAATCTTTTTCCGCATCCAACACCTGAAAGAGCGGCAAATAAGACAGAACTCCGGCAAAGGCGGGCTCCCGCAAAAGGATGCTTCGCGCCTGACTTGTGCGCCGCAGAAAACCTTTGCGCTGAAGCGCCGCCAGATGAGCGAAAAGCGTCGATTCGCTTTTCCCGAAAAAGGCGGCGCACTCGCGCACGGTCGGCGCCATCCCGTAATGGGAGGTGACGAAATCCGACACGAATTTCAGCAAAGCGAATTGCTTGTCCGTCAAGCGCTTCGGCGGTTTTTCAGCGAACGACAAAGCCCACCATCAGAATTTTCACTTCGCCGTCGGGTTCGCATACGGTACGCACGATGTAAGGCAGATCGATCGGCGCAATTTTGCCGCCGGATTCCTTTTCAAACGTGAGTTTCCAGACGTATTCGCAAAGCGCGCCTTTGCGAAAAACGTCGAGGTAGACCGCCTCTTTCAAAACGCCGAGTTTTTCCGAGATCCACTTCATCTGGTCGGCGAAGTGCGCGCGCTGTTTCGGTATGGGAAGTTTGGCGGACAATGCCGGTTGCAACAAGGAAAAATCATTTTGCTTCACCGCCGCGGTGAAACACTCCATATAGTGATCGGCAAGGGTTTTTCCTTTTTGAAGCGCAACAAAGTCCTGTTCGACAAATTGCGCCGCGGCGGGTTTCGCAACATCATTGCCGGTTTCGGAACTTCGGCATCCCGTCAACGCCAGAAGCGCGGGAAAAAGCAAAAAAAGAGTTTTTTTCATTTTACGATCGACCTTTTATTTTTGACACTCCGGGCAAAAGAAAGAACTTCTGCCGCCTTGCCGGATCACCGAGATCGGATGACCGCAACGCGGACACATTTCGCCTTTTTTGCCGTAAACTTGCAGATGTTGGACAAACTTCCCTTCGCTGCCGTCGACGTTGCGGAAATCGGCGATCGTCGTGCCGCCGTCGGAAATCGCCTGATTCAAAATGGAAACGGCGCATTGCGCCAATGAAGCGCACTCTTTTTTCGTCAGCGAGGCGGCTTCACGGTCGGGGCGGACTTTGGCGGAAAAGAGCGTTTCCGCCGCATAGATGTTGCCGATACCGGAAACGACGGCATTGTCCATTAAAAAGCATTTGACGGCAGTGTGCCGGTTGCGTGATTTCCGGTAGAGATAGCCGCCGTTGAAATCCGCCGAAAGCGGCTCGGCGCCGAGTTTGGCGAGCGCGGACGGCATCCGGTCGCAGGAATTGCATTCGCATACTTCAAGCAAACTGAAGCGGCGGGGACACTCGAAGCGGAAAGCAAGCTCGTTGTCAAGATAAAAAAAGACGTGTTCGTGCTTGCGGCGGGGGAAATCGGCGGATTCGACGCGCACAACGCCCGACATTCCGAAATGCATCAAAATCCCCCGTCCGTCGTCGAGATCGGCGATGAGATAGCGGCCGCGCCGCCGGATACCGGTGAAGGTGCGCCCCTCAAGGCGCGCCGTCAAAAGCGGAAGTAACGAGGTGCGCATCTTTTCGGAAAAAATTTCGACGCGCACGATTTTTTTCCCGGTCAAAGCGCGGCGAAGCGCCCTGCCGATGGATTCCGCTTCGGGAAGTTCCGGCATGGTGCGTACTTTTCCCTTAAAAAATCACCACGCCTGTCCTTTGCCCGCGAAGTAGGCGGCGACGTTGGGAATGATCGGTTTGATCAACTGCTTGATCGCCTTGGCGTATTCCTGAATTTCCGCCTGTGCGTGATCGCTGTCGCGCAATTCGAGAAAATGAAGCAGATTGGCGAGATCCACCGTACCCCAAAAAGTGACCATCATATTCTGCGGCAGAACTCCGCGCGCCTGTTCGCGGCAGACGCCCGCCGCAAGCAAGTCTTCGTAAAGTTTCAGCGAAGTCTGATTGTGCGCGGCGATTTGCTCCCGCAAAGCGGCGTCGTCGAAATCGGGGTCGGCATAAGACGCCTGACGGTTGTTTTCAGACTGGCGGCGCAAATGCTCCGGCGTGTAGAATTCCATATCGATTTCCGTGTAGCGGCGGCTGATCTCGTTGTAACTCCAAGTCCGGTGGCGGTGCCATTGACCGCGGATGAACAAGGGGCAATGGATGCTGAAAGTAAAAACGAGATGCTCCAGCGGACTCGTGTGGCGGTTGTCGATCAGATAACCAAGCAGTTTGACGTCGCGCTCATCCATCTCTTTTTTAAGTTTGCCGAAGGAAACCCGGGCGGCGTTGACGATGGTGCTTTCGCTGCCGAGGTGATCGATCAGACCGACCCAGCCCTGACCGCCGAGCACTTTGACGTGATTTTCGGGGGGGATGTTGAGATGTTCCATCTTGCTTTTCCTTTATTTTTTCGAAATGATCCGGTTATTTTTTTCGCGGGAAAACGCCAGCCATTTGAATGAGCGCGTCGACCTTGTCGCATTTTTCCCAGGGGAAAAGATCACGCCCGAAGTGTCCGTACGCCGTTGTATCGCGGTAATGCCACGCGCGCGGATGCTTCAAATCGAGCGACTTGATGATTTCCGCCGGGCGGAGATCGAAAACGGCGCGGACAAGTTTTTCAAAATCGGCATCGTTGAGCACTCCGGTACCGTAAGTGTCGACGTTGATGCTCAACGGCTGGGCGACGCCGATCGCGTAGGAAACCTGAACTTCGCACTTGTGCGCGAGCTTGGCGGCGACGATGTTTTTGGCGATATAGCGGCAGAAATACGCCGCCGAACGGTCGACCTTGGAGGGGTCTTTGCCCGAAAAGGCGCCGCCGCCGTGCGAACCGACGCCGCCGTAGGTGTCGACGATGATCTTGCGTCCGGTAAGTCCCGTATCGCCGTGCGGACCGCCGATCTCAAAACGCCCCGTCGGATTGACAAAGTAACGCACATCGCCGCAAAGCAATTCCGCAGGGATCACCTGACGGACGATCTCCTGCGTGAGATTTTCCAGAAAATCCTTCGGCATATTTGCCGTATGCTGATGCGAAAGCACGATGGATTCGACGCGCACCGGACGGCCGTCGCGGTAACGGATCGACACCTGCGATTTGGCATCGGGGCGCAAATACTGCGCCACGGCGGGATCGCTCTTGCGGCGGCGGGCAAATTCCTGCACGATGCGGTGCGAATAAATCAGCGTCGCCGGCATCAATTCCGGGGTCTCGTCGCTCGCGTAGCCGAACATCATCCCCTGATCCCCTGCCCCCTGCTCGTGATTCGCCGACTCGTCGGCGGTCACGCCCTGCGAAATATCGGGGCTTTGCGCGTGGATATAAATTTCGACCTTGAGATCGTCGGCGTTGAAGCCGAGCCCCGGCTGATCGTATCCGATCTCGCGAACCGCCTGACGGACGATCTTTTCCCAATCGACTTCGGCGCGCGTCGTGATCTCGCCGGAAACAACGACCCGGTCGGTCGTCGCCAGCGCTTCACAGGCGACGCGGCTGTCGGGGTCCTGCTCCAGACAGGCGTCGAGGATCGAATCGGAGATCCGGTCACAGACTTTGTCGGGATGCCCCTCGGAAACCGATTCGGAAGTAAAAACGTGCTCCGCACGGATCTTGCTCATAAAACTACCTCTTTCTCAAAAGCAAAAAAACCGGCGGAGTTTTTGCGCGCCGCCGGATAAAAAATCACTGAAAACGATAACCTACGGCATAATCATCGGCACGGGCACGCCGCGGCGGTTCTGACGCCAGACCGAATCCCCGCTGCCCTCGACCGCCGGCTTATCCTTGCCGAAACTCATCGTATTCATCCGGTTGTCCGCGATGCCCTTTTGCGCGAGATAGGCGCGGATGGCATTGGCGCGGCGTTCGCCGAGCGCGCGGTTGTATTCATCGGTGCCGCGCTGGTCGCAGTGTCCCTCGATCACCAGAGCAAGTTTCGGCTTGCCGAGCATATAGTTGGCGATCTTGTCCAGATTGGCGGTCTCGCTGGGAACGAGCACGTCCGAATCGTAGGCGAAATAGATGACCGGCATACCGAGGCGGTTGCCGCTGGGGTCCGCGACGCGCCAGCCGTTGGCGTCCGCGCTGTCGAGATTCGCGGCGCCGTCTGTCCAAGGGGTGACGCCGCCGTTGAGCGCAGTCATATTGGCGGGATCATCGTACGCGGAGGGGACCGCAGAGAGGTCTTCCTGCGGATTTTCGCTCTGACAGCCCGTACCGACGGCAAGGAACAACGCCGCGACGGCGGCACAACGGAAGAAATGCTTCATCATTTTCACTACACCTTTTTAATGTTGATATTGAAAGATCGATCTCTCGATTTTATCCTACTCATATAAGATAACGCGCTCTGAAATTTTTTCCAATCGCAAATCCAAAAATTGCCGTTTTTTTTCAAAAAATTTTTATTCTGCGACGAAAACGCGCTTTTTTCTTGATATTGACGGTAAAACGGAGTATATTTTATATATTTGAACGTCAACCCGAAATATATAGAGGTGGTAAAGTGATGAATATCGAATGGGACAAACTGGGTTTCGCTTTCAGTCAAACGCGGAGCAACATCCGCTTCCACTACGCCAACGGACAGTGGGACGAGGGGCGTCTGACGGAGGATTTCAACATTTCCATGTCGGTCGCCGCCAACGTGCTGCATTACGGACAGGCGATCTTCGAGGGGATGAAAGCCTTTGCCTGCAAGGACGGCAAAGTGCGTATTTTCCGCCCCGATGAAAACGCGAAACGGCTCAACAGTTCCGCCCGTCAGCTCGTGATGGCGGAATTTCCGGAAGAACGCTTCATCGAGGCGGTAAAAACCGTTGTCCGCGACAATATCGACTATGTGCCGCCCTACGGCACCGGCGGTTCGCTCTACATCCGCCCGGTCATGTTCGGCACGCAACCGCAGATCGGCGTCAACGCGAGCAATGAGTACGAACTGGTCATCATGGTGATGCCGGTCGGTCCTTATTACAAGGGCGGCATCAAACCGGTCGACGCGATGGTTTCGATCGACTACGACCGCGCGGCGCCGCACGGCACCGGACACATCAAGGCGGCGGGAAACTACGCCGCAAGTCTGCTTTCGAGCAAGATCTGCAAAGAGAAATACCATTGCCCCGTCGCGCTTTTCCTCGACCCCGCGACGCACACTTTCGTCGATGAATTCAGCACCAGCAACTTCCTCGCGATCACCAAGGACGGCAAATATGTGACGAGTCTCTCGAACTCCATTCTGCCCTCGGTGACCAACAAGTCGCTGATGACCGTCGCCGCCGATCTCGGAATGCCGGTCGAGCGCCGTCAGGTGCGGGCGACCGAATTGCCCGATTTCGCGGAGATCGCCGCCTGCGGCACCGCAGTCGTGCTGACGCCCGTCGGCAGGATCTTTTTCGGCGATGAAGTCTACGATTACCATCTGACGGAGATCGGTCCTCAGCTCAAGAAACTTTACGACCGTATGATGGCGATCCAGCACGGCGAGATCGAAGACACCCACAACTGGATGGTGGAAGCGTAAAAATGACCGTTTTCAAAACGAAAAAAGAACTGCAGAAATTCGCGCTTGAAACCAGACGCTCCGGCAGGACGATCGCGCTCGTGCCGACGATGGGATTTCTGCACAAGGGTCATATGTCGCTGATCGACATCGCCCGCGCCAAGGCGGACGTCGTGATCGTTTCCGTTTTCGTCAACCCGACCCAATTCGCGCCCAACGAGGATTTCGACAGTTATCCGCGCGACTTCGAGCGCGACGCCAAAATGTGCGAAGAGCACAAAGTCGACGTCGTTTTTGCCCCGGAGCCGTCGGAAATGTACGATGCCGATGCCTCGACCTTTGTCAACGAGATGATGCTGTCGCGCCCCTTGTGCGGCGCGAGCCGTCCGACTTTTTTCCGCGGAGTGACGACGGTGGTAACGAAACTTTTTCACCTCGCCCAGCCGGATTTCGCCGTTTTCGGCGAAAAGGACGCACAACAGCTTCTTGTCATCAAGCGCATGGTGCGCGACCTTGATTTCCCGATCGAGATCATCAACGGGAAACTCATCCGCGACGAGGACGGTCTGGCGACGAGTTCGCGCAACCGCTATCTCTCGCAGGATGAAAGACAGCGGGCGCTCGCCATCCACCAATCGCTCCTCGGTGCCAAAGCGGCGATCATCGCCGACCCCGGAAAGATCGACGTCGCGCTTCACAACGCAAAAGCGGTCATCACCGCCGCCGGAGGTCGTGTCGATTACGTTTCCGCGCTTGATACCGAAACATTGGAGGCGCCGACTAAAAAAACACGCCGTCTCATCGTCGCAGCCGCCGCCTTTTTCGGCACGACGCGGCTGATCGACAACGAAATGTTTGATCTTTAAAAGAAACAAGAGGAAAAAATGATCCGACTTTCCTTTAAGCAAGCCGATTTCGAGGCGCGTTGCGCCGCTTTATTCGACCGCCCCGCCTATCCGCCGCAAGCGGAAACGGCGGCGCGCGAGATCATCGACGCCGTCCGCGCGGAAGGAAACCGCGCGCTCGTGCGTTTTGCCGAAAAATTCGATCACGTCAAATTGACGCCCGAAATGTTTCAGGTAAGCGCGCCGGAAGTTGAAGCGGCGATCAAAAAACTGCCCGCCGCCGACAAAAAAGCGATCCGCTCCGCCTTGAAGCAGATCACGGATTTCGCCCGCGTCACGAAGCCGCTCAACTGGAGTTTTTCGCCCCGCAGCGGAGTGAAACTCGGTGAAAAATATACGCCGCTTGATCGCGTCGGGGTCTACATCCCGGGCGGCACCGCGCCGCTGGTTTCGACCGTGTTGCACACCGCCGGCATCGCCAAGGCGGCGGGCGTCAAGGAGATCGTCGCCGTGACGCCCCCGGGCAACATTCCTCCCGCGACGCTCTACGCGATGAAATGCGCCGGAGTGAAAGAAATCTACCGGCTCGGCGGCGTTTACGGCGTCGCCGCGCTCGCGCTCGGCACCGAAACGATCCGCCCGGTCGAAAAGATCGTCGGCCCCGGCAACGCCTATGTCACCGCCGCCAAAAAACTGCTTTTCGGCAAAGTGGGGATCGACCTCGTCGCCGGACCATCGGAAATTCTGATCGTCGCCGACCGCCGCGCCAACGTTTCTTTCATCGCCGCGGACTTGCTCAGTCAGGCGGAGCACGGCTCCGGCTTGGAACAGGCGGTGCTGGTCAGCGACAGTCAGAAACTCCTCGACGCGGTCGCGACCGAAGTCGAAAAACAAGCGGCGAAACTTCCCCGCATCGAAACCGTCAAAAAAGTGATGGACAAGGGGATGTTCCTCATTTGCACGAAAAATCTGGATGAGGCGTGCCGTCTCGCGAGCAGTTACGCACCGGAACATCTGGAGATCCAGACGGAAAATCCGGAAAAATACGCAAAAAAGATCACCGCCGCCGGAGCGATTTTCCTCGGCGACTGGACTCCGGAACCCGCCGGAGACTTCTGCGCCGGACCGTCGCACGTGCTGCCCACGGCGGGGAGCGCCCGCGCTTTCAACGGTCTGGAAACGGTTTCCTTTATGCGGCGCACCAGCATCGTCAAATACACGCAAAAGGCGTTGCAAAAAGAGATCGGCATCATCGAGCGTTTCGGCGCGATGGAAATGCTTGCCGCGCACGGCAACGCCGGAAGCATCCGCAAGGAGAAATAATCAAAGGGGGATCCCGTTTTTTCCTTCAAAAGCATCCAGCACGGCGCGTGCGATACTGCCCTTTTCCGGGAGTTTCGGCAACGCGCCTTTTTTATACCAGTTGCATTCGGCAAGTTCGTTGTGATCGACGATGATCTCACCGCCGGCGTACCGGGCGGAAAAGGCGAGCATCAGACTGTTGGGAAAAGGCCAGGACTGACTGGCGAGATAACGCAGACCGTCGACTTCGATCCCGGTTTCCTCCCTGATCTCGCGGTGGACGGCTTCCTCCGCCGTTTCTCCGGCTTCGACAAAGCCCGCGATCAGGCTGAAAACGCCGTCGGCAAAACGGTGATTGTGCGCCAACAGGATCTCCCCGCCGTCATTGCGCGTGATCGCGACGATCACGGCGGGGGCGATCTGCGGGAAATAGAGCGCGCCGCAAGCGGGACACTTCATCGCCAGATCGTTTGTTGACGGCGTCAACGCTCCGCCGCACTTGCCGCAAAAGCGGTGACTTTCGCGCCACAACAGCATTTCCCGGGCTCGGCAAAAAGCTTCGCGGGTGGAAAAATCGGCTCCGGCAAGGAGAAAGCGGCCGGGGACAAAGGAAAATCCGGCGGGGATTTCCTTTTCGGGATAACGGCAGACGAAACACGGCGCGCCGTCGATTTCGCCGACGGCAAGAAGCATCGTGTTTCCGGCAAAATGAAGTTCCTTTAACTGCGGCAAATGCAATTTTCCGTTTGTCAGCACGTCCGCGCCGGAAATCGCGACGATGCGCGAAGCGGCATCGCACGTTCCGGCAGGTACAAACGGATATTGGACCGGATTGACGAGAAACATCTTAACGCTTTTCCAGTTCGTCGCACACGTTTTTCAGCATTTCGGCGATTTCCCGCGTCACGCCGCCGGAAACGATCATTTTGCCGATCAATGCGGCGACTTCTTTTGCAGGCAGGTCGCCCGTATCCTCGAATTCGCCGGACTGACGCATCGCGATCAAGGTGTCGATCCCCAACAGCGAGGGGGAAGCGACATCAAACGCGCCCGCTTTTTCCGGCAGGATCAGCGACTCCATCCCCATCGGATTGTGGTGGATCAAAAGGAATTTGCCGCCGTCGGCGCGGCGGCGGTAAACGGTTCCCTGCCGCATCTCGTAACCATTCATCGGGACGGCTCCAGATAAGTATAAGTGTCAAACCCGTTGCGCGCTTCACACGCAAGACAAAGATCGCGGATCTTTTCCAGTACCGGACGGACTTTTCCGACGGGGAGCAACGTCAGGCAGTTGCCGCATTGACGGCGGTTGGCGGCGGGGCAAACCGTCATTTCAAGCGCCTTTTCCGTGCCCGCGCGAAGAAAACGGATCGCCTCAAGGTCGGAAAAGTTTCCGGCGAGCAAAAGATAAAATCCGGTGCAACACCCCATCGGTCCGAAGTAAAGCACCTTGATCTTCTCATCGGCGATCGCGCGCACGCCCGTCGCGAGCATATGCTCGACGGTATGCGCTTCGCCCGTGGTCAATACGGCGTCGCAATAAGGCTTCGCCACGCGGATGTCCAGCGTTTTGACGGGGATGCCGCCAATCGTTTCCGTCATCGGCAAAAAAATGCCGCAATCCATTTTTTCGTGATCGACCTGAAAGGTCACCGAAGGGATTTCTTTTTGCATAACTTGAATTTCTCCGGGATGTTTTTCATATACTATACCGCCAACGCCTCTTTTATGCAACAAAAGGATTGCAAACGCTTCAAGTTTTCGCTATATTATGAAAAAGGAAATACGATGCCGGAAAAAATCATCATCTGCGGAAGCGGTCCCGCCGGACTTTCGGCGGCGCTGCACAGCGTCGAACGCGGTTGCGACACGCTTCTTCTGGAAAAACTTCCGCGCCCCGCCGTCAAATTGCTGGCGACGGGCGGCGGCAGATGTAATTTCAGCCACGACTTGCCCGAAGAAAAATTCATGGCGTCTTTCGGACGCAACGGGCGTTTTATGGCAGATGCTCTTGACTATGCGCCGCAAGCGTGGCTTTTAAAGCATCTGAAGTTACGGGGCGTAAAAATCCTCCTTCAAAGCGACGGATGCTATTTCCCCGCAAGCGGTCGCTCTTCCGAGATCGCGGACGCCTTTTTGCGCCCGATCCTCGACCACGGCGGAAAGATATTCTGCCGCAAACAAGTGGAGCGCGTCGTCATCGAAAACAAGTGCGCCGTCGGCGTCATCGCGTCAGGCGAATTTTTCGCCGCCGACCGCGTCATTCTCGCCGGCGGCGGCACGGCGGCTCCGGCGCTGGGCGGCACCTCCGCCGCATTGACTTTAAGCCGGGATGCGGGCCACCATATCATTGCGCCCTCCCCCGCGATGGCGCCGTTACTGCTCGCCGAAACGTGGGTGCGGACGCTTTCCGGCATCTCATTGGACGATGCGGCACTTACTTTTGGCGCGGGACGCAGACAATGCCTGACGCGCGGCATTCTGCTCTTTACGGCGGACGGCATTTCCGGTCCGGCGGCGATCGACCTCTCGCGCGACGCCTACCGCGCCTTTGCCGAAGCGGGAAATTTGACGCTCCATCTTGATTTCACGCCGGAACTCGACCGGGATTTCTGGTACGGTTTCTGGGAAACGGAAAGACGGAGTTCTCCCAAAAAGCACGTGCATAATTCGCTCGGGAAATTTTTGCCGCAGGCGCTCGCGCGCATCCTCGTACAAAACAGCGTCGGGGAGGAAAAACTCAATATGGATCTTTCCAACGCCGCGATCATTTCCCTGACAAATTCGCTCAAAAAACAGCCTCTGACGCTCCGGGAACTCTGCCCGATGTCCCGGGCGATGGCGATGTCCGGCGGCGTCGATCTGCGCGAAGTCGATCCGAAAACCATGGAAAGCAAACTTGTGCGCGATCTCTTTTTCGCCGGAGAAATGCTCGACCTCACAGGACCGTGCGGCGGTTACAATCTGCAATTCGCCTTTTCGAGCGGAAAACTCGCGGCGGCGGCGCGCACACGATAAAATTACCAGCACTTGTTACAAAATTACCATTGCTCTTTGCACGAAGTTGCAGTATAGTTTATTCCGGCACCGACAAAAGCACTTTTTCGTATAATTTAAGGAGACCAAAAAATGTTGTTGAAACGCACCGCCCCCGTTGCTCTGCCGACCCGCGCGATCCAATTCGGCGAAGGAAATTTCCTGCGTGCCTTTATCGACTGGATGCTCAACGGAATGAATCAGCAGGGCAAATTCAACGGTTCCGTCACTCTGGTTCAGCCGCAACCGCGCGGGATGGCGGAAGCGATCAACGCGCAAGAGGGGCTCTACACGCTTTTACTGCGCGGCGTTTCCAACGGCAAGGTCGTCGAAAAACGCGAGATCATCGAAGTCGTCGCGGGATGTATCGACGCCTACACGCAATGGGAAGCGTTGCAGAAAGAATTTTCCAAGCCGACGGTCAAATTCATCTTTTCCAACACGACCGAGGCGGGCATCGAGTACAAAGAGGAAGCCTACACACCCGGCAAAACGCAAACGACGTTTCCGGCGAAACTTACGGCGCTCGTTTTTGAACGCTTCAAGCAACATCTGCCGGGGGTGACTTTCATCCCCTGCGAACTTATCGAGCACAACGGCAAGACCCTCAAAAAGTGCATCCTCCAATATGCAAAACTGTGGAAATTGCCCACTGAATTTGCCGGATACATCGAGCAAGAATGCGTTTTCGTCGATACGCTCGTCGACCGGATCGTCGCCGGGTATCCGCGTGCCGAAGCCGCGGAAATGGAGAAATCTTTCGGCTACGAGGACAAACTGATCGACTGCGGCGAAATTTTCCACTTTTTCGTACTGGAATGCGCGCCTGATGCACTCAAGGAACTGCCGCTTGCCGAATGCGGTTTCAACGTCTGCATCACCGACGACCTCACGCCTTACCGCACCCGCAAAGTGCGCTTCCTCAACGGGGCGCACACCGCCAACGTGCTCGCGGCGATCCTCGGCGGCTTGAAACAGGTCGACGAGATGATGAATGATCCCCTTTTCGGCAAAATCGTGCGTCGCTCGATCTACGACGAGATCTTTCCGACGGTCGCGTTGCCGGATGCCGAAAAGAAATTTTTCGCCGACTCCATCGTCGAACGTTTCCTCAACCCCTTTGCGCACCATCAGTTGCTCTCGATCTCGCTCAACTCGGTGTCGAAATACAAAGTCCGCGTGTTGCCGACGTTGCTCGACTACCTCAAAATGAAAGGTGAACTGCCGAAATTCCTCACGTTCGCGCTTGCGGCGCTTTTGCGTTTTTACCGCATCGAAGTGGATCGTGAAGGCAAGGCGACGGGGTGCGTCGACGGAAAAAATTATCCCGTTTCCGACTCGCCGGAAGTGCTCGCGTTTTTCGCCCGGAACCGCGGGCTTGCCGCCGGGGAATTCACGAGGAGCGCGCTCGCCAATCAGGATTTCTGGGAAATGGATCTTACCAGCGTCCCCCTTCTTGCGGAAACGGTTTCCCGTCATCTTGAAAACATCGAAAAACACGGCGTCCGGCAGGCGTTGAAGGATCTCTTGCAATGATGAAAACTTTCCGGATCCATCCGCTGGACAACGTCGAAGTCGTTTTGAGCGACGGCGGAGATGTCCCGCGCGGCCACAAGATCGCGCTTCGCGCCATCGCCCAAGGGGAAACCGTCGTCAAATACGGAATGCCCATCGGTCACGCGACGCGCGCGATTTCTCAAGGAGAGCACGTTCACAGCCACAATATGGCGACGGATCTTTCCGGCTTGCTCGACTATCAATACGCGCCCTGTTTCACCGAAGTTCCCAAGGAAGAAAACGCGCCGGAATTTTCCGGTTACATCCGGAGCGACGGCAAAGTCGGCATCCGCAATCATCTTTTTGTCATCCCGACCGTCGGATGCGTCAATCAACTGGCGCGGACTTTAGCAAACAAGATCAACTCGGAACTGCCGGAAAACGTCGACCGCGCGCTCGCGCTGGAGCATCCCTACGGTTGCTCCCAACTCGGCGCCGACCACGCGCTGACGCGGCAGATCCTCGCCGATCTCGCCCGGCATCCCAACGCGGGCGGAGTCCTGATTGTCGGATTGGGATGCGAAAACAACACGATTTCCGAATTCAAAAAAACGCTGGGCGACTACGATACGGCACGCATCCGCTTCATCGTCGCGCAGGAGGAAAAGAACGAGATCGAAGCGGGGCTTGCCGCATTGCGGCAACTTGCCGCGCTCGCCGCCAAAGACCGCCGGCAAAACTGTCCGCTTGATCGCCTCGTCGTCGGTTTGAAATGCGGCGGCTCCGACGGGTTGAGCGGCATCACCGCCAATCCGCTGATCGGCCGTTTCAGCGACTTTCTCAACGGACAGGGCGGCACAACGATCCTGTCGGAAGTCCCCGAGATGTTCGGGGCGGAAACGCTGTTGATGCGCCGTTGCCGCGACCGCGAAGTCTTTGACAAGTGCGTCAACATGATAAACGGTTTCAAGCAATACTTTTTCCGCTACGGCGAAACGGTTTCGGAAAACCCCTCTCCCGGCAACAAGGCGGGCGGCATCACGACGCTGGAAGACAAGGCGCTGGGGTGTACGCAAAAAGCGGGCAGCGCGCCCGTTGAAGATGTTCTGAATATGGGCGAAGCCGTCCGCAAAAAAGGACTTCATCTGCTGACGGGTCCCGGCAACGACATGGTGGCGTCGACGCTTCTTGCCGCGGCGGGCGCGCAGTTGATCCTCTTTTCCACCGGGCGCGGGACGCCTTTCGGCACCGTCGTGCCGACCGTCAAAATCGCGACCAATCAGGAACTTGCGGCAAACAAAGCGCACTGGATCGACTTTGACGCCTCGGAAGTCTTGCGCCGGGATCCCGCCGAAGTCGACCGGGATTTCCGAAAAAAGATCCTTGCCGTCGTCAACGGCGAAGCCGCCGCCAACGAAAACAACGCCTTTGAGGAGATTGCGATTTTCAAGGACGGTGTGACCTTATGAAAATCACCTTGCTCGTCGATGACCGCAAAACACCGGGATTCCGCGCGGAATTCGGCTTGGCGATGCTGTTGAATTACCGGAATTGTCCCTACCTTTTCGACACGGGCGCGGGCGCGGCGCTCGTACCCAATCTCCGGCAGGCGGGGATCGCTCCCGAGTCCATTGCGAGAGTGATCCTTTCCCACGGCCACCGCGACCACACGGGCGGACTTTGCCGTTTGTCGCCCGAAAAAATCTATGCGTGTCAGGGGGTCGCGATGCCCCATTACAGTCGCCACGACGACGGCGAAGTCCATTGTCTCACGATGCCGGAAGCGGCAAAAAAAGTATTGTCTCATACCGTTTTTCATCCCGTTTCGGCGTTTCAGGAAATCGCCAAAGGCGTTTTTCTCACGGGCCCCATCCCCCGCGTCACGGCGGAAGATTGCGGCGGAAATTTTTTCCACGACAAAACTTGCACGATGCCGGATAACATTCCGGAGGAAACGGCTCTGCTTACGGCAGGCGGCGTCCTCGTCACGGGATGCTGTCACGCGGGGATCCTCAATACGCTCTTTTTCTGTCAGAAAATCCACCCCGAAATCAAAATCCGCACCATCGTCGGCGGCTTGCATTTGCGTTGCGCCGATGCGGCGCGTCTTGCCTTGACCGCCGCTTTTTTGAAACGCATCAGGATCCGTCGTCTTGCCTTGCTTCATTGCACCGGGGAAGCGGCGATCGCTTATTTGAAAAACGCCCTGCCCGATTGCCGTTTCGACGAACTTGCCCTTGGAGAAACGAAGGATTTTTAACGCCCGGTAAAAACCGCAGGTTTCGCCTGCGGTAGATATTGCATTTTTCCGACGGGTGCGCTATTTTATATCAGCAGATATAAAACAGGATCTCCCGTTATGAAAAAGATTTTTTTCTTTCTTGCCTTGATGGCATTGCCGCTCGTCGCCGTTGAAAACTTCTCCGCAAACGTCAAGCGCGTCAATGACAAAGTCTACATCGACAAAATCCCGCACGTTTCGCAAAAACGCAATTTCTGCGCCCCGGCGGCGACCTCGATGGTGTTGCGTTATTACGACGAAAAGATCCCGCAAAAAAAACTTGCCAAACTTTTTGACAGCAGTAAAAAAACCGGGACTTCGACCGGAATGATCGTCGCCGCGTTTGAAAACAACCAGATCCCCGGTTTTGCCATCCGTTATGTTTACCGTCTGTCGAAACCGGAATTCGACCGGCTTTTTGACGCATACGGTTCCGTCGCCCCCAAAGGCAAGATGCGCAAATTCGCGCAGTCGGGGATGCGCGCTTTGGAAGTCGCCGATCCCCATATCGCAGTCCCGCTTTTTGCCAAAAACCGCAAAGAATTGCGCGAATTGATGTTGACGCTCCTCAAGGAAAACATCGACAACGGGATCCCGATGCTCTGGTCGGTCGAGATGAATCTTGATCCGAAAGACCGCACTCCGGGCGGTCATATGCGCATCATCACAGGCTATGCCGTCGATAAAAAAGGCGGGATCGACCGGGTGATCTACCGCGATCCCTGGGGAAACAGTTCCGACAACAAGCTGATGACGCTCGACAACGCGGTGGCGATGACCTATGAGATACTGATCGTTTCTCCGACGGGAAACGGACGGTAAAACCGTATTTCAAACGATGTTCACCTATAACGCATTGATTTTCGTCATCGTTTCCGGCGTTGCGATATTGCCGCTTAAAATTTCCCGGATCGCGAAATGCCTGCTTGCATTCGCCGTGGGAGCGATCGCTTTCCGGTTGCGGATCTTTGCGTTTATTACAGGACACCCTTTCGTGCCGCCGCCGATCCCCGGCTGGCTCTATCTGATGATGGCGGGACTTTTATTTGCGCTGATCGTCTTTGCGCTGTTGCTGATCCTTCCCGGCGTCTGGCGGCTCATCCGCGCGGCAAAAGGCGGCAAATGGCGTACCGCCGCCGACCGCAAAACCGATTTCGCGCTCTTGCTGATCTCTCTTTTCATCGCCGCATGGGGGCTGTACAACGGGGCGAGAGAGCCGGTCGTTAAAAGTTATACCGTCACGATCCCGCACCTTCCCGAAGAAGCCAAAGGCGTCAAAATCGCGGTATTGACCGACATCCACGCTGATTTGCGCTGCTCGGCACAAGACATACGCCGTATCGTCGAAAAGACCAACCGTCTTAACGCCGACATCATCGCCTTGCTCGGCGACAATATGGACGGCTACTACGAGGGAGAAAACGACGATCTCGCCAAAAAGTTGAGCGAACTGGGCGATCTGCGCGCGAAATACGGCGTTTTCGGCGTCGCCGGAAATCACGAATACTACTCCGGCTACCGCGACTGGAATGGATTTTTTCTCGATCATCATATTCAGATGCTGGAAAACGCCCGCGTCGACCTCCCCTGTCATTTGACCGTCGCGGGCATCACCAACAATCAATCGGAAAAGACGGGAGACGTCGTTCCCGACGCCGGACGCGCCATATCCGGCAGCCTTTATCCGGCGATCCTCCTCTCACACGTGCCGCGCGATGCCGCAAAAAATGCAGAACTGGGCTATATCCTCCAACTTTCGGGACACACGCACGGCGGACTTTTTCCCGGGTTGAAAAAATACGTCGCCGATCACAACGACGGATTCGTTTCCGGCTGGTACGAAGTCAACAAGATGAAACTTTACGTTTCCGACGGGACGGGTATCTGGGGCGGTATGCCCGTCCGCTTCGGCACGACCGCGGAAATCACGCTGATCACACTCCAATAAAAAATTAGCAAAAACATCTCTTTTGTGTTATATTAAAAGAACGTTATTTCATTTTTACAAGAGAATCCGTATGGAAAAGAAACTGCTTACCATTCAAGACATTTCCTGTTTCGGGCAATGCTCGATCACAGTCGCATTGCCCGTCATTTCCGCTTGCGGCATCGAAACGGTCATCCTGCCGTCGGCGGTGCTTTCGACGCACACGGGAGGGTTTCACAATTATACCTTCCGCGACCTCTCTTCCGATATGAAACCGATCCTCGAAAGCTGGCAAAAGGAAAATCTGCGCTTCGACGCATTTTATACGGGATACGTCTGCGCCGACCAGATCGATCCGATCCTTGAGATCATCCAAAAATGCGCCGCGCCGGGCGCGCTCCGCATCGTCGATCCAGTAATGGCGGACAACGGCAAACTCTACCCCGGCTTCGACGCGGATTTCCCGCAAAAGATGAAGCGGCTCTGCATGGGGGCGGATTATCTTTTGCCCAACTTGACGGAAGCCGCCTTTCTCCTCGGCAGAGAGCCGAAACTTGCCGGATACACCCAAAAGGAAATCGGGGAACTTATCGCGGAACTGCATCAGCTCGACATCAAAAACGTCATTCTGACCGGAGTTTCCTTTGAGGAAAGCAAACTCGGCATCGCCGTCAGCGACGGCAAAAATATCCGCTACGATTTCAATCCCCGGATCAACCGCACTTCACACGGGACGGGCGATGTTTACGCTTCCGTTTTCGCGGGAGCGCTGTTGCGCGGATTTTCCGCATTCGACGCCGCCGCGCTCGCCGCCGACATCGTCTGCGCGGCGATCCACGCGACGCCCGCCGATCACTGGTACGGAGTCTGCTTTGAAAAGGCGATCCCCGAACTGACCCGGCGTATCGAGCAAGGGTTATGAAACTTCTCTTTTTTTCCGACGTTCACGGCGTCCCATCGGCATTAAAAAAACTTTTTTCCGTTGCCGACGCACTTTGCCCCGACCGGATTTTATTCCTCGGTGACGCGCTCTACCACGGTCCGCGCAACGGGATCCCGGACTTCTACGACCCCGTTGAAGCCGCAAAGTTGCTCAATGCCAAATCAGACAAAATCCTCGCGGTACGCGGCAACTGCGATTCGGAAGTCGACCAGATGATGCTCCGCTTCCCGATGATGGCGGATTACACGCAACTGGATCTGCCGGCAAGGCGTTTCTTTTTGACGCACGGACATTTGTGGAATGCGGGGCATCTGCCCCCCGTCGGCACGGGAAACGTACTGGCGCACGGTCATACCCACATCCCGGGAATTGCCGAAAAAGAAGATATAACCATTTTCAATCCCGGCTCCATCTCATTGCCGAAAAACGGTTTCCCGGCGACATTCGGCTTTTACGACGGGGAGAAGCTTTCCGTCCGCAAACTCGAAAACGGGGAGACGCTTTTCAGCGAGTGATTCCCCCTTAAAATCTCCTGCGCACCCGTAAGAGGGTGCGCCCCGCTTCGCGGCTTCGGTCGATTTTCGGGGGTGCCCCCGGCTCCCCTCGATCCGTTCCTCGACGCTGTCGCGTCTGCGGTACTCGTCGGCTCGCTGTGGTAGTTTTTACTTTTTGTTAAAGATCCCCCTGCCCCCTTAAAATCTCCTGCGATTTTAGAGATGAGAGATGAGAGATGAGAGATGAGAGATGAGAGATGAGAGATGAGAGATGAGAGAT